>CAYLPH010000061.1:0-51004 GCA_964385495.1 uncultured Candidatus Solibacter sp.
TATATCCGGGGTGTGGAGGTTGGGCTGATCGGCGTGGCGGCTGGCTTTGTGATGGTGCGGTTTGGCCTGGCGGCAACGCTGATCTGGCACTTTGTCATTGATGCCTTTTTGATGGGGCTATTCCTATTGAAAGGCGAATCGCTGTACTTCCGCTTGAACACGGGTGCGCTGGGAGTAGCAATTCTGGCGCCACTGCTGGTACCGCTGTGGCTTTACTGGCGGCATGGCGGGTTTCTGCCGGAGTTGGAACGGGAGGCGGTTGCCGAGGAGACGCCGCGGGTGATCGTCGAGGCACAAGAGGCGCCGGCGGCGGTGCCGGAACCTCTGTGGCCGGCACGCTATCTGTATCTGACGGCGGCGGCGATGGTGGCATTGGCGTTTGCGCTGCAGCCGGTGACCTATGGCGGTTTCCTCGAAGTGAACGTGGGCCGCGAGGAGGCGTTGCAAACGGCGCGGGCGGAGTTGGTTAAGCGCGGCGTGAAGGTGGAAGACTGGCTGGATTCGATCAACTTCGCGGCTAATTTGAGCCGGCCGGAGATCGAGTTTCTGCGGCAGAAGATGGGGGCCACGCGGGCGAATACGGCGCTGCGGGAGATTCCGCACGCGGTGTGGCGGGTGCGGTTTCTGAAGCCGCTGGTGGCCGAGGAACACGTGGTGTTTGTGGATCAGGAGAACCGCGTATACCGCTACGATCACCAGTTGGACGAGAAAGCGGCGGGGGCGCGGTTGACGGTGGACGAAGCGCGTCGCGCGGCGCAGGCGTATATCGCGGGGCGATTGCCGGGGCGCGAGGTGGCGCTGATTGAATCGAGCGAGGAGAAGCGCGACAACCGCAGTGACCATTCGTTCGTGTGGCGCGATCCGAAGTTTCCCGGTCCGGCGGAGTTGCGCTACAGCCTGGTGCTGGTGGGCGACGAGCCGACGCAGTTCCGGCCTTATTTCAAGCTGCCGGAGGAGTGGCTGCGGGAGTATCGGAAGCCACGGCTGACCTCGTATCTGGCGCCGGCGTTTTTGGGAGCGGCGGGTGTTTCGGTGGTGCTGGCGTTTTTGCGGCGGCTCTCGCGGCATGCCTATCGCTGGCGTTTGTACCTGGGAGTGGCGGTGGCTACGTCTGTGTTGACGTTGATGGACCAGGGGAACGCATTGCCCGGCTGGCTGAGCGCATATGATACGGCGACCCCGCTGGACCATTTCTATGTGCAACTGGGCACGTCGGCGTTATTGGGCGCGCTGATCACGGCGGGTGGGCTGACGCTGGCGGTGCTGGGCGCGGACGTGTTCCTGCAGGCGGCGTTTCCGTTGACGGCGGTGGCGCAGGCATCGTTAGGGAGGGCGCTGGCATGTGGAGCGGTGATGGCGGCATGGTCGCTGATTGCCGACTGGCTGACGCCGTTCCGGCCGCGCTTGTGGTCGCTGGATGGGTTGGACACGCTGGTGCCGGCGATTCCTCTCTTTGCGAAGTCGCTGGAGGGCGCGCTGTTATTGCCGTCGGCGGTGGCGGTGGCGATCGGCGCGGCTTTGCTGTTATTGCCGGGGCGCCGCCGGTGGTTGATGGCGGCGGCCGTGCCGGTGCTGTTTGCGGTGTCGCGCAGCCAGTCACCGGGGGAGTTCCCGGGCAATCTGGCGGTGATGGGCGGGACGGCGTTGCTGGTGCTGCTAATGGCTTTTACCTGTTCTACCGATCTACGTTCACCGGCTGTTGGATTGTTCTGGGCGCTGTGCCTGTCGCAGGCATGGATGCTGGTCCGGCAGCCAAATGCCGGATTGCAGGGTAACGGTGCGGTTTTAGCCGTTGCCGCGCTGGGTGCGGGAGCCTGGTTGCTCCGTGATGGATTTGGACCTTTGTTTCTCGCGTTGAGGATTAGGAGACCCCGATGACTTCTCACACTTTCCGCATGACCGGTATCGCGCAGCCGATTACGGTGCTGGGCGAATTGCCGGAGGCGGCACAGGCGGCGCTGGCAGACGGATGGCTGAGCGTCTTGGATTTATGGCAGTTGGACCGGGCGTGTTCGGCTCCGGGCCATGAGCACGCGGCGCAGGTGTTGTACCGCTGTTTGTATGGCAAGTACACGCATACGCGCAGCACGCGCGATTTTGTGAATGCGGAGTTGGAGGCTTTGCCGGGGCGGTTGTCGCTGCGCAGTCTGAATTGCGCCTATGACCAACTGCGGGACCGGATCCGGCGTTTAGGGACGGTGGACCATGCCGATACAGTGGCGTGGATCGCGGAGAACTGGACGGGCGAGATCGATGCGGCCGCGGATATCGCCGAGGACGACAAGCGCTTCCTGCGGGCGTTTCTGAATGGGAAGCTGTTGCGGATGGGGAAGGCCCTGGTGGGTGGAGCGACGAGGTTCTTTAACGAGGCTGAGACGCAGCGGTTTGATCAACTGGTGAAGCGAGGGGATTATCCGGGGTTGTGGATTTTTTTGCAGGAGCGGGTGTTGGTGAGCTAGTATTCGGGCCAGGGTTGGAGGCGCAGTTCGATGCTGGCGGACTCGCCGTGTTTGAGGTTGAGGTTGGTGGCGGATGGGGCGAGTTTGCGGACGAACTCGATGTCTTCGAGCTGGGCGGTATCGGAGATCTGTTGGAAGGCGAAGGCGTAGTAGGCGCCGGGGCGTAGGCTGTCAAGGTGGAAGCGGCCCTGCGCGTCGCAGTTTGCGGTGCGAACATGTTGGTCGCCATCGCGTAGTGCCTCGTCGCGAGGGATGAGGACGACAGTGGCGTTAGGGGCACGTTCGACCGTACCGGACACGCGGGCAGCGCCGGCGCTATAAACGATCTTTAGCGGCAGGGGCGGATAACGGATCTCGATGGGATGCGAGGTGACGTCCCGGTCACCGTATTGGATGGAGGCGACGTAATAACCAGGAACATAGCCGGCTGGCAGGACGCTGTAGCGCCCTGGGTAAATGCTCTTTAGGACGAAGCTGCCGTCCTGCTGGTGGAAGCTCATGCCGGGCACTTCGGCGGCGGATTCCATGGGGAGCAGGTAGACAGCCGTGACACTACGATTCCCTTCCGCGTCGCGCGGCTGATCGCGTTCCACCTTACCCGTGACTTGGAAGGGCGAACTCAGGCGGACGGAGATGCCGGAAAGGTCGCGGCGGGAGACGTGGATTTCGGCGAAGCCTCTGCGCGCGGGAGTGACTTGCTGCGTTTGCGCAAAGAGGCGCCAGTCGCCATCGTGGGCGGAGAGGAACTCGAAGCGGCCATCGGCGCCGGCGGTGGCGGAAATCTGGTTGGCGCCTTGGGAGGCTTGATCGACCAGACGGACCGCGGCGTTCGGCGCGGGCTTGCCGTCTTCGTCGAGGACGATGCCGGAGACGCGGCGAAGCGGCGCGGCGCGGAGGGTGAGGTCGTAGGCATCAAGGCGGGCGCCGGGTTGGAGAACGATGCGAGCGGCGCCAGCGGAATCCGTTACGTTTGGGAAGAAGGTGGTGGTCCAGCCGGTGGGCTGGTCGTCATCGCCTTGTGGGGGTGGGTCGATCGGCTTGGGTACTTTTATGCTTGCGGGCGCTTCGACGCGGAAGTGGGGGATCGCGGCGAGGATCCAGGGGCCAGGATCGAGGCGCGGGAACCGGAATAGGCCTTCGGGGTCGGCGTGGGTGGTCTGGGTCCATTGTTTATCCCAGGGGCGGCGCATGCCAACGGGCACGCCGGGGATGGGTTGGCGGGAAGGGCTGAGGACGCGGCCGGAGAGTTGGGCGTGGGGAAGGAGTTCGACGTTCAGCGGGGTGGGCGGGCCACCATTGGCGACCAGCAGAGTACGCCGGCTGGGGTGGTGTGGGGGAGGAAGGGCGTATTCGTCGTGGAAAATGACGGGGCGATAGCGGCCCTCGCGGACATCCTCCAGGCGGAACTGGCCGAGGGAATCCGACTTAGTGGACACGACGGTGTCCCGCTCCCCGTAGAGACGGACGGTGGCGTTGGGGATGGGGGCCTTGGAGAGCGCGTCGGTGACGGTGCCTTCCACGACGGCGGCGGACACCAGGGCCGGCAGCGCACCGAGGAAAAGAACCACCCCGCGCATGGCCCTCAGAATAGCAGTTTCAGGCCCAGTTGCACGCGGCGGGGCTGGCCGGCGGAGAGGACTCGGCCGAAGCTGGGCGACCCATAGAAGGAATCGGGGAGATTGAAGTTGGCCTTGTCCAGCAGATTGAAGACCTCCAGGCGGAACTGGAGCGCCAGTCCTTCGCGAACGGTGGTGTTTTTGATGGCGGACACATCAATAGAGGAATAGCCGGGGCCGGTGAGGACATTGCGGCCGGCATTGCCGAAGGTGCCGTAGGGGGGCATGGCGAAGGCGTTGGTATTGAACCAGCGTTCGGGGGTCGGGCTGGAGAGGCGCGTATCGCCAGTGACGTTGGGACGATTGGTGACGCCGAAGGTAATGCTGGGGAGGCCGGTGTTGCTGTTGTCGACGCCCGGCAGCAGAGTCGGGGTAAAGGGGCGGCCGGACTGGAAGGTCCAGACGCCGCTGGTCTGCCAGCCGCGGGCGAGGATGCGGCGCGAGCGGATGGGCAGATCGTAAACATAAGCGAGGGTGAAACGATGGCGGAGGTCGAAGGAGGACAGGGCGCGATCATTGCCGGGGTTGTTGCTGTCCTGGGGGAAGTTGGGGTCGCCGGCGGAGGAGAAGAAGCCGGAGGCGTCGTCAATGGACTTGGACCAGGTGTAGGAACCGAGCGCGGAGAGGCCGCGGTGCAGGCGCTGGGTGAATTTGGCCTGCAAGGCGTGGTAGTTGGAGTTGGCGCGGGACTCGTAGGCGAGAACATCAAGGAACATGGGGTTGGGGCGGAGATTGGGCTGGCGGGTGCTGGGAGCGGCCTGGTTGAGATCGCGGTTAGCGATGAGGCGGGTGCCCTTGGTGCCGGCGTAGGAGACTTCGAAGACGGCGTTGGACCAGAGGGTGCGCTGGATGTCGAGGTTCCAGTGCTGGACGTAGGGGGTGCGGAGGTTGCGATCAAAGGTGAACGCGCCGTTGGGGACGAAGCCGGGGTAGTTGGCTGGGAATGGGTTGTCGAGGAAGATGGGGAACATGGCGGAAGGGATATAGAGCTGGTTCTGGAAGTAGGGTGGGCTGAAGTAGAGGCCCTGGCTGGGGGCTAAGGGCGCTTGGTCGAAGAACATGCCGTAGCCGGCGCGGAGCATCCAATCCTGGCGCAGGCCGGGAGCCCAGGCCAGGCCGATGCGCGGGCCGAGGTTGTTGCGGTCGGGGAGATAGCCGGCGCGCGGGATGCCGTTGGCGCCGACGGGAGTGATGGCGCCGGTAGCGGGGTTATAGAGGCTGGCGCGGTCTTTGGGATCGACCGCCGGGGTGTTGTATTCGTAGCGGGCGCCGAGTTGGAGAGTGAGGTCTGAGCGGAGGCGGAAGGTGTCCTGAAGGTAGAAGTTGAAGCTCTGGGAGCGCAGGTGTTGGGGATTATCGAGGCGGGCGCGGCCGGTGTAGCTGGGCAGGCCCTGGAGGAGTTCGGCGAGGGCATTGCCGCTGAAGCCGACGAATTGGATAAGGCCGCGGGAGAGGACATCGGCGAAGGCGTTCTGTTCGAGTTTGCGGATGTCGGCCCCGAAGCGGAGGATGTGGCGCCCGCGGGTCAGGCTGACGTTGTCCGTGAGTTGGTAGATGTTGGAGGTATTGCGTTGGGGGCTGTTGATTTCGTGGCCGAGCGAAGAGAAGCCGGAGATGCCGATGGACGAGAGGCCGGCGTCGCGCGGGTTGGCGGCGGTGGGCGGCAGGCCGAGGGCTCGGTTAAGGTCGGTGCCCTGATTCTGCTGGTTAACGGCGAGGCTGGTGCGGCTGAAGCCGAGGCGAAACTCGTTGAGCAGGGTAGGGGACAGGATATGCGTCTCGCTGAACATCAGGTTGTGGGCGCGGCGGGGAACGTTATTTCCGAAGCCAGGGATGGCGGAGGAGCCGGAGGCGGCGTAGGGTTCGAAGAAATCGCGGTCGCTGACGGCGTAGTGGAAGGCGAGGTCGGAGGCGGGATTGAGATTGTGATCCAGGCGGAGATCGGCTTGGTCTTCGCGCACGGATTGGATGGGAGAGGCGGCAAAGTTCTGGCCGGGCGCGGCGCGGTTCGGTAGCGGATAGAGGTTGGCGATGGCCTGGCCGATGGGGTGGATGCGATTGGCGGGGATGACGAAGTTGGGGAATGGGCGCTGGGTGAAGAGATCGATAGGGATGAGGCGGCCGCCGCTTTGGGAGAAGTCGCCGCGTCGTTCCAGGGTGCTGGGGACGTTGGCGGTGCGGGTGATGCCTTCGCGGATGCGCTGGCCCTGGTAATCGGCGAAGAAGAACGTGCGGTCTTTGCGGATGGGGCCGCCGATGGAGGCGCCGAACTGGTTGCGGATGTTGGCGGGGTTGGTGCCAGGGAGGGCGAAGTAGTTGGCGGCGTCGAGGGCGGCGTTGCGGTGGAAGCCAAAGAGGGTGCCGTGCAGGCGATTGGTGCCGGATTGGAGGATGACGTTTACCTGGCCGCCGGCGGCACGGCCGAAGGAGGCGTCGTAGGCGTTAGTGAGGACTTCGAACTCGCGCACGGCATCGACCGGCGGGGCGATGGAAAAGCCATTCAGTTTCGGGTCATTGTTGAACACGCCGTCGAGCAGGAAATTGTTGGAGTCTTCCCGCCCGCCGCTGACGTTAAAGGCGAGGTCGCCGCGGAGGGAGCCGGCAGAGCCAGGGGCAGCGGGGGCGGTGCCGGGGGCGAGCAGCACGAGTTCGTAGAAACGGCGGCCGTCGAGGGGGAGCGTACGGACTTCGCGATTGGGGACGACGGTGCTGAGGGTGGCGGGTTCAGCTTTGAGTAGGCCGGCCACGGCGGAAACGTTGATGCGCTGACGGGAAGATGTGCTGAGCAGCGGAAGCTCGATGAAGATTTCCTGGTTGACGAGGATGGTGATGTCGCGGGTGATGGGCTGGTAGCCGGTGGTGGAGGCGTCGAGCCGGTACGACCCGGGCGGCAGGAGGGTCAGGCTGAAGTCGCCGTCAGAGGTGGACGTGGCGCCGCGGACGCGGCCGGTCTGCTCTTCGGTAAGGGTGATGGCGGCGCCGGTGAGAGGACGAGCGGCGGTGTCGGTGACACGGCCGAGAAGGGTGCCTCGGAGTGTTTGCGAGTAGGCGGGGAAAGATATTGCGAGAAGAGCGATTAGAAAAAAATGCATTTTGCCCAGACATTCTTAGTATAAACGGGGGTCTTGTGCCCGGCGCTTAGGTGTATGGGCGTGGGCGTTATTCATAGCGGAGCGCGATGAGCGGGTCGATACGGCTTGCCTTGCGGGCGGGGATGAACCCGGCGGCAAGGGAGACGGCGCTCAGGATGACGATGGCGGCGAGGGCGGTGGTAAGGTCGGCTGGTTTGACATCGAATAACTGCGACGATACGTAGCGGGCGAGAGCCCAGGCGATCGGCAGGCCGATGGCGAGTCCGGCGGCGAGCAGGAGAAGGACTTCGCGGAGTACGAGCCAAATGACGCGGGCGGGCGCGGCCCCGAGGGCCATGCGGAGACCGAGTTCCTTGGTGCGCCGGGCCACGGAGAAGGCCATAACACCGTAGAGCCCGATGGTGGCCAGGATGGTGGCTAGGATGCCAAAGGCCGACGAGAGCGCGGCGATGAGGCGTTCGGTGGTGAGGGTCTCATCGAGCTGGTTTTCCAGCGTCTTCATTTCGAAGATGGGCATGGCGGGGTCCAGGCGGGTGACCTCGGCGCGGAGGGCGTTGTAAAGGGCGCGGGATTCGCTGGCGGCGCGGACGTAGAACGCAACGCCCTGGAAGCCGCCATTGGGGATAAACACCTGGCGGCGGACGCCTTCGCGAGGACCTTCGTAGAGGGTGTTCTCCACAACACCGATGATCTCGAAGCGAAGGTTCTTGCCGGCGCGGCCATAGCCCATGCGGCGGCCGATGGCGTTTCCCTTGGGGAAGAAGAAGTCGGCGAATTTGCGGTTGACGATGGCGGCGCTCGATTGCTTTTTGAAGTCGCGCCAGTCGATGTCGCGGCCTTCGAGAATGGGAATACCCATCGTTTGGAAGTAGCCGGGCGAGAGGCTGTTCATGAAGGCCTGCATGTCTTCGGCTTCGTTGGCGGTATAGCCTTCGACGCCCATCTCGCTGTCCCATTCGAAGCCGTGCAGAAGGGGGACGCTGGCGAAGGCGGCGGACTTGACGCCGGGCAGGGTGCGGACATTCTCAAGAAGGTCTTTGTAGAAGGCCTGGATGCGGTCTTCGTTGTAGCCGTTGAGGGCGGGCTGGATCTGGAAGGTGACCAGGTTATCCATCTGTTCGAAGCCGGTGCGGGTGTTTTTGAGGTTCATGAGGCTGCGAACGAAGAGGCCGGAGCCGGCCAGCAGGAGGAAGGAGAGAGCCACCTGGGCGGTGACGAGCACTTTGCGGAGGCGGACGGAACCGGCACCACCGGCGATGGCGCCGACGACGTCCTTGAGGGTGCTCCAGAGGTCGAAGCGGGTGGATTGCAGGGCGGGGATGAAGCCAAAGAGGACACCGGTGAAGATGCCGAGACCGAGGTTGAAGGCAAGGATGCGTGCATCGGGTTCGGCGCGAAGCATGAGGGGCGTGGAGCCGGTGGGCAGGAGACGGAGGAGGGCGCTGATGGTCCAGACGGAGAAGAGGATGCCGAGGAGGGCGCCGCCGAGGGAGAGGACGATGCTTTCGAGTAGGAGTTGGCGCAGGAGTTGGGTTTGGGAGGCGCCGATAGCGAGGCGTACAGCTATTTCTTTTCGACGGGCCATGGCGCGGGCGATCAAGAGATTGGCGACATTGGCGCAGGCGATCAGCAATACGAGGCCGACCATGGCCATGAGGACGATGAGCGCTGTGCCAAAGCTGCGGCGGGTTTCGCTATAGCCATTGGCGGCGGGCGCGAGTTCGACTTTGCGGTCGAGGAAGCGTTTGCGGTTGAAGGCGGAGATCTCGCGTAGGGCGGGGAGTGTGAGTTCGTGTTCGAGGATGGTGCGGTAGAGGGGTTGCAGGGCGGCCTGCGCGGAGGTGACGGTGAAGCCGGGCTTGAGGCGTCCGAAGGTTTGGACCCAGCGGGAGCGGCGGTCGGCGAGGGCATCCCAACCTGGGGTGAGCAGCGGCTTCATGAGGATGGGTACGCGGATCTGCGGGGAGCGGGAGGGATCAAGGCCGACGAAGCCGGCGGCCGAGACGCCGACGATCGTCATGGGATAGCTGTTGACGGAGATTTTGGCGCCGATGATCTTAGGGTTGGCGGCGAAGCGGGAGACCCAATAGTCGTGGCTGAGGACGACGACGGGGTGGCCCTTGTAGACCTGGTCGTCTTCCTTGGAATTGAAGACGCGGCCCGCGGCGGGCTTCACACCGAGGGCAGTGAAGAAATTGCCGGAAACGAGTTCGGCGTTGACGCGTTCGGTTTCGTTGCCGGTAGAGATGGAGAGGGGGGTGGAGAAGCGGCAGAAGACTTCAGAGAAGGGTTGCGCCTTTTCGCGGCAGTCCTGGCAGTGGGGATAGGAACTGGCGTTGGCGCCGCGGTTGTTGCCCATGTGTGGGCCGGGCGTGGTGACGAGGACGAGCTGTTCGGGGTCCTTGACGGGCAGCAGGCGAAGCATGAGCTGATCGAGGAGGGTGAAGATGGCGGTATTAGCGCCGATGCCGAGGGCGAGCGAGAGTACGGCAACAACTGTAAAGACGGGGGCGCGGCGGAGCGTGCGGAGGGCGTAGCGAAGGTCACGGACAACACCGGTCATACTTTGGGATGTACGGGCGTGCCGCGAAAAGGTTCGGGAAAAACTTGGGCGTCAACTTTGATACTATCCCGATCATGCTTCGTTACATTGTGCTTCTCGGGTTCGGGGTAATGAGCCTTCCGGCGCAGACGACTTTCGCGACGATTACGGGAACGGTGAGCGACGCGACTGGCGCGGCGGTGCCTGGTGCGGCCATTACGGCGATTCACAAGCAGAGCAACTACACGTATAAGGGCGCCTCGAACGAGTCCGGTGCATACACGGTGGCGCAGTTGCTGCAGGGCACGTACACGCTGCGGGTGCAGGCGGCAGGTTTCAAGGAAGCGGTAGTACAGAACGTGGAACTGGTGTCGCTGGACGTGCGGCGCATCGATGTGAAGCTGGAAGTGGGCGCGGTGGAGACGAGCATCGAAGTGAGCGAAGGCGCGGCGCTGATTGAAACGGAGACGGCGCGTATCAGCGATTCGAAGGATGCACGGCAGTTGAAGGTGCTGCCGTTGAATACACGGTCGCTGTGGAACTTTATCGGATTGACGCCGGGGGTGACACAGGCGGGGGCGGGGTCGTCGACGCGGCGATTCGCGGGGAGCCGGGCCAACCAGAGCGATGCTTCGATCGACGGGATTACGCTGAGCAACCAGTATGACGGGACGCAGATCAGCCCGCTGGTGAGCCAGATTGAGAGCTTCGAAGAAGTGCGCGTGGATATGGCGAATAACACGGCGGAGTTCGGTGGGATCGGGCAGGTCACGATCGTCAGCAAGGGCGGCGGCAACGATCTGCACGGGTCGGGATTCGACTACTACGCATCGCCATGGTTCCGGGCGCGGAACCCGTTTGCTTTAGAGCGCGGAAGCGGAGTGCGGCACAATCCGGGGGCGGCGATTGGCGGTCCGGTGTACCTCCCGAAGCTGTATGACGGGCGGAACAAGACGTTCTTCTTTTACTCGTTCGAGACAACGCGGGGCAGCCTGATTCAGAACCTGTTGAATCCAACAGTGGCGCCGGCGCCGTGGCGAACAGGGGACTTCTCGCGGGAGCCGGCGGTGCGCGATCCGTTCGCGAACAACACGCCGTTTCCGGGGAACCAGATTCCGGCGAACCGCATCAGCTCGGTGTCGCGGCGGATTCAGGACCGGTTCTTTCCCCTGCCGAACACGGGTGATCCGAATGTGTTGTCGAACCAGAATTTCCGGGCCCAGTTGCAGCGGCCATTCGATCCGAACACGTACTGGACGACGCGTGTGGACCACCGCTTCACGCAGAAGCATTTCGTGTTTGGGCGCTATACATGGAACCGGTCGCATTCCCGTGACTATGAGGGGAACTTGCCAGCCATCGGGCAGCGTTGGCAGACGCGGGACACACGGGCGGTGAACCTTTCGTATACGTCGACGCTGAAGACGAATCTGATTAACGAATTCCGCTGGGGCTTTGCGTGGAACGACAACCCGCGGAACGGTCCGCTGATGGGGAACGAGGTGGTGAAGGATCTGGGGATCACGGGGCTGTTTCCGAATCTGCCGGACATCAACGGGCTGTTGAAGGTGAACTGGGCGAACATCGGGCTGACGGGAGTTACGCAGACCGATTGGCGGCATCCCGGTTTCTTGAATTACGCCCAGCAATTCCAGGAGCACCTGTCGTGGTTCCGGGGACGGCACAACATCAAGGTAGGCGTGATTGCGGGGCGTACGTTGTACCAGGACAGCCAGGCGCCGGGCGCGCTGTTTGGGACGGTGAACTTTTCGAACCGGTACACGGGGCAGCCTTACGCGGATTTCCTGCTCGGTATCCCGACGAGCGCACAGCGAGCGGCGCCGCAGGTGTTTATTGAACGGCTGCGCTGGAATTGGGATTTCTTCGCGACCGACGAATTCAAGGTGCGGAACAACCTGACCTTGAACATAGGGCTGCGATATGAGAGCCACCCGGCGTGGAACGAGACCAGCGGGCGGCAATCGGTGTTCGACGTGGAAACGGGACGGATCGTAGTGCCGGACGGATCGTTGAATCTGATCAGCCCGCTAATGCCGCGCGGGTATGTGGATGTGGTGGAGGCGAGCCAGGCGGGCTATCCGAAGAACCTGCTGAATACGGATCGGAATAACTTCGCGCCGCGGTTGGGATTGGCGTGGCGGCCGTTTGGACCGGACACGGTGGTGCGCGCGGGATTCGGGGTGTTCTATGACATCGTGCCGCGGCAGGTGAACGCGGGCGGGGCTCCGTATGTAATCGCGGAGCCGACATTCACGAATCCGGCGCCGATCCCGACGCTGCTGTTCCCGCAGGTGTTTCCAGGGAGCGTGGCTGGTCCGACGACGGTTGGCCTGCCGGGAGCGACGCGGGTGGACCTGCGGGATCCGTTCTCGATGCAGTACAACCTGACGGTGGAGCATCAGCGGTGGAATACGGGGTTCCGGGTGAGCTACATCGGGACGAACACACGGCAGGGGCAGTGGGCGTACAACTATAACCAGCCTGTGCCGGACGCGCGGCCGTTCGTGGATAAGACGCGGCCGTTCCCGCGATATCCGGCGATAGCGTACACGACCAACGGCGCGGGGCATCAGTACAACTCGCTGACGCTGGAGGCCGAGCGGCGTTTCAAGAGCGGATTGGGGTACCAGTTGTCGTGGGTATGGGCGAGGGACATTGGCGATCTGGAGCGCGGCGAGCAGCCGGAAAATGCGTTCGACCGGGCGCGGGAGCGGTCGGTATGGCTGGATATTCCGACGCACCGCGTGACGGGGAACTTGATCTATGAACTGCCGTTCGGCCGTGGGAAGAAGTTCCTGTCGAGTTCGAGCCGGGTGGTACGGGCGTTGACGGATGGGTGGGACCTGTCGGTGATCTACAGTTCCTATTCGGGGCAATTCTTGACGCCTACGTGGACGGGGCCTGACCCGGTGGGGACGGCCTTCACGGCATCGCGGACGCCGGCGCAGGTGACGCTGCGGCCGAATATTCTGCGGAACCCGAATCTGCCCGCGGATCAGCAATCGACGGGGCGGTGGTTTGACCTGAACGCATTTACCGGGCTGACGGTACCGGGGCAGTATGGGACGTCGGCGAAAGGCGTGGTGATCGGGCCGGGGGTTCAGGTGGTGAACTCGGGGATTGGGAAACAGTTCTATTTGACGGAGTCGGTGCGGCTGCGGTGGGAGTTGACGGCGACGAATACGTTCAATACGCCGAACTACGCGAATCCGAACATGAGCATCACGGCGGGCGTGAACTCGGGAAGGATCACGGGGATTGGCGGGGATGTGTCGCCCCTGGATGCGACGGGGTCGCGGAATCTGCGGATGGGATTGCGGGTGGAGTTCTAGGGCAGCGTATTCGGGTATCATCAATACCCATGCTGGTTTCGCGGCGAGGATTTGCGTTAACGGCGCTGGGAGCGATGGCTGCCGGCGCCCAATCGAAGGAAGAGGCATGGGCCACGTCGAGCCTGGCTGCCGTAGCGGCGGCGATTCGCGCCCGGAGGGTGACACCGAGTGAGTTGGTGCGAGCCTGTCTGGAGCGGATTGAAACCTACAACCCAAAGTTGAATGCGTTCATCACGGTGACACGCGAGCAGGCCTTGGCGCAGGCTCGGGTGCTGGATGCCGAACAGGCGGCGGGGCGGCTGCGATCGCCGCTGCACGGGATCCCGATTGCGTTGAAGGACAACATCGACACGGCGGGAGTGCGGACGACGGCGGCGAGCGCAGTCTATGACGACCGGGTGCCGAAGGAAGATGCCGAGGTGGTGCGGCGATTGGCGGCGGCGGGCGCGATCAGCATGGGCAAGCTGAACCTGCATGAGTTTGCCAATGGGGGCACGTCGGCCACAAGCTACTTTGGCCCGGTGCGAAATCCCTGGGATTTGCGGCGGAACCCGGGTGGTTCGTCGGGCGGGTCGGCCGCGGCGGTGAGCGCGGGGTTGTGCTTTGGGGCGTTGGGGACAGATACGGGCGGGTCGATCCGGACGCCGGCGTCATGGTGCGGGATTGTGGGATTGAAGCCGACCTATGGGTTGGTTTCGATCCGGGGGATTATCCCGCTGACGTTTTCGCTGGATCATTGCGGGCCGATGACGCGGACGGTGGAAGACGCGGCTATGATGCTGCAGGCGATGGCGGGGTATGACCGGCTGGACATTGCGAGCGTGGCGCATGGGAAGGAAGACTATGTGGCGGCGTTGAAGCAGCCGGTATCGGGATTGCGGGTAGGGATTCCGCGAGCGCCGTTTTTCGATCATCTGGATGAGGATGTCGCGAAGGCGGTGGAAGGGGCGTTGGGGGTGTTAGGGAAGTTGACCAAGGGGCAGAAGGACGTAATGCTGCCGTCCACACGAGAGGTCTCCCTGCCCGGTGAGATGTACGCGTATCACGAGGAGATGTACAAGCGTGGGGCATCGCGGTACATGATCCCGACGCGGAACAACCTGAAGCGGGGTGCGGAAGCGAAGGCAGCGGATTATGTGAGGGCGCGGTGGGCGCTGGAGTTGCTGCGGCGGACGATCGACGATTCGTTCCAGGAGATCGATGTGGTGGCGCTGCCGACGCGGCGGCGGTCGCCACGAACGGTGGACGAGTCGCGGAAACGCGAGGAGAGCGAGAAGGCGCGGAATCCGGAGATGGAGAATACGCAGGCGTTCAATGCGTATGGGATACCGGCGATCTCGGTGCCATGCGGGTTTACGAAGGACGGAATGCCGGTGGGGCTGATGCTGGCTGGTCCGCGCTTCAGCGAAGGGCGCTTGCTAGCGCTGGCGGCGGCGTATGAGAAAGCGACGGAATGGCACACGAGGCGGCCACCGCTGCAGCCGGACACACCGGTGCCGGCGTTGGCGCCTACGGAGGGAGATCGATGAAGCGACTCGTTTGGTTGTTGGGGATGATGCTGCCGGTGATGGCGTTTGGGCAGGGGGCGGAGCACAAGATTCCGCGGGCCAAGTCGGCGATCAAGATCGATGCGAAGTTGGATGAGAAGGCGTGGCGGAGTGCGAAGCCGGTGAGCGGCTTTGTCTTCAACTGGTACGAATCGGGGGAGAAGGAGCAGACCGAGGCGAAGCTGGTTTGGGACGACCGGAACCTTTATGTATCGTGGCGGTGCCAGGACCGGCACATCTCGGCGTATGAAACAAAGCGGCACGGACCTGTTTCGAAGGATGACTGCGTCGAAATTTTCATTTCGCCGAATCCGGAGAAGGTGCGCAACTACTACACGTTCGAGATCAATGCGATCGGGACCATGTTGAATAGGTGCCGGACGGACTGGTGGAAGGGGCCGCCGACGTGGGAGCCGGAGGGTGTGGATTACCGGACGACGTTCCACGGCATGGCTCGCAAGGACGAAAGCGGCGACGATAAGGAATGGGTCGTGGAGATGGCGGTACCGTTCGCGAACTTCGCGAAGGACGCGTCACACACCCCGCCGAAGCCGGGGGATGTATGGCGGTTGAACCTGCAGCGATTGGGTGGGAAGACGAATAAGCAGATGAGCACGTGGTCTCCCATCCCGCCGCCGGCGAAGGGGTTCCATACACCCGAGGCCTTTGGGCGGGTGGTGTTTGTGAAGTAGGGGGACGGTATGTCAGAGTTGGCCCGGGTAGGGGTGGCGATTGACGGGGATCTGCTGGAGAAGTTCGACCGGCAGATAGACCGGCGGGGCTACGCGAACCGGTCCGAGGCGGTACGCGATCTGATCCGGGACAGCCTGATCCGGGAGAACGTGGCGGCTCCGGACGCGGAGGTGGTGGGGACGTTGACGCTGGTTTACGATCACCATGTCCGGCAATTGGCGGACCGGCTGAATGAGTTCCAGCATGAGCATCATCGGGAGATCGTGTCGACGCTGCATATCCATTTGGATCACCACAATTGTCTGGAGGTGATTGTGCTGCGGGGGCAGTGTGCGAAGGTGCAGCGGATCGCGGATGGGCTGATTAGCTTGAAGGGGATCCGGCATGGGCAACTGGCGTTGACGGCATGTGGGGCGGTGTGAGCTTCACTCGGCCAGAGCCTCTTTGATGCGTTCGGTCAACATCTCAATAAAGCGGTCAGGCACAAATCCATTCATACGGGTGGCCAGTTCTCCCCGGCGGTTGAAGATCAACGTGGAGGGGATGGAACTCACCTTGAGCAACTGGGACAGGCCATCCTCGTAGTAAACAGCCTTATTCCATTTCTGCTCCTGCAGGAAGGGCTTCACGGCTTCGCGGTTGGCGTCGGTGTTGATGCCCAGGAAGACGACATCGGTACGAGCCTTGAACTGCTGCTTTACCTGCTCATACATGGGATACTGCACGCGGCAGGGGCCGCACCAGGTGGCCCAGAAATCGAGGACCACCACTTTACCGCGGAGCGACTTCAGGTCGAGCTTCTCGCCGTTGACGCCGCTGATGGTGTAATCCATGGCGTTGGTGGCTTCGCTATTGGGGTCAATCTGGCGAAGGTAGGCGCGGCGTTGGGTGTCGATGGCGGCGGCGCGGTCGAACGCGGCTAGCAGCAGGTCACCCATACCCTTCTCCGAGCCATGCAGCTTGGAGTAAAGCTCGCCCATCTGTTTGCGGACGGCGCGGCGGTCCTCCTCGGTGACACGTGGGTCGGGAAGGGCGAAGGCGTCGGCGAGGTGCGGCAGCGCCTCATTGATCTTGTCCTGCTTGATAAGGAGGTTGGCGATGTCGCGGGCCGGTTCGCCGGAAGGATAGACGGAGAACGATTTGCGGGCCAGTTCCACGGCTTCGTTGAGTTGGCCCAGGTGGCCCTGGGCGCGCGCCTGGAAGGTGTAGGCACGGCCTAGGCCGCGATCCAGGTCGTCACGTAACTGGGCGGTCATGCGGCCGTCCTCGGGGTCCTGCTTGGAGATCGCGAGCAGGCCTTTTTCGAAGGCCCGGGCATACTCCAGGCCGCGTTTGTTGCTGTCGGCATCTTCGCGGCCGGTCAGTACGCGGCACAGCCGTTCGAGTACGAGCAGGTCGCCGGGGTTCTGCTTGACGTAAGGCTCACCGTACTTGACGAGGCGGGCGTTGTCGCGCGCTTCGATGGCGGCCTTGGTGAGGGCGCGTTCGATCTCGTCCCGGCGGGCGGACTTGGGGAACCGCGCCAGATGGCGTTCCAGGGCGCGGATTTGTTCGAGGGGACTCGATCCCGCCTCACCCATGGCGCGTCCGAGGAGGTCATGTTCGCTGGGCGCCTTCTCCTGTCCGGGAAGAGCCTTTTGCGCCGGCAGCAGGGCGACGCTGAGTAGGAAACAACACAGCCACTTCATTCGGTCTTTGCTTTCCCGCCGTTGCGGATTTGATCAGCCAGGTAGGCCGCGCGTTCGCGGGCCATGTGGAGATAGCTTTCGTTCTTAATGACGCGGTCGAGCATGGGCAGATACTGCTCCGGGGCGACGAGGCGTTTGCGGTCCAAGGCGGCTTCCAACTGGAGCAGGGCTTTGTTGACGCCTAATTTGTCGAAGCGGACGCTGTTCTCCAGGCGGATGCGATGCTGGGCGCTCTCGGTCATCTTCTCAAACCAGTCGAGGATGGCCTTGCCGTCCTCATCCTGGGTGAAGTTGAACTTCACTTCGCCTTTCTCGGCGTGGTTTTCGATGCGGAAGGTTTTGTCGCCCATACGGGCTACTTTGAGGCCGGATTCAAGGGTTTTGCGGAACCACTCGAGTTTCTCCGCCAGGGCCCAGACCTGTTTGGTGTCTTCCTCGGAGAGTTTCGAGACGAGCGGGTCTTCTTCCTTGGGGGCCTCGCGGTACTCCACCTTACCGGTCTGGTCGACGAGGATTTCGACGTACGGTGGGGCGGAGCCGGGGAAGCTCTTGGAGTAGAAGATGCGGGGCGGATCGGCGGCGAAGGCGCATCCGGCCGCCAAGACCAGGGAGAGGAACCACTTCATCGCAAAGCCTCCATGCGGGCGCTGTAGGCGGCGTGGGCGGCGTGGCAAATCGCCACTGCCACGGCATCGGCCGCATCTTCCGATTCGATCAGTTCGGGAAGGCCCAGAATGGACTGGACCATATACTGGACCTGACTCTTCTCGGCCCGGCCATACCCGACGACGCTGGTCTTGACTTCCATGGGAGAATACTCGCCCAGCGCGATGCCCGATTCGGCTATGGCGTAGAGGACAACGCCGCGGGTATGGGCCAGCGTCAGGGCGCTACGCACGTTAACCGCATGGAAAACAGCCTCGACCGCGGCCTGTTCCGGGGTGTGTTCCCTAATGACGGCTCGCAGGCCGTCCCCGATCTGGAGCAGGCGATGCGCCAGCGGGTCCTTAGGCTTGGTGCGAATGACGCCGAACGTTACCAGACGGTGCCGCTTGCCATCGCTTTCGATGACGCCGTAGCCCGTCCGTTCGGTTCCGCAGTCAACCCCGAGGACCCGCATGAGATAGCCGTCAACTGGCCAGGGCTTCCATTTCCTTCTCGTCGATATCGAAGTTAGACCAGACGTTCTGGACGTCGTCATGGTCTTCCAGAACTTCGCTCAAGCGCAGCATCCCGGAGGCGTTCTTACCTTCGAGCTTGATGAGGTTCTTGGGAACCATGGCGATGCTGGCCTCGACGGTGGGGATGCCGGCCTTCTGGATGGCTTCCAGGACCTGCACATGGCTTTCGGGAGGGGAGAGCACTTCCCAATTGGCGCCATCGTTCCGCAGGTCATCGGCGCCGGCGTCCAGCACCAGATTCATCAGCGAGTCCTCTTCGGCGGCATCGAGTTCGATCAGGATCTGGCTCTTGCGCTCGAACATCCAGGTGACGCTGCCGACTTCGCCAAGGTTCCCACCCTGTTTGGAGAAGGCATGGCGAATCTCCGCGACGGTGCGGTTGCGGTTGTCGGTGGCCACTTCGACGATGACGGCGGCGCCGCCCGGTCCGTAGCCTTCGAACGTGATTTCTTCGATCTGGCCGCCCTCCAACTCGCCGGTGCCGCGCATGATGGCGCGCTTGATATTGTCGGCGGGCATGGAGACGGCTTTTGCCGCGGTGACGGCCGTACGCAGGCGGGCGTTGGAATCGGGGTCGCCACCGCCGCCGCGCGCCGCAATCATAATTTCCTTGATCAGACGCGTGAAGATCTTGCCTCGCTTCGCGTCGGTCGCGGCTTTCTTGTGCTTAATCGTGTGCCACTTGGAATGGCCTGACATGGATACCTCGAAACGTTCTACTTGGTAGGAGACTTCAATCCAGGATATCAAAACGGCCAAGGCGCCTTCGGCTCGGGCAGCTGACGCGAAGTTTTTCGGGCGTTCGGCGAGGAGTGACCCGTCCGCTCGCGTTTCTGCTAGAACGGTAGTACAGCCTGATTGAATCCATGAAGTGCGCAGCCACAGTGATACTGGCCGTGTACGCAATCCCTTTGCCCGCTCAGGTGGTTGCGTCCGGGGGAGTTGTCCGCGCCGGCGTGTCGTTCGACATTCCACACGCGTATATGACTCCGGAAGGGGCGGCGGCGGGCTTCTACGTGGATGTCTTCCGCGAGGCTGCCCGGGCCGAGGGAATCAAATTACAGGTGATTGTCAGCCGGACCGCGCCGGATGCCTTTCTGGAGTCGGGCGCCGGTGACATATGGATAGCGGCAGTGGGCACTCCGGAGCGGCGGCGCAAGTTCCACATCACGCGGCCTTGGTGGATTCTGGAAAGCTATCTGGCCGTGCTGCGGTCAAGCGGGGCCGAGTCGCTGAAAGCGATGGCCGGCAAGCGCGTGGTGTATTCCGCCTCGCCGCCGTTTTCCCGTCCGTTCGCCACGTTTCTTCCCGGCGCGGTGGGGGTGCTGGAAGCGAATGTCCACGCGCGATTCGAAGCGCTTTGCGCAAAGCAGGCGGAGGGCGTTCTGTTCCACGAGACCGAGGTCCCGCGGCTGCTCAGCGGGCCGGAGTTTAAGGAATGCAAGCCGGATGTTTTGATCATTCCCATCGATCCTCCGGTGCGGCAGTTGTCGATCCTGGCGGCGAGTTCGCATGCGGAGGTCGCGGACCGGCTGCGTGAGCGGGTCGAACGTATGAAGCGCGAGGGAACCATCGAGCGCCTGCCATCGTTCCGGGTGACCGGAAACGAATTATGGCGGTCGCAACTGGAGGAGCAGCGGCAGATCTCGGCGCAGAGGCTGTGGCAGGTTGGGCTGCTGTGCGCCGCGATCCTGGCGGCGGGTGCGCTGATAGCGTATGTGCGGCTGCGCGCCGCTCACCAGCAGGTGCGGGGATCGTTAGAGAAGGCGCAGGAGGCGGGACGAGCCAAGCAGGAGTTTCTGGCGACGATGAGCCATGAGATTCGCACGCCGATCACGGCGGTGCTGGGCGCGGCGGAGTTACTGTCCCATTCCAAACTGGACGGCGCGCAGCGTGAGTATGCCGATGCGATTCACCGGTCGGCACGGAGCCTGTTAACGCTGTTGAACGACGTGATTGATTGGTCGCGGATTGAGTCGGGGCGGTTCGCGGTGGACCAGGCGGTTTTCGAGATGGGCCAATTGCTAGAGGATGTGAAGGCGAACGTGCTGCTGGCGGCCCGCGCCAAGGGGATTGGCTTGCATATCGAGGGGGTCGAGGGCTGCTATGAAGGAGGGGCGGGGGCGATCCGGCAGGTGCTGCTGAATTTCGTCAGCAACGCCGTGAAGTTCACGCATCAGGGTATGGTGTCGGTGAAGGTGGAGGAGATCGGCCGGGAGGGCAAGACGGCGCGGGTGCGGGCCGAGGTGACCGATACGGGAGTGGGAATCTCGGAGCAGGCAAAGCAGACGCTTTTCCAGCGGTTCAGCCGCGGGGATGCGGCGGCCTTCCGGTCGTATGAGGGATCGGGATTGGGGCTGGCAATCTCGAAGGAGATGGTGGAGCGGATGGGCGGAGCGATGGGTTTCGAGAGCCGTGGTGGAGAGGGCTCGCGATTCTGGTTTGAGGTGCCGCTGCGGGTAGCCGAGAGCGCCGCGGCTCCGATTCAAGAAGTGCGGGAAGCGGAACCCATGCCGCGGCTCTCTATTCTGGTGGTGGAAGATAACGAGATCAACAGCCTACTGATTCGGCGCTTGCTGGCGCGGTTAGGACAAGACGTCGAGGCGGCGGCCGACGGAAGAGAGGCGCTGGAGCGGATGGAATCGGGCCGCTACGATCTTGTGTTCATGGATTGTCTGATGCCGGGGATGGACGGATTCGACGCTACCGCGGCTTTGCGCAAGCGAGGGATGAAAACGCCCATCGTTGCGCTTACGGCAAGCGCGCTCGAGACGGATAGGCGGCGCTGTTACGAAGTGGGCATGGATGGATTTCTCACCAAACCCGTGCTGTTGAGCGATCTGGCGCATGCAATCCGGCGCTACGGGCTGGCGGCGCGGGAGCGGCTGTAGAGGAGGCGGGGCGGTTGCCCGAACCGCTTGCTGGCGGGGTTGTCGAAAACCCGGAACCCTGTTCCCTCGCGGCCGCGGCTTAATTGGCGTAAACCGCCGCTCCCTTGAAAAAGCCCGAAACGCGCTTGCTGGCGAGGGAGCGGCAATCCATTCGATGACACTACATTAGAAAATGATCTTCGCGGTAAGCTGTACGCGGCGGGGGTAGTTGGCCTGGTTCGAGGCCACTACCGTGCCGAAGTTCGCCACCGTCGGCGTTGTGTTGGGCGCCGGGAACAACGGGTGGTTCATCGAGTTCAGGAACTCGGCCTTGAACTGGAAGTTAATCCCTTCGCGGATGGCCGTGTTCTTGATCATCGACAAATCCCAATTGTTGATCTGGTCGGCGCGCACCCAGGGGAAGCGGGCCGGGAAATAGCGGACGTTGGAGCCGGGCTGGGCGGCGGCGGCCCTCTCAAAGCCGGCGGTGTTGATCCAGCGCTCCACGGTTTGCGGGGCGCCGGCGATGTCGCGCCAGTTGCCGGTATAGAAGACGTTGCCGAAGTTCACGGGTGCGCCGCTTTGGAAGGTGTAAATGCCCGACAACTGCCAGCCGCCGATGATTCGGGATACAACGGGTCCGGCATTGGCGGCGAACGGCTTGCCTTTACCGAAGGGCAGTTCGTAGATTCCGCTGATGGCAACGCGATGGGGGCGGTCCATGTCGGAGATCAGTTCCCGCGGCCGGAGGTCGTCGGCTTGGTAGGTTTCGGTGGCCTGCATGAATTTGGAGAAGGTGTAGTTGAGGGCAACGGTATAGCCCTTGGAGAAGCGCTTCTCGATGCCCATCTGGAGCGAGTGATACCAGGAGTACCCGTCGAAGCGCGATTGGTTGACGGCGTCGAAATGCGGGAAGGGACGCAGCAGCCGCTCGCGGGCGATGTTGGCGCCGGTGAAGGTATTGGTGGCGCCGGCGGGTAAAAGCCCCTGGAAGGGATTTGGCAGATTGAAGCTCAGATAGTTGATGGTGTTGTTATCGCGAGTGGTGGCCGTGCTGAGATAGCGCTGCGGTGTCACGTTGAGATTCTGCGTGATCTCGATGGCGTTGCCGCGATTGCCGACATAGCCGAGATCGAGAACGTAGCCTTTGGCCAACTCCCGTTGAATACCCATCTGCCAGCGCTGCATATAGGGGCGCTTGGGGTTTTCGTTGAAGTACGTGATGTTCTGTCCGACGAAGGTCTGAGCACCCTGGGCGGAGCCGAGCGGTTCCAACAGCCCATTCGGGTATGGATTCGAGAGCGTCGAGACGAAAGTCAAGCCGTTGTCCTGGGTGGGGAGGAAGTTGGTGTTGCGGCTGAAGCCCGACTGGACCACGTCGCCGCGGCGCTGGCCGAGGAAGCCGAAGAACATGCCGTAGCCGCCGCGCAGCACCGTCTTGCCGTCCAGTTTGTAGGCGAAGCCGAAGCGGGGCATGAAGTTGTTGCGCGGGGTGTTGTAGAGAGAGCGCGGCTGGCCGCCGATGTTGGCGAAGGTCAGGCCGCCGCGTGTGTTGAACTGGCTGGCCGGCACCTCCGGGGTGGGGTTGGCGGCGTACCTTGTACGGACGGCGGCCTCGAAGGGCTGTACGAAGCCGGCGTCGAGCGTACGGACGCTGCGGTCAAAGCGTTCGGTGAGCGGGCCATCCCACTCCCAACGAAGGCCAAGGTTGAGGGTGAGTTTGGCGTTCACCTTCCAATCGTCATGCAGGAACATGGCCCAGGACAGCGACTGTTCGGCATAGCTGGCGGCGCGGGCGACGAAACTGGTAGCAGTCGGCAGGCCGAGGAGCATCGCCGCAACCGACTGCCCCAACTGATTCGGCGAATTGGGCGCGTTGTCGAGAGGGCCGCGCGTCCAGGTGGAATCGAAGTTGAACTGGCCGGTCTGGCTATTGGCGAACGGCGTGCTGGTTTCCCGGTAGGCGCGGAACTCGGTGCCGAACTTCATGGAATGCGCACCCAGGAACTTGTTTAGCGTGGCGTTGAGGGAGTGCGTATCGTTAGGGCGGAACTCGCCGCCAATGCCGGTGCCCTGGTAGCCGGCGATGTCGAAACGGGGGAAGCGCCGGATCTCCTCGGGGATGGCGTTGTTGTAGCTGGCCGGGAAGCCTAGCGAGGTAAGGTCGAAGCCCCGCTGGCCCGGATTGGCGTTGGTCATGCGGATAAACCGGTTGTACCCGTAGCGCACGTTCAACACGGTAGTCGAGTTGAAGGTATGAACGTCGTCGATCACGCCGGAGCGTGAACTGAACTCGAACCATTCGCCGGTGGCGATGTTATCGAAGTAGTTGTTGTAGTTCGAGACGCGGTCATACCAGCTACCGCGGACGTACATGCGGTTGCTGCCGCTGATGTTGTGGTCCACGCGCACCGAATGGGTATAGTAGTCGGCTTCTTCCTGCAGTTCCGGCCGCAGGTAGTTATTGGTGCCGTCGGCGTTGCCCGCCGTCAAAGGGTTGGGATAATACTGGTCCAGAACTTTCTTGGAGATGGGGTTGAATAGCGAGGCCGGAATGCGATTGCCGGGGAATGGATCCTGCTGGAAACGGCCGCCGGCGGCGGCGCGGCGTGTGAAGGGATTATATATGGTGAACGCGGAAGGCAGAGCGGAGAAGTCGCCGTTCTTCATGGCCTGGGTAGGCACGGTAGGCGTGCCGTTGTTGCGCGGCCGCGTTTCGCGAATGCCTTCATAGCCCCACATAAAGAAGGTTTTGGAACGCCCGTCGTAGAGTTTCGGGATGCGAACGGGTCCGCCCAGGGAGGCGCCCCAGCGGTGGTAGTTGAAATCCGGGCGGGGAATGCGGTTGGCATTGGCGAAGAAATCGTTCGCGAACAGGCCGGGGGTCATATTGTTGTAGTAACCCGTGCCGTGGAACGCATTGGTGCCGCTCTTCAGGCTGATGTTGGTGACGCCGCCTTCTGTCTGTCCGAAGCTGGCGTCGAAGGTCGCGGTCTGCACCTTGAACTCGGCCACGATGTCGGCCGGCGGCACGTAGGAGGCGATGACTTCGCCGGCGTTGGCCGTAGCTGTGGCGACGGCACCGTCGATGGTGACGTCACTGCGATTGGCGCGGGTTCCATCCATCGTGTACCCGACGATGTGGGTGGGCTCGAAGGGACGATCGAGGCGCGGGTCGCGGGTGAACGACACACCCGCGGCAAGACCGATCAGGAAGTAAGGATTGCCATGCGGGATGGGCAGTTCGCTGACGCGGCGCCCGTCGACAACCGTGCCCAAGGAAGCGGATTCGGTGCTGAGCAGCGGAGTATCGGCGCTGACCGTAACGCTTTGTTCGGTCCCGCCGAGTTCAAGTTGGACATTGACTTCGATGCGGTCATTGACACGTACTTCGATGTTGTCGCGCACGGCCTTCTTGAAGCCGCTGGCCTCCACGCTTACCTGGTAAACGCCGGGAATGAGAAATGTGGAGGTATAGACACCGGCTTCGGTCGTTTTCACCGGAAAGGAGGTGCCCATGGCTTTGTTGGTAACCGTCACGCTAGCAGCGCCGATTACCGCATCGGTACCGTCGGTGACACGGCCGACGATAGTGCCTCTCGCTTCCTGCGCCGACAGGCAGGCGGCGAGAAGCGCCGGGACGAAGACGAGCCTCACGAGCAAACTGGACATGATAAAGACCTCTGTGTGTACAGCTTTGCACAAAAACCTTCCGGGAGCACCCGTCCCCGGTTACGTCCAGTACACTCCCGGTAACATAACTGGAATCATTCGACGCGAGATAGTTGAGGAGCCGGGCTGCCTACCAGGCAACGCGGTCTGGCAGGCTAGGAATATCGCGGTGAGATTGCATTACAGGCAGCGTTGTAGCTTACGGTGGAGGAGGCGGCGTTCGGGCTCCGAGCGAGTGCGTTCGAGGGCGGCAGCGAAATCGGCGGCAGCTTCGGCCGGACGGCCAGCGTCCAGCAGCAGTTGGCCGCGGGTAGCAAGGAGCAGGTGGTAATCCCGCAAACGGGCATCGAGCCGCAGAGGCTCCAGGTGGTGCAGGGCGGCTTCGGGGCCTTCCACTTTGGCCAGGGCCACGGCACGGTTCAGGGCGACAACGGGCGACGCGGTCAACGCCAGCAACTGATCGTAAATGCCAAGGATAAGCCGCCACTCGATCTGGTGGGAGGACGGAGCACGGGCGTGCGTGGCGGCGATGGCGGCTTCGGCATGGTAGGAGGAGGCAGCATCGCCCTGCATCGAGCGATCAAAGTAATGGAAGCCCATGGCGATCAGGTTCTGGTCCCAGAGGGCATGATCCTGTTCTTCCAGCAGAACAAGGTCGCCGGCCGCATCGACGCGGGCCGCCAGGCGCGCGCCCTGGAACGCCATGAGAGCGACGAGAGCCTGCACCTTTGGTGTGGCAAGCGACGACTCGGCCACCAGCATGCCCAGCCTTAGTGCCTCGCCGCAGAGGTCCTCCCGGATCGCTTCGTTACCATCGTGCACGGCGTAGCCTTCGTTGAACAGAAAGTAGATAACTTCCAGCACGACATCCAGGCGGGGCGCGAGTTCGGCGCCGGACGGCAAGTCGAGCGTTAAGTCCTGATCGCGGATGAGCTTCTTTGCTCGCACCAGGCGCTGGGCGATGGTTCGCTCCTCGGCCAGAAAGGCGCGGGCGATCTCGCGGACACCAAAGCCGGCGACGGTCTTCAGGGCCAGTGCGACGCCGGCATCGCGGGGAATGGCCGGATGGCAGCACATAAATACCATGCGCAGTTCGTCGTCGCGCAGGCGTTCTTCCAGATCGGGCATCGCCACGGGCTGAGTGGCCTGTTCGATGCTTCCAACGAGCGCTTCGGTATGTTTGGAGGAGAGTTGACGGCGCCGGATGGCGTCGATGGCGGCGTTGTGGGCCGAGCGGAACAGCCACGCGGCGGGGTTATCGGGTACGCCATGAAACGGCCAGGACTGGAGGGCACGCAGGAGCGCCTCCTGCGCGGCTTCTTCGGCCAGATCGAGATTCGCCGGCCCAAGTTGCCGCGCCAGGTGCGACACAATGCGCCCGGCCTGCTGCCGGAACAGGTGATCCAGCAGCGGGCCGGTGTCGCCGGTGTTCATTCCGGCCAGGTCTCGCGGACTTCGATGGTGCCGCCGTACTCCAGGTGCGGATGGTCCATGGAGAGGGCGACGGCTTCGTCGTAGTTAGCGGCTTCGATGAGGAAGAAGCCGCCCAGCACTTCCTTGGTCTCGCTGTAGGGGCCGTCGGTGACGCGGGGCGTCTGGCCGGGGGCGGCGCGCATGACGCGGCCGGTGTCCTCGGTGAGCCGCTGGCCGCCAACGTTGAAGGGCTTGCGTGCCCAGGCCATGTACTTCTCGATGGCCTTCTGCATATCTTCGGCGCTCAGCCCCTGCCAGTTGGCCTTATTCTCGTGAAGAAGAAGCATGAATTTTGCCATGGTGATTCCTTCCTACTTTACCCGGCTGTAGCGGAATGTCTCTTCGTGTTCGGCCGGTTTGCCGTTCTGGAAGAACTGCCAGTTCGACTCGAAGTGATCGGCATCCAGCATTTTGAAGGTGGCGTGGCGCATGTGGCCGTCGTTGTCGCTCTTGAGTCCAGTGGCGTCGAGAAAGCGGAAGGCGATCTCGCC
The DNA here is from genome assembly GCA_964385495.1 of uncultured Candidatus Solibacter sp. Lineage (GTDB taxonomy): Bacteria > Acidobacteriota > Terriglobia > Bryobacterales > Bryobacteraceae > CADEFT01. The sequence goes on from CAYLPH010000061.1 coordinate 26,678, forward strand.
ATTGGGGCCCAAGCCAGAGGCGGCCATACGCGGCTGGTTGCCGGCCATGCAGTAGTGGGTCAGGACGACGCGGTCGCCATCGACGCTGATCATGGTCATCATGGAATGCTTGCCGCCGATCTCTTCGCGTTCCACCAGCACGGTGCCACCGGCGGTGAGTTCATAGACGGAGCGGGCCTTGCCCATGCTGGTATTGGCTTCCCAAGTGCCCACGAGTTTTTTCAGTTGGGTGAAGGCAGCGGCGGCCCCGCCGGCGCTCTTGGCGTCGGAGGCCAGCATCGGCATGGCCGCTAGTAGCACGCCTATCAGGAGTTGTCTCGTCATTGTTGTGAATCCTTCCGGTCTTTATTGCGTTTCCGCGATGCAAGGACGAACGGGGATTACGAAAATCGACACGAGCCACGCAAAAAAATCTTAGCCATCGTTCTTGAGCGGCAGGCTTTGGCGGTCGAAGCCGTCCGGGAGCAGTGCCGCCATGGAATGGGTCAGGCGGGTGCCGTCGCGCGTTACCGATGTAACGGGGATGTCGCCGCAGAACTCCCATAGCAACTGCCGGCAGGCGCCGCAGGGGGTGGTGGGTTTGGCGGCATTGGTGACCACCACGATTTCCGTAAAGACGCGCGCGCCTTCGCTGAGGGCCTTCCACAGCGCGACGCGTTCCGCGCAGACCGTCAGGCCGTAGCTGGCGTTCTCGATATTACAACCGGTGAAGATGCGCCCATCGGCGGCACGCAGCGCCGCTCCCACGGGGAATTGGGAGTAGGAACAAACAGCGTGCTCCAGCGCTTGCCAGGCAGCCTCAACCAGCGGATCCATGCAAGGTCTCCAAACGCGGCAGCACGGCTTTCAGGAAGCGCACCAGCGTGTCGCGGACACGGGCGCCGGTTTCCAGCACCTCTTCATGGCTGATCTTTTGCGGCAGGATGCCCGCGGCCATGTTGGTGACGCAACTGACGGCCAGCACCTGCATTCCCATGTGGTTCGCGACGATGACTTCGGGCGCGGTGGACATACCTACCAGGTCGGCACCGATAGCGCGCAGATAGCGGATCTCGGCGGGGGTCTCATAGCTGGGACCGGAAAGGGCCGCATAGACACCTTCGGCGATTTCGACACCCTGCTCGGCGGCGACGAGTTTGGCGACGTGGCGGTAGGAGGCGCTATAGGCTTCGGTCATGTCGGGGAATCGCGGACCGAAGTGCTCCACGTTAGGGCCGATGAGCGGGTTGGTGCCCTGGAGGTTGATGTGATCGGAAATCAGCACCAGAGCGCCTTGGCCGTAGGCTTGGTTGATGCCGCCGGCGGCGTTGGTGAGCACCAGCGTACGCACTCCCATAAGGCCCAGCACGCGCGTCGCGAAGGTAACCTGCTGCGGGGTATAGCCCTCATACAGGTGGGCGCGGCCGCTCAGGCAGAGCACCTCGATCTCGCCCAAACGCCCGATGATGAGCTTGCCCGCATGGCCAATAGCGGTGGATTGCGGCCAGTTTGGGATGTCGGCATAGGACATGGTCACGGAGTCTTCGAGGGAATCGGCAAACACGCCTAATCCGCTGCCGAGGACGATGGCTATCTTGGGACGCTGCGGCAAACGCAGTTGCAACCAGGCGGCGGTTTCTTCCGATTTCGTCATAGCAGAATCCCCGCGATGCAGGCGGACATGAAGTTGGCCATGGTGCCTGCGGCGACCGCTCGCAACCCCATCCGGGCAAGGTCTGACTTGCGGGAGGGCGCCAAAGCGCCGATGCCGCCGATCTGGATGGCAATCGACGAGAGGTTAGCAAAGCCGCACAAGGCGTAGGTTGCAATGACGAAGCTTTTCGGATCCAACTGCTGCTTCATGGGGCCCAGTTGGAGGAAGGCGACGAACTCATTCAGTACGAGCCGCGTGCCCAGCAGGTTGCCGACCGCCTGCGCGTCCTTCCAGGAAACGCCCATCAGCCAAGCTACGGGTGCGAAGACGATGCCAAAGAGGGCTTGCATGGAATCGGGCAGCCAGCCGAGGCCGGGCAGCGTGTGCAGCCAGCCCATCACGCCGTTGACCATGGCAATGAGGGCCAGGAACGCGATCAGCATGCCGCCGATGTTGAGAGCTAAGTGCAAGCCTTCGCCGGCGCCACGCGCCGCCGCGTCGATGACGTTGACGCCGGGCTTCTCGATCTGGATCTTCACCGACCCCTTCGTTTCCGGCTCTTCGGTCTCAGGCATAAACATTTTGGCGAGCATGATGGTGGCGGGCGCGGTCATAATTACGGCCGTCAGGAGATGCTTGATGTCGACGCCGGCGATTTTGACGTAAGCCGCCATGACGGCTCCGGAGACGTGAGCCATGCCGCTGACCATGACGGTGAACAGCTCCGATTGCGTCATCTTGGGGAGGAAGGGGCGGATGGTGAGGGGGGCTTCGGTCTGGCCCATGAAGATGGAAGCGGCGACATTGGTGGATTCCGCCCCGCTGGCGCCCATGATCCGCAGCATCAGCCAAGCCATAGCCTTGATCACCACCTGCATAACGCCAAAATAATAAAGGATAGAGAACAGCGCTGCGATGAAGATGACGATGGGCAGCACCTGGAAGGCGAAGATGACGCCCCACTGCGTGCCGTCTTTCGCGCCGAGCGGGCCGAAGACGAACTTGCTGCCTTCCTCGGCGAACTGCAGTAGCGCGTTAACGCCGGTGCTGGCCTGCTGGAACAGGCCGCCGAAGAAGGAGGTTTTCAAGACCAGCGCGGCGAACAGGAACTGGAGGCCCAAGCCCCAGGCCAGTAGCCGGGGTTGGATCGCGCGCCGGTTTGAGGAAACCAGAAACGCCGTGCCAAGAATGGCCAGCAAGCCCAGCAGTCCGGTGAAGCGTTCCACCGCACCCCCTTCGACACCGCTCCCTCGCGGTCGCGGCTCAGTAGATTTATCCGACTACTTCGAGAATGAGTTCGCGTTCTTCCGGAGGCTGCTGCGAGATTCGGAATGCGTCTTCCACAAGATCGGCGGCCTCATCGACACGTTCTTCGCTCGTGTGGTAAATGCGACAGAGCACGCCGCCCGCATCGATCTTGTGGCCCACCTTCACTTCCAGAATCACACCAACGGCCGGGTCAATCGCGGCTTCCTTGGTGTCGCGGCCGGCTCCGATCATGGTGCTGGCCTGGCCGATCAACTGCGCGTCGATGGCGCTGACGTAGCCGGCGCGCGGCGAGTAAATCTCGCGCATCCCGGTGGCGTTCGGCAGCAGTTCGAAGCGGTCGAGCACCTTGGGTTCGCCCCCCTGGGCGCCGATGACTTCCTTGAACTTGCGATAGCCCGAGCCGTCCAGGAGCTTCGCTTCGGCGATCTGGCGGGCTTCTTCGAGCGAGTTGGCGACCTTGCCCAGGTGAATCATGCGGGCGGCCAGTTCAATGGAAAGGCGCGTGAGGTCGACTGGGCCGCTATTCTGCAGCGTCTGTGAGACCTCCATGATTTCCAGTGCGTTGCCGATGGCGAAACCAAGCGGCTGGCTCATGTCTGTGATGAGGGCCTGCACGCGCTTATTCATGCGGCGGCCGATACCGACCATCATCTGGGCGAGACGGCGCGCTTCCAACTGTTTCTTCATGAAGGCGCCCGCGCCGACTTTGACATCGAGAATAAGGGCGTCGACGCCTTCGGCCAGCTTCTTCGACATGATGCTGCTGGCCATCAGGGGAATGGATTCAACCGTAGCGGTGGCATCGCGGAGCGCGTACAGCTTGCCGTCGGCGGGCACCAGTTCGTTGGATTGGCCCACGATCACCAAGCCGGTGCGCTTCAACTGGGAGAGGAATTCGCTGGAGGACAGATTGGTTCGAAAGCCGGGGATGGATTCGAGCTTATCCAAGGTGCCGCCGGTATGGCCCAGCCCGCGCCCGGAGATCATCGGCACCACGACGCCCGCCGCCGCAGCCAACGGAGCCGCGATGAGGCTGGTTTTGTCGCCCACTCCGCCGGTGGAATGCTTGTCGACTTTGATACCGGGGATCTCGGACAGATCCATCGTTTCGCCCGATGCCAGCATGCTTTCGGTAAGCGCCGACACCTCGCGATCCGTCATGCCGGTGTAGCAGACCGCCATGAGAAACGCGGATGCCTGGTAATCCGGGATTTCACCGCGCGTGTAGCCGTCAATCAGGAACTTGATTTCTTCAGGCGCAAGTTCCTCGCCCTCGCGCTTGCGGTGGATCAGGTCGACAGTACGCATTATAAGACCTTCAGCGTAGCACCTTATGTAGTTGGAAGTAAAGACAAAGCACCGTCTGGGCCAGTAGGCCTGGACGCGCTATACTCCGAGTTTCCCACAATGCATACCTACAAAATTGCCGTTCTGCCGGGGGATGGGATTGGGCCGGAAGTGACCAGGGAAGCGCTCCGTATTCTGCACGCGGTGGAATCCGTGACGGCGTTGCGGTTCGAATTTGAGGAGTATGCCTGTGGGGCCGGAGAGTATCTGCGCAACGGCGATCCGCTGCCCGCAGCCACGCTGGAGGCTTGCCGCGCCGCCGATGCGACACTGCTGGGGGCGATGGGTTTGCCGGATGTCCGGTGGCCAAGCGGCACCGAGATGGCTCCTCAATTGGATATCCGCGAGCAGTTGGACCTGTATGCCGGGGTGCGGCCGATTTATCTTTATCATGAGGCGCACTCGCCCTTGAAGGGGTACGGTACCGGCGAGATCGACTTTGTCATCTTTCGTGAGAACACCGAAGGCATGTTCGCTTCGCGCAAGAACGCCACCCGGTTCGACGCCGCCGAGCAGTGCGACACGCTGCGGATTACGCGAAAGGGCGCCGCGCGGATTGCACGGGCCGCCTTCCGCGAGGCCGAAAAACGCCGCGGGTTGTGCACGCTGGTGGACAAAGCGAATGTGCTGCCGTCGATGTCGTACTTCCGCAGGATCTTCGATGAGGTGGCCCGCGAGTTTCCGAACGTGCGGGCCGAGCACGTCTACGTGGATGCGGCGTCGCTCTACCTGGTGAAGAACCCGCGGCGCTTCGACGTGCTGGTGATGGAGAACCTGTTCGGCGACATCCTGAGCGACCTGGGGGCGGGCCTGGTGGGCGGGATGGGGATGGCGCCCTCGGCGGACATTGGCGACGAGCATGGTTTGTTCCAGCCCTCGCACGGATCGGCGCCGGATATCGCCGGGCAGGGGATTGCGAACCCCGTGGCGACGATTCTATCCGCCGCGATGATGCTGGAATGGCTGGGTGGCGATGAGGCGCTACGTGGCGCGGCGCTGATTCGAACCGCCGTCGCGAAGGTGTGCGGCGACCCGGCCAACGCTACTCCGGATTTGGGCGGCACGGTGGGTACAACGGCGATGGGGGACAAGATCCTGGCGGCGCTGGAGGCGGCGGCATGAAAGACGGCTTCCATCTTTACGACACCCATGCGCACCTCGGCACGGCCCGGCACAGCGGCCGACGGCAGGATCCGGAGACGGTGCTGCGGGCTATGGACAAGGCCGGCGTGGATCGCGCGGTGCTGATTCCGTTCCCGGTAGTGGAGGATTTTCGCGGAGAGCATGACCTGATCGCAGCGGCGGTGCGCGCGTATCCGGAGCGGTTCACCGGGGCGGCCTGCATCGATCCATTCGTCCCGGAAGGCGAGTTTCGCGACGAGGTGAAGCGCTGCGCCGAAGTGCTCGGGCTGCGCGCCTTGAAGTTGCAGCCGCAGTACCAGGCGCTGAATCCGGTGTCGCGCCGCAGCGACTTCCTGTTCGAAGCCGCCGTCCAATATAGGATGCCGGTGATCGTGCATACCGGCTCCGGTGTGCCGTTTTCATTGCCATCGCTTTACATCCTTCCGGCGCGGCGGTTCCCGGAGGCCACGCTGATCCTCGGCCATGCCGGCGGCAGCATCTATATGTTGGAGACCATCGTGGCGGCCACCGTTTGTCCGAACGTCTACATCGAGGTTTCCAGCCTGATGCCGCACCACGTCCTGGAGATTCTGCACTACGTGCCGGCGTCGCGGCTGATGGCCGGAGCCGACCTGCCCGAGAGTCTGGAAACCGAGATGCACAAACTGCTGCCTCTGGAGATTCCGGAGGCAGACAAGCGGGCGATCTTGTGGGATACGCCACGGCGGGTGTTTGACGGTATCGCCGTGTGATTCTACACTGAACAGTATAGATGCGTTACAACGAGATGCTAGTTATTCCCATGCGCCGGGACCTGACGCAGTATGGTGTCGAGGAGGCGCGCACGCCTGAAGAATTGGATGCCGCACTGGGTCCGAACAGCGGGACGGTGCTGGTGGTGGTGAACTCGGTATGCGGCTGTGCGGCGGGTAAGGCCCGTCCGGCAGTCGGCATGGCCCTGCGCAACGCCGTGCGTCCGGATCGTGCGATCACGGTATTCGCCGGAGCAGATGTGGAAGCCGTGGCGCATTTGCGTTCCGGTAAGTTGGCGGAGGTGCCCCCTTCGTCGCCTTCGATGGCGCTGTTCCGCAATGGCGAGCCGGTGTTCGTGTTGCACCGCCGTGATATTGAAAGCCAGGAAGCGCCCGACATCGCGGCCGACCTGGTGGAAGCTTTCGAACAGCACTGTACGTCGAAGGTATAGATAACGGCCGCCAATCCCCGGCCAGCGGTGTGAGGGAAATGCTCACTCGGGCGCGGGGAGCGCGGGTCGCGTTAGTGGGCAAGCATCCACATACCCCAGGTTTCGCCAGTCTCCGTGTATCCCATTTGCGCATATAGCGGTGCACCGGCGTCCGTAGCGTCCAGGGAGGTTCGAGTTACGCTGGTGGCCTCCGCGGCCTGCTGGAGAGCGTGGCGCATGACGGCTTCCGCATAGCCTTTCTTCTGGTGTCCCGGCATCGTGGCAACGAGGGCGACATAGACCCAGCCGTCGATGAGAATCGCGGAGGCCGTGCTCACGGGCGCGCCGTTCCTATAAGCCACGTAGCCAAAATCGGTTAAGGGATTGCCGAAGAAGGCGCCAGTCGCCAGAACACTCTCCGTCATCTCTGAAGGCATGCCGTATGCCTGCATGTTGATTTCGAGGGCGTGCTTCGCGCTGCCGTCATCCTTGACGCGGCGAAATTCCAGGGCTGGTAGCGGGTGCCGGGGTGCAGGCAACAGAGCGATGTCGGCGGTCATCACTCGTACTCCCATCATGCGAGCGAATCCCGAGTCGGCGGGAGTAGTAACACCCGTGAGATAGGGGTCGTAAGTAAACAGCGCCCAGGGTAGCGAGTGGGGGGCGGCGTCTGCCTTAGCTGCTTCTAACTGTTGGACGAGAGCTGCAGCATCTGCTGGCGCCGCTGTGAAGAAGGTACCGTTACAAAACGGCAGCGTGGAATTCACCCATGCCGCCTCGAGCCCGGGCAATGCACGCACCGAGCCAACCTTGGATTGCCGGGCCGCGTAGCGGAGAAAATCCGCCCAAAGTTGATTCATATTCCGTACAGTGTGTCATAAGTGCAATGACGCTGGAGGATGCGGCGCACTGGGAGACCGTCGAGTCCGGCTCCCGGCGGTAACCCATGGTGCTACTGGCAGGCATAGAGACGGTTGATGGCCGGTAGGTTCCGCAGCTTCGAATAGTGATGGACGCGCGTGACTTCGCGGCCGGCTTCGGAGATGGGAGTCGGGGATTCGATGACGAAGTCGGCACTGTTTGGTGCGTTGAAAGCGATAAAGGCGAGGCTGAGCGATTCGGCGGGACGATCGAAACGCCGCGAGAGATCGGGGAACGCGATGGGGCCGGTGTCCACTTGGTAGAGGTCGCGCTTGTCGTGGATGTTCATCGTTTTCACTGGGAACTCGATGATGGCGCGGAGGCCGGTGCGCGGGTCGGAGATCTCCGTTTGAGCCACAATGGGGACTCCGGAGTGGGTGGCCTCCCGTATCTCGCGATTGGAGCGCAGCAACCGCACGGCGCGCAGCTTGACTAACTTGTAGGTTTGGCCTTCCCACATGTCCGCGGCTTTCTTGACCTGGCGATAGTCGGCGTTGAGGTGAGCCTTGCGGCGGAAGATGACGCCGTCCGCGGGGCCGAAGATGGGCAGGAAGTCGTAATTATCCTTGTGGAAGAGATCCTTGGGGGCGAAGGTGTTCTCGCTCTTGCAGGAGGCGCATTGGTAGTAGTCGATGGGGGCGGCGCCCGAAGGATCGATGAGGCGCGTGCGGGATTCGATCCAGAAACGGACGCGGTTCTCGGCCCACTTGCCCTGGAGAAAGGAGCGGCCGTAGTCGAGCGGTTCCATGGCGGCGGGGGCTGCGGCTAGGAGTTGGGGGTACAGGGCGGTGTAGAGGAGTTGGCGCCGTTTCATGGGATGGCTCAGTGTAGCGAAGGGCTGACGGCTGGCACAATGGTGCGCACGGAACTCAATCCATGGAACAAACGCGCTTTCTCAATGTCGATCTGGATCTCTCGGCAAGCTTCGATCTTGCTCCGTTGGTGGCGGCGCTGGAAAAGAAGGCGTACGCCCTTCACGTCGGCCGAACAAAGCGCACCTATCAGGCGCATCTGGAGTTGGAGCGCCGCCCTGAGAACGCGGATGCGACGGTCCGTGCCTTCTGCAAGATGATCGCCCGGCTGCCGCCTGATGCTCGAGCGATGTGGGACGCCACGAAGGTCCGCGACTTCAATGTCGGGGTGCAAGCGGAAAAGAAGCCGCATTGCGAGGTCTTCACATTCTCAGCTTCGACCGTAAAGGCCGTCGCGGATCTGGGTGCGCGGATCGTATTTACGGTCTACTCGGTGCCCGCAGGACCAGCGCCAGCAACCCGCCCAGCAGCGCCAGACCCGTCAACGTGAAGTAAACCTCCTGATACCCGCCGGCGAGGTTGTTCGCCGCACGGGCCCTATCCATGATGCCGGCGAAGTAGCCGGGCACCACGAAACCGCAGATCCCCCAAGCCGTGAACAGCAGTCCGTAGTTTGCACCGACATTCGTGGCGCCGAAGAAATCCGCGGTCAGCGACGGCATCAATGCAAGATAGCCGCCATAGGCAAACCCAGCGAGGCATAGTCCGATCAGCAGGCTGGTGAAGTCGCTGGCCGTGCGCAGAACGCCGAAGCAGGCGACCATTGACGTCAGTGCCATCCCAAGCAGCGCGGTGGGGCGGCCGAAGCGGTCCGACACGCTACCCCATCCCAGGCGCCCAAGTCCGTTGAAGATGCTCATGATGCCGAGCGCGGCGCCGGCGGACATGATGGCGCTGGTCTTCGCCATCTCCTGTAACTGCGGCGAGGCTTCGCCGATCGCCGTCAGCCCAACAGACGTCCCCAGGAAGTATACTGCCCAGAGCGCATAGAACTGCCAGGTGCGCAGCATGCCGCCGGGCGTCAGCGTCAAGCCCTTCGCTTTGCCGGTGGGCGGATTCCATCCCGCGGGTTTATAGCCGGCGGGCGGCACCTGATAGAACTGCGCCGCACCAATCACACCAACATAGAAAATCACAGCCAGGATGCGGAACGTCCGCGGGATGGTCTCCGCGAATTGCGCTGGATCCTTGCCGAGCAGGGCTTCGAGCAGCGGGCCGAATAGCAGCGGTCCCACGCCGAAGCCCATCACCGCTAAACCGACGATCATGCCGCGCTTATCGGGGAACCATTTGATACACATGGCAATCGGGGTGACATAGGCGAACCCTACGCCGAGCGCCGATACGACGCCATAGCTGAAGATGAGGCCGTTCAACGTATCGCCCAGAAACGAGGCGAGCAGGCAACCGGTGCCCAGCAGCACGCCGCCGACGCTCGCTACCAGGCGCGGGCCTTTGCGGTCCTGCCAGAAGCCGGCCAGGATCATACCAGCGGCAAACGTGAGCAGCGAGTAGCGGTAGGGGGCGATGGTCTGCGCCTTGGACCAGCCATGCAATTGCGCCAGCGGTCCGCGAAAGACAGACCAGGAGTAGATAACGCCCAGTAGCACCTGCATGAAGATGGCTGCCGCGGCGTAGCGGGAACGGGAGGGCACCGGGTTATTGTATTGGATTAACCTTGGGATCCGGTAGCAGCCATCCAGAAAAACATACGAACGAAACAGTAGGCGGTGAGGACGAGGCAGACGCCGGCGATGCCGTTCCAGATGCGCTCGCGGCGGGGCGTGGGACCCGGCACGCGCAGCGGTTCCTGGGCGATATAGGCAGTGGCAAAGCCACCAGCGAGACCGCCGATGTGGGCCGCATTGTCGATGGCGAGGCCGGGCAGCAGGCCCAGCAACAGACCGTAGATCGCATAGCGGATATAGGCGCCGCGAATGGCGGATCCCATTGCGGTGTTGTGGCGGACGCCCATGGCAATCATGGCGCCGATGAGCCCGAAGATGCCGGCGGATGCCCCAACACTGAGGCTGTTGCTCCAAAGGGCACTCGCCAAAAAGCCCAGGAAAGTGGCCACGAAGTAGAACACCAGGAGGCGGGCCGACCCGTACAATTCCTCCACCTGCGCGCCCAGGTCCATCAAGGCCCAGGAGTTCATCACAAAGTGCATCAGACCGCCATGCAGGAAGCCGGCGGTGATCAGCCGCCACCATTGTCCGGCGGCCAGCGCCTGATTCCACTTGGCGCCGAAGTGAAACAGCGTCAACCCATGGACGGACATGAGCGAGTCATTCCGGCCGCGGTTCATGTCGGCAATGACGGTGGCGGCGAACAACGCCACGTTCACCAGCAGAATCATCGTGGTGGTGAAGCGCGCGTGCGGAATCAGACCGCCGGCGATGTCGGCGGGGTTTCGAACATCCACCGCCCGTGCTCCCAACTGCAAGTCGCAATAGGGACAGACGCGGTCGGAGGGTTCAAGGAACGCCCGGCAGTTCGGGCACATTCGCCGGTTACTCACAATCTCTTCATCTTACCAGCGGGACTGCCGCGACCCCCATCCTTGATACAATCGAAAATTCGCTGATGGCAAAGACAGAGCAGGAGTTGCGGCAGGACATCGTCGAAATCGGCCGCCATGTGTATCAAAAGGGCTGGGTGGCCGCCAACGACGGCAACATCAGCATTCGCCTGGACCAGGATCGTGTGCTGTGCACGCCCACCGGTGTCAGCAAAGGTATGATGCGGGCCGACGACCTGCTGATCTGCGATCTGGCGGGGCGCAAGATCGCCGGGGAGAAGGAATGCACCTCGGAGATCAAGATGCACCTCATCATCTATGCGCTGCGCTCCGATATCCGGGCTGTGGTGCACGTGCATCCGCCGGTGGCCACGGGCTTTGCCACCGCGGGCCGGGCGTTGAATCTGGCGTTGTTGCCGGAGGTGATTATCGGTCTGGGGCACATTCCGCTGGCGGATTATGGATTGCCGGGGACGCCGGAACTGACCGACCCGATGCTGCCCTACATTCCTCGCTATAACGCCATGCTGCTGGCGAATCACGGCGCGGTGGCCTATGCCGAAGAGGTGTGGCAGGCGTTCTTCCGCATGGAAACCGTGGAGCACTACGCCCGCATCGCGCTGGTGGCGGAGCTGCTGGGCGGTCCTAACCCGCTGCCCCGGCGCGAAGTACAGAAGCTAATGGATGCCCGCGAGCGCTACGGGGTGAAGTGGACGCCCGGTTTCGAACCAAGCGTGCCGGTCTGCGCCGAGGAAGCCGGACGGCAGCGCGAAGAGAAGATCAGCCTTACGCGGAGCGAACTGCTGGCGTTGATCGACGAAGCGATTCGCGTGCGGACGGCGTAGGCGCGCTACTTCTTCTTCTCCGTCACTTGCCGCACCACGCGTAGCGTATTCCCCCCCAGGAATTTGCGGATCCGCGTTTCCGAATAGCCCCGCTTCAGCATCGCTTCCGTCAATAAAGGAAGATCGCGGATGTCGCGCATCGGCTTCGGCGGCGTGGGGCCGCCGTCAAAGTCGGTGCCCAGCGCGACGTGATCATCGCCCGCCAGTTCGATGACACGGTCCACCACGCGGAACCACTCGTCCACCGTGAGCTTGATGTCTTCCGGGGCCTTGATGCCGACCGACGGGAACGACCTGGCCACGCGCTTGTCGATCTCGGCGATGGTCATCTGGGACTCCTTCTTCCCGATGTCTTTGGTATCCCAGAAGGGGCGGCCGGCCTGTTTTGTGCGGTAGTCGAAGAAGCGGCGATCATGGAACTCGCAGCCGATGTGGAAGCCGATGACCCCGCCTTTCGCGGCAATCTTTTTCACCAAGTCATCCGGCAAGGTGCGCGGGATGTCGTTGAAACTGCGCAGCCCGTGGTGAGTTGCCATCACTGGGTCGGTGCTGACCTCCAGAACCTGCTCGATGGCCTTGTCCGAAGCGTGGGAGATGTTGATCACCATACCCAGGCGGTTCATCTCCTTCACGACGGCCCGGCCATGCTCGTTCAATCCGCCGGCCTTCTGCACGGCGCTGCAGCAGGAATCGGCGAACTCGTTCGCCCAGTTGTGGGCCGCCAACTGCGCCACGCGAAGACCCATGCCGTAGAGAGCACGCAGGACGGCGAGGTCGCCATCTAGGTCGAAGCCGCCTTCCAGGTCGAGCATGGCGGCGATCCGGCCCTGCTTGTTCAGGCGAAGGATGTCCGAGGCGTTAAGGGCCAGGCCGATCTTGTCCTTATTTCGTTCGATCTGCTGAACGGCCAGATCTAACAAACGTATGGCCTGTTTCGTTTCATAGCGAGCTGGATAGTATTGTTCTGTTATGTAAACTGTAAAGAACATGGCATCCAGGCCGCCCTCCTTCGCACGTGGCAGGTCCACCTGCCCATCGCTCACACGCACGCCAATATCACCGCCGTGATGGAGTTGGCGATTGATCATGTGCAGGTGCGCATCGAAAACGAGAGCGTCCTTGTGAATCTGAAGAGCCCGGGAGGAGGGTTGCGCCTGCAGTGCGAGAACGGACATTAGGAGCGGGAAGAGCATGAAACGATTATGGCTTATGGGTTAACATCCCGTAACGCCGAAGTGATATCCTCGATACATTCGCTTCTTCGCCGGACATCGCCGGCGACCCTGTGCGCGAGGGTTTCGCGCCGTTCTTTGGATCAATCTAAGGGGTTCAATTCATGAGTCTAGGCAGGATTCTCTTGCTCAGCTCACTCTGTCTGGCTTTGTTTGGACAGGGTGAACGTGGCACCTTCAACGGAACCGTCACCGACCCATCGGGGTCGCTGATTCCGAGTGCCACCGTTAAAGCTCTCAATGTTGCTACGGGTGTCGAAACGCCTGTGGAAACCACGTCTGCCGGTGTGTATCGCATGCCGTATCTGCCGCCCGGCACCTACAAGTTAACCGCAGCCGCTCCAGGGTTTAAAACCTCGGTTCGCGACAATGTTGTGCTCGCGGTAGCACAGACCCTGACGCTGGACTTCATCCTCGAAGTCGGCCAGGTCAGCGACCAGGTCACCGTATCCAGCGAGCCGCCACTGCTCGAAACCGGCACCGCCGAGATCGGCTCGTACGTTTCGAAGAAGGAATTCGATACGTGGCCGATTACCGTGGGCGATGGCCGGCGTCAGATCCAGCAGTTTATCTTCACTTCATTGCCCGGCACCGTCGGCGGCACCTTCCAGGGTTCCATCAATGGCGGCCAGAACTACTCGCACGAAATCCTCATCGATGGCATCTCCATCGGCCGTATGGACCTCCAGGGTGGCGGCAACAATGAGTTCAGCCCGTCGGCCGAGTCCATCTCCGAAATGAAGATGCAGACCGGCATGACCTCCGCGCAGTACTCGGGCGGACAGACCGCGCTGGCCAACTTCGCCACCAAGAGCGGCACGAACCAACTCCATGGCAGCGGCTATTTCTATATCCAGAATGACGCGCTGCGCGCCAATGGCTGGAACAACAACGCCTCCAACGTCCGCCGCCAGCCCTTCAAGCAGGCGAACTACGGCTATTCGGTGGGCGGCCCGGTGTTGCTCCCCAAGGTATATGACGGCCGTAATAAGACGTTCTTCTTCCACAACCTGGAAGTGACGCGGCTGCGCGACTTCCGCTCCACTTCGTTCACCACGCTACCCACGCCCGACTTCAAGCAAGGCAACTTCTCGCGCCTGCTCAACCCTGCCTTCACCGGCAATGCGCTCTCGGGCACCTCCCTCGGCAATGATGCCGCGGGGCGCCCCGTGATTTTCGGCGCTATCTATGACCCGGCATCCACCACCGCCGGCGGGCCGAACGGCACTGGCCTGCGCACGCCCTTCCCGGGCAACATCGTGCCCCGCAACCGCTTCAGCAGCGTGGCTTCGAAGATCCTGGATGTCGGTATCACCAATCCCCTGTTCGACACGATGCTGAACAACATCCCGGCGCTCGGCGCCTGCTGCCCCATCTTCGACGAGAAGATGCTGACCTTGAAGGGCGACCACAACTTCAATACGTCCCACCGCATCTCCGGCATGTTCAACCGCAATTTCCGCGAGCGCAACAACTCACCGGGCGGCCGTTGGGATACGCCTCCGGGCTCGCCGACCGGCGTCTACCAGTTGCAGAACACGCCTGGCACCATGGCGCGCATGTCGTATGACTGGACCGTCACCAGCCGCCTGCTGAACCACTTCGCAATGGGCTACAACCGCTTCGGCAACCTCAACCAGAGCGTCTTCGTCGATCAGGATTGGCCCCAGAAGCTTGGCATGCAGAACGTGCCCGGAACCCACTTCCCGGTGCTCACCTTTGCCGGTCAGCCCTTCCAGGGCGGCGGCATCGGCGCCGGCGGCCGTTTGTCGTCCGGAAACCGCGGCGGCTCGTTCAACGGATCCACCATCCTGCAGAACGACATGACTTTCATTCAGGGCAAGCACAACCTGAAGTTCGGTATGGAGCACCGCCGCTACTACTACAACTCCCGCAACAAGTCGGGCTCCGGCGACTTCGCCTTCTCGCCCAATCAGACCGCGCAGCCCGGCTTCCTGCAACAGACCGGCCACAGCTTCGCCAGCTTCCTGCTGGGCGCCAGCTCCGGTACCAGCCGCGCTGTCTCCCCCTCCAACTTCGGTCACCGCTGGCGCAACGCCGGCTTCTACTTCCAGGACGACTGGAAGGTGAACCGCAAGCTCACCCTCAACCTCGGCATGCGCTGGGAAATCGTCGGTGGATTGCAGGAAGTCGCCGGCCGCATGACCGGACTTGACCTGAACCTGGCGAACCCCGTCGCCGGCGGCCGTCCTGGCGCGCTGGTCTTTGTGGACGACCTCAACCGCAAGGGCTTCCAGAACACCTACTGGCGTCAGTTCTCGCCGAAGTTCGGCTTCGCTTATGCGATCAGCGACAAACTGGTTATGCGTGGCGGCTACGGCATCAACAACACGCCACCCATCTCCAACGGCTTCGGCTTCGGTGGAACGCTCGGCTTCAACGGCACCATCGCCGTGAATGCAGGCAACACGCAGTTGCGGTTCGCCGAGGATCCGCTGTTCAACCTTGACCAGCCCTATCCGAACTTCACCGGCGTGCTGCCCAATCGCAACCCGGCCCTCAACAACGGACTCGGCGCCGAGTGGACGAATCCCAATTCGGCATCCCAGCCCTACGTGCAGAACTGGAACTTCGGCTTCCAGTACCAACTCCCGGCGGCCACGGTGCTCGAGATCAACTACATCGGCAGCAAGGGTACTCGCCTGGTCGCTCGCGGCTTCGGCGAACTGAACAACGTCCCGTTCGACGTTGTCCAGCGCTACGGCGATATCCTGCCGCGGCCCTGGAACGCCTCCAGCCCCATCCCGGCTCCGTTCCCCGGCTTCGTTGGAACCAACTACCAGGCGCTGCGCCCCTATCCGCAGTTCACCAGCGTCTCCCAGCTTTTCCCGAACTTCGGCTTCTCCAACTACGATTCGCTCCAGGTGCAGGTGACCCGCCACTTCCGTAGCGGCTTCGCTATCCTCGGCGCTTACACGTGGTCGAAGGCCATCGGCCTCACCGACAACGTGATCGACGCCGAAACCCCGTCCGATCAGTTCAACCGCCGCCTGGAACGCTCCATCACCAATTACCACATTCCGCATGTGGCCAAGCTCACCTGGATCTACGAACTTCCCATCGGTCCCGGTAAGCTGATTCCCATCAGTGGCCTCGCTGGCAAGATCATCGGCGGCTGGCAGATGACCGGCAACCACCAGTTCCGCTCCGGCAACCCGATCGGCATCGGTACCGGCGGCGTCAACAACGTGGTGGGCACCGTTCGTCCTGACCTGGTGGCTGGCGCGCCGATCGTGCTCAGCAGCGATGTGCCGATCAACTTCCGCGGCATCACTGGAGGCGCGGCGTACCTCAACCGCGCGGCCTTCACCAACCCGCCGATCTTCGATGGCGGCCAAAACGTGCTGCAGCGGCCCGGTACAGTCGGTCCGTTCCTTCCGAACATCCGCGACCGTCACGTCGTCATGGAAGATCTTGGCCTGTCCAAGGCTTTCAAGATTGATGAGGTCAAATCGGTGGAGTTGCGCGGTACCTTCCTGAACCCGTTCAATCGCGTAGGCAAGGGCGGCCTGGTGACCAACATCACCAGCCCCTTCTTCGGCCAGTACACCGGTCCGCAGTGGGGTGGGCGCAACATCGAACTCGCGCTTCGCGTGACGTTCTAAACTGAAGCCATGTGGCAGGACTGCGGCCAGTTCATCGACCAGGCGCAGTCCTTCTATAACAACCGTAACTACGAAAGGGCGGCTTCGGCATTCGAGGCCGCCCTTCCTGTTTGTGGACCGTCGAAGAAGCTGCTGCTGGCGTTGGGGCAGGCGCAGTTGCTGGCGCGGCAGTTTGATGCCAGCGTGAGAACCTTAGCGCGCGTTGCCAGGGAAGACCCTCGCGATCCCATGCCCCATAAACTGTCCGGCGATGCGTTGTACCTGCTTGGCAAGGATCCGGAAGCCGAAGCGGCGTTCAAAGCAGCGTTGGCCATTGATGCGAAACATGAGCCGTCCCTGTATGCGTTGGGCCGTGTGTACTACCAACTGAACCGCGCGCCGGAGGCTGTGCCGCTGTTTCAGAAAGTGATTGCGATGGATCCGAATCACTATCGCGCCCATGACAATCTGGCGCTCTGCTATGACGCGATGCAGGAAGATGCCTTGGCGCTGAAGCATTTCTTCCGCGCGCTGGATCTGGTGAAGACCGGGCATCCCGAGTACGACTGGGCGTTCGCCAACCTGGCGGATTTCTTTCTGCGCCGAAACCAGCATGAGAAGGCCTTCCAACTGGCCAGTGAGGCCGCCCGGCGCAATCCGCAAGGGGCGCGCAACTTCTTCCTGACCGGCAAGGCGCTGACGTCGCTGGGTAAGGATGAGCTGAGTTTGCGTTGGCTGCGTCAGGCGGTGTCGTTGGATCCGGAGTACGGCACGGCGCACTACCTGTTGGCACAGACGTTGAAGCGCCTGGGCCAGGAGGAGGAGTCCCGCAAGCATCTGGAAGTCTTTAAGAAGGTGAACAGCAATCCGCGCTCACGGCGCTGACGGCACTCAGACTACCGCGACGTACTCAATCAGCCCGCCGGAACACACCTGCTCCGGTCTGCCGCCCGGCTTGAGAGAAAATGCCGACTGGCCGGTGCTGTAGATAACGCTACCGTCCAGCCCGAGATCATAGATAACAACACTCTTCGCCAGCACCTCCGTGCGCCCATCAGGCGAGCGGCGCATCAACTGCCAGCTAGAGGGAACGTTCCATTGGGGTTCACCCGCCGGACCCATCTGGGCGCCCTGCAGTGCCATGGCAAGGTTGCTGTTCACGATCATCTGCCGCGGATCCATGGGCCGTGCGCCGGCGCCCTTTTGGTCCACTAGCGGCTTGCCTGTGTACATCATCGAGAAGAGATTGAAGTATTGGAATACCGCATAGCTCAAGCGGAATGGCAGCAGAAGGATGCCTTTGGCGATCTGCAAAGGGCCGGGGCCGCGCTCCGCGGTGGGCCGTGGGCGGCGGATGTAGTAGAGCGCGCCAGCCTCGTCCATGCGCGGCGCGAGCAGGTCATGGCCGGCTTCCTCTACCAGGCTGGTCAGTTCGCCGGAATGCATGTCCAGTTGCTGAATGGTGAACGGGCTAAGTTCGGTAAGGTGCCCGGCGCGGTTGCGTCCGAGACCCGCGCTTTGGAACACCAGTTTGCGGGCAACGCCGGGAACCCAACTTGGCGCGGCGTCAATCGAGTCGCCTTCGGTGATTTCGGTGAAGTGATTGGCGTCCAGGTCCATCGTGGCGATGTTCGATTGCCCTGGGCCGCCGGTCATCGCCGCGGCGATCGTAGAGCGGTCGGGACTCAGCGAGATATCCCGCAGCCGGAAATCGGCGGTGTGGTACAGGCGTGTCTCGGCCCCGTCCGCGTCGACAGCGAACATACCGCTCACCTCGTCGGTTTCCAGCGTGTAGAGGATCTCGCCGTGGTTGCGTCCGCGGCAGGCGCCGGTGATGGCGATGCGGAACTCGGAGGGATCGCCCTTGGGCTCCCCCCACATGCCGCCGCGCATGAACTGCGCCCCGCGGCCTTCGGTCTTCCAGGCGTGGCGGTCGCGGATCTGCAAGGCGCGGTCTCGCAGGGACCGGCCGAAGGCGCTCTCAACGATACGCTCGGGGCCCGATCCGTTGCGGACGTGCAGCTTTCCTCCGCTCAAGTAGACCAACCGATGCGAATCCATGGGCGCTAAGCCAAGCGTAGGGAAGGTTGTCGCAGTCGGCAATGCGGCGCGTCGCCGCGAGGCCTTACAGAATTCACCTTAGGGCATTGTGAAAAGAAGCGGGTCGCCGGATCTCTGAAGCCGGTAATCCTGTTTCCGTTGCTGGCCGCCGGCTTCCACCGTTACCTCGTAGTCGCCCAGGAATCCGCGCACCTGGTACGCGCCATCTTCGCCGGTGACTCCCTCGGCATTCGTCCACCATTCACGATAGATCAGGTCGCGCCAGGCAGCGGCGTTGGGCTTCTCGGACCAGTCCCGGCGGAAGAGCGCGGCCTCGGGCTTCCAGTGCCGGCCCTCCCAGAAGCCCCACATCAGGAAGGACTCCATGGCCGGATGCGAGAAGCAGATGGTGAGGTAATCGCGCGTGTAATCCGCCTGCAACTCCTCATCGAGTGTGGAGATATCGAACTCCGTAATCTGGATGGGCAGGTTAAGCCGGGCAAAGCGGTCGAGGATCTCATAGACGCGCGGGGGCGTCGTCACATTGGATCCGAAGTGGCCCTGGATGCCGATGCCTGTTACCGGGGCGCCCTTCGCCAGCAGGTCTTCGAGGAGCGCATAGAACTGGTCCTGCTTGCGGCGATTGAGTCCGCCGCCGGTTTCGATGTCGTATTCGTTGACGAACAGCCGCACTTCCGGGTCCACCGAGCGGGCGAGTTGGAACCAGCGCACCAGTTCGTCGTCGCCCAGCACGTCCTGGAGCACGCGGTTCGGGATCGGCTCATTGACGACATCCCAATCCACCACCAGCCCGCGCGTTCGCGAGCCCACATCAAGGATGTGCCGATCGATGCGGGCGCGGAGCGCATTGGCGTCGGCGGCGAGGGTGCGCACATCGGCCGGCAGGTATTGCCAGTTGGGCCAGACCATGTTGTGACCGCGGGCGGGGATGTCGCGAGCGCGCAGCCACGCCAAGGCATCCAAGGCGCGTTGCGGATTGGCTTGCCAGCCCGGCCACTTGAGGTCATTCTCAAGAACGGCCTTGTTGAACAGCTCCAGGAAACGGGCGCGATAGATCTCGTCATCGCGGGTGGCGCCGAGCAGGCCGGACGCGGTTACGGCCGTCCCGAAGCCGAACGTGTGGCGCTTCATGCGCACCTGCACGGCGGCTTCTGGGATTGGCTTGCCCGCGGCATCCACGACACGCACGATCAGATCGGCCTTACGGTGTTGGTCAATGCGCGCGGCGGCCTCGGCGCGCCATTGCGCAGTGGATTCCCGTCCGATGTAGGTGAAGCCCAGCGTGGGCACGGGCGCCGTTGCCGATGGGCCGTAATTGTCGATCTGGATCCCGCCGATTTCAATCACCTGCGGATCGTAGCCCACCCAGAAGTCGAGGATGGCCTCACCGGGGCGGTAGTCCTCGACGATTCGAAACGGCACCTGAACGCGGCGCCAATCGGCGGTGACCAGATTGCCGGCGGCTACGGACTTTCGATAGTCGGGCGCGTTGCGCTCGAAGCTCAGGCGAGCGCCCGCGCCGTTGGGACCGGCTTGTACGGATCGGATGTGGAACACGGCCACCAGCCAGTCGTTCTGTTGCAGCGAGACAGCCAGGGTATGGCGGATGCGGCAACTCCATTCGCGATCCGTACCGCTGGAGATGGTGTTGGGAGTCGTGATGCGCAACGCTTCGGCGAAGGGCTGTCCGTCGACCGGAACGCGCTCCAGGGCGCCGCCGGGTGTGCAGCTTAGACGAAAAGAAGATAGCGGATCCGAAGGAAAGATAGAAGGCTGGGCGGCAAGACTCGCCGTCAGCAATGCGAGCCAAAACATGCTTCCATTGCAGCACGATTACGGCAAGGCGGCGGATGCGGCCATTTGCACGAAGGCATTGCGTTCATCGCTGCCGCCTTCGCGGTGGATCAGGAAGATGCCGATCAACTTACGCACGGGATCCAGGAAGCAATAAGTGCCATAGCGGCCGCCGTGCCCGTAGGTGCCGCGCGAGAGCAACGATAGCTCACCGAAGGGATCCTTGATCACGGCCCAGCCCAGACCATAGCCGTTGCCGGGCCCGTTGGTACGCAGGTCGCCGGTATGCACCGCGGTCATCAAATCGACGGAAGCTTTGGAAAGCAGCCGCACGCCATTCATGGTGCCTCCGTTCAGCATGAGTTGGTACAGCAGGAACAGATCGGAGGCGGTGGAGTAGAGGCCGCCTTCGGGGAGCGGGTATTTCGCATTCTCGCGAAACTTCATCACGCCTTCGCCCAGCGGGTCCGACGTGTACTTGATGGTCTTGCCTTCTTTGAGGATGTAGGCGGTGGGCATGCGGGGATGCGTGGATTTCGGCGGAAAGGTGAAGGTGTCGTTCATGCCGAGCGGCTTGAAAATGCGCGTCTCCAGGAACTTCTCATAGGGCACACCACTGAGGACTTCGATGACACGGGCCAGCGCCGCGATGCCGGTGTTGCTGTAGGACCAGCGCGTGCCTGGGTCGAAGAGAAGCGGCTGCTGCGACTCCACCAGCACGACCTCCGCCAGGGTTTTGTGCAGGGATCCATGAAGCTCGCCGATACCCGGCGGCGGGTTTAGTGGCATGCCGGCGGTATGGGTCATGAGATCGCGGAGGGTCACCAGCCGCGCGGGCTTGCGGAGTACGGTCTGGCCATTCTCCACACGGTCAATTACCATCTGTCCGCGAAACTCCGGCAGGTGCTTTTCGATGGGATCGGTGAGCGCGAGTCTGCCTTCCTCCATCAGCATCATGACACCCATGCAGACGATGGGTTTCGTCATGGAATGGAGTTGGAAGATGGCGTCGGTCTTGATGGGCTGCTTGGATTCGAAGTCTGTATAGCCGATGGCGTCCAGCGCCGCCACGTGGCCGTTGCGAGCCACCAGCGTCACCATGCCCGCCGCGGCACCTTTGTCGACGAACTGCTGCAGCCGCTTCGGAATCTGCGCCAGCTTGGCGGCATCCATGCCTGTCTTGGCGATGTCGCGGTTGATAGGCGGCTCGGCAAACGCAGGAGCCAGGCAAAGGGAGAGGAGCAGTAGTCGCATACAGGGACTCCCAAAATAACAAAAGGGACGCCCGGCGGCGTCCCTTGTTCCCAGAATTCGAAGGAAAGGCTACTTGATCTTGTACTTCCCGTCGGGCAGCTTTTCGCGGTGCGCGTCGTGGCAGCCCTTGCAGGAGCCACCTACTTTGGCTGCGGCAGCCTTGGCGTGATCGGCGTGGCCCGCTTCGGCCGCCGACACCAGTTCCTTGGCCGCGGCCAAGCCGTCTTTCGTATACTTCACGCCGTCCTCGGCATGACGGGCGGACCAGAAGGACTCGGTCCCTTCCAGGCCTTCGACGACCATCTTGCCGGCAGCGGCAACGGCCTTCATGTCCGAGGCTTGCATGCCCTTGCGGATGCCGCCCATGCCGTCGCCGGCCATCTTCATCTTCTTTTCGAGCTCAGCCTCGCTGACCGCAGCCATCAGCAGCGAAGCCAGCGTGAGGCTCGCAAACGCGAACCAGAACTTCTTCATGCGCAACCCTCCCAGGAAAGTGGTAGTGACAAATTGAGATTGTACTCCTTTTCCATTGAGGGGACCTTAATGGAACATGAAAAGATCTCAATGTCAGCGGGGTTGGGCGGTGGCCATTGCCAGTCGTAGACACTGCTGCGCCTCGGCGTAGTCGGGCCAGATCCGCAAGGCGTGCTGGAGATGTGGGATGGCCTCGGCGGACCTTCCGGATTGCGTCAGCAGCAGCCCCAACCCGTAGAGGGCCGGCGGCCAGTGCGGATCCTCTGCAAGAGCACGGTCATAGAACGAACGCGAGGTGGCGAACTGCGCCGGATCGGAGGAGAGAGCGGCGGCGATGGCGATGTAGTTGACCGCCCGTTCGTCGCTGGGGTTGAGCAGGGGGATGTGTGTCAGGACGAGCGTAAGTGCGGCGGCGAGGGCGGGCGCGGTCAGTTGCTTCCGAGGGCCGTTGCGCCAGATGGTGGCGCCTTGGAGCATGCCACCTGTGGCTAGCAATGCTAATGGCGGAACCAGTGGGAAGCGATAGCGGGCGAAGACAAAGAACAGAGCCGTGCTTAGGCCGTAGAGCAGGATGATTGCGCAGAGCAGCCAGAGCTTTTGCCGCGAGCGCCAGGTTAGCGCCACGCCAGCCACTGCCAGTGCGAGCAGCCATCCGAAGGCGAAGGAAAACGCCACCAGCGGCGACCATTCCGCATGCACGATCTGGCTTTCGGTATCGGCCGCCTCACGTGCGTGGAACGTGAGGGCGAGTTTGCGAGCCATCAGCTTTATCCAATCGCCCGGTTGCGACGTGATGTAATGCAGCGCTTGCGAGGTCCAGAAGGAGGACACCTCGCCGGGCGTCAGCAGGCGGTCTAATGCCTGTTGGGCGAGGTTGGTCGCATCGCTGCGTTCGAACATTGCGCTCCCGTGTCCCGGCACCAAGGGTTCGTAGATGCCGGTGGCGCCGGAGTGGTTGCCGATGTAGAAGTTCGGGCCGAACTGGGCGGTGGTGAGATGGAACTCGCCGCCAACAGCGAGATTGCGCAGGGCCACGGGCAGCAGTATCGCGGCGCATCCGGCAAGGAAGACCGCCGCCGCCCGCCAGCGCTGCTTCTGATAGATCCAAACCAGGCAGGGCAGTAGAAGCAGCAGTGCGTTCTCGCGGGTAATGGCGAGCAGGCCGATCAACACGCCGGCACCGGCCCAACGCCGCCACGTGGGCGGGCCTTCGTTGATTAACAGCGCCAGCAGCGATGTTGTGAACAGCCCGATCCAGGCGGTTTTCTCGAGCAGGGCCTCCTGGAAGATGGCGGGTGGGTAGACAGCGAGCAGCGCGCCGGCCAGCATCCCGCCGCGACCGAACAGTGAGCGCCCGGCAACGGCGAGGATCAGACAACTGGCGGCCCCGAGGAGGGCGTGTAGAGTGCGGATTACGCCCATGCTCTCCCTGGCGAAGGTGTAGACTACGGCCAGGAAGTAGGGATAGAACGGAGCCTGGTAGAAGACTTCGCTGCCCAGCCAGTCGCCTTTGGCGATGCGTTGCGCCCATTCATGGTAGGCGACGCCATCGCCGAATCGAAGCTCGGCGAAGGGGGTACCCGCCAGCAGCGCCGCGTGTACGAGCCGCAGCGTCAATGCCGTTAGGAAAATGGCCAATAACCAGCCGCGGTCGCGCATGAACGCCGCTAGTGTAGCAGCTACCGCACGGCTGGAGTTTGCTATCCTGACGAAGGATACCGGCACGTTTACCGGGCGCTTAGCTCAGTTGGTTAGAGCGCCTGCCTTACAAGCAGGAGGTCGGGGGATCGTGACCCTCAGCGCCCACCAATTTTCTCAGTGACCTTCTGACTTGCGGCTCGCGATCTCCAAGGTCGCAAAGACCGTGCCCCCTTGAATTGATGTTTCTTTAGCTGTTACAGTGCAGCCCTTGGAACGTAGCGAATGAGCGACGCACGAAATGTCGCGCTTGTAGACGATCTCCGTAAATCGCCGGCAGAAACTGCATGCGTGGAGTTCAAGGCCGGCAATGCTGATCCTGTGATGATCGGCAAGTCTATATCGGCGCTTGCAAACTCGGCAAGGCTGTACGAGAAGCACTGCGCTTACATGGTTTGGGGCATCGCAGACGAGAGCCATGAAATCGTGGGAACGCAGTTCGACCCCGAAACCGCGCGGGTCCAGCAGCAACCATTGCAGTTTTGGCTAGCCCAGCGCCTGGGCTCTACAGGATTGTTAGTGGCTGGCTAAGGAGCGAGTTGGAGCCCGCCGCAAT
>CAYLPH010000062.1:0-50682 GCA_964385495.1 uncultured Candidatus Solibacter sp.
ACTTTCTGCCTTGATTTTAAGAAGCGTATCAGGATTCTTAAGTGAACAGTATTGGCCCTAGCTGAATCTCTCCGCGCCTTCTTGTTGCTGATGGATGAGCGCAAGGGCGTTATCGCAGCGGAAAGGAAAGGCCTGCGGGTAACCGGCACGCTGGGCGTTCTTGATCTCGCGGCTGATCGCGGGCTAATTGATTTCGCCGAAAGCATCCACAGGCTGGAGAGCACCAACTTCCGTCGGCCCCGAGCCCTGCTGGACACTCTCTTGCACAAACATCGCAAAGGTTGAGAATGCCTGAATCCGGCCAACTCGTTCCCATCTCATCCGCAACGCCACCACACGCGCGGCCAATATGCCCGCGCGCTCGGCCGATTCTTTGACTGGTGCGGGAAACACGGGCGGGGGCTGGAAACCACTCACCCGGTGATGGTCGCCGCCTACGTCGAGAAGCTCTCCAAGGAAGATGGCCTGTCGAACCAACTCGAACAGCGTTGCCACAAATGAAGACGGGGCCCGTGCCTATTGGGGGAAGTGGATCGAGCAACTCCGGTAGCAGCGGCTGCCGGCATTCCAGAAGATCGCCAAGATGCTGGTAAAGCAGGTGAGCGGGTTGCTGAAAATGGGGAACAGGAGGACTCTGCGACATGGTGCGTAATGCGATAGCCCGGCGGAAATGGAACCTACGGCGGAGCGTTTTGGTTCAACGGGCGCTCCGCGTTCTCTCGGGAGGGTCTCACTAGAAAATCAACGCGGGCAGAGTAGCGGGGGAATCCGTGCCAAGCCACTGCCAGAGCGCCGGCGATCAAATACTCAAGTGTGTTCGAGTTCAAGCACTCGATGAACTCTCGCCAATCCTTGGGTAGCGGCATGGAAATCGTATCGTTCGCGCAGTTGGAAGAAGATTTCTACGCCCTCCTCGGGGCTCGTTCTAGCACGCTGTTCCCGGTCCGCAGCCTCGGCTTCGGCAAAGCTGTGAAAGATGCGTACCACTTTTTCCATGTCTCCATTCTACGCCGGTAACCGAGCCCACTCACTCAATCTCAACTTTATAGAACAGCTTCGGTTGGCGGAAGAGGAGCGAGTTGTTATAAACCTCGAAATCCTGATCTTTGCCCGGCTTCAGATTCTTCACTTCGCGGGTGTACTGGCGAATCGCCTTTCCTTCCTTATTCCGCAACTCCACGTGAATGCGCGCCAACTGGAAGGTGCGTTCGCTGCGATTAACGAGCGTGCCGATCATCTTGTCAGCCTCGGCGACGCGTCCATCGGGGGTCCGGGTCTGCACGGTCCGGAACGAGACCTCGTATTCCTGCTTCGCCGGTTGCGGCGTCACCGGGGGTGCGGGTGTAGGGGAAAGGGCGGGCGCCTCCCGCCGCGCGCTCAGCAGCAGCGTTCGCAGCTCGACGAAGTTGGCCTGCAGGGCGTTGCTGGTGTCGAGGGCCATCAGCACCACCGCCTCGTCGCCTTTGACGACGGCCGCCCCGAAGTATCCGGTCGTCCGGCCGAACTTGCCGTCCAGGGTCCAGCGGGTGAACCTGCTGCCGGGGCCCTCGGTCAACAGGGTGTCCGGCTCCTCCGTCTTCTTCACTTCCATGCGCCGGAGCACCGATTGGAAGAACTCATCGATGCGCGGCGCGTTAACGTCGCTGATCCCAGGCAGGCGCGTCACCATGTACACGCCAGTTGTCTTCTCTCTGCCCTGCGGATAGACAAGCAGACTCTGGTTGCCCTCCCGTATGTGCCACGAATCCGGCACATCCAGTACGATGTCGTTCCAGCCGCGGTAGGTCGCCGCCGGCAAAACCTGCGTTGCAAACGCCAATAACAGCACCAGTAGCGATTCCATGATGTGCTCCCTTGGTTGTTCCCTTACTCGTTGATGCCGACCACAAACCAGCGCGTGCCGTTCAGAAAGGTCTTACTGCCGTCCGCCGACAGCCGCAGTAGCTCCTTGCTTCCATTCGCTGCCACGAGTTCCAGATGCGCCTGGCCGTTCTGCTCGACGATGCGCCAGCGGCCCTGCTGCGCGTCGCGTCCCGCCGAGCCGCCGGTCGCGCCCGGAACGTACACCGATACCGAACTCGCCGACCGGAACGCGTAGCTGCCGTCACTGGCCAGGTACAGCTTCTTCTCGCTGCTATAGCCGCCCCCGCCGTAGCCGGAGTTATAGCTGCTCATGTAAACCAGCTTCTTGTCCGATAGCCGCTGCTGCCATTGGCGTGCGATGGCTGTCGCGGGAGCCGCCGCGGCCGTTAGGGGCGCCGCCACCTGGCCGCCGAGGCTGGCCGCAATCTCCGCCAGTCCGGACTGCCGCGCCGCCAGCAGTTCCGTCTTGCCGGCAGCCACCAGCGCTGTGGCGCCGCCCTTCAGTCCCACGACAAAGAACAGAATGCGTCCTCGCTCGCCGTCCTTCGCCACATCGAATGCGAACACGCGGCCCGTCCCGCCCGCCGCCTGGAAGACGATGGGTTGGCCCACCGGCCGCGCCGCGTAGCCTTCTCCCGTCAGCTTGCTGGACAAGACCGCGCCGGCTTGCGGATCGTTCCCGTCGCGCACGCCTTCCAACCGCGCGATGCCGTACAACTCGGCCTGTTCGGCATGGTTCGGAGGAAACAAGGCCGCTGCCTCGCCCACAACGTTCGCCCGCCATCCGGCCGGCGTTTCGAAGCGGATGCCGTTGGCCAGCGTCTCGGCCGGAAGCGTCAGCGTGCCCGCCAAGGCCACGAAGGTTATCGCAAAAGCTGTGTTTTTCATGTTTCTCTCCTCTTCCTTACAGCGCCGGAAGTGCCGGCCACAACCTCATGCTAAAGAGCCGATTGCGGGAGCGCGTTGTGGTTCTGTAAAAGTTTCGTGAAGGTCCAAAACCTCGCCAACAGGAGTATTCTGGAGTTGATCAATCAATGAAACGCTGGGCATGGATTCTCCCCGCCATCCTCAGTGCCGGGATAGCGGGTTATCTCTGGCGGTTAACGGCCGAGATCCAGCGACAGTCCGAAGCCGATGAGGCGCAGCTTGCCGACGTCATCGTCGTGCTCGGCGCGGCCGAATACCGCGGCCGGCCCTCGCCGGTGCTGAAGGCTCGTCTCGACCATGCGCTCGAGTTGTATCTGCGCGGTTTGGCGCCGCGCATCCTCACCACTGGCGGCGCGGGGGGCGATCCCATTTGGACCGAAAGCGAAGTCGGCCGCAAGTATCTGGCCAGCCGCGGGGTTCCGGTGGAAGACATCATTCTGGAACCGGAAGGCCAATCGACCGCCGAAAGTACAAAGGCGGCGGCGGAGATTATGCGCCGCATGGACCTGCGCACTTGCATCCTGGTGAGTGACGGGTATCATATTTTTCGCGCGAAACGGATGCTGGAAAGCCAGGGGATCCGGGTTTTCGGGTCGCCGCGCCCGTCGCAGCAGCGCGATCTGTGGAGCCAGCGTTGGCTTTGGATCCGCCAGGCGGTAGGGTATGGGTTGTGGTCGGTGGGGATTCGGATCTAGCCGCGGTGGTGGCCCCTTGGTTGCTCTCCTCGTGCATTGAGAAAGGAGAGCCTTCGATGATCGCTCCCAGATTAGCAGAGTTCCTGGACCGGCATCATGCGTTGTACACGCATAAGACGCACCGGCTCACCTACACCAGCAGAGACCTGGCCCAAGCCGACCACACGCCGCCCTGGGAGGTGGCGAAGTCCGTCGTCTTTGTCGCCGACGGCGTTTACGCCATGGCCGTGCTGCCCGCCAGCGCGCACATAGACCTCGATATTCTGAAGAAAACGCTTGGTATCGGCGCAATCCGCCTTGCCACCGAAAGGGAGATGGCGGCTTTGTTCCCCGATTGTGAACTGGGCGCCATGCCGCCGTTTGGCAACCTCTACGGGGATATCCCCGTCTACGTCGACCGGGCGTTGACCTATGAAGACGAAATCGCCTTCAATGCCGGCACGCATCGCGACGTGATCCACATGAAGTTCCGCGACTTCCAACACTTCGTGCATCCGGCGATGCTCGGCTTCGCGTTTCCCGACCGCAAGACGTACGTGGCCGCGTTTGGGTGATAGCACGCACCCACCCTGGCGTGGAGACGCTACTTGCCCCCGCGCCAGTTCAGGATCACGTGGATTTTTGTGGCGGAGTCCCGTCCATCCGCCTCGGTGGCGAGCGCAAACATCTGCCCGTCGGGACTGACGGAGAATCGCGCCACGCCGGTGACTAACGGCAGGGATGTGGCAGGGCTAAAGTCCAGCTTATCGCCCTTGTCGGTAACGGTCAGGGACATGATCCTGCCGTTGGGACCGAGGAAAAACAGTTCCTTGCCATCGCTTCGCCAGCGGGGGCAAGAGCCGGTGCCTCCCGGTACCGGTATGACCAGTTTGCCGTCGGGCCAGCTTTGCAGGAAGATGGCGCGGGTTTCTCCGGCAAAGCGGTCGTACGCGAGCCACTTCCTGCCGGGCGACAGTTGCGGGTTCATGGCTGGCTCGGAGACCAGGTTGCGGGTGGTGCGCGTGCCACTAAACGTGAGGTGCTGCAAGAGGGTGGCGCTGCCACCCAAACCGGAGTCGCCGATAAACTCACCGGGCCCGATCATCTGCACGTGATGCACGCCGCCCGGACCCAAAACGGCCGGCTCGCCGCCTTCCGAAGGCACTTGCCACATCAGTCCGCGAGAGGAGAACGCAATGGTACGGCCGTCCGCCGACCAGGCTCCCGAGAAGGCGAACCCCTCCCTGGCGACCACGGTGAACGCCTTCCGGGCGAGGTCCCCCACCCACAACTGCCCATCGGTCTCAAACAGCAGGCGTTTGCCATCGGGAGCGAACTCCGGATGCCGGTAAGATCTGGCGTCCGGGTGCTGCAGCAGGGAAATCTGGGCTCCATTCCGGTTGACGATCCGGAGGCCTTTGCCGGCGGGCTCGCCCAGTTGCTCCCGCGCGATGTAGAACAAGGTGCCGTTGTCCGAGATCGATGGCGTAATTCCTCCCGGCAGGCTGATCGCAACCCCGCTCCCCACGGTGAGGTTGTCCAAGTCTATTGCTCGAACGGCCGTATGGGTCCGCTCCGGGAAGAAACCGAATCCGGCGAAGTTCCTGGTTTGGGTGAGGCCTGGCACCTTGCGGATGGCACCCCCCACGGAACCGATGTAGATACCCTCGGCGTTGCGGTTGCCCGCCTGTACGCGGAAGAGGAATCGCGTGCCGTCCGGCAGCATGTAGGGTCCGGAGTGCGACGTGTGGCCCGCGGCGGCGTCGAGTTGGGTGGCCGGGGTAGTCGTACCCCCGGTTGGCGGTAGCAGTAGCAACGGGCCTTTCTGCTGGCCCACCAGGATGCCCGGCTTGCCCCAGGCTATCCCCTCCGCTTCTTCGATCACCGCGAGTGTCTGGCGCGATGTCCCATCCACCTGCACACGCACGATGTTGCCGCGATTGACGTAGGCGAGGGCCATGCTGTCTGGCGACCAGGCGGCATCCGTGGTCGCGCGCGTGCCTTCCAAACGCTGGAACGTAGGAGAGTCCAGGTGACGGATGTAGAGTTCCCCTCCCACCGCCAGCGGGCCCATACTGAGCAGCAGTTTCCTGCCATCCGGGGAGATGCGGGAGACGCGCGGGCCCATCACCATCTCGGCCGGCGGCACGATCTCCATATGCACCTTCCGCGGTGGCTCTGTTTTGTCCATGAGCAGGACGGCAGCCAATCCCGCGGCGGCCAATCCCAGCCCGATGGCCGCCCATCGCCACAGCCGGGTGGTAGCCGCGGGCGCTGGCGCCACTGGTGTGGGTGCGGGTGCGGTGGTCAACTCGCGCAGTTCGATCAGCATGTCCCGAGCCGATTGCCAGCGCTCCTCCGGATCTTTCTGCAACGCCCGCCGGACGATGCGGTTGAGCGACGCGGGCAGGCTTGCCACGGCTTCCGTCACCGGTGGCGGCGCCACGTGCATGATGCTGGCGATTACGGTGGCCTGCGTCTGGCCGGGGAAGGCGCGCTTGCCCGTGGCCATCTCGTAAAGGACCGCGCCGAAGGCCCAGATATCGCTGCGGGCATCGGCGTCCTTTCCTTCCAACTGCTCGGGCGCCATGTAGGGGAACGTGCCCATGATGACGCCTTCCTGCGTCAAAGCCTTGCGCACGGTGACGTCCAACTGTCCCGGCTCGACGCTGGTCTTCGCCAACCCGAAGTCCAGCAGTTTCACGCCCGCCGCGGTGACCAGGATGTTGTCTGGCTTAAGGTCGCGATGGGTGACTCCTTTGCGATGCGCGGCATCCAGCGCCGCCGCGATCTCCATGGCATAACGCTGCAGCTTGTCCAATGGCAGCGGCCCTTCGAGCGGCTTGCCCTCCAGGTACTCCATCACCAGGTAGTGGAGGCCATCCTGCGTGCCGACATCGTAAAGCGCGCAGATATTGGGATGATTCAGGCTGGAGATGACCTTGGCTTCGCGAGTGAATCGCTCAGAGAACTGGGCTTGGGAGACCTTGATGGCGACGATGCGATCCAGGCGCGTATCGCGGGCTTTGTAGACCTCACCCATACCGCCCTGGCCGAGGAGGCTGAGGATCTCGAAATGATCGAGGCGGTAACCGGAAGGGAAGGGCATGGGGATTGAGGGATAGGATATCGCAGGAGGGGGAGGGGGGTATAGAAACAAAATATTTCAGAGCGTACCCCCTCCGTGGTATATTCATGCTTCCTTCCTTATGCGCGGTGTCTTCCCTATCCTGGCCACTCCCTTCCACGACGACGGCTCGCTTGATTTCGAATCGCTGGACCGGCTGATCGACTACACGCTGGAGGCGGGCGTTCACGGGCTGGGACTTTTCGGCAATGCCAGTGAAGGCTATACGCTACTGGCGGAAGAGCGCATTACCCTGCTGCGGCGCATCGTGAAGCGGGTGAACGGGCGCGTGCCGCTGGTGGTGAGCGCCAATCATACCGGTACCGACGCCGCCGTACGGTTGAGCGTCGAGGCCCAGGAGCAGGGCGCCGATGCGCTGATGGTGCTGCCGCCGTATCTGCTGAAACCGGATGGCGACGGGCTGTTCTTCTACTTCGATGCCATTAGCAAGGCGGTGCGCATTCCCATCATGGTGCAGGATGCGCCGCTGCTTACGGGCGTGGCGATGCCCGCGCCGCTGCTCGCCCGCATGGGGCGCGAGATCGAGCATGTTACCCTGGCGAAGGTAGAGGCCCCGCCGACGGCTCCGAAGATCACGGCTGTCCATGCGGCGGCACCGGATCTGGGCCTGTTCGGTGGTCTCAACGGACAGTTTTTCATTGAGGAGATGGAACGCGGCGCTATCGGGACAATGCCCAACAACGATATTCCGGCGGTCTTCGTGGCCATTTGGAACGCCATGGAGAAGGGTGATAAAGCCGAGGCCTGGCGCATCTTTTCAAAGGCTCTGCCGTTGCTGCGGTATGAATTACAGCCGGGGCTGGGCGTGTCGGCCATGAAGCACAACATGGTGAAACGCGGCATTCTGGCGAGTGCGCGGGTGCGGCATCCCACGTCCACGCTGGCGGGCGCGGGCTTGCAGGAGTTGGAATTGCTGCGGGCGATGGCGGAAGCATGATCATCGAGAAGATCGAGGCCTGGCCGGTACGGTTGCCGCGCGACTTCAGCAAAGCGATGGGCGGCGCGGGAACGCCGACGCGCCTGGCGGGCGGCGCCGGGGATTACCGCTGGTCGGAGGTTTACCCGGCCCTGTACTCGATCCACTACGAGACGGCGCTGGTGAAGGTGACGCTCGCCGACGGCACGGTGGGCTGGGGGGAGGCGCAGGCGCCGCTGGCTCCTGAAGTACCGTGCGAGATTGTCCGGTTGCTGCTGGCACCCGCCCTGGTGGGCGTTTCGTTCGACGGTTCGCGCGCGGCGGTGGAGTGGCTATGGGATCGCATGTACGCCACCATGCGCGTTCGGGGGCAGACGGGCGGCTTCATGATGGACGCCATTAGCGGGGTGGACATCGCGCTTTGGGATATTGCCGGAAAGCTGGCCGGAAAGCCGATCGCCACGCTGCTTTCGGAGAGTCCGTCGTGGCGTCTGCCGGCCTATGTTAGCGGGTTGCCGCTGGCTGGGCGCGGCGCCGCGGCGATACCCTACCGCGATGCCGGGCTGACGCGCTTCAAACTGTTCTACGACACGCCGCACACCGGCGATTTTCTACGAAGCCTGGACGAGATGCCAGCGGGCACCAGCTATGCCGTCGATGCGTTATGGCGCTTCGCACTCGAAGACGCGATTCGTTTCGGGCAGGAGCTGGACCAGCGCAAGGCTCTGTGGTTCGAGGCGCCGCTGCTGCCGGAGAATGCGGCGGAGCATGCCGAACTGGCCCGCGAGGTGAGCACGCCGATCGCGATCGGGGAGTCGTACCGCACCCGTTACGAGATGGCGCCGTTCTTTCGGGAAGGCGCGTTGCGTGTCTATCAGCCGGATCTGGGCCGCGTAGGCATTACCGAGGGCATGCGGCTGGCGAGCATGGCTGTGGCGGCCAAGGCCGATGTGGTGCCGCATCTGAGCATCGCCTGCGGCCCGCAGATTGCGGCGGCACTCCAGTTTTCCGCCGCCGTGCATTGCCACCTGGTGGAGTACAACCCGCAGGTGCTGGCCATCGCCAACCGCTTCCTGAAGACTCCGCTGCGCCTTGACGGCGATTGCTACGTGGTGCCGGACGGGCCTGGGTTGGGTATCGAGATGGACGAAGCCGCACTGCCGTGATGCGCTGGTGGCTGGCTCTGGCTGTTGTTGGGCTGCGTGTCGCGGACCTGCCCGAACCCATGCGCCCGTTGTTCGCCGATCTGGCGGAGTTTCTGCGCGGGAGCCAGCAGCGCGCGGCGCAGCGGCTGGAGGAAGGCGAATGGGATCACCTGGTCTTCTACGTCCTGCAATCGACGCGGTTCACGGAGCAGCCGCCCATCGATCCGGCGCGCGCGGCACGATCGGAGCAGATCCCGGATGCGGTGCTGTTGCGATTCCGCGCGTTTCTGCGGTCAGCGGAGGGCGGTGCACGGATGGATTATTTCCGGCGCATGCAGCCAGACGAAGCGCGCTTTCGCAAGGAACACCAGCGGGCCATGCTCTTCCTACGTGCCAAGGAAGTGGAAGCGCGGACGCGGGAGGAGGTGGCGGCGCTTTACCGGACGCGCGGCCATAGCTCGGATACCGCGATTGAAGCGAGCTACGGCACGTATGAGGCGCTGCGGGCCCTGCGGGGACGGGAGCCTGGGCTACGGATCGAACGGGTGCTGATCATCGGTCCTGGCGTGGACTTCGCGCCGCGCATGGACTTGCGGGAAGGGGGCCCGTACAGCTATCAACCATATGCGGTGGCTGGATCGCTGCTGGCTTTGGGGTTGGCGTCGAGGGATGCGCTGGCGGTTCGGTGCGTTGATTTGAATCCGCGCGTGGTGGCCCATTTCGACCGCGCGCAGGCCGAACTGCCGCTTCGCTTTGACGCCGAAGATGCCGAGCAGCGGGAGTTTCTGAAGGCGGCGATGCAAGGGGTGGGTGTGAAGGTGACGGCATCGCGGCTGAACATCGTTACGGAGCGGCTGGCGGAGCGATTTGATTTGATCGTCGCTACCAATGTCCTGCTTTACTTGGAGGACAAGGAACTGGCGCTGGCGTTGACAAACATTCGGAATATGCTGCGGCCGGGAGCGCTGCTGATTCATAACGAGCAGAGAAGGGAAGCCGAGGCCTTCGCGCGGGTGTTGGGGATGCCGGTAATGGATGCACGGATGGTGCGGCTATCGGCGAAACGCAGGCTGTACGATGCGGCGGTGGTTCACCGGGCACGCGTGGACTAAAGCGGCCAAACCTTTACTAAGCGCGATGTGTCGTGCGGGGTTATGCGCAAGGGATTGCGCAGCGGTTTGCCGAAGCCTTCGTAGGATATCTCCATCACATCGCCATCCTGCAACTTCATCCCAGCGCCGAAACTGAAGGCGCTGGCGCCATAGAAATGCACATGGGCGTCGCCGGGCCGGCAGTGCAGCGGGAATTTGAAGTGATGATGCTCCATGTTCTCGAGCGAATGGCACATGTTCGCTTCGCCGGTGCGCACCTGCTTTTCCCACACCGTATCGTCGCCGCGCAGCACACGAACGGAGCCTGGCACATCTCCGAAGAAGGGATCCAGCTTTAGCTCCGGGCCGATGCTGCACTGGCGGATCTTGGACGACGCCAGGTAGAGGTAATTCTTCTTTTCAAAGGCGTGATCGGAGAACTCGTTGCCCTGCGCCATGCCGGCGCGGCGCGGGTTGCCGTTCCTATCGATGAGATAGACACCGGCGATCTCGCCTTCTTCGCCGCCGTCCTCGGCAAACCACGGCACTTCGAGCGGCTGGTTGTGCCCGGCCAGCATGAGGCCATTGCCTTTATAGAACCATTCGGGGGAGGTGCCGGGCCAACCTGGCATGGGGCGGCCGCCCTCTTCGCCCCAACGGTACATGCGCATGCTGTCGGTTTCCACGGCTCCGGCGGCGTGCATGGCCTGGCGGGTTTCGACGCTGGCCATGTGCGTGAGGCCGGTGCCGGTAACGTGGCAGCGCCCTGGTTCCAAGGGATGATCGAATGCGGGAAGCAGGCTCCATTCGGACTTACCGGCCAGCACATGTTCGTAGTTGAGCGTGAGGGAGGTGGGGGCATCCTCCGCCAGCCGTACCAACAGCGTTCCCGTGTCGATGGATTCCTGTGCCAGGTCGTACGCGGAAGTGGTGCCCGCCAGCACCTGCAGGTTATCACCGGAAACAAGGGCCACGGCGCGGCCGTGGGCAGGATGAACAAGCTGTACCAGACTGGCCATGCGCCGCCAATATAGCATGGCGCGGCTGGGTTACCGCCATGCGGATTCAACCGGCTGGCCGATCCAACACGTGGGCGGCTTGAGGCGGAGCAGTGCGGCGAGCGTAGCGGCGGTGTCGAAGGTATTCACCGGCACTGTGAGCTCTCCCGGGCGGATTCCGGGGCCGCTGAGGATCCAGGGAATCTCCAGTTCACCCATGGTATTGCCGCCGTGCTTGCGGCCGCTGCCCCCATGATCGGCGGTGATGAGGAAGACGGCGTCGCGGTCCACGGCTTCGCGAAGCTTACCGATAAGCCCATCCACCATCTCGACGGCGGCCTTGTACTCCGGTCCCCACCAGCCATGATCGTGCCCGGCGTGGTCGACGTCGTCCAGGTGCAGGAACAGGAGATCGGGTTGATGTTGTTTCCAATAGGCGATGGCGGCATCGGTGGCGGCGGGGGAGCCCTTGACGTGGCGCATGTGGTTGGGCGCGGCCTTCTCCACCATCCGCCCGAAGTCTTGCCAATCGTGAATCACCGCGATGTGCGCCTTGGGCCGCTGCTGGCGAAGCAGGCCAAAGATGGTGGGGAAGGTAGATGCCATGCCGGTGCAGGAAGGTGGGAAATCGAACTTATCGGGCTGCCATTCGTTGGAGGTGATGCCATGCTGTTCCGGCCCGGCACCCATGATGAGCGAGGCCCAATTGGGGCTGCTGACGGTGGGCATCACGCCGCGTGCCTTGAGAGTCCATGATCCGTTGGCCATGAGGGCGCGAAGGTTAGGAGCTTTGGCGTCTTTCATGGCGTGGCCGCCGAACCCATCCAGGCCGATGACGATTACGTGCTTCGGACGGGGTTGTGCAACGCATAGCGCCGCGCAGGCCAGCAGGAGTAACAACGGTTTCATAAGAGCGACACCATGGCGGATTCCAGTTCGGCCAGCGTGGAGATGACGCGGTGAGCGCCGGCTTCCTGCAAAAGCTCGCGGGCGGCCTCCCGACCGAAGGCAGCGGCTTCATTGCCACTGTTGACGACGCCGATGGCCCATGCGCCGGCGTTACGGGCTTCCTGCATGTCGCTGGGCGTGTCGCCGACTTTGACGACGGCGGCGGGCGGGTAGATATCGAGTTGCCGCATCACTTCGAAGATCATCCAGGGCAGCGGGCGTCCAAGACCTCCGGTCTCAGTGGGTGTGATGGCGAAGTCCGGCTCATAGCCTTGCGCCCTGGCTTTCGGGATGACCAGATCGAGCATCGGGCGCGTATAGCCGGTGGTGCCGCCGATCTTGAAACCGAGGGCGCGAAGCAGGGCCACGAGTTCGGGCACGCCGTCGATGACGTTCGAGTAGTCCTCAATGCAGGACATCTGGGTGGGAACGAAATCGGCAAAGAGGCGGTCGATGTCGCTCTCGGCAGGCGGGGCGCCGAAGCGCTCGCGCCAGGCATTCGCCACGCGAGGCAGGCGGCAGATCTCGCGAATCTGGTCTTTCTTCAGCAGGCCCATGGCGTGGCGGGCTTCGGCGCCCTCCAGGGGCACACCGGCCGAGGCGAAGATGCGATCCAGAACGACTACCGGGGCCTGGCAGCCGTAATCGACCACGGTGCCGGCCCAATCGAAGATAACGGCTTTAAGCTTCATAGAGGCTCTCCGCGAGTCCGAAGGATAGAGTCATGCCGGCCCCGCCGAGTCCGGTGACGATGCGAATGGCAGGCTCGGGCTGGAAGACGCAGTAGGGTTGGGTCGGATGCTTGGCGTAGACGCCATGCCAGCGTTCGGCGATGCGCATGTTGGGGAAGCGGGCAAAGCGGTTGAGGTAGGCGAGGATCAGATCGTCTATTTCCTCTTTATTGAAGATGCTGAGCGAGAGCCCGTATTCGTGGGAGTCGCCGAGAGTGATCGCGCCATCGGCCGTCTGGGAAGCCATGACGTGGATGCCCCAGCGGCCGTACTCCGGCATGGTGTCGTCAAAGCGGCGGCACAGGGGGGCGAGCGAAGGGCATGACGCGAAGGAGGCATAGAAGCGCATGGTGAGGCCGGCGGCAAGCGCGGGGCCCAGGCGCCAGCCATCGGGCTGTGGAGCGGTGCGCAGCATCTGGAGTTTGCAGCGCGTAAGGCCGCTATCGGCGAACAGGGCCGGGTATAAGGTTTCGAAGTCATGTCCGTTGCAGATGATGACCCGGTCGCCGGTGAGGGCGGCGGCGTTGCTTACGGCGTGCCGCCAGTGGAACGCGACGCCGTAACTTTCGGTGAGGAAGGCGGGCAGACGGGCGATGGTGAGCCGCGGATCAA
The DNA here is from genome assembly GCA_964385495.1 of uncultured Candidatus Solibacter sp. GTDB lineage: Bacteria > Acidobacteriota > Terriglobia > Bryobacterales > Bryobacteraceae > CADEFT01. The sequence continues at coordinate 13,054 of CAYLPH010000062.1, forward strand.
CCACCAGTTCCGCCGCGCTGAAGAGAGCGCCCCGGAGGCCATCCGGGTTTACGGCGTTGCTGCGCGCAAGGACTTCGCGGGCATCGAGCCATTGGGCGCGGTCTGGTTCGCGGGCGGCGAACTCACGGGCGAGCGCCTCTTCGTCGTCATGGTAGGCGAGGTGGAGCGAGCCTTGGGGTTGATAAGGGAGGCCGGCCTGATCGAGAATGCGCAGCCAGATGGCGCGGCTGCGCATAGCCATCTCGTGCCTGGCGCCGGCAGGCTGTCCGATGGGCCAGATCATGCCGAAGTTGCGGATGGATGCGCCTTCCGCCTGGGGCGCGCGTTCGTAGACGCGGACGCGATGGCCGCGGCTGGCATAAGTATAGGCGTGGGCGAGGCCGATGATGCCCGCGCCAACGATGGAGACGTCTTGCAAGCAATCAGGGTAGCGCGGAGCCATTGCATTAGGATGAAGCGCAGGTTCATCGTGACTTCACGAGAAAGTTATCCGGCATTCATGTAAAGCATTTACCGTAGTCCGCATGCTCACAATCCTAGGGCTCCTGGCCTCGCTCTGCCTTGTGCTTCCTTCCAACGCCCAGTCGATCTTCGGGGAGATCCGCGGGACGGTGACCGACGCCACCGGCAGCGCGGTTCCTCAAGCCGCCGTAAAGGTTACTCGGCCGGATACTGGGGAATCCCGGGCGGCCCTAACCGACGCCGCAGGCAACTACTTCGTGCTGAACCTCAATGCGGGCAGCTATGAACTGCTGGTGGAGAAGCAGGGGTTCCGCTCGTCCTTGACGAAGGACATCGTAATGCGCGCCAGAGAGGCCACGCGCGTCGATGTGACGATGGAAGTGGCGCAGGTTTCCACCGAAGTGAGCGTGGTGGCGAGTTCCGTGGTGGTGCAGACCGAACAGGCAACGATCATGGATTCCAAGTCCGGCGACCAGTTGAACAAACTTCCTGTTAATTATCGCGCTGGGGCAACCAACACGTTCTATTCGGCGATCGCAAACTCGCCGAACGTGCAGCCGGATTCGAGCGGGAACTACTCGATCGGCGGCACGATGCCGTTCATGGCGACGGCATCGGTAGACGGCATCTCGAATATCAATGTGAGGTCGAACGGGGTTCTGCGCGAGATGTTCCCCACCGCGGACAGCGTGGATGAAGTACGGGTGAGTTCCACCAGCAACAACGCCGAGTTCGCCCAGGCGGGTGACATCACGGTGACGTCGAAATCGGGCACCAACGAGTACCATGGATCGGTTTACTGGTATCACCAGAACGGGGCGTTCGATGCACGCGACTTCTTCGCGGCGCGCACGCCATTCAAGGTGTCGAACGACTTCGGCGCCACCTTTGGCGGTCCGGTGCTGAAGAACCGGACGTTCGTGTTTGGCGCTTACGAAGGCCTGCGGTTCCGGGCGCAGCAGGTGATCAACAACACCACGCCTCCCGAGGGAATGCGCACTGGGAACTTCTCCGGCCTGACGGCGGCGCTGCGTGATCCGTTCAACAACAACACGCCATTCGCGGGCAACGTCATTCCGGCAAGCCGCATCAGTTCCGTATCGCGGGGTCTGCTGCAGGCGCTGTTTCCGGCGGCCACGCGGCCCGGCGAGTCGATTGCGACGCCGAACTACCAGCGGCAGGATGCGCGGGCCAACGACAACGACCAATACGATGTCCGGGTGGACCATAACCTGACGGCGAAACAGCGCATCTTTGGACGGGTTTCGCAGAAGGACCTTTCCCAGAGCACGCCGACGCAGTTTCCGACGACTTTAGGCTACCGCGTGGCGTCGCAGAATCCGATTAACCTGGCGGCGGCGCATAACTGGATCGTGAACGCCAGCATGCTGAACGAGTTCCGCTTCGGCTGGGCACGGCAGGAATCGGTAAGCACTTTCGGCCTGGACGGCAAGACCTTTGACGGGCCGGGCCTTCTGCGGAGCCTGGGTATGCAGGGTATCCGTTCGGATCCGCCGGCGGGGTCGCAGACGCCGGATGTGCAGATCAATCAATTCACGGGCAGCGGCAGCGGGCGCGAGTCGATCACGCGGAGCCGGACCTGGCAGTTTGCCGACAATCTCTCCTGGGTGCGCGGGCGGCACAGCTTCAAATTCGGCGCGGACATCCGGCGGCTGAACACGACGGACATCACCTCGTTCTTTACGGGCGACGACATGGGCACCTACGGCTTCAACGGGCAGTACACCGGCTTCGGCATGGCGGACTTCCTGCTTGGCGTTCCGGTGACCACCACGCTGGCGAATACGGGCAAGGATGTGGACGGCGTTACGTATCACACCGGCCTGTTCGCGCAGGACGACTTCCGTGTCACTCCGAAGCTGACGCTGAGCTATGGCGTGCGGTACGAACTGCACCCCATGTTCTACGACAACGCGCTGACCACCACGAACTTCGACCGCGCATTTCCGGGGCCGGGAGCGCGGATCGTATTGGCCAATGAAGAGGCGCGGAAGTTCACATCGCCCGCCTTCGCGGCTTCCATCGGCAACACACCCATCGTGCTCGCCAAGGATGTGGGCCTGCCGGAGACGCTGCGCTACAACGACTACAACAATGTGATGCCAAGGTTCGGCTTCGCCTACCGGCCGTTTGGCAATAACAAGACTGTGATTCGCGGCGGCTATGGCGTATTTACGGCGACGGTTCTGGGGTCGGTGTTCTATACGATCACGGGCATTCACGTGTCGGATGCTCGCACCTTTCCGAACCAGTTGGTGAACGGCGTGCCGGCGTTGGTGTTCCCGCGCCCCTTTGGTACGGGCCTGGGGGCTCTCGGCGTGCCGGACTTCCGCCGGGCCACGCAGTTCGACGGCGCCGATCCGTATACGCAACAGTGGAACCTGACGGTGGAGCGCGAGTTGCCCTGGCAGATTGGATTCCGCGCAAGCTATGTGGGATCGCGGTCCGTGAAGCTGTTCTCGAGTCCGGACTTGAACCAGGTACCGGTGAACACGCAGGGCTTTGCGGCGGCCCGCGTGAACCGGCCGTACCCGGTGTGGAACATTGTCTATACTCGCGATCCGAACACGGGCGCGTGGTACAACTCGGCAACCGGCGAAGTGATCAAGCGCTTCAACAAGGGGCTGTTCTTCCAGACTTCCTACGTGTGGGCGAAGAATCTCAGCAATGCAACGGGCTCCGACGGGACCGGCTTCGCTTCCGAGAATGGCACGGTGCCGACGGACCGCTTCAACCTGCGCCTGGATTACGGCAACGTGGCCGCCACGCGCCGGCATCGCTGGCTGACAACCTTCACCTACGATGTGCCCAAGCTGGCCGGCAGCCATGCGTTGGCAAAGATGGTGGCCGGGGGCTGGCAGCTTTCGGGGATTCTCCTGGTGCAGAGCGGCCCGTTCCTGACGCCCACAACCGGCAACGTGACCGACCCCAGCGGCACGGGATTGAACACGCGCGCCAACAACCGCCCGGATTGGACGGGAACCTCGTACGGGAATTTGAGCGGCGACCGGCGCACGGTGGCGGCATACTGGGATCGCAATGCGTTCACGATCCCCGGCCAGGTGAACGGCGCCACCTTGCCCAACAACGGCACCATTGGGCGGTTTGGCATGGTTGCGCCGGGTAGCCTGATCGGGCCGGGGACAACCACGATGTCTCTGAAGGTTCAGAAGAAAGTGAATGTGACGGAGCGGCTGTTCGTACTCTTGGAAGGCTCGGCGGCGAACCTGACCAATACGCCGAACTTCGATGCGCCGAACCGGAATGTGAGTTCCCCGCAGTTCGGGCGAATCACGGCGACGCAGGGAGTGGAGAACGCCGGAGCGCGCAATCTGCAGGTGGGCGTGCGCGTGGGATTCTGATCGCCGTATGCGAACATGGGTTTCAACCCATGATGGAAGCAAAACAAGACCAGGCGCTACGGGCGTCGATTCGCCGTATGTGGGAGGCGTCTGCCGCCAAGATCCGTTCGTTGGAGGCGAGTTGGGCGGCGCAGTCCGGCTCGCCGGTATTCACGATAGATGGGCGGTACACGGCCCGCGGGTGGACCGAGTGGACACAGGGCTTCCAGTACGGATCGGCCATTCTGCAGTACGACGCCACCGATGACCGCGAGTTCCTGGAGTTGGGGCGCAAAGGCACGGTGGAGAAGATGGCGGTGCACGTGACGCATGTGGGCGTGCATGACCATGGTTTCAACAACGTGAGCACTTATGGCAACCTGCTGCGGCTGATGAGCGAAGGAAGGCTGCCGGCCGATGCGTGGGAGCGGCGCTTCTATGCGTTGGCGTTGATGTGCAGTGGCGCGGTGCAGGCGGCGCGCTGGTCGCCGATCCATGGGGGTGGCGGCTATCTGTACTCGTTCAACGGACCGCATTCGCTTTTCGTGGATACGATCCGGTCGTTACGGGCGCTGGCGGTAGGCCACCGGTTGGGCCACGTGCTGATGGGGGAGAACGACAGTAGGATCAGCCTGCTGGGCCGCCTGATTCTGCATGCGGAGGCGACGGCGCGCTATTCGGTTTACTACGGCGAAGGACGGGACTTCTATGATGTGCGCGGCCGCACCGCGCACGAAAGCATCTTCAACCGTAACGACGGGCGTTACCGGTGTCCGGGGACGCAGCAAGGCTATGCGCCGTTCTCCACCTGGACGCGCGGCCTGGCATGGGCGATGTGCGGCTTCGCCGAACAGTTGGAGTTTCTGGAGACGCTGCCGGCGAGCGATTTGGAGCCGTGGGGCGGGCGCGCCGCGGTGACCGCGATGATGCGGAAGGCAGCCGAGGCTACTTGCGATTTCTACATGGAGAACAGCGCCGCCGATGGCGTGCCGTATTGGGATACGGGGGCTCCGGGTTTGGAGAAGCTCGGGGATTGGCGCGGGCGGGCGTCGGACCCGTTCAATGATGAGGAGCCGGTGGATTCGTCGGCGGCGGCCATCGGTGCGCAGGGACTGCTGCGGCTGGGGATGTGGCTGAGCAGGAAAGGGGAGGCGGTTGCGGGCGACCGCTACTGGCAGGCAGGTCTGCGGGTGAGCGAGACGCTGTTCCAGGAGCCATACCTGAGTGTGGATCCGAACCACCAGGGGTTGTTGTTGCATGCGGTGTATCACCGGCCGAATGGCTGGGATGCGATGCCGGGGGGGAAGGTGCCGCGAGGCGAGTCGTGTATGTGGGGCGATTATCATCTGCGGGAGTTGGGATTGTATTTGCAGCGAGTGTTGGATGGGGGGGCGGATCTGACGTTTTGGTGTTGATGGCTGGGCGGGATTTTTTGCGGAGATGCGGTGGGATGTGGCAGAATAGCGAGAGCGGGCCACCCTAGCTCAGTTGGTAGAGCGGCTGATTCGTAATCAGCAGGTCGCCGGTTCGATCCCGGCGGGTGGCTCCATAAGCCATTTATTTTCAATAAGTTCCACTTCGGGGCAATCGACCATACCTGAGCAGGTACTGAACAGGTCGGAACGCCTAATCCTTTGCTAACTCGTTCAAAAAATTAGGCTCAAAACTTGAGTGGTGTGCGTACCAATCAGCAGCTCGTACGCGCGCGCCGGCTGATGCACCAGGGGTATCCCACAAACCCGACATTCTTAGTGGCTTGTGCTCCGGGCATCTGATCGGATTCCATTACTGGAAAGAGGCTCTTCAAGGGGTTGACCACTCCATCTCCACCAACCCCAAAACAGCGAAGGTGCTGGCAGTCCGCGCGGCGGGACTGAGCCCTTTGGTAATGCTTACGAGCCCGAACTCATAGCAGTCCACTCGGACTCAATCGTCAGTCGATGACTGGAGCCTCTGCTTGAGGGCCAACTCAGGAGGACGCCCCGATTCCCGGGGTACTTCCGGCGCTACTCAGCCATCCTCGTCTTGTTCGGCCAACTTGCCGCAGCTAGAAGTCGCGGGTTCGAGTCCCGTCTCGCGCTCGTCCTATAGTGTCGTTCCCGTCAAACCGCCTAACACGCCTTTCGGCCATCCGGTTCGATGGCCCGGATCCTCACTAGAGGTTCGATCACGGAGTGGTGGAATCCCGTTTGGGGATTGGTCTGCGAGGAACGGACCACCTTCCTTGTCGGAAAATCGGAGCGCACCCTGGCCCTCGCATTCTGCCAGCCGCCGCTCGGCGCGCCGCATCAGGACGCGGCCCCATCGGTCCGGCGCTGAATCAGCGATGGCCCCGAACAGTCGTCTGTCCGCGGCAGTGTGAAACGGACCTGGCCCGAGTTTCAGGGCCGGTTCCAGCGAGAAGCGCTCCCCATGTGCAAGCCAACTCCTGTCGTACTCAAAAGTCGCCGTTTCCCTGCCTTTTCGCAGACGCGCCCAGAGTCGCCCGGCGAGGTAGGGGGTGCCCTGCAGGTCGACGTAAACGAATACTTCGCGGTCCATCACTCAGCCCCTTTGGGCTGCTTGGTTTTGCGGGAGTTGGAGACGCGGATGCGCTCCGGGAGGTGTTCTTCTTCCAATTGACGGCCAAGCGTGTCCTGGGACGCGTCGGCCAGCGCTGCGAGGCGGTCAACTAGCCCGAGAGCAAAGAGTACCGTGGCATAGTTCCCGACGGACACAGCCGCACTACCCTTTTCAATCCGGTTCAGCGTCGTGCGGCTGATAGACGCCCTCTCAGCGAGGATCGCGGCGGGGATGCGCCGTCGTCGGCGCGCGTCGCGGATGTCCTACCAGACCTTGCGGAGTGCCCGCAGGACAGGTAGAGGCAGAAGTGGTGAGGTGGGAGGAACCCTTATGTTATGTCCCGTATATGGAACTTTATCTCATTTAAGGTAGCCAATCATGAACGCTAAATCAAAACGGTGGGCTGAGACAGCACCGCTTCTGCGGATCCTCGGCTCCGGGATCAGCATCGGGAAGAGCTCCTGCATCTGCGGCATCGTTACCTGAGCATCAACTACGGCGTTGCACTCGCTTTCCCCGAAACCGGGGCTGGTGCCTCCCTCGGGCCTGCGTAATCAACGACAACCTGGGCCAGGACATGATCAAGACTTACATGGAGAAGCGCGGCGCTCCGATCGCCCGTCAGTCCACGGCTTGGCGCGAGTTCGAAGTTCTACTCTCGTCAAAGCGTCTGCCCTCAGGCCTGCAGGCTGGCTAGCCAGCCAAAGCTAATTGCAGATCCTCGTGTTCAAGGGAACCGCCGGCGCCCGTCAGAACCCTGCGCGCTCAAGCTGGGTAGCGACGTTGCGATCTCTTCCGCCCACACCGCCGATGCCGGACTGTGAGGAGTCCGGCACCAGACTGAGAATGGACCCGGTGAGTTGCTGGGCCGAAACTCCAGGCATACCGGCAAGAAGGACCGTCATCCAAAGCCGCTTCAGAATCGCAGTTTGAGGTTGAGTTGCACGAAGCGGCCCGGGCCCGCCAGAGTAACTTTTCCGAAGTCGGAGGCGCTAACATTATCGCTGGCCGATCCCCACTGGCTGCGGTTGAGGATATTGAAAGCCTGGCCCCCGAGTTCCACCTTAACCCGCTCGCCGAAGCTGAAGTTTTTCCGCAGGGCGATGTCTTCATTGACAACGCCGAAGTCGCGTGCGTCGGCCAGGCGCGCCGCGGCGTTGCCGAACGATGTGGCGCCGGCCTGGGTAAAGGCGGCGGGGTTGAACAGGCGCTCCGCGGCGGGGTCGAAGGAGCCGTAGGAGACATCATTGCGGGCCGGGGTACCCAGAACGCGGTTCGGGCGCTGGGCGGAGTTGAACAGCAATAGCACGTTGTTCTGGTTGACGCGGAGCGGCAGTCCGGACTGGTACGTGGTGATCGCCGAAAGGGTCCAGCCGCCGGCCAGGTGGCGCAGCACGCCGGGGCTCGATAGCAGCGGCTTGCCCTGACCGAAGGGCAGTTCATAGGAAACGCTAAAGCGGAAGTTGTGCGGCGTGTCGAAGCCGGCCACAGCCCATTCTGCCGGGCAGTTCGCGCTGGATGTCGAGCCGCCAAATATGCGTAACGGGCATGCGCGCCGCTTCCGAACGCACGGTTGTGGTCACGTTGTTGTTGTTGCCGAACGTGGGGCTGATGAATGGCGGCCGCGGGAAATTGGTGGGCATGCCGTCACGCAGGAGAAACGCCGGCGTCGCACCCTGATCCTGGCTGACGAAGTTGGCGGTGGTGTTGAAGCCCAGGCTGGAATTGAAAAGGCCGTTGGGCGAGAAACTCATGGCATACCCGCTGCGCACCACCGTCCTGGAGTTCAGTCGCCAGGCAAGACCGAACCGCGGCGCGAAATTGCGCCCGTAGGCTTTCTCGTAAGTGCGGCTGCCAAGGCGATCGGATCCGGTACCCAGGAAGACGAGCGCGCCAGGCCGATTGCCGGCGCCTGGGTTAGGCGTGTCCAGGTCGAAGATGGAGGCGCGGTCGTACTGTTCGCGCGGCGCGGAATCGAAGTCGTAGCGCAAGCCGAGGTTGAGAGTGAGACGCGAGGTGACGCGGAAGTCGTCCTGTACAAACCCGGCGTAGTAGGGGCGCGCGGAGCCGACGTTGAGCGACGTGCTGATGGCGCCCTGATTGGGATAGCCGAGCAGGAAACTGGCGAACGAGTTGCCGGTGGCGTTGCTGCCGTTGAGCGCGGTCTGAAGGGAACTAAACGTAAACGTGCCGTTCTGGTTTTGCTGGTTACGGGTTTTGAAACGCTGCCAGCGGAGTTCAAAGCCGGCCTTGATGCCGTGCTTGCCGCGAATGATCGGCGACAACGCCACGGATGGCGCCGCGATTGGTCTGCGCGTACAGCGCACTGCAGAGGATGAGAAGGAAAAGAACGATTGGCATGATCGGAATCACTCCTGGAGGCGGGCGGCGGTCATTAACGGATGGCCGAGGGTGTCCCCGTTCGGCTTGAATCCATCGCGGTCCACATCAATGAAGATGGGGTTGGTGAAGGCAACGGGGGGCATGCGGGACAACGGACTGCGACCCCAGGCCTTTTCGAGGGTGGCGCCTTCGCCGGTGGCGGCGACGATGAGATGTTCATCGCGCTGCAGGGCCACGGCAACGGTTTGGTCAAAGCGCAGTGGACCGTCGGCGAACATGGCGGGATGCATCTTGCGGGTGAAGTTGTACTCTTTGGGCTGGCGGCCACTGAGCATGATCTGGACGCGGTTAATGTCCATCCAGGCGGCGGCGCGCACGCGAATCTTCAGACGAATCGAACCCTCCGCGACGACGGTCGAGCCGATCGGCAGGCCGTCGGCGGTGGTGACTTCCAGGAACGGGCCGTTGGAGATCATCATGCGGCCGGCTTTGGCGTTGCGGATGATTTCCGGGGGGTCGATCTGGGCAGGGTCGTCGCTGGCACTCGGGACGTAGGTGCGCCACCCGCCGGCCCCGCCTCCAAAGATGCGATGGGCGTCGCTGACGGCCACGCACCAGATGCGGCGGCCCTGATTCAACATTTGCAGCCAGCCGAAGGTGCGGTTAGGCACTCCGCGCCCCGCGCCAGCGGCGGCTGAGGAGCGTCCTGTGCGGGTGATTGTCGGGCCCGACAGGATGTCGCCGCTCCAGACTTCGGCGGCGTCCAGCATCTGCTCCAGGCCGTTGAACCCTCCGTCCACCACGCCGTCGCGATTGCGATCGAAGAACGCGTTGCCTACCGAAGGATGATTGATCTGCACCCAGCGGTCGGGGCCGCCGGCCAAATAAGGCGCATTCACGCGGGCCGTCTGGTAGGTATCGTGGCGGGAGCCGCCGGGGAAGAGGCTCGGCGTGCCCCTTAGGATTGGCGCCCCGGTATTTCTCCGGGATTTATATTGCGTTGCAGCACCGGCAACAAAGCCTGATGCAGAACTGGATTGGCGGCGAACAAGTCCGGGTATCCTATCCGATAAGGCTCGCCGCTCCAATCCGTGCATTGCCCGCCTGCCTCGCGCACCAGCAGCATGCCGGGGGCGACGTCCCAGGGCTCGAGACCCCAATCCCAGACCGCGTCGAAGCGTCCTGCTGCCACATAGGCGAAATCGAGCCCGGAGCATCCCGTTCTCCGGAGTCCCTGGCAGCCCATGGCCATATCCAGAAATACCTGTGTGTTGGAAGTACGGTGGCGTTTGCTGCTTGGGAAGCCGCTGGTCAGCAGAGCGGTGGCGGGATGCGTCTCGGCGGAGACAGCCATGCGCATGCCATTGCACCAGGCACCCTGGCCGCGCTGCGCGGTGAACATCTCATTGCGAACAGGGTCGAACACGACGGCCAGTTCCAGTTCGCCATCCTGTTCCAGGGCCAGCATGGTGCAGAAGCACGCGTGACCGTGCGCGAAGTTCTTGGTGCCGTCCAGCGGATCGACATACCAGCGGTAAGGGTGGCCTTTGGCGTTGTCACCGGACTCCTCCGTAAGGATGGCGTGGCCGGGCGCGAACTCGCGCAGACGTTTCAGGATGAACGCCTCGGCCAGGTAATCGGCTTCGGTAACCACATCGAAATCACCCTTCGGCCGGCATTCCACTCGCTTGCAGTAGCAATCGAACACGATCTCTCCGGCGCCGCGGGTGATAGTGATTGCGTTCTGTAGCAGGACGTCTCTGTTCATGCAGGGAAGCTGATTCGGTGGCGTAGCAGGAACGGAGTGTTCCGGTTCTGCTGGACAAAAACACAGATGCTGTCACACACCAGCGGTTCCCGCGCCAGCGGATCCAGCGCGGCGGCAAGATACTGCAACGCCTGCGCCCGCGTTGGTTCGTCGGAGAGGCTGGAGGTGAGTGTCATGTGAAACTGCCACTGGTCGAAGACGTAGGGATAGCCCCAGCGATGCAGAAGTTCTACCTGCCGCCCGGTGAGCCGGTCCGGCTGCCGGCGGGATAGTTCCTCGGGAGAAGGTGGTCTGCGGAAGCTGTCCAGTTCGCGCACGCAGCGGTCGGCCAGTTCCTGAAACTCCGGGCTCGGTTGCGTAAGCGTGAGCGCGAGAAAGTGGCCGAGAGTTGCCAGTTGCAGCGCGGGAACCGCGAACCGCTGCTGCCGTGATGCCAGTGCGGTAACGGCGGCGAGCAGGTCCTCTTCAGTCCGCCCCGGGGCAAGGTGAAACGGCGGCTTGAGAGTTGCGTGGAAACCGTACCGCCTTGGCGAGGCGATCACGGCCTCGCGCAGGTGCTGCGGAAAGCCCTCGATCGGCGGCGGCGGCAGGCTATCGCCAGTCAGCGGGTCGCGTCCCAGCCACTGGGCGGCAAACTGCCATAGGCGCGCGGTGGCAGCCGGGGCGTAGTAGATGGCGTATCGCGAGTCAGGCGACACGGATGCCCTCCCGCCAAACACTGCGAACGATGGGCAGGCCGTTGCCGGACTCCACCTCAACCAGGTCGGCCCGGCGTCCGGATAGAATGCTTCCGCGATCGTGCAAGCCAACCATCGCCGCCGGTTGCGCCGTGACCATGGCAATCGCCTCCTCCAAGGGAATTTCGACATCGCGATAGAGTTGGAACGCCGCCCCCAATAGGCTCACCGGTGCATAGTCCGAACTCAATGCATCCAGCAGTCCGGCCTTCGCGGCGGCACTGGCTGCGACGTTACCCGACTGCGACCCGCCAAGCACGATGTTCGGGGCGCCCATCACCGTCTTCATTCCATAACGGCGCGCGGCCGACGCAGCCTCCATCGTGGTTGGGAACTCGGAGATGCCGATCCCGTCGCGGACGGCTTCGGCGACATGCTCCTCGTTAGCGTCGTCATGACTCGCCGCCGTCAGACCACGCTCGCGCACACTTTGCATCAGGCTCTTGCGATTCGAGCCGGCATAGCGCGACTGTTTGTCCTGTTCCTTCCGAATCACCGCGTCGAACCACTCATCGCTGACCGCGCCCATGCGCTCGTAGCCGCGACGGAGCAGGTTCAAATCCGTGGTCTGGCGTTGACCGGGGGTGTGGTCCATCAAGGACACCAAGCGTAACTCCTCCGCATCGGCGTGCCGCTCGAAATCGCCAAGCAGGGTTGGATGAGGCAGTTCGCAGCGGAAGTGCAACAGGTGATCGGCACGCAGATGCCCGGACTGACGTGCCTGGCGCAAAGCCAGCACCGTGTCGCCGGCAAAGTCGCGGGAGTTTCCTTGCAGGTCATGCTCCACGCCAATGCAGACGGCATCGAGCACCGTGGTGATGCCTACCGCGCATATCTGGGCATCATGAGCGAGCAACGCCATGTTCGCCGGCCAGCGGGTACTGCGCGGCTGAAGGTGGCGTTCCAGATTGTCGGTGTGGATCTCGACCAGCCCGGCGATGAGATAGCGTCCCTCCAGGTTGTAGGCGGAGGGGGTTTGGGAAGCGCCGCGGTCGACGTCACGAATTCGACCGCCTTCCACCGTAACGGTGCCGCGAAAGGTTTCGTCCGGGCTGACCACAACGCAGTTTGTGAAGACTTGCATGCGAGCCTTCCCACCCTAGCGAACGCACGTTACGGCAACATGAAATTCAAGGCTTCGCAACCTGCGCGCCACATTGTCGAGATATGCTCCCGAAGTGCGCATCAGTAGCAAGCGTGTGCTCGGCGGTGGAGAGATCCGCCCGGCGGCGATCGAGATTGAAAACGGTCTGATTCAAGAGGTCCGGTACAGCGGAAGCCGCACAGGCGGGTGGGACTGCGGAGAGTTGCTGCTCGCGCCGGGGCTGGTGGATATCCACGGTGATGCGTTCGAGCGGCAGTGGATGCCCCGGGCTCATGTATTCTTCCCGCTCGACATCGCGCTGCTCGAGACCGGCCGGCAACTGCTGGCGAACGGTATCACGACCGCGTACTACGGACTGACGGTGTCCTGGGAGCCAGGACTGCGGGGCATCGAACACGGCCGGCTGATGACCGATGCACTCAGCAAGATGCGCGGAAAGCTTGCCTGCGACACGCGGCTGCATCTGCGTTTCGAGACTTACGCCGTTGGTGAAGCGCCGGAACTGCTGCGCTGGATCGGCCAGGGCCTCGTGCATCTGATCGGCTTCAACGATCACCTCGATATGATCGTCGAAAATCTGGATAACGAGCACAAGGCGGGGAAGTACGCCGAGCGGAGTGGACTCTCTCTCAGTGCCTTCCGCGAACTGGCTTCGCGCGTGCGGGCCCGATCTGGCGACGTTGCCGGGACCGTTCGCCAGATCGCGGAAGCGGCGGCGGTTCATGGCATCCCCATCGCATCGCATGATGATGAAAACCCCGCGATGCGGGAGCGCTACCGGCAACTCGGATCGCGCATCTGCGAGTTCCCCGTGGATGCGGAGACCGCCCGGTCCGCAATCAGCGAAGGCAGCCATGTCGTACTGGGATCGCCGAACGTGGTACGGGGCGGAAGCCATACGCGGAGGATGGCGGCGGTGGATGCCATTCGCGAGGGGCTCTGCACGGTTCTTGCCTCGGACTATTACTACCCCTCCATGTTGCATAGCGTGTACCGGCTGGCGAACGAACAGGTGCTGCCGCTCTGGCAGGCGTGGCGTCTGGTTTCGGAGAACGCGGCGGATGCGGCGCGGCTGACGGACCGGGGTGTACTTACTCCCGGACAGCGCGCGGATCTGATCGCGGTGGATGATACCGATGCGGCGCTGCCGCGCGTTGTGATGACCATGGCCAACGGAATCCCTGTCTACGTGAGCGATCCATCGCTGCTGCCGGTCGCGGCGGAGACACCAGCGTTCTAAGTAGCCCGGCATGCTGAAACTGCGCGCGGTCTCCAAGAGTTTTGGCCCGCTAAGGGCCGTGGATGGAGTGTCACTGGAAGTGGGCGAAGGCGAGATGGTGGGCGTGATTGGGCGCTCCGGCGCCGGCAAATCCACCTTGCTTCGTTTGATCAACCGCCTGGCTGAGCCCGGCGCCGGTCAGATCGCGAAGCCGCTGCTGGGCACGCTGGATGAAGAGGGAAAGGCCGACTACCATTCCATCGTGGTTGTACGTGCCGGCAGCCCATATCGCTCGATGGACGGCCTGAAGGGCCGCTCCATTGTGTTCGCCGATCCCAACTCCACGTCCGGTTACATCGCGCCGACGTTCTTCCTGGGCGAACAGGGCTTCTCCCGTACGTTGCTGCTATCGGCATTCTTTGTCTATGCCTGCGTGCGGCTGGAGTTGGACCCGATGCGGTTCGCGGCGGGGGTTCCGAAGCTGGCTTGGCTGGCCCGGCATATGCTGCCGCCCGATCCAGGGGAGTACCTGCCGGAGTTCCTGCGACGTCTGGCGGAGACCGCGGCGATGGCATTTGCCGCAACCCTGATTGCCTCAATCATGGCATTGCCGTTGAGCCTGCTGGCGGCATCCCCGGTGACATCCTGGTTTCCCCTGCGATTCGCGGTACGCCGGCTGTTGGATACGGTGCGTGGCATCGACACGCTGATCTGGGCGCTGGTGTTCGTGAGTGCCGTGGGCATGGGACCGCTCGCCGGCGTCATGGCGCTGATCTGCCTGGACACGGCAGTGCTGGCGAAGCTGTTTTCGGAAGTCATCGAGGCTGCCGATCGTAAGCCGGTGGAAGGAATCGCCGCCGCGGGCGGAAACATTCTGTGCCAGTTTCGGTTCGGCATTCTCCCGCGGATATCTCCGGTACTTCTCAGTCAGGCGCTGTACCACTTCGAGAGCAACACGCGTTCGGCAACGATTCTTGGCATTGTAGGCGCCGGTGGGATCGGCACGATTCTTGCCGGCCGCATGCGCGTGAACGGCTGGAAACAGGTCGGCTTCATCCTACTGCTGATCACGCTGGGAGTAAGCCTGATCGACGTGGTTTCGAAGGCGATTCGACGGAAAGCGATGGACGGTTCTTTATGAGCAAAGGTTCGCTATCGGAAGCCCCGAACGTGGATCCCACCGCTCGCATTCGAGACTGCGAGTTAGGGGCCTGGACGGCAGTGGGGGCCCGGACGACCATTGCGGAAAGCGTGATGAGGGAATACTCCTACGTCACCAACGATGCCAGTATCATCTATAGCGACATCGGAAAATTCTGCTCGATCGCGGCGCATACGCGATTGAATCCCGGGAATCATCCCACATGGCGGGCGGCGCTTCACCATTTCAGTTATCGCAGCGTCTCGTATCAGCTTGGGGAGGATGATGACGCGGAGTTCTTCGAATGGCGGCGAAAGCGCAAAGTGACGCTCGGCAACGATGTATGGATCGGCCATGCGGCCATACTACTGCCTGGCGTTACCATTGGAACGGGTGCCGTGGTCGGCGCCTCCGCGGTGGTGAACCGGGATGTGCCGCCGTTCGCCGTGTATTCCGGCTTTCCTGCCAAGCTACTGCGCTGGCGATTCGATGAGCCGGTGCGGGAAGCTTTGTTGCGCATCGCCTGGTGGGATTGGCCGCGCGACCGGCTGCGTAACGCGCTGGCGGACTTTCGCAAACTACGTGCGGAGGAGTTCGTCGAGAAGTACGACCCGGATCAAAACGCAAACGTAGCAACGACGGGGAAGTGATCAGAAGGATAACGCTGCTCGTCGTGAGTAGTGACAGTCTCGATAGTCTCCACAGCGATGCCGTCGCCGCGAAACAGGATCCAGTCGATACGCGCCGCCCGCGGCTGGCCGGTGAATCCATGCATGGTGCCTTCCGGGCCCAGGCGCCGCGAAGCCTCGTGCCAGGCGTCGTAGCAGGCCTCCCGTAGGATTTGGTGGACATCTCCGCCCGCTGGCGAATTGAAGTCGCCCGTGATCCAAACCGGATCAGGAACAAGCCCAGCGCGGTCACGCAGGAGGCGCGCCGCGTGCAGACGAGCCTCGGCCTGCTCGGGCTTGTAGGGGAAGTGCGTGTTGAACAGGTGGAAGCAGCGGCCCGATGGCCGGTGGCGCAAGCGGCCCCAGTTCACCGCGTAGGGCTTATGGATCAACCATGACATGGAACAAGGAACATCGGGCGTTTCTGAGTACCAGAATACGCCACACTCGTCCAGCGCCACAGTTTCGGTCTTGAAGAGGATGGCCGTGAACTTCTCCTTTTCGTTGCCATAGCGGCTGACACCGAAACGCCGGTAACGGGGCAGCGACTCATCGAGGTAGCGTAGCTGGTTAAGGACAGGCTCCTGCAGACCCACGACATCGGCGTTGCACTCATCGATGACTCTGGCGGTAAGGGCACGCCGCAACTCCCAGATGTGATCTCCATCCGCAGGCTCGGGATAGCGGATGTTGAAGGTCATGATGCGCATCACGCGGACACCGCATCCGCTTGGTGCGTGGGCCGGAAGGAGTGACCGGGATCATCGCTTACAGCGAACTTGCGCATGCCCTCCACCCAGACATTGGTGACAAAGGCGAAGCTATCCTGTGCCTCGAACGCAACCAGATCGGCCTTCTTGCCCGGTTCCATTGTGCCGAGTTCGCCATCCAGGCCAAGGTGCGCGGCGGGATTCCGAGTGATCGGGCGGAGAGCCTCATGCGGCGCCATGCCCGCGTGCATCATGCGCACGGCGCTGCCAAGCAGCGAGGGGAAGTGGTAGTCGCTGCAGAGAATATCGACCAGCCCAGCGGCCAGTGCCTCGTGGCAGGACAGGTTGCCGCAATGCGACCCGCCGCGGTAGTAGTTTGGGGCCCCCATGCAGATCTGCATGCCCAGCCGCCGTGCCTCACGCGCGGCCTCCATGGTTACCGGCATTTCGGCCATCGTCGAACCGAAGTGATGCGCTTCGCGGACATGCTCGACGGTTGTGTCGTCATGGCTGCCAAGCGGCAGCAGGTGGCTGATGAGTTGCTGTACGATTGGCCGGTTGTTGACGGCCTTGGCGCGGCGGACGCGTTCGGCAAAGATGGACTGTGCTTCCTCCATGCTGAGACTCTTCGCGACGGCATAGCGCCGTACCTGATCGGCAAAGGTGTTGCGGTACTGCCGTTCGCCGGGCGTGGAGTCGTTATAGACGAGGTTGCCGATGAGCGGGCGGAGGGCATGAACACGCTCCAGGCGATCTTCGCAAGGTTCAAAGTTGGGATCCCAGCGTACGTGAATCAGGTGCCGTCCAAGCGCGCTCTTGCGAAGCTCGGCATAGCGTTCAATCAACGTGATGCCATCGCCGGTCCAACTGCCGAGCGGACCGCCGGAGTCCGAAGAGATCCGCGCCGCGCCCAGCACCGTGGTGACCCCGCAGCCGACAGCCCGCAGATCCATCATGTGGAAAGCCAGTTCGAGGGGGAAGTTAGTATCCGGACGCGGATTCATCTCCTTTTCGAGATAGTCCGTGTGGATATCGATGACGCCCGGGGACAGCAGTTGTCCGTCAAGGTCGAGGCCATCGGCGTAGTGCCGGCCCGGCGCCACGTCGGCGATCCGGCCATTTTCAAGCACGACCGATCCGGAGACGGTTCGGTCGGGCAGGACCAGCAGGGCGTTGGTAAGGATTTGATTAGGCATCGTTGGATGGATTGGGCTCAAGAGGTTCGCAGGATGCGGTGACGCAAGCCATCAGAGAGGCGTTCGGCCGCGGTGACGAAGAGCATGGTGATGATGGTGTAGCCCAGAACGTCGCGGTAGCGCAGCATGTTGTTGGCGACGTTTAGTTCAAAGCCGAGCCCGCCCGCGCCGAAGATGCCGAGGGCGATCGAGGTGCGCAGGTTGAAGTCGAATGCATAGAGCAACTGCGCAATCAGGGTTGGTGTGACCTGGGGCAGTATCCCGAAAGCGATCGCCTGCACCCGGGTGGCGCCCACCGCGCGGATGGCTTCACAGGGCCCCGGGTCTGCCTGCTCGATGGCTTCGGCGAAAAGCTTGCCGAACATGCCGAAGGTGGTTAGCATGAGTGTGACCGTGCCGGCGAACGGACCGAGACCAAGGGCGATCAGCAGAACCAGCAACACAAAAAAAGAAGTAATCGCGCGCTCCAGTGCCATGAGGGATCGCATGGCCATGCGGAGCAGGGGATGCGGCGAGATATTGGAGGCTGCCAGAATCGCGCCCGGGAAGGCGAGTGCGGCGCCACCGAGCGTTCCCAGAAAAGCCATGGACAGCGTCTCGTTGATATTCCTCCAGACGCGTGGGTTCGTCCACAACAATGCGATGTTGGGGGGCATCATCTCGCGCGCGAGATCGGCCAGGAAATGGAACTGCGTCACGATATCGAAGGGGTTGACCCGAAGAACCAGCAGCATCCCCCCAAGGGCAAGCAGCACGCCGGCGCCGATCAACCAGCGCCGCCGCGCTTTCGCCGAAGGCCATTCCCGCGCAGGTAGGTTCATCGAAGCGCTCCCCCGCGCAGCAGTTGGCCGCGAAGATAATCGGAGAGACGTTCGGAGGCAAGGATCAGGGCCAGCGAACAGAGCACGGCCAGCGTGGCGCGGTCATACTGCAGCATTCCCATCGAGCGGTGAATCTCCTGGCCTACGCCGCCGGCCCCCACCGCACCCAACACGATGGAACTGCGGACATTGACGTCAAAGCGGAAAAGGGCGTTGCCCAGGATCGCGGGCAGCAACTCTGGAATCAGGGCGTAGCGAATCATCTGCCAGCGTGTAGCGCCCGTCGCTTCTACCGATTCCTGCACCCGCGGGTCGACCTCTTCGATCGCATCGGCCAACAGCTTGCCCAGCATGCCGACGCTGCCAATAGCCAAAGCGATGATTCCGGCGAATGGTCCCAATCCGAACGCGACGACGAGGAACAACAGACTGAGCACTTCGGGTAAAGCGCGCTCGATTCCGACCAGCACGCGGACGGAAAGCCGCAGCCATCCCGGCACGACGTTGCGCGCCGCCGCCAGGCCAACGGGAAACGAAAACAGAACGCCGAGCAGTGTGGCGGCCGCGGCGAGCAGCAGGGTGACGGCGGCGGCCTCCGCCATCTCATCCATCGCCGACCATAGCGGGGGGAAGAAGTCACGGATGAACTCGCCGCTCTTGCCCCACCCCTTGCCCAGTAGGGACACGCTGATTTCACACGTGATGGCCGCCGGAACGACTAGCGCGGCAAGCACGACTAACGCCATAAGGCGGCGCAGAGCGCGGCGCGAGGCACGATAACCTCTCGCCATGGTCATGCGTGAGCAGCCTCCGCGCCAGGCAGGCTCTCCAACTCGGCGCCGTAGACATCCCGCAGGCGGTTGCGGTCCAGGCTTGGCGGCCCGTCATAAATCACGGATCCGCCACGGATGCCGATGACACGGGTGCAGTAGCGACTGGTCATCTCGGGTTGGTGGAAAGCCCCAACCACCAGCGATTCCCGTGAGAGCGACTGCAGCAGGCGCATGATGTCTTCGCTGTTCCTGGGGTCGAGATTGGCGATGGGTTCGTCGGCGAGATAGAGCCGCGGTTGCTGGAAGATGGCCCGCGCGATGGCGACACGCTGCATCTCACCCCCGCTGAGGGTTCCGGTTACGCGGTCGGCGAATGCGGCCATTTGCACGCGATCAAGAGCATGGAGCGCCTGGCGTGCCTCGCCATCGGTGAAGCCATAGAGCCAGCTGCGCAGAGAGGAGATGTGGCCCAGCCTGCCGATCATGACGTTCTCCAGTGCAGTAAGCCGCTTGACCAGTTGCAGCCCCTGAAAGATCATGCCGATCTGGCGCCGGGCGATGCGCAGGCGTTCACCGCGGACTTTGGTGGTGTCGTAACTGGATCCGTCGGTGCCCACGAACAGACACTCGCCGGCGTCCACTTCGGTCAACGCGGCAATGGCGCGGATGGTGAGCGTCTTGCCCGCGCCGCTAGCTCCGAGAATACCGACAAACTCGCCCTCGCCCACGGTGAAGGAAACGCCGTTCAGCAGCACTCGGCCGCTGTCGGCTTTCTTGCTCAGTCCGCGAACGGTCAGCATAGGAAGCCTACTCGAGCATCCGGGTATTCTTCACGTTGCGAGCGATCTCCCGCAAGCCGTCGTACATGCTGTCGGTGGCGGGGAAATAGCGAAAGTCAGAGTGAGTAGTGGTGGCCTGCATCGCGCGGGCGAGGTCGGGATCCTTGTCGGCGAGATCGAGAAACGCCTTTCGCACGCGCTCCTTGAAGCCGGCTGGCAGATCCTTGCGCATGACTACGGGGCTTTGCGGGATAGGAGGCGACTGCCACAGCAAGCGCACATCGCCCCGCTTGAGTTTGCCTCTGGCGATGAGGGCTTCGATCATCGACGGCATTGTCGCGGCTGCATCCACCTTGCCGCCGAGCACGGTATAGAGCGTGGTGAGATGGCTGTTGGAAAAGTGAACTTTGCGGAACGCAGTCTCCGGGTCTATGCCTTTGGATTCCAGGAAGGCGCGCGGGATCAAGTGGCCGGAGGTGGAGGCGGGGTCAACGAAGGCGAAAGTGACTTTCTTGCCGTGGGCCAGCAGTTCTTCGAGGCTTTTCACGGGGGAATCGCCTCGCACGATGATACAGGACTGGTAGGTACCCGGGCCCTTGGATGTGGTGCCGGGAAGAACGATGGCTTCGGCGCCGGCGCGCTGGGCGGCGATCAGGTAGCTCATCGGCCCCATGGTGGCGCAATCGACCTTGCGGGCGCGCATCGCCTCAATCGTGGAACTATAGCCGGAGGCCTGCGTCAGTTCGACGGGCATCGCCAGTTCCTTCTCCAGATACTGCTGTAACCGGCGGTAGCGCTTCAACGAAGTCTCGACATCGTCCGTAGAGGGATTGTAGGCAAAACGAAGGCGCCGCGGAGTTGCCGCTTCGGTGGACTTGGCGCTGGAGGAACAGGCGGTGTTCCACAGCGGCGGCAGAACGACGGCGGAGGTGAGAAAGGTGCGCCTACGCATACACCGGCTCCTCGATGCGTCCCTGGTTCAGGTGCAGGCGACGGTCGGCCAGGCGCGACATGGTGTGCGCATCGTGACTGATCAGGATCATGGAGGTTCCCTCCTCTCGCAGTTCGAGAATCATGTCGATGACCGCGTCCTTGGTACCGGGATCGAGAGACGCGGTGGGTTCATCCAGCAGAAGAAATCGAGGTCTGGCAAGGATCGCCCGCGCGATGTTGACACGCTGCTGCTCGCCGCCACTGAAAGTGGCCGGATAGGCGTCCCACAACTCGCGAGGGAGTCCCATGCGTTGGAAGGCAGCCTGCACGCGCGCCAGGGATTCGTCCTGGGGCATGCCGCGACGCAGCATCGGTTCAAGAACCACGTCTCGGGCGGACACACGGGGAACCACCTCCAGGAATTGCGCGCAATAAGTCGTCTCGGTGCGGCGCAGGCGAATGATGGCGTGCTCATCCGCGGTGACCAAATCAAGTGTTTCGGTCCCACTGGCACTCTGCCGGCCGTGGTAGCGGATGCTGCCCGCCGTCGGCAGGTAGGTGCGATAGAGACACTTCATCAGTGTCGACTTGCCCGATCCCGAGCGCCCGGTCAACCCGAGGATTTCGCCTTCCTCCATCGAAAACGTGATGCCAGTGAGGGCAGCGATGTGCTTGTCGTGCAGGATATGCATGACGAAGGCCTTTTCGAGATCGTTTACTTCGAGCAGAGTGGCCATGGGTTTCTCTTCTTCACAGCAGCGAACTGACCAGCAGTTGGGTGTAGGCGTGTTGCGGGTCCTGGAGGATCTGGTCGGTAAGCCCGGACTCCACAATGCGCCCGTTCTTCAGCACCATGGTGCGATCGGTAAGCATGCGGATGACGCCGAGGTCGTGCGAAACAACAATCATCGAGATCCCAAGTTCGGCCTGGATCTGGCGGATCATATCGAGCACTTTTGCCTGCACGGAAACGTCGAGCCCGCTGGTCACTTCATCCAGAAAAAGCAGCGGCGGGTTGTTGGCCATCGCCTTGGAGATCTGCACGCGCTGCTGCATGCCGCCGGAAAAGGTGCGCGGAGTGGAATCCATGCGTTGCGCGGGCACTTCGGTCTGCTCCAGCAGATGGCGCGCCCGCTGGCGCATGCGGCCGACATGGAAGTTACCCGCCATGATGAGCTTCTCGGCGATGTTTCCCCCAGCGGAGAATGAAAAGTTCAATCCATCGCGGGGATTCTGGTACACCATGCCGAGCAGGTGATTCCGCACATAGCGCTTCCGCTGGTTGGACAGGGTCAACAGATCTTTGGAAGCGTTGTCGAGCGGGCGGAAGAACACTTCGCCGCGCGTTGCCGGCTGGTCGAAGTAGAGCAGCTGCACCAGCGTGCTTTTTCCCGATCCACTCTCGCCAACAACGCCAAGCACCTCGGCTGGGTACAGATCGAAGCTGATGTCCGCGCAAGCGACAATGGCGCCGGTCTCGGGGCAGATGTTGGTGCCGGCATGCGGGCCGGTATGGGCTATGGAGTTCTCACCGGGCTCGCCATGGATCTTGGTGAGCCCGCGGACGCGCAGAAGCCAGTCGGAATTGCGATTGCCGTTTGCGTTCATTGCGGATTCTGAAACAGCCGCTGTGGCGGTCTGGGCCCCCCGTTGCGCACCTTATCCAGGAAGTTGCTGTCATTGATCACGAACTTCTTCACCTGTTCGTCTTCATAAATCTCATCCAGAAAGGCATCAGCCTCATTGGAATAGGCACAGCGCGTGCCGTCCCAGCTTTCCACCCGGAAACGCACGTCCTCAAACTGCAGCGGTTCCACCGTGGTGTGCGGCGGCACGGCATAGAGGCGCTTCTCGCGCCCGGCGCCGAACAGGTAGAGACACTTCGCATCATTGAGGTTCGGCACATCCCAGCGTGGGATGGGAGAGGGAGACATCAGGTAGCGGCCGTGCACCCGGACCGGGAAGCCCGCACCGCGCATCAGGGAGCCGTAGCGAACATAGCTCTCATATAAAGAAACCCACATGCGCGCATAATCCGCTTCGGCGTGCATCTGGCGGGTGCGGTCTTCCAGCCGTTCCACCGTGCGTAGCACTTCCGGCTGCGGCACCTGAAACACGAGGATCTGCGCCGGGGTGAGAATCTCTTCGGGGATGCGGTGACGGGTCTGGATTACCGAAGCTTCGGCGGTGTCCACCGTCGTGCGGCAGCCGGTCATCTTCTGGATGAACTGGCGCAGACTGCAGGCGTTGACGCTGGCGTCGCTGCCCTGGTCGATCACCTTGAGCGTATCGTGCTCTCCAATGATGGCAAGCGTGACGTGTAAGCCGCCGGTGCCCCAGCCGCGCGCCACCGGCATCTCCGGCGACGAATAGGGCACCTGATAGCCTGGGATCGCCACCGCCTTGAGCAGCTTGCGCCGGATCTCTTTCTTCGTGTTCTCGTCGATGAAGGCGAAGTTATAGCTTGAGGTCAGCCGCCGCGGGGTGATCATGATGTCTTCACCCCGGCGTAGCCTGCCAGCGCCCGCTGGCGCATTTCCTGCACGCGGCGAACGGAGTCGCGGAGATTGTCGAGGCCCGACTGAAACGTCACGTAGTGAGGGAGCTTCAGGTGATTAGTGAAGCCATAGGACTCCACACCTTCGGTGTGGTAGAGCGTGAACTCCTGACTATTGGCCGGATTCGCCTCGTTTGGCTCGCGAAGGGAATTGTCGAGCATGCCCATGCAGATCACTTTCGTTTCGTTATGGCCGAAGCAAAGACCGTAGCCGACCGAGAGATACGGGGTGGGGTCATTGCTTTTGCCGGACTTCACGGAGTTCACCATCTCGCACTCACTCACGGTGATTCGGCCGATGTGGCGGGCACGTCCACGGGCATCGCGGATGCGCACGTCCACCTGCCCCACGCGCAGTTCGCCAACCGTGCCATGACCACCCGCGGCAAAGCCCCGCATGGTGGAGTAGCCCAGACACAGCAGTCCGCCAGTTTCAGCGCGGGCCATCATCTGCAACACCGCCGAGCGCGGAGCCGGGAAACGCAGTGCTTCGCGGGTAACATCCACCACCCGGCGGTCGGCTGCATCGGCACGCATGTCCTTCTTCATCAGGCCCTGGGTAAGTAGCAGGTCGATGACTTTTGAAAAGGTCCGCGCGGGTTCGCCGGCCTTAGCCGGCAACGTCTCATCTATGTCGCGGAGGAAGGCGGCGATGGAGGCCTCCGTTTCCGATGCCAGGCGCGGATCGAAAAGCCGCATGGTGTAGTCCCTGGTAGGACCGAGAATCTGTCCGCCGGGTATGTCGCGGAAGGCCGATGAGATGCGCCGCTGCACCAACATCTGGCGCGTATCGAGGATCGCCGAGTAGTAGCGCCGCTCCAGGGTGGCGCGATAGGCGCGCAGCAGGAACGCCGCTTCGAACGTGTCGCCCTCCACTTGTTTGAGCGCCAACGCGGCGTGCTCCGGAGCGTAGAGGGAGCCCTCACCCATCACCCGATCGACAAGCATCCGCATCTGCGTGCGAATCTGCTCCACTTCGATCGGCGGAGTGCCCTCCTTCAGGCGGAAGTACTCCAGCAGCAGCGCGGCGCGATCAATCGCCTCCTGCCCGCCTTTAACGGCAACGTATCCCATCTGCTACTCCCAACGCAGGCGGCTGGATCGCGGCATGGAAACCAGCCGCTCACCGCAAGTGAAAATGGTGTCGACGCCGAGCGGGTACTCGTCGTTCTTCTCGCGCAGAATTCCAAGAACGGCACTACTCACCCCGCTCATCTGGAATCGGATTGAGCCATCGACTCCCGGCCCTTGCAAAGTCACGGTTAGCGTGTCTGCGCCAAGTCCCCCCGGCGCCAGTGCATTGACCTGAATGAGGACCGTCGCTCCTGTCTCGGGATAGGCCGGGTCCCCAGTGTTGGCCGACGCAAGGACAGCCAGGTCCACGCTGTCCCGCGCAAACAGGAGGTATTCGGCTTCACTGCCTGACCGGGCAAGCGGACAGCGGGTGTTTTGACGAAGGTAATCGATGACCGCATCCGGGTAACCGAACGCCGCGAAAGTGCAATCGCGATTGAGTAACGCCAGAGTCACTGCCGCCGCAGCGGGATCCAACCCGTCCGCGGGGGCGAGCGGCTGACAATCCAGATCGCGAATCTGTCCGGGATGGGCCATGCTGTCCAGCAGCCCGCGAAAGTGTCGCTGGGCATCGTGGACGGGATCATACTTCGCTTCGCGCGGCGAGATCATTCCTGCTCCAGTAGTTTGAAGTCCACCTGGGTTGCCAATACGCGCTGGAACTCGGCCTGGTCTAATCCGGCAAGCCGGCGTTCTTCGGCTTCGAAAAAGAGCCTTACGCTCTCGTCCAGCAGATCCTGTTCGCGCAAAGCATCAATCACGGCGATGCAGTAACTGCGAACCGGCTGCTCCCCGAGGCAAGCGCCGTAACCGGCAACCCCATTCACCGCTACCTCGCATTCGGTGGTGAGAGCTTCCCCGAGATAGAACTCCTGGTGTTCCAGGGAATCCTCGGCGCGAATCATGGTGAGGCAGAGCTCCGGATCGCGCACAACCACGGCGGCGTGCCGGGCTTCCAGTGCCTGCACCAGTTGCTGCAACGCGGAAAGGTCACAGTGGCAGAGAACGAAGTCAAGTCGGTCCGTCATGTTCTGGGATGGGCGATCGGTACCGCAGAATAACGCATCAGCTTTTCATCCCCGTTACGATCGGAAGGATTTTCAGCGCGTCAGGGCCTCGATAAGGACGCGGCCGTCAAAGTCCAGCTTCTCCAGCCCCAGCAGTGTCGAGATGGTGGGCGCGACATCGGCGTTGTGGACGTGACCGATCTTCTCCCCTTTCCGGATGCCGGAACCGGAGAGCACGAGCATCGGGTACATCTTGGGGTGGAAGGGCAGGTATCCATGGCCGTGCGCGGGGCGGCGGCGTTTCCGCCGGGAGGTGTCGTTGTCGCTGGCCCAGACGAAGTAGGTTTCCGCGTCGCCGACGATGAGGTACTGACCTCGCACGCGGTCGCTGTCTTCATAACGGGGTAGCCCCACGACGGCGGGGAAGTCCTGGGACTCCACAATACGCGCCACATGCAGGTTCTTCATCAGCCGGGCGAAGACTGCATCCAGCTTTGGCTGATCCTGAGCCTTATTGAAAGAAGGCAACAAGCGGATGAACGGCGCCCAACCGCCTTCGTAGAAGCGCACCTTGTCCTCGATGCCGGCCTCGGCGAACATGGGGCGCAGGTTGATTTCGTCGTACACGGAGGTGAAGCCATGATCGGCGCCGACAATGAACGTCGTCTGTTCAAAGATCCCGGCATCCTTGGTGGCTTTGATGATCTGGCCGATCTGGTGGTCGGCATTGGTGAGCGCGGCTTTCGACAGGTAGTGGGAGGAGCCGTGGCTATGCTGCTCATGATCGGTATCGACCAGGTGCACCGCGATCAGGTTCGGCTTATGCTTGCGAATAGTGTGGACGACGGCCTGGGTCGTGAGTCCGTCCATCATGGCGCCGAGAGCGCCATCCTTGCGCCAGACGGCATACTGGTCAACCGGCACACCGTCCTTCTTGAGCTCCTCGTAGAACTGGTTCTGCACGATGCCGCGGCCTTGCGGACCGGCGCGGCCGACAAGATTGAAGTCGATATTGGGATCTTCCACGGTCTCCGGCCACTGAAACGCCGCCGTGGTGAGCCCCTTTTGCTTGGCGGTATCGAAGATGGTTTTGGAGAGGATGATTTGGGAACGCGGCAGGCTGTTGCCGGGGATCATGCGAGCGGAGTCCCGGGTGGGCAATTCATTGGCCAGCACCCCATGCTTGATCGGCAGCACTCCGGTGATCAGCGTGGTGTGCGAAGGGTGGGTGACGCTGGGGAACACGGTCTCACTGCTGCTGGCGCGGACGCCGGATTGCATCAGCAACTGGATATTGGGCAACAGCAGCGCGGGGTCATCCAGATGGAAGGCCGCTCCCCCATCAATGGAGAAGAGAATGACGTGGCGTGTTTGGCCGATAGCAGCGTTACCCGCAAGGCCGAGGGTGAGAAGCAGAGTGGTAAGAAGTCGCATAGAGCAGTGGATTCCTTTACCAGAGCAATTTCAAGCCGAACTGCAATTGCCTGGGCGCATTAGCCTGGCCCGCCACGCGGCCGCAGGCAGTGTTGGTGACGGTTGTGTTGGGGGCGCTGAACTGCACGCCGTTGAAGTGACCCCGCCGGGCGTTCCAGATGTATTCGTGCCGGTGATGCGCACCGGCGTTCCGCTCTGGATCGTCGTAATCCCGTTTACCTGCCAGCCGCCGATCACGAGATCGGTGAAGCGGTTGACATCGGCTCCGAAGCGGCGGCCCCGCCCGAATGGCAGTTCGTAGAGATAGCTGGCGGCCAGGCGGTGCGGCACATCGCGAATGGCGGCGGCCTTCTCCTGATCCATGCGGTAGTGGCTCTGCACGGTCTCTTCGCCGCGATCCATGGTCTTTGACCAAACATACGAGCTCTCAAACTGCAGGCTGAAGCTCATGCGCTGCGGTTGAAGCGCTCGGTCTTCGGCGTGTCGAAGTCGTAGCGGATGCCGAGGTTCAGGGTCAGCTTGGGGGTCACACGCCAATCATCCTGCGCGTACCAAGCCATGCAATAGCTCTGCGAGGCCTGATCTCTGAAGCTGCGATAGAGAATGCCAGCCCCGCTGCCGGTGCCAAGAAGCATGGAAGCGATTCCATTGCCTGCAGTGCTGGAGGCGCGCAGTGGATTCGGTCCCTGCGTCATCGCGGGAGTGAAATCAAACACCCCGGCCGGGGTTCTGGTTTCCCGCACGTTGGCGCGGATCATTCGGGCGTCCCAGCCGAACTTGAACGGGTGATTGCGGCGGTTGTGGGTGAACGTTGCGTTCAACAGGTGCGTATTCAAGCTGCTGTGCCGGTGATCACCGCCGCCATGGCTCATGTAGTTGGTTGCGGTGAACTGCGGAAAGACCCGCACATCGGCCAAGTTGTGTAGTTGAACTGGTTGGTGAACGCGTCGCCCGGGGTGTTCGGTAGCGGGTAAGTGCGTGAGCAGGGCGTAGTCAATGGCGGGCTCGGTTTGCACCGCCTCCAGAACGGCGCGGGCAGAGCGAGCAATCCACTCGCCGGGGTTGCGCGTGTTGTCGGGCTTTGCCGGCACGCCACGCGGACCCTCACGTCCGCCCCATCCGGCGTCCAGCAGCAGGCTGGTACCGTCTGGGAGAACGAAGAGCGTAGCGTTACCCTTGCCGGTGTTGATGTGATGGATGTCCAGCGTGCCTTCGGTCCACGGGGGCAGCTTCTCGCCAGGGCGCTGGCCCGAAAGACTTACTGCGGTAAGCAGCAGCATGACAAGGTATCGGCGCATGTGGAGCCTAGATGGTGCCACCCGCACGTCAATCTACAATGACAATGGCGCAAAGGAATCGAAACTTAGCGTACCTCGCGAACCGTCAGCGATGGCGCAGTGGGACTTCCCGCGCTTCCTGCCTTACGCCATCGGGCCACTCGATCGGAAGTCGCTCCACCATGGCTTCGCCGCCCGGTTGCAACGCTCCAGACGCACGGGCAGCGATCGGCGCGTCGGTGTTGCGTAGCAGTCTTGCCGGGCCTTTGCTGTTCGAGATCACGATATCGATATGCCCATCCAGATCCAAGCCAGCGGAGGCAGCGGGGCTTTACTGCCGTAACGGTCGAGGCGAAAGCGAGATGGACTCCAGGTGCCAGGAGCATGAGATCGTAAACCAAAATTCATTGACCCGAAATCCTGCCTTTCTACACTGCGAGAGCCAACGCGCTCCCAGGAGCGCTCCCGCCCACTCGGGTGGGTTTGGCCGGAGTCGAAATCACCGATGAAACTCTCACGAACCTCTAATTTGCTGCTGCAAATCAGTCTCTCCAGTCTGCTTGTCAGCCATCTCTTCGCGCAGGAGTATCGCGGGCGCATACAGGGCTCTGTGTTGGACGCTTCCGACTCAGCCATTGCCGGCGCTACTGCGACTCTAGTCAACACAGGGACCAACATCCCAACTACGCGCACCTCCGGCGTGGCCGGCCGCTATATCTTCGACCTCGTCGTCCCGGGAACCTATACGCTGACGATTGAGGCCCCCGGATTCGCTAAATTCCAAGCCGAGGGAATCGTCCTTCGCCAGCGGGCGGATGTCACGGTGGATGCCCGGCTCAAGCTGGGCAATGTGGCTGAGTCCGTGACCGTGGCCGCCGAGAGCGGCCAGGTGCAGTTCAATACGAGCAAGCTGGAAACCACGGTGGACAACCAGATTGCCGCCGCCGTTCCGCAATTCCACCGCAATCCGTTCTTCCTGTCGAAGGTGGATCCCAGCGTTGTGCAGTCGGAGACGCGCCTGGAGAGCCAGCCCTTCCATAGCACCGGAACGGGCACGCAAACCGTCGGTGGCGTGAACGGCAGCGACTTCCAGGTGGATGGCGCCCCGGTCGGGCTCGGCAACTTCTCCGGCTATGTTCCCTCCCCGGACATGGTGCAGGAAGTCAATATCCAGGTGAATGCCGTCGACGCGGAGTTCGGTCAGAGTACGGGGGCGGCCGTGAGCGTCACGCTGAAGTCGGGTACCAACAAGTTCAACGGCGTGGCCTTCTATCAGGGCGTGTACCCGTGGGCCAACGCCGTGCTCAACCGGGTCAATCGCACGCCCAATGTACAGCGCAATCACATCTTCGGCGGCACGCTCGGACACCCGATCCGCCGCAACAAGTGGTTCAACTTCGTCGCTTTTGAAGGATGGGAACTCACCGACCCCCAGACGATAACCGGGCAGTTGCCGACGCCACTGGAGCGCGGCGGCGACTTCTCGCGGTCGCTGAATTCTCGCGACGCACTGCGCACCATCTTCGATCCGGTCAGCACGCAGACATCGGCGGATGGACGCACGGTGACGCGCACGCCCTTCCCCGGCAACGTCATTCCCGCGTCGCGCATCTCGCGGGTGGCGGCGGCTTACACGGCTGCTTTGCCCCAGGCCAACGCGCCCGCGGTGGGCAACTATGGCGCGCGCAACTACGTGGTGCCGTTAAAGCTGTTCACACCGTACCGCAACTTCTCCGACCGCACGGATTATCACTTCAGCGAAACGCTGCGCTACTCCGGACGCGTGAGTTTCTTCCGCACCCCGATTTCGGCGTCTAATCCGGTCGGAAGCGATCTGGCATGGTTGAGCGATCGCGGCAGCAATCGCCACGCCACACAGATCACCAATGAATTGACTTGGACCAAGAGCGCGCGAACGGTTATCACCGGCAGCTTCGCCTTCTACGGTTTTATCGATGAATCCTCCCCAACGAGTGACTTTAAGGGTTACGACAGCCTTTGGCCGGGGAACAACTGGTACAAACCGGTTTTCGACTCCGGCGCCATTCCGGAGGTCGCGCCAGGCATGGTGATTACACACGGTGATGGAGGCGCCATCATGTCCTCCTACTCGTCCGGTATCGGCGCCAACGGCCCCTTCTGGCGCAAGCACGCCCGGCAGGATCAGGAAGTGATCAAGATTGCCCATCAACGCGGGAGCCACTACTGGAAGGCCGGTTTCGAGTCGCGTTTCGGAGACACCTGGCAGTTGCCCCAAATTAGTTTTCCGAACTTCCGGTTTGACGCCCAGAGCACGGCCGGCACGTATCTGAATCCGGACACGCGCATCTCCGGCGATGGATACGCTTCGTTCCTGCTGGGTGCGGTCAACACCGCCACCATGCCCGCTCGTGTCACCACTCGCCTGTACCAGCGCACCTTCGGCCTCTATCTGAACGACGACTGGAAGGTGAGCCGCCGCCTCACGCTCAACTTGGGTCTGCGTTGGGAGTTGGAGCAACCTTTCCGCGAAGAGGAAGACCGCGCCGCTCGCGGTGTGGATCTGAGCGTACCCATCGCGGAGTTCCAGGGTGCGGGCGCTCCACGAATGCCCGCCGAGGTAAGCCAGTTCTACCAGGGCGGCTGGACCTTCAACGGCGCTTATCGCTGGACCGATCAAAATCAGCGCGGGCAGTGGAAGGCGACGGCCGGGACACTCTCGCCCCGTGCCGGTATCGCTTTACGTCTGGACAGCAAGAGTTCCCTCCGCGTGGGCTATGGGCGCTACTACTCGCCTTGGCTGCGCAGCACCAACATCACGCAAGGTAACTTCTACGGATTCGCGGTGGAAACTGTGGCGCCCACGCCCCTACTGGGTGTTCCGCAGATGTCGCTCGACAATCCCTTCCCCCCATCCTCGTTCCCCGTTCAGCCGGTCATTGGCAAATCGCAGGGCGGCTACACGGGGTTGGGCAGTTCTCTCTCCTGGGTGGCCAACGAACGGCCTCGACAGAACCTGAACCGGCTCAACGCCGGATTCCAGCGCGAGATCTTTGGCATGGTTGCCGACGTTACGTACTTCTTCAACTTCTTCAACGCCCCGGGCGCGCGCAACATTAACATGGTGGACCCGCGGATCGGCTACACCCAGAAGACGGCGATCAACCAGTCCGTGGCAAACCCCTTCTACAACATCCTTACGCCCGAGAAGTTCTCCGGCGCTTTGCGCAATCAGGCTCGGGTGCCGCTCACTTCTCTGATGGTTCCTTATCCGCAGTACGGCGCCCTGACCGTGTCCGATTTCGAGAACAACGGCGGCGGGCGCTTCCACCAGATGGCGATCCGTGTGCGCAAGGGCTTCAGCCGCGGAGTCACATTCCTGAGCGGATATTCGTATACGTACGCGAAGAACCTGCAGTATTACGACGACCAGGATACGTTCCTGCAGCAGCGGACCTGGATCAACGACACGCAACCGCGGCACCGGCTTACCTTCGGCGGCACGTGGAACCTTCCGATTGGCCATGGCCGCGAGTTCCTCAGGACGGCTCCCCGCCTTGTGGATCTGCTGATCGGCGGCTGGAATGTCAGCCCGATGCTCACCTGGCGCTCGGGCTTCTATCTCAACTTCCCGGGTTTGGTCGTGAACGGCGACCCGAAGATCGACAACCCGGGCCCTAACCAGTGGTTCAACCAATCCGTATTCTCGGTGCTTCCGGCGTTCACGCGCCGGCAGAACCCGTGGATCTACGACGGCATCACCGGCTCCTCGTTCTTCAACCTGGATGCCTCTCTGGTCAAATCGTTCCGTCTCACGGAACGATTCTCGGCGGAAGCCCGCCTGGACTCCTTCAATGTGCCGAACAAGATGACCTGGAACGATCCGAGCACGGCGGTCACTTCCACATTCTTCGGCCGGTCCAGCGGGCAGTTCAATCTGAACGGCGTCGGTGTCGGCCGAACGACGCAGATGGGTTTGCGGCTGCGGTTCTGATGGCCACCGGCTATTGATTGCTGAGGGCGAGCGGTAATCTTGATCTCTTTCAACTCGAGCCGGTTTCCTCCGGAGGGGGGAGCCGGCCTTCTGGGACGGGAAATCTGGGGGTGCAACAATCCTTGATCGCGGCTCCCCATCGGTTCCTCCGCGCTGGTCGCCTGACGGTAAGCGCATCGCCTTCATCTCCAACGAAACCGGCGACACCTCGCTCTGGCTGTGGCACCCTTTCGGCGGCGAGATGGAGCGGGTGAACCTGGAGCGCCTGCTCTACAGCGCTCCAGGGCCAAGTTGCACGTACGCGTCCTCGATGCCGCCACCAGCCAACCGATCCGCGCCCGCGTTTATCTCACCGCCGCCGATGATCGCGCCTATGCACTTACGGAAAGCTGGTTCCGTGCCGGCTGGCTGATGTTCAATCACATGGATCAGGCCGGCGAGTATCACTACTTCCACACCGATGGCGGGCGGCGCTGGCAAACAGGGCTTCACCAAGCACCACGCCATCGCGCACGGGGACTTCCAGTGCATAGAGTACCGAACAGCGGCTCGGGTTCTGGATCTAGGACAGGTCGCTATGCCAATATTGCCCGGCATCGGCCAGGCCGATGGTCCGGCCGTCTTCGCCGGGAACACCCCGCCAGGACAAATCCAGCCCGCTCCATACCCCGTTTGACCTGCCGGGCGCCGGCCTGTTCCACTTTCGCCGGGGTGAGCAGTGGAGTAAGGGGACCTGTACGTGAGAGGAGGAAGTGGATAATGAGGAAGCAGGAGAATCCGTGCCTCAACGTTACGACGTAATCATCGCCGGCGCCGGTCATAACGGCCTCGTGACGGCGGCCTACCTCGCCCGCGCCGGCCGCAACGTCCTCGTCCTCGAAAAGCGCGAACTCGCCGGCGGCTGCTCCGTCACCGAAGAAATATGGCCCGGCTACCGCGTCTCCACCGCCGCCTACCTCACCAGCCTCCTCCAGGAAAAGGTCATCCGCGATCTCGAACTCGAGAAGTTCGGCTACCGCGTCGACGCCAAGGATCCCGCCTTCTTCTCCCCATTCCCCGACGGCCGCTACTTCTTCATGTGGCAGGACGAGCGCCGCACGCTCGCGGAGATCGCCAAGTTCTCCAAACGCGACGCCGAACGCTACCCCGCCTACGAAAAGCACCTCGAGCGCCTCGCCATCGTCGTCGAAAGCCTCCTCCTCACCACCCCCCCTGAATTCCCCCCGCAAAGCCTCGGCGATTACCTCGATTGGCTCAAACTCGCCGGCCGCCTGAAAGGCCTCAACCGCGCCGAAATCGCCGGCCTCGTCCGCATCTTCACCCAAAGCGCCTCGGACCTGCTCGACGATTGGTTCGAAAGCGAGCAGGTCAAAGTCACCCTCGCCACCGACGGCGTCATAGGAGCCAATGGCGGCCCCCGCTCCCAGGGCACCGCCTACATCCTGCTCCATCACTGCATGGGAGGCGTCGCCGGCAAGCGCGGGCTCTGGGGCTTCGTGCGCGGCGGCATGGGCGCGGTCAGTGATGCCATCGCCGCCAGTGCCAAGGCCAAAGGCGTCGAGATCCGCCTCAATGCGCCGGTCGCCAAGGTGCTGGTCCGCGACGGCCGCGCCACCGGAGTTGCTCTCGAAAACGGCGAAGAGATCCTCGCCCCCATCGTCGCCAGCAACCTCGACCCCAAGGTCACCTTCCTCAAACTGCTCGACGACCGCGACCTTCCCGCCGAGTTCACCGCCCAGATCCGCCGTTTCCGCAGCGAAGGCACCTCCTGCAAAATCAACCTCGCCCTCAGCGGACTCCCTGAGTTCAAAATGCTCCCCGGCGTCCCCGGCCCGCAGCACGGAGCCACCATGCACATCTGCCCCAGCATCGAGTACGTCGAGCGCGCCTGGGACGACGCCAAGTACGGCCGCCCCAGCCAGAAACCGCTGCTCGAAATGACCGTCCCCACCATGTACGACAAGTCGCTCGCCCCCGAAGGCCGCCACATCATGGGCATCTTCCTCCAATACGCCCCCTACACACTCCACGGCACCACCTGGGACGTCGAACGCGAGCCCTTCGCCGACCGCGTCATCGGCCTCATCGAGGAATACTGCCCCGGCTTCACCAACCTCATCCTCGAACGCCAGGTGCTCACCCCCCTCGACCTCGAGCGCCGCTTCGGTATCACCGGCGGCAACATCTTCCACGGCGAAATGAGCCTCGACCAGATGTTCGTCATGCGCCCCGTCCCCGGCTACGCCCGCCATAAAACCCCCGTACAGGGACTGTACCTCTGCGGCTCCGGAGCCCACCCCGGCGGTGGCGTCATGGGAGCCCCAGGTCACAACGCCGCCCGCGAAATCCTAAAGGGAACTTAGTAAGTAGGGCAGACGTCCACGTCTGAGCGCGACGTCCACGTCGCGCCTTCGGTCTCTCCCCGCAGTCACAAGTAAGGCGTAAAGCTTACCCCATACCCCGCCGATGGTGGGAATGTGACGGCTTTAACCCGTACAGCCATCTCGCTCCTGCTCCTCCTCCCCATCTACTGGCACCCGCGCATCCAGGCCGGCGACCTCGGCAGCCACACCTACAACGCCTGGCTCGCGCAACTAGTCCAGCAGGGAAACGCCCCAGGCCTCGAACTCCACCCCCAGCGCACCAACATCCTCTTCGATCTAGCGCTAGCCTGGCTGTTCCCCCGCGTTGGCCCCGATTGGGCCGAGCGCCTGCTCCTCAGCGCCGCCGTACTGCTCTTCTTCTGGGGCGCCGTAGCGTTCGTCTTCCGCATCTCCGAAGATCGCCCATGGTTCCTTCTACCGCTCCTGGCCATGCTCACCTACGGCTGGACCTACCACATGGGCCTGTTCAACTTCTATATCTCCTGCGGCTTCGTCCTAATCGCCTTAGCAATCGCCTGGAACGGGCCGATCCCCGGCTTACTGCTGCTGGGCCCGGCGTGGATCGCCCATCCCCTCCCGGTGCTCTGGGGCGCCGGCGTCTTCTTCTATAAAAGGATCGCAATCGCCCTCCCCGAACCGGCCCGCCGTCTCCTGTTCCCATCGGCAATCGCAGCCGTGGTTCTAATCCGCCTCCTGCTGGAATGGAAAGCCAAGACCACCTGGGTCTCCCTGCAGTTGCTCAGCATGACCGCCATCGACCAATTCTGGGTCTTCGGCATCAAGTACTACGTCCTCGCCTTATGCACCGGCGCGCTTTGGGGCTTCCTGCTCCTCCGCCTCACCTACCTCTACCGGTGGCGGCAGTTGCTCTCCCTCCTTCCCCTCCAACTGGCGCTCATCACCTCACTGGCAATCGTTGTCGTGCCCACCGCCATCGAAGGCATCGGCTACCGCCTCCCGCTCAGCTTCGTCGCCGAACGCATGACACTGCTGCTCGGCGTCCTCATCTGTGCCCTGCTGGCGAACGCCAAGCCCCTACCCTGGCAGCGTGCGCTCGCCGCCGGTCTCGCCGCCATCTACTTCGTCTTCCTCTATGCCGACACCGGCGTACTCGGCCGCCTCGAAAGCCGCATGGACGCGCTCGTCCGCGGCCTCCCCCCCGGCAGCCGCATCGTGTCCACCTTCTATGATCCCGGCAGCCGCGTCTTCGTTCTCGCCCACACCCTCGACCGTGTCTGTACCGGCCGCTGCTTCAGCTATGGAAACTATGAGCCATCCTCCACCCAGTTTCGTCTCCGCGCCACCCGGCCCAACGGCATCGTACTCCATGACGCCAACGACCTCCGCGACCTCACCCTCGGCAATTACATCGTGAAAGACCGCGATCAACCGCTCTTCCAAATTGCCACCTGCGGCCCCCGCCTCCAGACGGATCTCTGCGTGAAGACCCTACGTACCGGTCAGAAAGTCGAAAGGTCCACGGTGATCTTCGTAACGCCACTGTTGTTCTAAAGAGGGCGCTGCTCTTCCATCCTTGACGCCCGCCCGACAAATAAACTATAGTTAACTTTTCGGATGAAACCACAAGTTGGCGGCCCCGCCCCCGATTACCCCCCTTCCAACCCCTCCCTCCCCGAGGTCCACGCCTCCGTCACCACCTCCCAACCCTCCTTCTGGAAGCGCATGTTCGCCTTCGCCGGACCCGCCTACCTCGTCTCGGTCGGCTACATGGATCCCGGCAACTGGGCCACCGACCTCGAAGGCGGCGCCAGCTTCGGCTACCAACTCCTCTGGGTCCTCGTCCTCTCCAACGCCATGGCGGTCCTCCTCCAGACCCTCTCCGCGCGCCTCGGCATCGTCACCAATCTCGACCTCGCCCAAGCCTGCCGCGAGTCCTACCCCCGCGCCGTCTCCCGCGTCCTCTGGATCCTCTGTGAAATCGCCATCGCCGCCTGCGACCTCGCCGAAGTGCTCGGCGCGGCCATCGGCCTCAACCTCCTGTTCGGGCTGCCGCTGCTCGCCGGCGTGCTCCTCACCACCCTCGATACCCTCCTCATTCTCTGGTTCACCCGCTTCGGCATCCGCGTCATGGAGGCCTTCGTCCTCAGCCTGGTCACCATCATCGGCCTCTGCTTCCTCGTCGAGATCTGGCTGGCCCAGCCGTCGCTGGCGGCCATGGCCACCGGCCTCGTCCCGCGCCTCACCGACAAGAGCCTCTACGTCGCCATCGGCATCCTCGGCGCCACCGTGATGCCTCACAATCTCTATCTCCACTCGGCCCTCGTACAGACCCGGCGCATCGGCTCCACCGAATCCGAAAAGCGAATGGCCTGTAAGTTCAACTTCATCGATTCCGTAGTGGCATTGAATGGAGCGCTGCTGGTCAACGCCGCCATCCTCATCCTCGCCGCCTCCACCTTCTTTCAGAAAGGCGTCGAAGTCAAAGAACTGCAGCAGGCCCACCAGTTGCTAGCGCCGCTGCTCGGCACCAGCGCCGCCAGCGTCATGTTCGCCGTCGCCCTGTTCTGCGCCGGACAGTCCTCCACCTTAACCGGTACCCTGGCCGGGCAGATCGTCATGGAAGGCTTCCTCAACTTCCGCATGCGCCCCTGGCTCCGGCGCCTCATCACCCGCGCCGTCGCCGTGGTTCCCGCCGGCCTCACCATCGTGCTCGCCGGCGAACAGGCCACCTACCAACTGCTCATCTTCAGCCAGGTGGTGCTCAGCCTCCAATTGCCGTTCGCCGTCATCCCGCTCATCCAGTTCACCTCCGACAAGCGTAGGATGGGTGCCTTCGCCAACCCCCGCTGGGTGCAGGCCCTGGCCTGGGTAGCCGCCGTAATTATCGTTGCCCTCAACCTGCGCCTCGCCTACACCACCTTCAGCGGCTGGCTCGAAAACGCCGGCGCCTGGCGTCCGGCCCTGCTCCTGCTCGCCCTTCCCCTGGCCCTAGGCCTCCTCGGTCTTCTGCTATGGATCGCCGTCCAACCCCTACTCCGCCGCGAGCGCTCCGGTGCCGCCGTCGTCGACCTCCCCGCCAACGCCGCCGACGTCCTCCCCGTCACCAGCTACGCCAAGGTGCTGGTCACGCTCGATCACACCGAACGCGACCGCACCGCCGTCTCCCACGCCCTCGCCATCGCCAAACTCCATGGCGCGAAACTGGTACTGCTACACGTAGAAGAGGGCGTCACCAGCCGCGTCTACGGCGACGAAGCCTCCACCGCCGAAGTCGAACTGGGCATGCGCTACTTCCGCGGCATCCTCGAAGCCGTCCAACGCGCCCAGGTCGAGGCTTCCCTCCTCATCCGCCACTCCGTCGAACCACAACGCGAAATCGTTCG
>CAYLPH010000063.1:0-50026 GCA_964385495.1 uncultured Candidatus Solibacter sp.
GATGGTGTTCTTCAGCTCGAGGATCTCGCCCTGGACGTTGACGGTGATTTTGCGGGAGAGGTCACCGTTGGCGACGGCGGTGGTGACTTCGGCGATGTTGCGGACCTGGTTGGTGAGGTTACCGGCCATGGAGTTCACACTGTCGGTGAGATCCTTCCAGGTGCCGGCGACGCCGGTGACGACGGCCTGTCCACCGAGCTTTCCTTCCGTGCCGACTTCGCGGGCGACGCGAGTGACTTCGGAGGCGAAGGAATTGAGCTGGTCGACCATGGTGTTGACGACGCGGGCGGTGCGAACGAATTCGCCGCGAAGGGCGCGGCCTTCGACCTCGAGCGACATCTTTTGGGAGAGGTCGCCCTGGGCGACGGCTCCGATGACGCGGGCGATTTCGGTGGAGGGCTGCACGAGGTCGCTGACAAGGCTGTTGACGGACTCGATGGTGGATGCCCAATGGCCGGTGCCGGCGGGTAAGGTAGCTCGTTGGGCGGTGTTGCCTTCCTTGCCGACGACGCGGCTAATGCGGGCCAACTCCTCTGCCAGTCCCTGATTGAGGTCGAAGATCTCGTTCAGGGTATCGGCTATCTTACCGGCAAGTCCGACCTGATTGACGGGGAGGCGGATGGAGAAGTCACCTTTTTTGAAAGCGACGAGGGTAGCCAGGAGCTGGTCGCCATCCAGCACCTTGGTCACGGCAGCAACGGGCATAGCATTCCTTTCACGCGGGACGTGCGGCGGAGCAAGAAGCGAATCGCCGTTTGTGAAGGAAGTCAGCGCCCCGGACGGCCAGCCGAGTCTTGCTCCGTTGAGCTAGTGGTACGTCGGGAAGTTGACACAGGGGCTGGCTTTTTTGTTTCGAGTGGCGGGCTGTACAGTTTCGTTTTTGTGAGGCTATGGTACGATTCAGGCGAATTGGAGCCATGCATGGGCCGAATTGTTTTGTTTTATACGTTCATCAGCGTTATGTTGCCGGGCCAGCAGAGACCGCCCCAGCCGCAACCAATAGAGGCGAGTGCCGCCGAACGCAGGCTGATACAAGACAAGGTGGCGGGGTTGGAACGCGTAATTGGGGAGTTGCGACTGGATTGTTATGGGCGAGGCAACAACGCGAATCATTGGGCGGGGGAAGTGGATGTGTATGAGGCGATCGCGGATGTCCAGGCCCGGTACAAGATCGATCCGAAGCGGATCATTCTGCGCGGATTCTCGTTGGGTGGGGCAGCCGCGTGGCACATTGCTCTGCAGAACCCGGGCCGGTGGGCGGCGGCGGAGATTGGAGCGGGCACATGGCCCCGGCGGTATCTTATGGCGGACGAGTTCCCACCGCATCAGGCGCCGCTGCTGCGCATATGGGAGAACATGACTGACCAGTGGGCGGTGAATGCGTTCAACGTTCCGATTGTGGCGCACGATGGGGACAATGATACGGGCACGCCGTCGATTCCGCCGCCACCGCCGGGTACGAAGCATCGGGGGCAATTGGAGTCGTCGATCCGGGTGCGGGAGCAACTGGCGCGGGAGGGGTATGCATCGGAGGGGGACACCTACGAGATGGCGGCGAAGGGCACTCCTTCGGTGTTCTTGATCTCGCGGAACACCGGGCATGCGATCAGCCCCGAGGTGCGGAAGAAGGTGGACAGCTTTTTGAAGAGCTGGGGCGATAAGGGGTTGCAATCGCCGGATCACGTCCGGTTCGTGACGTTCACGACACGCTATAACCGGGCGCACTGGGTTTCGGTGGAAGCCATGGGAAAGCATTACGAGCGGGCCGAGGTGGATGCCGTACGGAGCGAGGGCGGATCGGTGTATAAGGTCAAAACGCAGAACGTGACGCGCGTGGCTCTGACGGAGATGAGCGCCGCCAAGCGGATTGAGATCGATGGGATGAAACTGAACGCCAAGGGAGGATTCGGGGTAACGCTGGACAAGGGCGCGGGCGGTTGGAAGATCGCGCCCGCGAAGTGGCCAGGGCTGCACAAAACGCATGGGCTGCAAGGTCCTATCGACGATGCCTTCCTCGACCCTTTCCTGCTTGTGAAGCCAACGGGTAAGCCGTGGAATACAGCGGCGCATGAGCAGGCAATGCGGATTCTGGCGCGGTTCGACCGGCTATACGCCAGAAATTACCGGGCGCATCCGCGGGTGAAGGAGGACCGGGA
This sequence comes from uncultured Candidatus Solibacter sp., assembly GCA_964385495.1. Classification (GTDB taxonomy): domain Bacteria; phylum Acidobacteriota; class Terriglobia; order Bryobacterales; family Bryobacteraceae; genus CADEFT01. Next base: position 2,157 of record CAYLPH010000063.1, read on the forward strand.
TGTGACGGCAGCGGACTTTGCGAACTACAACGTTGTGCTGTTTGGGGATCCAGGGAGCAATGCCTGGATCGCGAAGGTTATGGCGAAGCTGCCGCTGACGTGGTCCCAGACCGAGATAAAGATGGGAGGCCAGAGCTATGCGGCTGGGGATCACCTGCCCGCGCTGGTGTATCCAAGCCCCTTGAGTGCGACGCGGTATGTGGTGGTGAACTCCGGGTTGAGCATTGACGAGCGTGAATACAACGGGGACTACAGCCTGCCGCGGTGGGGCGACTTCGCTATCCTCAAGGTCAGCCGCGACGCGGAGTTTCCGGACGTGGCACGGGCTGGGCTATTCGATGAGTTCTGGCGGGTTCCACATTAAGCGAGTGGCACTGGCGGGCTGCCTTGCGGCGGGTCTGGCGGGGGCCTGGCAGTTCGGAATGGGAGGCCGGCGGTGGGAGCCGGCGCCGCCGCAGGACCATACGCGCCGCGATGAGTATCACTTTCTGCGCATGGAGTACCAGGACATGCGGTGGACGCGGCGCGGAGCTTACTTTCCCGGGTGGTGGCGGCAGGACTGGCCGGAGGCCGATGCGCACTTCACGCACGGAATCCGGCGGCTGACCCGAATCCATGTAGGGGAGCCGAGGCATCTGCCACTTTTGGATGATCGGATTTTCGAGTACCCCTGGATCTATGCCACGCAGACGGGCTATTGGGACTTGACGGAGGCGGAGAAGAAGCGGCTGCGCGAGTATCTGCTGCGAGGCGGGTTTCTGGTGACGGACGACTTTCACGGCCCGCGGGAGTGGGCGATCTTCGCCGAGACGATGCGCGGTGTGCTGCCGGAGGCGCCGATCCTGGAGATCGAAGAGGGGCACCCGCTGCTGCGGGTGATGTACGACATTGAGGAGCGGGTGCCGATACCAGGTTTGCGTCACTTACGGGAGGGGCCTGGGGGTTCGGTGACGGTACAGATGCAGTATGGGCCGCCGCGGTGGCGCGCGATGCACGACAGCAGGGGGCATCTGGTGGTAGCGATCAACTACAACATGGATGTGGGCGATGCCTGGGAACACGCGGATATGCCGGAGTATCCGGAAGCGATGACGGCGCTGGCCTACCGGTTCGGACTGAACTACATCATCTACGCAATGACGCACTAGGCGGGGCAGCCGGAGTGGATGCGAGGGCCGGTTTCCTGTTGGGCAAGGATGCGGGCCTCGGCGTCCAAGAGAGTGTTCCATCGATCACTGGCGGGGCCCTTCGGCGCGATGGCTTGGGCGAGTTTCAGGAAGACCTGGAAGTGGCCCTTTTCGGAGGCATAGAGGCGGCCGTAGAAGGCGGCGAGTTCCTCGTCGGCACAATGGTTGGCGAGGACGGAGAAGCGCTCACAGGAACGGAGTTCGATGATGGCGGAGATGAGTAAGCGGTCGATGACTTCCCCGGCGGTACCTTTGCGGACCAGCAGGCGTAGGGCATTGGCGTAGGGGTTTTTGTGAACCCGGGAGAGGCCGCCTCCGCGACGAAGCAGGATGCGCATCACCTGGGAGAGATGGGCAGCTTCGTCGCGGGCGACGGCAGTCATCGTCTGCGCCCATTCGGGGAAGAACTCCTCCGGCCAGAGCGTAAGCAGGTCGAGAGCATTGGTGGCTGCTTTCTTTTCGAGGAAAGCATGGTCGACGAGCAGGGCGACGGGGTCGTGAAGAACGGCTTGGGCCCAGGCAGGGGGCGTGAAGAAGCGCAAAGGGAGCAGGTCCGGAGCAACGGCGATGGCCATTCCTCTTCAGGGTAGCGTAGGGAGCGGCTCCGATTCGATATCGGAGGCGAGGCGCTCGGCGCGTTCTTCGAGATCGACCCGGAAGATGCGGACCTTGCGGCCGTTTAGGCCGCACTCAATCTCAGCATTTGTGTCGGTGGCGCTATCGTCCTTCACCCGGAGAACAGTTCCAGCTTCAACCCTCAATAGGCGTGGCTTTCCCTCATCCAGAACAAGAACGAGCGTGGGTTTTCGCACCCTGTATAAGGCAGACATAGTACAACCTCCGCGGAGACAACGAGCGGACTGCCGTCCAGAGGGAGAAAGCTGGACACCACGGGGTGGGGATCCCGGCGTAGTATAAGACGTTACCGGAAGTTCGGCGGGAATGCAAGAACTTTGACCTATGCAACAAGAGCGAGTGTACTGCCTGCCACCTAATTCGTAACTGCCGGACTTCTTCTTGAGGGCGGATTTTGAATAACATTTGGGGCGTGAAAGAATGACGGACATCCGCTCCCTCGCGGTCGCGGCTCCATAAGGGCGTTCGGGGTGAAGGAGTTACGTGACACGGCGGCGGCGGCAGCGGAGCCAGGGCGGCTGGAGTTTGTTACTTTATGGCGCGGATTTTGATGTTACGGAACCATGCCGGATCGTTATGATTTTGTAAGACGATGGGACCCATCTTGCGAGGGCGTTTAGTAAGTAATTTGTATACGGGCGATTCCAGTCCCCATCGTTTCTCGATACCGGCAGTGACAGCGGGGTCAGCGAGGGTGGCATCGATGACCTTGCGCCCGTTGAGCCAATGCTGCACCTGGTCGCCGCGAACGACGATGAGGGCGGTGTTCCATTGGCCGACGGGCTTGGCGGGATTCTCCTTGGGCTCGAGCATCTGGTAGAGCGCGCCAGCCCAGGACTTTTTGGAAGTTTTGGCGTCGGAGTGAGCTTCGTTGTCGATGACCTGGTATTCGAAGGCAACCTGGTAGATCTGGCCTTTGCCATCGGTAGGCATAGAGGAACGGGTGGCTTTGCGGTTGGCGAGGGCGTAGTCGGCCTGGCGCTCGAACTTGCCGATATCCGGGGGGATGAGGGCAGGGTGGATGACCATGGCGTCCTGGACGCGATACTTCACGCCGCTGTTCCCGCCAGGGGAGATCTTCCAATCAAAAACAAGTTCGAAGTCGGCCCATTTGGAGGTGGTTTCGATGTCCTCCCGAAACTTCGGATTCTTGCGGGCAACGATCGCGCCCTCTTCGATGAAGAAGGAGTCGAGGGGAGGGTTGGAGGCAGGGGATGGCGTCCAACCCGAAAGGCTGCGTCCATCGAACAGGAGGATCCAGCCGGCGGATTTCTCCTCGGGAGTAAGGGTATTCGGCTGCTGGGCCGCGGCGAGGGCGGCGGTGAGGAGGAAGAGGCTAGGAATGGAAGTTCGCACCACCGGGCATTTTCTCATGGAACGGTACAATGAGGAATGAGTTTTTCCGCGCATGAGATGGGTGCGCGGTTCTGGTCTTTGATCGCCGCGACCTTTCTGGGCTTTCTTGGCATAGGAACCGTGTTGCCGAGGTTGGCGCCCCATGTCAGATACGACTTGGGCGGGTCAGACCAAACGGTAGGTTTCGTGATCGGCAGTTTCTCGTTCGTCGCTTTGCTGAGCCGGTTTGTGTCCGGCCCCTTGGCGGACAACCGGGGACGGAAGATCGCGTTGGTAACGGGATTGGCAAGCTGTTCCGCGGCGGGGGCGGCATATCTGCTGCCCATAGGGATCGGCAGTGCATTTTTGGGCCGTATGCTGCAAGGGTTCGGAGAAGCATGCCTGTACACGGGCGCGGCGGCATGGGCGGTGGAGTTGGCCGGGATTGATCGTAGCAGCCAGGCGCTGGGCTATGTCAGTACGGGCATCTGGGGCGGGATTTCGGCGGGTCCGGTGCTGGGTCACTGGCTGGGGACGTTTGAGCGGGCGGCGTGGTGCCAGATGCTGTTGGGCGTGGCGGCGATTGTGCTGTTGATGCAGATTCCGGAGCATTATGTCCCCCATCCGAATCCCAAGCGGCGATTTGTGGCATCGCGGTTTCTGGCGCCGGGAATCGCGATTGGTTTCGTGAACGTGCATTATCCGGTGATTACCGGATTCCTGGTGTTGCATCTGGCGCAACACGGCAACTCCGGGCCGGTGGCCTTTTCGGCTTATGCGGCGGTGATTCTGCTGTCGCGGTTCTTTTTGGGAGGACTGCCCGACCGGCTGCCACCGTGGCGGACGTTTTACCTGGGGCTGGCGTGTATGGCGATTGGGCTGGCGGCGATCGCGGCGGGTCCTAGCCCGGTGTTGGCGGTGATCGCGACGGGGATTCTGGGCTTCGGCTTTTCGTTTCCGTGGGCTTCTATCGCATCGACGGTTCTCAAGAAGACGCCACCGCAGGAGCGTGGAAGCGCCGTGGGTATCCTGAGCGCTTTCTATGATCTGTTCGTGGGAATAAGCTCGTTTTCGGCGGGGGCGGTAGCGAAGCGCTTTGGGTATCCGGCGGCGTTTGGGATGGCGGTCGTGGGGATTGGGGCGGCGGCATTGGCGGGTCGATACGTGTTCTTCCGCGACGATCAAGAGGAGCCGGAGGAAGCTTTGGAAGAAGAGGTTGTGGCGTAAGCATGAGTTGGGCAAAGCAAACGAAGTTATATTGAAAAGACGTGCGGATCACGATCTCCAAGGAGAACTACCTGAAGGCGATCGCCGAAGCCGAGAGCGAAGGGCAGACGGTGATTGCGGCCACGTTAGCGCGGTGGTTGAACGTGTCGCCCCCGGCGGTGACGATGGCGATCAAGCGGCTGAAGCGGGACGGCATGCTGCTGGTGGCGGCGGATGGCCGTTTGACGCTGACGGATGAGGGGCGCTCGATCGCGACGCGGCTATTGAACCGGCATCATCTGATTGAGCGCATGCTGACCGAGATCTTCGGCATGGAGTGGTACAAGGTGCATGAAGAGGCGGAGGCGCTGGAGCATGCCGTGTCGGAGGATTTCGAACGGAAGCTGATGGACCGGCTGGGGCCGGGCGGAGCTTGTCCGCATGGCAACGTGATAGGGCTGGATACGCCGCAGTTGCGGCGGGACCGGGGATGGCTGCCGCTGGCGGAACTACCGGAGGGGTACGCGGCGCAAGTGACGAGCGTGTATGAGCGCGACCGGCGGTTGCTGGAGTTTCTGGACGGGCTGGGGATCCGGCCGGAGGCGCGACTGCAGGTGGTGGCGTCGAACTATGACGAGACGCTGACGTTGGAGGTTGGCGGGCGGAAGGTGCAACTGGGGCGTGCGGCCGCCGAGAAGGTGTGGACCGAGCCGGTAGCATGAGCAAAGTTTAATCAGAGGCATTCTTCCGCGCAGGAAGGTTGGTACGTGATCTGTGTGAAACCCGGCGAAGAACGACCGGGGAATGAAAACAGGAGACGACCTACCATGAACCGCATTTTGACCTTCGCCAGCACGGCGCTGCTGCTGACCGGGAGCATCGCTTGGGCTGATGACCAGAGAACGACGGTGCGCAAGGAGCGCGCGCAACGGCAGGAGAAGCGCATCGACAAGGGCGTGGAGAACGGATCTCTGACCAAGCGGGAAGAGATCAAGTTGGAGTCGAAGGAAGCGGCACTGCGCCGTGAGGCCCGGCAGGACAAGCGGGATGGCGGTGGGATGACCAAGGCGGAGAAGGTGAAGATCAACGCGAAGCAGAATAAGCTGAGCCGGGAGATCTACCGGGAGAAGCACGACGCGCAGGTGCAGAAGAAGTAACTGCCGCGCGTTAAGCTGGGGCGGTGGACAAAAGCAGGCGGGTGGCGCTCATCACGGGCGCGAGTTCCGGCTTGGGCGCGGAGTTCGCGCGGCAACTGGCGGGGCAGGGCTATGAGCTGATTCTGGTGGCGCGGCGGCGGGAGTTGCTGGAGAAGCTGGCGGCGTCTTTGCCGGTGCGGTCAAGAATCGTAGTGGCGGATTTGGCGGACCGGGCGGCGCGTGCCGAGGTCAGGCGTTGTATCGAAGAAGAGCCGGATTTGGAGCTTCTGGTGAACAACGCGGGCTTCGGGACGCGCCGCCGCTTTTGGGAGGCTGATTTCGCCGGGCAGCAGGCGATGCATGAAGTACACGTGCTGGCGACGGTGGAATTGACGCACGCTGCTTTGCGGGGAATGGTGGCGCGGGGGCGGGGCGGAGTGATCAACGTGGCGTCCGTAGCGGCGTTCGCACGGAGCGCATCGAATGTGAGCTACTGCGCGACGAAGGGCTGGATGAAGGACTTCACCGAGGGGTTAGTGGTGGAGTTGTCGGCGTTGGGATGCAAGGTGAAGGTGCAGGCGCTGTGTCCGGGCTTCACGTACACGGAGTTCCACGACGTACTGGGAGTGGATCGGAAGAAGGTGGCTGCGCCCTGGCTGTGGTTACGGGCGGAGGATGTCGTCCGGGAGTCCTTGGAGGGCTTGGCGGGTGGAAAGGCGATGGTGATTCCCGGATGGCAGTACCGTCTGTTCACGGCGGTGTTTCCGCGATTGCCGTTTGGGGTCCGGGTGTGGCTGCAGAAGCGATCGCCGCATACGCGTGACCGGCTGTAAGCCTTGTGGTAGGGTGAACGCGATGCAAGTAGCGGTTTTGTCCGATATACATGACAACGTCTGGAAGCTGGCGGTGGCACTGGAGGCAGTGCAGGGAGCGGATCTGCTGGTGTGCTGCGGGGACTTATGTTCGCCATTCGTGCTGGACCAACTGGCGCGGGGGTTTCAGGGGCCGATCCATATCGTGTTTGGGAACAACGACGCGGATCTGTACCGGATCACGTCGAAGACCACGAAGTATCCGCACGTGCAGTTGCGGGGGGAGTATTTCGAGGCGAATTGGGATGGGCGGAAGATCGCGGTGAACCATTTCCACTACATCGCGCTGCCGATTGCCAGGTCAGGCGAGTATGATGCGGTATTTTTCGGGCATAACCACATGTACCAGAACGAGCAGATGGGCAAGACGCTGGCACTGAATCCAGGGTCGATCATGGGGTGCCAGTTCGATGGGGAAGCGAATCGCACGGATGGGGATTCGACGTTTGCAATGTACGATACGGGGACGGGCGAGGCGATAGGATTGCGGATTGTGGGGAGCACAGTGGCGGTGATGGCATGAAGCGGGTGGCCGCTTTGCTGTTTCCGGGGCTCACGCAGTTGGATCTGGCGGGGCCGTGGGATGTCCTGCGGCGTTTGCCGGAGATGCGATTGTACCTGGTGTGGAAGACGCTGGATCCGGTGATGAGCGATTCGGGCATGGCGGTGTTGCCGACGGCGACGTTCGAGACATGCCCGGATTGTGAGGTGCTCTTTGTGCCGGGCGGGCCGGGGCAGGTGGAATGCATGGACGATGGGGAGGTGATGTCGTGGTTGCGGCGGCAGGGGGAGCAGGCGGAGTGGGTGACCTCGGTATGCACGGGATCGCTGTTGTTGGGCGGGGCGGGGTTGCTGCGCGGGTATAGGGCCACCAGCCATTGGATGTCGCGGGACCAACTGGCGCGGTTGGGGGCTACGGTGGAGAGCCAGCGGATTGTGGTGGATAGGAACCGGATCACCGGAGGCGGGGTGACGGCCGGTATCGACATGGCGTTGGAGTTCGCGGCGCTGCTGGCGGGGGAAGAAGAAGCGCGGCGGGTGGCGCTGCAACTGGAGTACGACCCGGCGCCGCCATTTGGGCCTGGATCGCCGGAGTGTTCGGAGTTGGGGACGATTGTGGAGGTGCAGCGGCGGGCAAAGGCGCTGCTGGCGCGGCGGCGGGAGGCGACGGAGCGGGCGCGATTGCGGCTGGGATTGGGGTGTTAGTAGTAACGGAGGGCGATTTGGGGGTCGATTTTGGTGGCACGGCGGGCGGGCAGGTAGCCGGCAACGGCGGCCACGAGGATTAGAGAGAGAGTGGCGCCCGTGATGACAAGCGGATCGTAGGTGGTGACGTTGTAGAGGAGGGAGCCGAGGAGGCGGGCGATGGCGAGTCCGCCGGCGAGGCCGATGGGGATCCCAATGGCGGCGAAGAGGGCGACGTCCCGCATGACGAGGAGGCGGACGTCGGTGGCGCGGGCGCCAAGGGCGATGCGTATTCCGATCTCGCGGGTGCGACGGGCGACGGTGTAGGCCAGAACGCCGTAGAGACCGATGGCGGCGAGGAGCGTGGCGAGGGCTCCGAAGGCCGAGGAAGCGAAAGACATCAGGCGTTCCCCAAAGAGGTTGTTGTTGATCTGATCCTGCATGGTGCGGATGGGAGTGACGGGGATGGTGGGGTCGAGAGCGGCGATCTCGCGGCGCACGATGGCGAGCATCTGATCCGGCTGGAGGGTGGTGCGGACGTAGTAGTGGAGGCTTTCGGCGCGTTCGTTCTGGCGATAGGGGAGGTAGTAGACGGGCTTGGGCTGGTCCTGGACCCTGGCATAACCGACGTCCTTGATCAGGCCTATAATCTCGATATCAAGCTTGTCGGCACGTCCTACGGCGAAGTGGGAACCGATGGGATTGCGGCCTTCCAGGAAGCGGCGGGCGAAGGTCTGATTGACGAGAGCGACCTTGGGAGCACCGATGGAATCCTTGCGGGTGAATTCGCGGCCGTTGAGGAGAGGGATACCAAGGGTGGCCAGGGTGGTTGGCCCGATCTCAGCGAGCGCCGAATGCGTGTCGGCATCAGGGCCGGCGCGATGGCCTTCGACGGTGACGTTGGTGTTCCAACTGTCGCCAGCGAGGAAGGAGACGGTAGAGCCGCCGACGGAATGAACGCCGGGTATGGCGGAGAGGCGATCTTCGAGCTGTTCGAAGAACTGGATGGTACGTTGCGGGGTGTAGCCGGACAGAGCGGGGTTGATGGAGAAGGTGAGGAGCTTTTCCGTCCTGATGCCAACTTCGACGTTGGAGAGCCGCCAAAGGCTGAGAGTGAGTAGGCCGGAGGTGATGAGGAGGACAAGGGACATGGCGATCTGGCCGACCACCATAGCGCTGCGGAAATAGCGGGCCGCGCCGGAGACGGCGATGATCTCGCCCTGGTCCTTCAGCGAAGGCGAAACGTCCGGGCGAGTGGCCTGCAGGGCAGGGAAGAGGCCGAAGGCGAGTCCCGTAAGGATTGAGGCGGCGAAGCTGTAGAGGAGCACGCGGGGACTGAGGTCGGAGTTGAAGTAATGGCTGGTGCCGATGTCGGGGATGCCGGCGATGAGGAGGTCGATGGTCCACTGGGAGACCAGGATGCCGAGCGTACCGCCGGCTAGGGACAGGACACAGGCTTCGATGAGGAGTTGGCGCAGGAGTTGCCAGCGGCTGGCGCCGATGGAGAGGCGGATGGCGATTTCCTTGCGGCGCACGGCGGAGCGGGCGAGAAGCAGGTTGGCGGCGTTGGCGCAGGCGATGAGGAGCACGAGGCCGGTAATGAGCAGGAGGATGAAGAGGGGCTGTTGGGCTTCGGAGAGGAGCGAGCCGCGTCCGAATTCACCGGGCTTGAGGAGGATCTGCTTGCTTTTCCAGCCGCGGGCGAAGTTGGGGGAAGGGTTCTGGAACAGCTTGAACTCCTCTTCGAGGAGAGAGCGATAGGGGACATTGATGCGCTGTTGGGCCTGGTCCAGGGTGACGCCAGGCTTGAGGCGGCCAAAGACGTTGAGCCAATAATCCTTGCGGTCATCGAGGCCATTCCAGCGGGGGGTAATCTGGGCCTTCATCATGATGGGGACGTAGGCTTCGACGGTCTGGCCCACGGTTTCGGTCTGGAAGCGGCGCTGGGTGACGCCGACGATGGTCATGGGATGGCCGTTGACGATGAGGGTCTTGTTGAGGACATCGGAGCGGGCGCCGAAGTTGTTCTGCCAGTAGGAGTGGTTGAGGACGACGACGGCATGGGCGCCGGGCGTGCGATCGTCCTGTTCGGTGAACAGGCGGCCGAGGGCTGGGCGGACGCCGAGGGTCTCGAAGTAGTTGCCGCTTACGAGGGCGATCTCGCCTCGTTTGGACTGGCCCTGATAGGAAAGGCTGCCATCGACGGAGCGGTCGGCGGCGATGGCGGTGAAGGAAGTTTGGAGGCGCTGGAGATCGCGGAACATGGGGTGGGTGAAGACCGCGCCGCCGTCTTCGTTGGAGGAGACACGGCCCTGGGCCGGTCCGGGCTGGTAGAAGTTGACGAGTTCGTGGGCGTTGGCGATGGCCAGGTCGCGGTAGAGGATCTGGCGCATGAGGGAGTAGATGGCGGTGTTGGCACCGATGCCGAGCGCGAGGGAGACGATGACGACCCCGCTGAGAACGGGAGTGCGGAGGAGCATGCGGACGGCGTAGCGCAGCGTAGACATCGCGAGGGTAGGAGCATGCGCGGTGCCATGGGACGAGGGGCGAAGATCAACAGGTTGCGGGTGGACGGTGTCCGCTTTTGGGAATCGAGCGTGCGCGGCGGAACAGCCATAGGGCCTGATATGATCGGAGGCTTATGAGATATCGCGTACGGGTGTTGATCCTGCTCTTCCTGCTATCGATCATTACCTATATCGACCGGGTGTGCATCTCGGTGGCGGGGCCGCGGATGCAAGCCGAGTTAGGCTTGACGCCGGATAAATGGGGATGGGTAGTGGGGGCATTCACGCTGTCGTACGCGTTGTTCGAGATTCCTTCAGGGGCGATGGCGGACAAGATCGGCGCGCGGGCGGTTTTGACGCGGATTGTGCTGTGGTGGTCGCTGTTCACGTCGCTGACGGGAGCGGTATCGAACTTCTTTACGCTGTTGTTTGTGCGCTTCTGTTTTGGGGCGGGTGAGGCGGGTGCTTATCCGGGGAGTGCGTCGGCGGTGTCGCGGTGGTTCCCTGCTCCGGAGCGGGCGCGGGCGACGGGGATTGTGTGGATGGCAAGCCGGCTGGGAGGTGCGATCTCGCCGATCCTGGTGGTGGCGATTCAGCAGGCGTATGGTTGGCGGATGTCGTTTTACGTCTTCGGGATCCTGGGAGTGATCTGGTGCGTGCTTTGGTACTGGTGGTATCGCAACCATCCGACGGAGAAGCCAGGCGTAACGGCACAGGAGCTACAGGAGATTGGCGGCGGGTCGCCCAAGCAACATCACGGCATGCCGTGGCGGGAAGCACTTGGGAAATGGCGATTCTGGAACATTCTGCTGATGTACCACACGTATTGCTGGGGCAGTTATTTTTATCTGTCGTGGCTGCATACTTATCTGCAGAAGGGGCGCGGGTTTAGTGAGAACGAGATGGCGATTTTCGCGACGGCACCCTTCTTGTGCGGTGCGTGCGGAAACCTGCTGGGCGGCACGTTGAGCGATATGCTGGTTCGGAAGAAGGGGCTGAAGTTCGGCCGGCGTATCGTGGGGGCGTTGGGATTGGCGATGTCGGGGACGTTTATGCTTTTGACGTCGCAGACGCCGGACAAGTATATGGCGGTGCTGTTTCTGGCGCTGGGGTATGGCAGCATGGACTGCATGCTGCCGGTGGCGTGGGCGGTGTGTTTGGATGTGGGCGGACGGTATGCGGGGGCGGTGAGCGGATCGATGAATATGGCGGGGCAGTTGGGGTCTTTCCTGACGTCGTTGACGTTCGGGTATATTGTGACGGCCACGCAGAGCTATAACGCGCCGCTGGTGCCGATGGGGACGATGTTGTTGATTAGCGCGTTACTGTTCTCACGGATTGATCCGACGCAGCCGTTGATTGCGGATGAGGATAGACGTGGGAAGAAGCGGTTGCCGAAGGCGGCTTGACATCTGAAGGGTATGCGGATTTTAGTTGGCTTGGTGATGGTTTTGGGCTTGGGCGCGGCGGAGGGGCGGCGCGACGTGGACGTCGCGCGCAGACCTGGAGGTCTGCCCTACCAGAAGCGCATCGCGGGGCTGTTGCGGACGGAGGCGGGTCAGAGTGCGCGGTGGGGGATTTTGGCTCGGAGTTTGAAGACGGGGCGGACGGTGTTCGCGTTGAATGCCGATGATCATATGGCCCCGGCGTCGAACACGAAGCTGTTTTCTACCGCTTTGGCTTTGGAGAGGTTGGGGCCGGAGTATAGGTTTGTCACTACGGTACGGGCGGACCGGGCGATTGATGGGGATGGCGTGCTGGTGGGGGATCTGCGGCTGGTAGGGGGCGGGGATCCAACGCTTTCCGGGCGGGCCTATCCGTATCAGAAAGAGAAGGAGGGTGGGGATCCGATTGAGCCAGTGGTGGCGTTGGCGGAGCAGCTTGCGGCGCGGGGATTGAAGGAAGTGCGGGGGAGTGTGGTTGGGGATGATCGGCGGTATGTGTACCAGCCGTTCCCAGAGGGTTGGACGCTAGGTGATGCGTTGTGGGAGTACGGCGCGCCGGTGAGTGCGCTGACTTTCAACGACAATGCGTTCACGGTGCGTGTGCAGGCGGGAGAGGTTGGGGACCTGGCGCGGGTGTTCCTGAATCCGCCCTCGGTGCCATTTGTGGTGGATAACCGGGTGATGACGGTGGGGGAGAAGCGAGGGAAGTTGGAGGTGGACCGGACGGCGGGCAGCCGTCAGTTGCGGCTGAGTGGGACGGTGGGTAGCGGCGGTGCGCGGCAGTTGTTGGCGGTGGATGATCCGGCGTTGTACGCGGCGGCGGTGTTTCATGATGTTCTGACGCGGCGGGGGGTGCGGATTACAGGGGAGCCGGGGGCACGGCACCGGTATCGGGCGGATGAGCCGTTTGATGCGGAGTATGGGGTGGAGTTGGCGCGGCGGGAGTCGTTGCCGTTGACCGAGGTGGCTCGGGTGGTGAATAAGGTGAGTCAGAATCTGCATGCGGAGTTGCTGCTGCGGGAGGTGGGGCTTGCGAGGCAGACCGAGGGGACGCGGGAGGCGGGGCTGAGGGAGCTGGATGTTTTTCTGAAGGAAGTTGGGGTGGAGGAGAAGGAGTATCATTTCGAGGATGGGTCGGGGTTGTCGCGGCGGGGGATTGTGTCGCCAGCGGCGATCGTGAAGCTGCTGACCTATATGGATTCTCGGCCGTATGGGGCGGAGTGGGACAAGATGCTGCCGTTTGGGGGCGAGGATGGGACGCTGCGGTCGCGGTTTGAGAAGGCCGAGGCGGCGCGGGTGATCCATGCTAAGACGGGGACGCTGGGGACCGTGAGTGCGTTATCGGGGTATGTGACGACGAAGCGCGGGGTGCGGCTGGTGTTTTCGGTGATCGCGAATAACTATACGGCGCCGGGGCCGGAGGTGCGGAAAGTGATCGATAGGATTGGGCTGGCGTTAGCAGCTTGGGAGGGGCAGTAGAATAGAGTTATGCCAATCTTTGAATATAGCTGCGAGGATTGTGGGACGCATTTTGAGAAGCTGGTCCGGCGCATGACCGATGACGTGATTTGTCCGAGTTGCGAATCGGGGCATTTGAAGCAGGAGTTGTCGACGTTCGCGGCGCATGCGGGAACGGGCGCGGGAGCGAAGGGTGCGGCGCAGATGCCGTCGTGTCCGGGCGGGATGTGCCAGAACCCGGGAATGTGCGGTCGAAACTAGATGGACGAGCGCGACTATTACGTCGAGAGCCGGACGACGAAGCCGATTGATTTGGTGTGCAGTTTCTGCAAGACCAAGGACACGTACGAACTGCCCTGGGTGGTGCGGAAGAAGAAGGGCGCGCTGCCGCGGGGAGCGGATGAGCGGGACCGGGCGAAGTTCGCGAAGGCGCAGAGCTACATGGTTTTGGCTCAGGATAAGGTGAACTGTAAGAACGTGCGGTGCCGCCGGGCTTTCGACATATCGGGGACCAAAACGCTGGCTTTTCTGACGGATTGAGGGTCTGATAGGCTAGTCAGCATGCCAAAGATCAACCGCCGCGACCTGACGAAGGCCGCGCTGACCGCCATGGCGGCTCCTTCCGCGCTGCAGGCGCAGGCCGGTGGCATTACGCATGGGCCGATTCTGGGTCATGTGACCGCGAGCGAGATTCGGATCTGGGGCCGTACGCAGAGGCCGGGCGAGTTCCGGGTGCGGTATGGAACGAGCGAACAGAGCCTGGATCAGGTGTCGGAGGCGGTGAAGACGACGCTGGATCACGATAATGCGGCATGGGGCCGGTTGACGGGGTTGAAGCCGGGGACGAAGTACTACTTCCGGCTGGTGGCTGGAGGGAGTAACGAGGGGAGCCCGGCGCATTCAGGGACGTTTCTGACGCTGCCTGATCCGGAGGATTACCGTCATCTGGAGACGAATCCGCGGGGGCTGTTTAACTTCAAGTTTGAGTTTGGATCGTGCAATAACCAGAAGCCGAATAATGGGACGGGGCCGAGTCTGCCCGCATTTAAGACGATGCGGGAGAGGTTGACAGACAAGGTACTGTTCTCGATTACGAATGGCGACTGGCTGTATGAAGATAAGCGCGAATTCCCGGTTGCGGATTGGTGTAAGCAGACCGGGTGTGCGGCGGATGCGGTGCCGGAGATTGTGAAGTTAGCACCCAGCATCACGGGAGTGTGGGAGAACTATAAGTTCTTTCTGGAGCGGGGCGTGAACATGGCGGAGTGGCACAAGAAGGTGCCATCGTACTTTACGCCGGACGATCACGAGATTTTGAACGATGTGTATGGGACGGCGGCGGCGGGGAACCGGAGCAGGCGGGCGGTATTTCGCGACATCGCGATGCGCGGGTGGTTCGACTACATAGCGGGGGCGAATCCGCTAGCGACGTCGACGAATACTCACTTCAGCCAAGGGACCTTCAAAGCGGGTAGCGATGTCGTGGAGGATACCTCGACGGATTTCACGAAGGTGAAGCTGAGTGAGTTGAGTAACCTGCACGTGCATTGGGGCGGACAGTTGGCTGGGATGGATGTTACGAAGCAGGAAGAGCCGGCCGGCAACGCGAACGCGGGTGTGTACGACGTTGTGGAGGTGCTGGGTCCGAATAAGCTGCGGATTAAGCCGGCGGCGCGGGAGAGCGGTACCAGCGCGTACTCGATTGGGCGGCATTCGTATGGGAAGTTCCGGGTGGGGAATGTGGAAGTTTATCTGCTGGATACGCGCAGTCTGCGGGATCAGCACGATCCGAAGAACCCGAAGCGCAAGGGACTGTCGATGATTGGGCAGGCGCAGCGGAAGTGGCTGATGGCCAGTATGCGGGCTAGCGATGCGGACTTCTTCTTTCTGGCGTCGACCGTGAATCTGATGATTCCGCATGTGGGGTCGCCGGGGTCGAGCGGGCCGATTGAGGGAAAGGACGATGCCTGGACGGCGTTTCTCGAAGAGCGGGAGATGTTACTGAAGTTTTGGGACGGGTTAGGGAAGCCAGTTATTGTGATGACGGGCGACCTACATAATTCGTTCGCGATTAAGGTGACGGAGCGGGTGTGGGAGTTTTGTTCGGGGCCGCGGGGATCACAGAACCATCCGATGAAGAGCGAGGGCGGGCGGATGGCGAATGGGCCGTTCGACTCGCATGGGACTCCGTGTGATATCCGGTGGTCCAGTTACTTTCGGAACGATGTGCCGACGCAGAAGCGGAAGCAGCCGATTTATGCGGTGGCGCAGGTGAATAACGTGTTTTCGAATCCGGATGATAAGGGTCGCGAGCGGTGGGTGGCGTACCCGAAGCCGCACCTGGTGATTCAGTATTACGACGGGTTCACGGGCGATTTGCTGTATGCGGAGTCGATCCACGGCGCGGGGGACCGGGTTTAGCGTTTCAGGACTACGGGCTGGCCGTGGGGGGTATGGCGATAGGCGTCGGCCCAGGCTTCTTTGCGTTCGTCCAGGGCTTGCTGGTTTGTGAGGCCTTTGGCCTGGACGAGGCGTTCGAGGGTATTGAGCCAGTGTTGGTAGTATTTGGAGCCGTCGTCAGGCTCGCCGCGGTCCGCGGCTGCTCTGAGTTCGGCGGCGAGTTCGGCCGCCCATTCTTTCCAGGTGAAGTAGCCGGCATGGGATAACTTCACGGCCATGGCGAAGGCTTGGGCCTGCCAGGGTTCGGCGAAGATGGGGCCGCCGTCGTCTTTGGGAAGGCCGGGGAGTTGGGTTAGATCGGGCTGGTCAGGCTGGTTCAAGGTAGGACTCCCAGAGGTCAATGTAGACGGCGTCATTGGCGGAGGCTAGCGGGCCCCAGAGTTCCTGGAAGGGGAAGCGGACGGAGTAGAGGCGCTGGCGGACTTCCTGGCCTTGGGCTGAGGCGTCGGGCAGGGGGTGAACGCCCTGGTCTTTGTGGATGGTGCCGCGTTTGCCGCGGGCGTAGCGGGGTAGGCGCGTGTGGCCGGTGGGGTTGATGATCTTTGCCTTTACGGCCTGGCCGGTAGCGTAGGTGGTGGGGATGGTTGGGTCTTCGGTGGGGGGTAGGCCGCGGCTGATGAAGGCATGGTGCATGTCTGGGGTCAGGGCGGGCTGGCCTTTGGGATGGGTGGGGTCCGGGTGGCCGGTGGCGAATTCCTGAGGGGTGATGAAACCGTAGTCTACGGCCTGTTTCTCGAGGCGGGTGAACCAGCGCTCGTAGTAGGACATGCGGAGGTATTCGGCGGGCGGGAGTTGTTCTAGGGCGTAGCGATCCTGGTCGAGGTTCCAGCGTTTGAAGGCGCGGAGGGCGCGGCAGAGGGCGAAGGCTTGGGCTTCCCAGGGGGCGTGGAAGACGGGCTCGTTGGTTTCGGGGTTGACGGGACCCATGCCGTGCATGCCGCCCATGTCGTGGACGCCGTTCATAGCTTTGTGACTCCTACCATGGAGTCTCTGGTTACTAAGTCAGCGAGTTGGTCTTCGGTGAGGTGTTCGGTGTTGGGCGGGCGTTCGGGGAGGACTAAGTAGCGGACTTCGGCGGTGCTGTCCCAGACGCGGATTTCGGTGGATTCGGGGAGGGTGGTGCCGAATTCCTGGAGGATGCCCCTTGGGTCGATGACGGCACGGGAGCGGTAGGCGTTGGATTTGTACCATACGGGCGGGAGACCTAGGACCGGCCAGGGGTAGCAGGAGCAGAGGGTACAGACGACGAGGTTGTGGATGGCGGGGGAGTTTTCGAGGACTACCATGGATTCGCCTTCGGCGCTGAGGAAGCCTAGTTCGGCGATGGCTTTTGGGGCGTCGGTTAGGAGGCGGGATTTGTAGGCGGGGTCTACCCAGGCTTTGGCGACTACTTTGGCGCCGTTTCTGGGGCCGATTTTGTTTTCCATTGTGTCGATGAGGGCGTCTAGGGCGGCGGGGTCGACGTAGCCTTTTTCGACTAGGAGGGATTCGAGGGCTTTGACACGGAGGGTTAGGTCTTGGGGGACGGATTGGTGATGGTGGTGGTGGTGGCCTTCGGACATGATGGCAGTATAGCTTCTGGGGAGGGGGAGGCGACCTGGGGGTCGCCTGCGGGTCTGGGGACCCGCCCTCCAACGAAGGGATCTAGACGCCCCAGCAGTAGTCTTCCACGGCGCGGTCTATGGCTTCGTCCTTTTCGACGAGGCGCATTAGTTCCAGGCGGATGGCGTCCAGGAGGGCGTGCCAGCTTGCGCTGATTACGTTATCACTTACTCCGACGGTGGCCCAGGAGCGGCGATTGTCGGACCATTCGACTAAGACGCGGACCTTAGCGGCGGTGCCTTTTTTGGTGTCGAGGACTCTTACTTTGTAATCGGTGAGGCGGACGTTGGAGATAGCTGGGTAGAGTTGGGCCAGGCACTGGCGGAGGCAAAGATCGAGGGCATTCATGGGACCGTGGCCGTTGGCGGTGGCGGAGTGGATGCCGTCCTGGGCCTTGAGGGTTACGGAGGCGGTGGTTTGCACGTCCTTGCCGTTGCACTTCATGGCCACTTCGTAGTTGACGACCTCGAAGAGGTTGAGGTTGGGATGGAGAGCTTCGCGGACTAGCAACTCGAAGGTGCCCTCGGCGGCTTCGAGTTCGTAGCCCATGAACTCCATCTGTTTGATGCGTTCCAGGAGTTCGCGGTGGGAGGCATCGGAGAGGCGATCGACGAGGCCGTGCTGCTTGAGCTTGTAGAGGATGTTGCTGCGGCCGCTGAGGTCGGAGACAAGGACGCGCTGGCGGTTGCCTACGGTATCGGGGCGGATATGTTCGTAGGTGGCGGAGTCCTTGAGGACGGCGCTGACGTGAACGCCGCCTTTGTGGGCGAAGGCGCTGCGGCCTACGTAGGGCTGATCGTTACGGACGGAGAGGTTGGCGAGCTCGGCGATGAAGCGGGCTACGTTGGTGAGTTGGGTGAGCTTTTCGGGGCCGATGGTGGTGTGGCCTAGTTTGATTTCGAGGTTGGCGAGGAGGGATGCCATGTTGGCGTTGCCGCAGCGTTCGCCGTAGCCGTTGAAGCAGCCTTGGACATGGGTGGCGCCGGCTTCGACGGCGGCTAAGGTGTTGGCGACGGCGACGTCTGAGTCGTTGTGGCAGTGGATGCCGATGATGCCGTCGAAGCGCTTGCGGACGTCGGCGAAGATTTCGACCAGGCGGCCGGGGAGAGTGCCACCGTTGGTGTCGCAGAGGCAGAGGACGGAGGCTCCGGCTTTTTGGGCGGCTTCGAGGGTGCGGAGGGCGAAGGAGGGGTTGGAGGTGTAGCCGTCGAAGAAGTGCTCGGCGTCGTAGACGACTTCTTTGCCGTGCTGGATGAGGTAGGTGACGGTTTCGCCGATGAGGGCGAGATTTTCTTCTTCGGTGATGCCTAGGGCGCGCTGGGTGTGGAGGTCCCAGCTTTTGCCGAAGATGGAGACGACGGGGGTTCCGGCTTCGAGGAGGTTGCGGACGTTGGAATCCTGGTGGACGGGGTTGCGGGCGAAACGGGTGGAGCCGAAGGCGGTGAGTTTGGAGTGCTTGAGTTGGAGGTCGCGGGCGCGGGAGAAGAACTCCTTGTCGCGCGGGTTAGAGCCAGGCCAGCCACCTTCGATGTAGTCGATACCGAGGTCGTCGAGCTTTTGGGCGATGACGAGTTTGTCATCGACGGAGAAGGAGACGGCCTCGCCTTGGGTGCCGTCGCGGAGGGTGGTATCGAAGGTGAAGATTTTCATGGTGTCACTCTTTCGGAGGTAGAGGGGCGGCGTGGACGCCGCCCCTCAGACGTGGACATCTGCCCCACAACGGACTAGGCGGAGGTGGGTACGCCGACTTCTTTTTTGCGCTTGAGGAAGGTCATCATCTCGCGCAGGGGTGCTCCGGTTTTCTCGATGAGGAGATTGCTGCCCTGCTCGCGCATGGCTAGGAAGTTCTTGCGGCCGGAGCGATTCTCCTCGATCCAGGTTTTGGCGAATTCGCCGGCCTGGATTTCGCTGAGGATCTTTTTCATCTCGGCCTTGGTTTCGGCGTTGATGATGCGGGGGCCGCGCGTGTAGTCGCCGTATTCGGCGGTGTCGGAGACGGAGTAGCGCATGTAGCCAAGGCCGCCTTCGTAGATGAGGTCGACGATCAGCTTGAGTTCGTGCAGACACTCGAAGTAGGCGATCTCGGGGGCGTAGCCCGCTTCGACGAGGGTTTCGAAACCGGCGTTGATGAGGGCGCTGACGCCGCCGCAGAGGACAACCTGTTCGCCGAAGAGGTCGCTTTCGGTCTCTTCCTTGAAGTTGGTTTCGATGACACCGGCCTTGAGGCAGCCGAGGGCGAGGGCGTAGGCCAGCGAGCGCTCTAGGGCCTTACCGGAGGGGTTCTGGTGGATGGCGACGAGGGCGGGGACGCCGACACCTTCGGTGTACAGTTCGCGGACGCGATGGCCGGGGGCTTTGGGAGCGACCATGGTGACGTCAACATCGGCAGGGGGCTTGATGAAGCCAAAGTGAATGTTGAAGCCGTGGGCGAACATGAGGGTCTTGCCGGCTTTCATCGAGGGGGCGATCTCTTTGTTGTAGAGGTCGGCCTGGATGTGGTCGGAGACCAGGATCATGATCATGGTGGCTTCGGCGGCGGCCTGGGCGACAGGCAGAACGCGGAGGCCGGCGGCCTCGGCCTTGGCGGTACTCTTGCTGCCGGGGTAGAGGCCGACGATCACATTGACGCCCGAGTCCCGAAGGTTCAGCGCGTGGGCGTGGCCCTGGCTCCCGTAGCCGATGATGGCGACAGTCTGGTCTTTGAGAAAGTCGAGGTTGCCATCTTTCTCGTAATAGCGATTAGGCATTCAGAACTCCAATACGGTCTTTGGTTTTGGCCTCGACGCCGGTGGGAATGGGCGGGGAGAGGCGAAGCTTCTTGGCTTCGAGCGAGACGGCGACGACGCCGGAACGGGTGACTTCAATCTCGCCGTAGCTACGCATGACATCGATGAACTCGTCCATCTTCTCGGTGTCGCCGGTGGCTTCGATGGCGAAGCCTTCGGTGGAGGAGTCGACGACGCGAGCCGAGAAGATCTCGGCTTCCTTCAGGATGGCGGTGCGGTTTTCCATGGCGGCACGAACGCGAAGGAGAACCATTTCGCGGGTGACCGAAGGGCTGTCGCTGAGGTCAACGGCCTGGAGCACGTTGATGAGTTTGTTCATCTGCTTGATGACCTGACGTCGGAGATGGGGCTCGACGTCGACGCCGATGGTCATGCGGGAGAGAGTAGGATCGAGCGTGCGGGCAACGGTGAGGCACTCAATGTTGTAACCGCGAGCTGTAAGGAGGCCGGTAACTCGCATGAGCGCGCCGGGCTTGTTTTCAAGTAGAACGGAAATAACCTGGATCATGGTGGAGTTACCTAACCTTACTTAGTACCGACGGCAACGGGTTGGGGCGCGGAGAGCACCATTTCGTTGATGGCGCCGCCGGCGGGAACCATGGGGAAGACATTGTCGAACGGGGTGACCTTGACGTTCAACAGATAGGGGCCGGGCTCATTGACGGCTTCCTGAAGGGCGGCGGTGAGGTCGGCGGGCTGTTCGACGGTGCGGCCCTTGAAGCCGTAGGAGCGGGCGAGGAGTTCGGCGTCGGGGAAGCAGTCAAGCTGCACCGAGCACATGCGGTTGTTATAGAAGAGTTCCTGCCACTGGCGAACCATGCCGAGATAGCCATTGTTCATGACGATGATCTTAATGGGCAGACCCTGGCTGGCGATGGTAGCGAGTTCGGGGATGGCCATCTGGAAGCCGCCGTCGCCGGAGATGGAGAAGACTAGCTTGTCGGGGCAAGCCATCTGGGCGCCGATGGCGGAAGGCAAGCCGAAGCCCATGGCGCCGAGGCCGCCGGAGTTGATCCAGAGGCGCGGGTGATGGAAGCGAATGAACTGGGCGGCCCACATCTGGTGCTGGCCGACGTCGGAGGTGACGATGGCTTCGCCGCCGGAGATGCGGTCGATTTCGTGCATGAGGTGCTGCGGGCGGATCTCGGAGGTGGAGAAGGAGGGAGCCAGGGGATGCTCGTCCCGCCAGGCACGTATCTGCTTCCACCAGGCCTTGCGATGGTCGCTGTTCTGATCGGCCATGGAGGGCTTGAGCTCTTCGAGAGCCTTGACCAGTTTCGGGAGGACCTTCTTGGCGTCGCCAACGATGGGGAGATCGGGGTTACGGATTTTGCCGATTTCGGCGGCGTCGATATCGAGGTGGATGACCTTGGCGTGGGGGGCGAAGGCATTGAGACGGCCGGTGACGCGGTCATCAAAGCGGACGCCGAGGGCGATGATGAGATCCGTGTGGGTCATGCCCATGTTGGCGGCGTAACTGCCGTGCATGCCGGGCATGGAGATGAAATTGGGGTGGGACGAGGAGAGCGCGCCGAGGCCCATCAGGGTGCAGACCGCGGGGGCGTCGAGGGTTTCGACGAGTTGCTTGAGTTCTTCGCCGGCACCGGCGGCGATGATGCCGCCACCCGCGTAAATGAAGGGCCGCTGCGCTTCCCACATCATTTGGGCGGCGCGGCGGATTTGCCCGGAGTGTCCTTCGGTGACGAGTTTATAGCCCGGGAGGTGGATGGAACTTACCGGAACGTAGTGGCCCTGCGCCTGGAAGATGTCCTTCGGGATGTCGACGAGGACGGGGCCGGGACGGCCGGTGCTGGCGACGTAGAAGGCTTCGTGAATGATGGCCGGGAGGTCGGCAAGGTTCTTGACCAGGTAGTTGTGCTTGGTGCAGGAACGGGTGATACCGAAGGTGTCGGCTTCCTGGAAGGCGTCGCTACCAATGAGCTTGGAAGTGACCTGGCCGGTTAGGGCGACCACGGGGATGGAGTCCATCATGGAATCGACGAGGCCGGTGACGAGGTTGGTGGCGCCGGGGCCGGAGGTGGCGCAGCAGACGCCGACGCGGCCGGTGGCCCGAGCATAGCCAGACGCCGCGAAGCACGCATTCTCTTCGTGACGAACGAGGACGTGGCGGATGGGGTGCTCATACATAGCGTCATAGAAGGGCAGGGTGACGCCACCGGGGTAGCCGAACATTACGTCTACACCTTCCCTGCCAAGGCATTCGAGAAGCATCCTAGCGCCACTCATCAGGTTCGACATCGGGGAAGATCCTTTCCATACTTAGCAGTTTCCCTTTGTAAGGGAGAGTTGGTTAACAACGAAAAAGGCCACCGGCTGGTTATTGTAACCCCGCCGATGGCCTTAAGAACTTAGTGGGTCTCAGGCTACGCGGGGCCGGGTACGATGACCCCAATAATACCTACGCCTACACGAAGGGAGTTGGCGGAGGGTACGGCATAGGGGTGGCCAACGGTCGTGGGCATAGAGGTGGTGGTTGAGACCTAGGAATAGGTTAGAGCAGGTTGGGAGGTAAATGCAAGGGGTGCTTTTCATAAATTAAGTTAATGTGGGCATTTGAGGTGAGGGCCGGGCAGGCAGAGTAGGGGCAAGTGGTTGATATGAATGGAGATAGCTGGCGGGTGTTAGTAGGCGTAAACTTCGTTCACAGGAGTTGTGAGGAAATCGACGTCTTATTTTCAACAACTTACGCAAATGATCGCAAAGTTGGCCGAGTGGCGGCTGGTAGCTTCGAGTCAGAGAAAGGGAGTTGCACCGAGGAGCCAGCCGGAATGAGAAGAAGCAGCGAGCCGGAGGGTACAGAAGAAGTTGCATCGGAGAGGGCGTCACTGAATGGGCCCAGTCCGCTGCAGAGCGACAGCGAGTTATTGGAAGAACTGCTGCAGCGAGTGAAGGAGAAGATCTTATCGGATCGGACGAACTTCTCGGTCGGCGACTTAATAAGGCTGTTAGAAGCTCGACAGGAGTTACGGACCGATGAAATACGGGAGATCGTGGTGCGATGGGTAGGCGATTCGAAGGAGGAGTCTGCCGGTTAGATATCGCTTATGAGCCCCTGCCCTCGCAGAAGGAATTTCATGACTCGCGAGCGCGGGTGAAGGGATTCTCAGGGCCGGTGGGGAGCGGCAAGAGCGCGGCGTTGTGTCAGGAAGCGTTGCGGATGGCATATGTGAATGCGGGACGAACGGGGCTGCTTGGAGCGCCGACGTATCCGATGCTGAGGGACACGACGCAGGCAGCGTTTGTGGAGCTGCTGGAGAGTAACAGAGTTCCGTACGACCTAAACCGGTCGGAGAACATTCTGATTCTGAAGGATACGGGATCGAAGATTCTGTTCCGCTCGTTGGAAGAGTACGAGCGGCTGCGCGGGACGAATCTCGCGTGGTTCGGCGTAGACGAGTTGACCTATACGCACGAGGAGGCGTGGCTTCGGCTGGAAAGCCGGTTGCGGGATCCGAAGGCGAAGGAATTAGGCGGATTCGCGGTATGGACGCCCAAAGGATTCGATTGGGTGTACCGGCGGTTTGTGAACCCGGGAACGGCCGGGTATGACACGGTGCTGGCGCGGCCAATGGAGAACAAGTACGTACTGGAGGCCGCTCCGGACTTTTACGACCGGCTAAAGGCCAGTTACGACGAGAGCTTCTATAAGCAGGAAGTGCTTGGCGAGTACGTGGAGAAGGATCGAGACCAAGTTTACTCGAACTTTGAACAGAGGCGGCACTTGCGGCAGATGGAGTTCGACCCATCGTTACCGCTTTTGTGGTCACTGGATTTCAACGTAGATCCGTTGTGTTCGGTGATCGCGCAGCGGGGGCGAGACGGCATACGTGTGCTCGATGAAATTGTATTGAAGCGGGCCACGACGAAGGATGCGTGCCAGGAGCTATTGACGCGGTACGCACGGCGGTTGCAGACAGTGGTCATCTACGGCGATGCGAGCGGGTGGCACATGCATACGTCGGGAACGAACGACTACACGGTGATCCGGGAGATGTTTCAGCGCGCGGGATTCCGAGCGGTGGATATCCGGGCGCCGAGAAGCAATCCGGCGGTGAAGGACCGGGTGGAGGTGGTTAACGCCCGGCTGCGGAACGCATTTGGGGATACGGAGTTGTGGGTGGACCCGAAGTGCCGGTCGTTGATCCAGGACTTCGCGGAGGTGATGTACAAGACCCGAAGCGCGGTGATTGACAAGGAGCGGGATGCGGACCGGACCCATTCGAGCGACGCGCTCGGGTATCTGATCTGGCAAGAGTACGGAGACAAGCAGAAGGTTGGAGAGCAAACGCGGAGGCTGTTGTAGCAGACGGCGGAAGGGAGGCGATAGGGACCATGGATATCACAAGAGAACACCCGGATTACCGGGGCTCGCGACGGCTGATGAAGCGCTACTCGGACCTTTATGCCGGGGGCGAACAGTTGAAGAACAGCGCGCGGGATTACTTGGAGATGCGGCAGAAAGAGCCGTACGACGTGTATACCGAGCGGCTGGCGCGCGTGTACTACGAGAACTATATCGGGTCGATCATCGACTGGTACTCGGCAACGCTGTTCAAGCGGGAGCCGGTGATCGAGTTCGAGGGGAAGAGCGACGCAGGCCGCAAGTACTTCGCGGAGTTTCTGGAGGATTGCGACCAGCGAGGGACATCGCTGGCGGCGATGCTGCAGCAGCAGTTCGTATCGGCACTGGTGAAAGGGAAGAGCTACCTTCTGGTGGACTTTCCGAAGCCGGCGCGGCGGGTGTCGACCTGGGCGGAGGAGGAGGAGGCCGGACTGTCGCACGCCTACCTGGTGGACTTCAGTGAAGAGGAGTTGATCAACTGGAGCCGCGACGAGCGGGGGCGATTCGACTGGGTGGTGCTGCGGCAGGTGAACCGGAACCGGAGCACGGTGGAGGAGGAAGGGCCGAGGACGGAGACAACCTATCTCTACTTCGACCGGACCAAGTACAAGACGTTCGTGCAGGTGAGCGACAAGGGTCCGGCATTGCTGGTGGATGAAGGCGTCCACGGTTTGGCGGACTTGGGGATGGTGCCGCTGTTCGAGTTCAAGGTCAACGAAGGTTTGTGGCTGATGAACAAGGCGGCGTTGATCCAGTTGGAGCACTTCAACAAGTCGAACGCGCTTTCGTGGGCTTTGTCGATGGGGCTGTTCGCGATGCCGGTGGTTTATACGGACCGGCAGTGGGAACAGATTGTCGGGGAGAGCTACTACATACAACTGGCGCCGAACGACCGCTTCGGATGGACCGAGCCGGAAGGCAAGGTTTTTCAGATCGCTTCGGAGAACCTGGCGCGACTACAGGAGGAGATCTACCGGGTCTGCTATCTGCTGCATCAGGCGCGGGGCGTTCACAGCAGCGCGCTAAGCCAGTCGGGGATGAGCAAGGCGCGGGACTTCGCGGTAACGCAGGAAGTGCTGCGGTCCTACGGCGACCAGGTGAAGGACTTCACTAAGCGGCTTTTGCGGGCGATCGCGGGGGCGCGCAAGGACGACCTGCTGATCAACGTGTCGGGGATGGACGATTTCGACATTGCCGAGTTCACGTCGGATCTGGAAGACGCCGAGCGGCTGCTGGGGTTAGGGATGGATTCCCCGACGCTGCGGGCACACATTTACAAGCGGCTGGCATCGAAGTACCTGTGCGATGTGAGGCAGGAGATTAAGGATCGCATCCACGGAGAGATCGACGGCGAGTTGTTAGGAAGAAGGGACTGATGGAGACAAATACGGATTTGCACACAGAGCCAACGGAAGGAGGCGGGATGGAGGAGATTCGGACGCTGATCAAGCAGGTCATTCGCGAGTATGACAGCGCGGAGAAGGATAAGCGGGAACCGGCCCACCGGGCGGAACTGACCGAGGAGCGGCGGCGCCGGGAGAGTCTGGAGAAGCGGGTGAACGAGCTGGTGGAGGAGAACCAGCGGAGCCGTGCGATCGCGGAGGAGGCCGAGCGGACAACGGCGATCCGGTCGGAACTGCAACGGCATGGGGTGACGAAGCTCGATCTGGCGTTCCGCGCGGTGCGGGACGACGTGAAGCGGACCACGGACGGGAAGCTGATCGCGAGCACGCCGGCGGGCGATGTTGTGCAGTTGAGCGATTACATCGAGAGTTTCGTGCAGGAGAATCCTGAGTTTCTGCCGGCACGGCTGTCGGGCGGAGCCGGCGCGACAGGGGGGGCCAAGGGAGGCAACGGCGGTGGAGGTTTCACGGTGGACATCGAAAAGATCAAGCCGGGGATGGACCGCGCGGAGTTGGAGAAGATCCGGGATGAAGTGGCCCGGGTGGCCCTTCATACGTTAGGCGGCGGGAAGCGCTAGCCAAGGCAAGCAAGTAAGTCAGTAAGTAAATTCAAGAACGAGGAGAGCAACATCAAATGGGAGTCATTACTTCCGCGAATGTAGCGAATGCGATTGTGAAGCTGGTGGCGGTGGATGCACTGCCGTCGCTGATGGGGAACCTGGTAATGGGGAACCTGGTGAATCGCGACTTTGAGCCGACGCTGGCGCAGGCGGGCGACACTGTCAACGTGCCGATTCCGCCGACTCTGACGGCGAACAACATCGCCGAAGGCGGTTCGGTTCTGGCGCAGAACCCGAACCTGGGCAATGCGCAGATCATTTTGAACACGCATGCCGAGGCGACGTTCCAGATTCCGGATGTGACGAAGGTTCTGGCGGCGCCGGACCTGTTGAGCCTGTACATGCAGCCGGCCGTGGTTGCATTGGCTGAGAAGATCGAGTCGGATCTGTTGGCTCTGTATTCGCAGTTCACGGCGAACTCGCCGGTGGGCACTGGCGGGGCGGCGATTACGGAATCGATTGTGGACTCGGCGGAGACGGCCTTGTTCCAGGCGAAGGTGCCGGCGAGCGCGCCGAAGTACCTGGTTGTGGACGGTAACGCGTATTCGGCGTTGCGCCAGATTCCGCGGTTTAGCGAGTACAGCAGCGCCGGCGAGGCGGGATTGCGGGCGCTGGTGGACGGTTCCGTAGGCAAGATCAAGGACTTCTACGTGTTCCGTTCACAGTTTGTGCCGAAGACGGGCAGTGCGCCGGTTTCGACGCATAACCTGGCGTTCACGAAGAATGCGATCGGGTTGGTGGTTCGCCGCCTGCCGCAGCCTCTTCCGGGGACGGGCGCTGTGGCGGAGTACGCGGAGTTGGGGAACTTCGGCATGCGCGTGCTGATGACTTATCAGCCGAACACGCTGTCGCAGCAGTTCACGGTGGACGTGCTGTACGGCTGCGCGGTGCTGCGCAATAACCACGCTGTGCGCGTGACGAGCTAACCAGAGGGGGATGGCCTGAGGGGCGGGAGGACCGCGCGCTTGGGCCGGGTGTCAGACGGGCCTTCGGGAGAGAAAATCCCGGAGGCCCTTTTCATTTGGAGAGGAAAAGGATGGAACTGAGGCTGTACTACCAGAAGGTGCGGGAAGTGATCGATTCAATTCCCGGCGAGTTTGCCGTGGTCATCAGCAACGACACGGGGGATGGCGGGCGGGCGGGCATGCCGGAAGAGGTATCGCGCGCGCTGGCTGGGCGGCTGGTTGTGGATGGGAAAGCTCGACTGGCGACGGAGGAAGAGACGGCGGCGTTCCACAAAGAGAACGAAGACAAGCGCATTGCTCTAGCGCGGGAGAACGCGGCGCACCGGTTGCAGGTGGCACTGGTGTCGGAGGAGAGCATCGCGGCGCTGGCGTTGGAACGGGCGAAAGACAAGAAGAAGGAGTAACGGATATGGCGCTGTGGAAAGACGGGAGCAGTCCGGCGATCGCGGATTTGCAGAGGTACGAATCGGACATATTGCAGGTAGCGACGGTGGAGGAGATCGATCTCAGCCGGAAGCTGGAGATCGCGCGCGGAATCGTGAGTTCGGATCTGAGGGACTTCCTACGGCGCCAAACGGGAGCAGAGGGCTCGGCACTGGAGGACGTGGTAGTGACCGAGCCCCTGCAGCGGTGGGCCGTGATGATGACGCTGCAACTCACCTACCGGGACGCGCACTACCAGCAGTTGGCGGAGCGTTACAAGGGCAAGTGGATGGAGTACAGCGAGCAGGCCCGAGTGGCGAGGCGGGAGTGTTACGAGTACGGGGTCGGACGTGTGAGGCGGCCGCTACCAAAACCGGACGCGCCGACGATTCTGGTTGCAAACGGCGGGCAGGTATCGGCCGGCACTTATTACTTTCGCGCTTCGCGGGTAGCTGGCGGCGTGGAGAGCGAAGCGAGTGAGGTGGCGGCTGTGACGGTGACGACGGGATCGGCGATCCAAGTGCAGTTCGCGGACGAGAATCTGGCGGGAGAGGGCTGGCATATCTACGCGGGTCTGTTCGAAGACGAGTTGACGAAGCAGAGTGGGAGCGCACTGGCGTTCGGAGCGACCTGGGGGCAGACACAGATCCAGCCGGGGGCACGACCGGGGGAAGGGCAGCAGCCGGACTTCTATATTCGCCAGCGAAACCTGCTGTGGCGGGGGTGACAAATGCAAGTGGCAACGCTGGTAAGTAATGCGCTGGTAGGCGCGTTGGACGGAGAAAACGGGTTAAGGGCGTGGCTGGGGGAGGCGGGCCGGCTGGGTGAGTTGGCTCGTAACGTGACGGTTGCCGGGCAGCACATCGATATGGATCTGGCGGACCGCAGTCCGCAGGGATACCCGGCGGTGTACGTGCATTGCGACCGGGTGACGAACGCGCTGCGGGAGAAGTTCCGGAGTTTCGCCGGAACCGCCGAGGTTGGCATGGATGTGCGGGCGACGGCGGAACGGCCAGAGGAGACGACAGAACTACTCCACCACACCGTGGACGGGCTGATTCGAGTGTTGGAGTCGGTTCGCGGGGATTGGGGAGACGGCATGTACTACGGAGGCGGTTACGAGGTGACGTACCAGGCATTGAAGAAGGGTGGGCGGAACTTCGTGAAGACAGCCAAGGTGAAGCTGACGGTGGAAGTAAGCAGGAGTTAAGGGACGGAGGCGGGAAGCAATTATGGCTTGTTACATAGCGTCACGGGAGAACAGATTCTACGTGAGTCTGGAGGAGAGTTTCGGGGCAGTGGCCGCAGTGACGGCGTCGCACCGTTTCGTGGCCAGCGCAATGGAAGTTAAAGAAGAGGCGCAGTACCCCCAGAGACGGGACAAGACGGGTACGCGAACGCGCGGGCCGGTGGCGGGTCCACTGCGGCGGAGGGTGCAGTTCGCGGTGAAGAGCTACCTGGTGGGAACGGAAGCGGGGACGGCTCCGAACTATGGTCCGCTGGTTCACTCGGCGATGGGGAAGGCGCCGCTTGTCTCGGCAGGCGGGATCGTGGAGTCGGTACCGGCGTCGAACCGGATCCGGTTCACGACGCCGCACGACATGGTGTTGGGCCAAGGGGTGAGCTTTGGCGGGGAAGTGCGGTTTGTGGCGGCGGTGGTGGACGAATTCACGGTGGAGCTGAACATTCCGTTCACGCTTGCGCCGGGGCCGGGGGCACTGACGGGACCGACCGTGAGCTACGCGCTGGGCAATGACTTGAAAAGCCTGAGCTTGTTCGACTACTGGAGCCCGGAGAGCGCGGTTCAGCGGGTTGTCAGCGGAGCGGTGGTGAACCGAATGACGGTGATGTTGAACGGGGATGTTCACGATTTGGAGTTTGCGGGACCGGCGCGAGACGTGATTGACAGTTCGAGCTTCGAAAGTGGAGCGGGGGGGCTGACTGCGTTCCCGGTGGAGCCGGCGATAGCGGCGGGGTTTGAGGCCGTACCGGTTAGCGGGCATTTGGGGCAGGCCTGGATCGGCGCGGTGCCCTCGCAGTTCTTGACCTTAACGAAGGCAGCGGTGGAGTTGGATAACGGCGTGGAGATGAGGAGTTCGGAGTTCGGCAGTTCCTTGCCGAGGTGCATCGTGCCGGGGGCGCGCGAGGTGACGTTCGATTGCATGCTGTACGGCCGGGACGATGGGGCGACGAAAGAGATCTACCAGTCGGCGAGGACCCGATCGCCCTTGCAGTTGATGTTGCAGCTTGGCCAGCAGGGCGGTCAACTGATGGGTGTTTACGTGAAGAGCCTGATACCGGAGGTGCCGGAGTTCATCGACAAGGAGACGCGGCTGCAGTGGAAGTTGAGCGGATGTCTGGCAGAAGGGAGCAGCGATGACGAGCTATACATCACCTTCGCCTAAGCAATACAGCAGCAGCATCACGAAGGAATCGGCGATATTTCCGGGGGTCACTTACACGATCCGGCGGATGTCATTTCAGGGGCGTTTGGAGTTGTTGCGGGAGCTGCGGGATTTGATGACGAAGGCGGAGTTCGCGGCGGCTGGAGCGAGCGCCGCGGATCGCCTGGAGAGCGCGCTGCTGGAGGGTGCGATCCGGAAGCGGCAACTGGAATGGGGCCTGGTATCGATCGAGGGTCTGGAGATCGACGGCGAGGCCGCGACGACGGCGAGCCTGCTGGCGATTGGCCCTGAGGAGTTGACGGCGGAGATCCAAGCGAGCATTCAGGCGCAGATGGGCCTGAGCGAAGAAGAACGAAAAAACTGATAGTCGCCTTTCACTTTACCCAAGCGAGCCAAGCCGGGTGGAAGTGCGATGAGTGCAGGCAGGCCAAGCTAGAGGCGGCACGGGCGTGTGGTTTGTTGACGCCAAGGCCGCCTGAGAGTGAGCGTCCGGTGTGGATACGGAAGGGCGTGATGACGACACGCTGTCCACGATCGCTTATTCGGGCCGAGAGTACGGGCTGGCTGGATCTCTACGCGGCGAATCAGTGCGCGGGAGTCCGGCTGAGTCCGATGGACCTGGAGGCTCGGGCGGTGGAGGCGCTGCTGGTGTTGGAGGGAGAGCATCGGAAGGAACGCGAGGAGGGAGTCTAAATGCTTGAGTTGTTGATCTCGGAACTGCTGAACGGGCAGAAGGATGGGTTTCGCGATGGACAAAGCCTGTTGCGGCTCCTGGGGCCATTGGGGAATGCGGTTTCGCCGGCGAGTGGATTAGGAGCGAGTGCTGGGATTTCGTCCGAAGGGGGGGCTGCGTCGAGCCTATTGCGGATGGCCGGCGGGGTGGGGGGTGTCCTGGGGTTGCCGGGTCTGGTGCAGTCGCTGCTCGGGGGAAGCCGGAGGACGGCTGTGGCGGCGCCACCACTTCGGCTGATGCGGTATGCGGCACCGGTGGCCTATGGCGAGGAGTATGCATTTGCATCGAGGCAGGGCGTGCAGGCGGTAGCGAGACAGGATGAGTTTGGGCGCAGCGAGGCAAGGAAGCAGCAAGCTTTGGCGCCGGAAGTAAGTCTCTCTGCGGCAACGACGCCGGTTATGGATGGGCGGATGTTTTTGCAATACAGCGATGAGATCGCACAGGCGGTGCGTCAGGCTCTGTTGTATTCCCATCCGCTGAACGAATGGATCTCGGAGTAAGCAATGGCACTATTTCCGAAGTTGAAGACAGGAGCCGCGACGCAGTATCCGGCGGAGGCGTCGTTGGAAAGCAGTACGCACGTCACGCGGTTCGTAGATGGCAAGCAGCAGAGGTTCCGCAAGCGGGGGGAGTTGGTGCGGCGGTGGGATCTTGAGCTTTCGCTGCTGGATGAAGCGGAGATCCGTACTCTGGAGCGGTTCTTTGTCGAGCAGCGAGGGGCGGCGGGGACGTTCGCGTTCGAGGATCCGCTGAGTGGTGTGGTTTACGAGAACTGCCGCTTCGACCAGGACGCCGTGGAGTTCGAAGCGCATGATTTGTTTCAGAACAAGGGAAGACTGCGAATAAGGACGGTGTAGGGAGATGCTAGCGTTTCCACAGTTCGGGGATAAGGCGGTGATTCAGTATCCGTACCGCTGGCGGCAGGTGTTTCGGACACGAATGGCCGAGAACGATTGGAGCGGCTTGCCCCGGCAGTCGGACAGCGGGTATGAGGAGCGACGGTTTAGCTGCGTACTGCGCGGGTTGAGCGATGGAGAGCGGGTGTCGATTCAGAACCTGTTTGTTTCAACAGGAGGGGGACACCGCACGTTCACGTTTTTGAGCCCCCATGAGAACCTTCTGGCGGATAGTGAGGGGTTCGGGGCGGGCAGTTGGATGAAGGACGCAGGGCTGGTGCTGACAGGAGGCTTTGCGGATCCGCTGGGGGGCGCGGCAGCGACGAGGGTCTCTAATCCGACGGGCACGGCACGACAATTCCGGCAGGTGATCGAAGCGCCTGGTGAGTACCGCTATTGCGCTTCCTTCTGGGCCCGTGCCGCGAGTGCTGTGAACGTTACGTTCCGGGGTGGCGCGGTAACAGTGCCCAGTGAGCGGGTGCTGCGCTTCGAGCCAGCGTGGAGGCGGTTCGTTGTGACGGTGCAAAGCAGCGAGATGGGGGCGCAGTCGTGCTTTGGTCTTGTTCTGCCGGCGGTGACGGAGGTGGAGACCTTCGGGTGGCAAGTGGAAGCCAGTGGCGCGGAGACGGAATACAAGAAGACGGTAGGCCCAGGGGGCGTGATCGCAAACTGCAGGTTCGCGGACGACCGGCTGGAGTGGGCCTCGGAGTTCCCGGGCCAGCACACGGTGAGGATCAATCTGGCGGCGATGTAAGGATGCTATGGCGACGATCAGTGTACTGAAAGAGCAAGAGGCGACGGACACACCGATTGCCCTATTTGAAATCGGGCTTGCTGGAGGCGGGGTCCTCCGGTTGAGCACTCATGCTTTAACGCTTGAGGGAGTGCCGTACGCGGCGCGTGTGGTGCGTCACGAGCCCTTCGAATTGAAGATTGGCGGTGACGGCAGCGACAGCAACGGGCGGTTGAGCCTGACGCTGGCGAATCCGGATTCCTACTTTCCGGGCATTGGTCCAGCCGGCTGGCGGGGCGCATCGGTCACGGTTCGGTTCTGCTTCTTCGACCTGCCGAGCGGAACGGCGACGAGCGAAACGCGCGTCGTGTTTCGCGGTGTGTGTGGCGGCGCGGAGGAGATCACGGATGAGACGATCCGTCTGACTTTTCACAATCGGTTGGGGATGCAGCGGGTGTGGCTGCCGACGGTAAGGGTGCAGAGAACTTGTCCATGGCTGTTTCCGGCGAGCGGCGATCAACGGCAGGAGGCCGTATCCGGTGGCAGCGAGGGAACCTATTCGGGCTTTTACCGGTGCGGTTACTCCGCCGGTGAGGTGAACGGCGTTGGGAATCTGAATGGGGGACAGCCATACGCGACGTGCGGCTATACGAAAGAGGACTGTGACGCCCGGGGCATGTTGGATTCCGATAGCGGCAACAACGTCACCCGGCGATTCGGCGGATTCCCGATTCTGCCGGAGCCGGCGGTAGGGCGAGTGGAACTGGCACCGCTCATTTATGGGACAGGCTGGTGTGAAGCGCCCGTGGTGAACGTATGGCGGGAGAGTGACCGGGTGCGGGCCGAGGCCGTGATTGGGACGGGGCGGATTGAAGGCGTGCTGAAGGTGCTCGGCAATGGATACGAGCTGCGGGAATCCGTAACGGGCGCGATGGAGCCCGGGACATACCGGGTGATGAGCCTGGGAGATCGTAGCGGGACTGGGAATACGGAGATGCCCGCGGGCGGATGGGCGGAGAGCGGCCCATACGGAAGCTTCGCGTACGTGTTGGTGTGCCTTCCGCAGAGCGCTGCGCCGGGCAGCGGTCCACTGCGTATCAACGTTCTGGCGCAGGGCCTGCGGTTGCCGACGGTGAACACGGAAGGGGTGGATCAGCCGGCCTTTTACACGAATAACCCAATCTGGGTGCTGATGGATGTTGTGCGGCGGGCCGGGTGGAAGAAGGGCGATCTGAATCTGGCGAGCTTCGCCAACGCCGCCGCTGTCTGCGATGAACTTGTGGAGGCTCGCGACCGGCAGGGGAATGCAGTGTGGATTCCGCTGTACCGCTGCAACCTGGTGTTGCAGAGCAAGCGAAGCCTGGCCGATGTGATCCGCGGGCTGCGCGCTTCAACGGGGTTGATTCTGGGCTATGACAGCGCGGGCAACCTGCGTGTGGACTTGGAAGGCAGCATGGCAGCGCAGCAGCCGGGTCCGCCTGCAGGCACGAACGCGGAGACGGCGATTGGGGGCGGCTGGCCCTGCTACGAGTTTGGCGATGGGACAAACGGCCGGTCGGGGATAGCGAGGACGCCGCAGGGTGCATCGTCGCTCCGGATGTGGACCAAAGCGGCGGCGGACGTGCCGAACCGGTTCAGCCTGGAGTACACGGACGAGTTCAACCAATACCGGCGGGATTCGCTTTCGCTAGTGGATGTGGATGACGTCAGCCGGGGTGGCCAGGAGATGAACGGGACGGTTGCGGCTTTAGGTGTGCCGAACCAGAGCCAGGCGCTGCGGACATTGCACAGGCACTTGCGGCGATCGACGGAGGGCAACCTGTACGTAGAGTTTGAGACCAGCGTGAAGGGGATCCTGGTTTCGCCAGGAAGCCTGATGACCGTCACTTATATGCGGGAGGGTCTGAATCGCGTTCCTTTCCGCGTGCTGACGGTGGGATATGGAACCAATCTGGGACGGATCCGGATTGTCGCCCAGAAGCACGCCGATGGTTGGTACGAGGCCGACGTGCGTTCGATCGACGGCGGGACGAGTGCGGGGGAACAAGGGGGAGTACCGCGGCCACTGCTGGGCTCCGTTCGCGCCAGTGGCGGCACGGAGTTCGGTTTGGCGGAGTCGGCGGTAATCGCGGGGGACGGGCGAATGCTGATCGTAATGAGTGCCGGATTCGCTGAACCAGGCCCGATGTCCGGGAGTTCCGCGCCGCGTATCTCTCCGCTCGCGGATGTTACGAACGGCGCGGGGACTATTAGCGGCCCAGCAACGGTTTATTACGCGGTAACGGGGGTTGATTCCAGCGGCATGGAGAGCGCCATGTCGGCGACCGTGCGTGCGGTGGTGCCGCCGGGTACGGGTTTCGGTGTGCAGTTAAGCGGTATTGATATCGGGGACGCCGCGGCAATGAACGTGTATCGGGGAACGGATCCCCAAAAACTAGAACGCATTGTGAGCGCGGCGTCGCCGTCCCTTACTTTTATGGATACGGGACTGAGCCTAGCCGAGGTGCGGGTGCCGCCCGATCCGAACTTTGAGCAGGCTCGGTTTTACTGGAGATGGGAGCTACAGCCGCCGGTCAACGCGGATAGCTGGAGTACAGTGACGATCGGGAACTCGACGTTGTCTATGGGAGTGAATGCGGTTGCCGGGAAGACGGTACGCATCGTTGGCGCTACTGGAGCCGGGCAAGAGCGGCGAATCACCAGCAATACGGGCAGCGTATTGACAGTGACGCCATCCTGGTCGGTTCAGCCTGGCGCGACCAGCCAGTTCGCGATTGTGGAATCGGGCTGGAACTTCGCGACGAGTGGGAAAGGTTCGCCGGTGAGTTTTGAGGTGAGCAACCGCCCTGGCGCGACGATTCAGGTAATGGCGCGAGCGGCGAGTGCGAGCGGCGTCGAATCGGATGGCTCGCTGAGTCCCGTGAGCCGGTGGCAGATTGAAGGAGATGCAGGATCCAGCCTGGATATAGGCGTTCCGCCGATGCCGCTGTTCAGCTTAGGTTTGACGGGACGGGGATCGGTGGAACTTACGGGCATCGGATTCGCAACACTGGAGAATACGCGTAGCATCAGTTCGGGGACGTTGCTGCTTCACTACTGGAACGAGGTGGGAGGGATCAATCCTTATTCGTTGGTAAGTGCCGCCGGCCCTGGAGATACGGTGGTGACCGTGAATGCCGCTGGTCCGGGTGCGGTCGGGACGCTGCTCCAGATCGGCTCTGAGTTGCTGGAGATCACGGGCGTCAGTGGGACAGCCTACCAGGTGGCGCGCGGCAAGTTTGGGACGGCAGCTTTGTCGCATGCCGCGAGCGCGCCGGTCATGCATCTGACGCGCAGGGTGGAGATAGTGGCCTTTCCGAACGAGTTCTTCGGCAGTCCGGCGAGCGGGAGTTATGCCTACAGCGTGGACTTACCAAGCGTACGGATCGCGGCGGCAGAGTTATTCGTGAGTAATTCGCGCGGGATTAGCCTGACGCGGCAGATTGCCTACACGGGGCTTTCGGACTTCGGGCTGCGAACGCTGTCCGGGGGGCAGTATTCGATACAAGTGGAGGGACTGCTGGCGATTCAGGAGAGCGCCGCGCCTTCCGTTGTCGTGGAGGCGTCCCATGCGGTGCGGGATATCTACGCAAGGGTGAAGCAGGCACCAACGGGGAGCCCGGTGCAGATGACCTTGCGCCAGAACGGGGCGCTGTACTGCAACTTGACGATCGCGACGGGAGCCACCATTTCCAACGTGGTTAGCGGCGTGGTTGCCGGAGCGCTGTGGTCCCAGTCGGCGCTAACTCTGGACATCACGAGCGTAGGGACGGGCGCGAGCGACTTCCCTGGACAAGATCTGACGGTTACGATTCGGTTGTGAACCATGGCGGAACATTTATACAAACTTACCCCCGACCGGGACCTGCAATGTTACTTTGAGCGCCCGTCGGCGAGCGCGGCGTTAAGCGGCGCGAGTGGATCGGGATTTACGGTGTCGGGAACGTGGCGCCAGCAGTTTGACTGGGCGGTTCTGGAATGGAACAGGGATAACGTATTCGAGCACCCTGTCTTTCGGAATCTGCCCGATGGCGACCTAAGCGGGCTGATCTTAACTTACGACGAGGAGCGCACGAACTGCATTCCGCTGGATTCGACGCTATATCCGACGGTGGATTGGCCGTATCTGCGTGTCTGGACGAACGACGGCTCGGGTGAGGCGTTCTATAAGGTCTCGCTCAAGAGCCGGGCAGTTCCGGTTGCGGGTGCGTATACCTGTGCGACGGCGGATTTCGAGTTGGGAGGGACTCTGACGGCTGGCGACTATGTTGGATTGGCATGGGAGGGCGAACAGTATAACCACCTCGTGGCAGCCGGCGATAGCCTCGAGACAGTGCTGGACGATCTGGTGGGAACTATTAATAGCCTTTCGCCTACCGTTGAGGCGGCGCGTATCACCGCAGGCCTACGGCTGACTTACGTGGGGATTGGGCAAACCGCCGCGACCAGCACGTTGGGGCACAACGGAAATCAGATTGGGGTTTACGGCTATGTTTCCGGGGCGCGTTCGGAGGTGTGGGCGCCCCAAAGTCAGACGTTCTCCGGAGGACAATCGCCTTCGAAATGGCGAATCACCATCAATTTTGGGAGTCTTACCGACATCACGGGAGCGGCAGTTCCGACCAGTGCTGTACGTAAGATGCGCTGGACTTACTCGGCAGCGATGCAGTCCGGAGCTTATCAACGGTCCGAGTTCGCAGTGGTTGTGACGAACTGGAACGTAACCGGCAGCAACCGGCAGCTTTCCGTGGCAGGCAAGGGTAGTGTTCGCAAGGAGGATAGCGATCCGGGCGTTGTTTATGGCGGGACCTGGCAGACAGGACTGGGCAACTTCTCCGGCGGATCGATCCGTTATTCGAGTGCGCCTGCGTCGACGGTGACGATGAGTTACCGCTGCGGGCAGAGCCATGTCCTGTATCTTGGTACTCGCTACGCTGCGGCCGGCGCGAGGGTCAGCGTGCAGATCGACGGTGGTGCCGCGACGGAGTATGAGTTACAGATCGCGGGTGAGGATGTTCTGGCGCGGGTGCGGGTGGGCGCGGTTGGCTCCGGAGAGCACACGGTGGTGCTTACCCATACCGGCGATGCCGGAGAGTACTTCTACTTCGATTTCTTGGAGGCAGCCGTGCCGTCTACGGATCTGCCGGAAGTTGCCGCACGTCCAAGAACGACTCTGGCAACGGACTGGGATACGGATCATTCGCTGGCAATAGCGGCCGAGCGTACCGCCTGGATGATGAAAAGCATGGGCTTCACGGGCCGCGCGAACCACTATGTGGGCGCACTCTGGTTCTACGAACTGGCGCTGGAAGGACACAGCTACGCGTCGGCGACTATTACCTTTACGGGCACGCCAGTGTTCAGCCAGATTACGACCGTTACGATCGGGCGAGTGGGGCAGACCGCCCAGACGGAGTTGGCGCATCTGAACCTGATGGGAGAGACGGCGGCGGATATCGCGAATGCTTTCGCGTTAGTCATCAACAACGGCTATACGGCTGTCCGCGCGACGAGTTCGGGCAACGTACTTACGGTGTATTCCCGGTCCCTGGGAGCAGACGGCAATGAGATTACGATATCGGCATCGCCGGGATCAGGGGCCTTCACGGCCGCGGCGAGTGGCGCCCAGTTGAGCGGCGGCGTGAACGGAACCTGGTTTACGGATCTGAACGCTACGCCGAGACTGAATCGCGCGTGCCGCGACTGGAGCCGAGGGTACTTCCTGGCACTGGATGGGTATGGAATCGATGTTGTAAGTGCGTTCAGTATGGAGTTACAGCATGGCAACCCATCGGCGGCGGCGGCGATAGCGCAGCGTTATCCGAGTGGCCAGGCCGTGGTGTTAAATACGCCGGCGATTCAAACTAACTTCTCGCCGCTAAGTCTTAGTTATTGGCGGCAGGTGTATCTGGAGATGGCGACGGAGATGGCAGCGGCGGGAGTAACGCCATACCTGCAGTTCGGCGAAGTGCAATGGTGGTACTTCCCCTATGACGGGTCGGGGTTACCGTTCCACGATGACTACACCAAGACGCAGTTCCAGAACGCGTTCGGCTTTCCGCTACGGGCGGTGCCGGATGGCAGCGTCGATCCGGCGTTGTATCCGGAGGAGGCGAGCTTTCTGCCGGGGCTGATTGGCGCGTATACAAACGGTGTGATGAGTTATGTGAAGGCGGCATTTCCGGATGCGCGCTTTGAGGTGCTGTACCCGACTGATGTCAACGAAGGGTCGTTCAATCGCGTGGTGAACTATCCTTCGGCCTGGAACCAGACTACGCTGACGTGT
This sequence comes from uncultured Candidatus Solibacter sp., assembly GCA_964385495.1. Classification (GTDB taxonomy): domain Bacteria; phylum Acidobacteriota; class Terriglobia; order Bryobacterales; family Bryobacteraceae; genus CADEFT01. The sequence goes on from CAYLPH010000063.1 coordinate 40,838, forward strand.
TTGAAGAGCGAGAGCTTCCTTTACACGTACGCACGCAACCTTAACCAGTGCATCTTCTCGATGCGCTTTGCGGAATCGAAAGGCTTCGGGCGCACACAGCGCAGCCATCTGGTAGGTATCGGCGATGCACTATCTCCGTGGCGCAAGGAGGCGATGCTGGCCGAGGCGGAGCATCTGGAATCAGTCGTGCTGTTCGCGTTGGATCAGTACTGCCTGATCGGCCATCCGCTGCCGATGGGCAGTTTGTCGCGGCGTAGCGTGAAGATGGCGACCCCGGGCTAAGTTAACTTCTGGCAGCGCGGGCACAGGTGTGTCCCGCGCTGGGCCAGCACGATGCGAATGACAGTGGCGCCACAATTCAAACATGGTTCGCCGGCCTTCCCATAGACGCGGTGAGACAACTGGAAGGAGCCACGGCGATTGGAGGCATCGACATAATCGGAGATGGACGAACCACGTGCTTCGATAGCCTCAGCCAGCGTCTGCTGCATCGCGTTATAAAGACGCAAACCGCGCTTCCGGCTAAGCCTCGCTGCTACCGCGGAGGGATGCAAGCCTGCCCGGAAGAGAATCTCATCCACGTAGATGTTCCCTAAGCCCGCCACGAACCCCTGGTCTAGCAGCAGAGGCTTCAACTGCCGCTGACGAGCCTTCAGACCAGTGAGGAAATCTCCAGCTTCGATCGCCAACGCATCGGGCCCGAGACACGCCACACGCGGATGAACGACCGTACTCCAGAACATCTTCCCGAACATCCGTATATCGTCATAAACCAGCCGGCAGCCGCGATCCAGGAAGAACTCCACTCGCGTATGATTCCCACGCTCGCCTTGCAGCAGCAACTTGCCAGTCATGCCCAAGTGGATCGTCAATGTCCCCGACTCACAATCCAACAAGATATATTTTCCATGACGCCGGACAGCCGCAATGCTCCCGGCGACGTCTTCCAACTCCTGGCCGGCAACGAGAGCGGAGTACACCCGGATCGCCTCAATCCGCCGGCCCGGCAGCACTGGCCGCAGATCCCGGACAACCGTCTCAACCTCCGGCAACTCCGGCAACGTTACAACTCCACGAAGATATCGCCGCCCGCCACCTTAACGGCGAAGGTCTGTAATCGGATCGAAGGATTATAGTCGTGCTCGCCGTTACGGCAGTCGAACTCCCAGGCATGCCAGGGACACACGACCTTCGTTCCATGGAGCGCCCCCTGCCCGAGCGGCGCATTGCGATGCGGGCAGACGCCGTCCATCGCGTACACCTGGCCTTCGACATTCGCGATCGCCAGCGACCGGCCATCAATCATGACCTCGGTCAGATCGCCCGGCGCCAACTGGCTAACCGTACAAACAGGCCGGAAAGGCATATAAAATTACGGTACCATGCGATCTGTTTCGCTCCTCCTTGCGGCGGCGCTGCTGACTACATCCTGTAAGCAAAGCGGTCAGCCGGTAATCGGCGTCGTGCCGAAAGGCGCCAGCCACATCTTCTGGCAGACCGTACACGCCGGCGCGATCAAGGCCGCCCGGGAAGAGGGCTATGCGGTGGAATGGAATGCGCCAACGAAAGAGGTAGACGCCAGCCGGCAGATAGAGATCGTCGAATCCATGGTTAACCGGAAACTCGCCGGTATTGTTCTGGCGCCCGTCGACCGGAAAGCGTTAGTCAGCGTGGTCGAACGCGCCGCGGCCGCCGGCATCCCCGTGTCTATCTTCGACTCCGCCATCGATTCCCCCAAGCGCATTACCTACGTCGCTACTAATAATGACGAGGGTGGACGCATGGCTGCCCGCCGCATGGGTGAGATCCTGCGGGGGAAGGGCAAGGTAGGGGTCATTGGGTTCATGCCCGGGAGCGCCTCCACCATGGAACGCGAACATGGCTTCCAGGACGAGATCCGCTCCAAGTTTCCCAACATCAACTTGATCGGCCTTCAGTTCGCCATGTCCGACCGCGCCAAAGCCATGGCGCAGACTGAGAACATGCTGGTTGCCCACCCCGACCTTGCCGGAGTCTTCGCGGATAATGAATCCAGTTCCGCCGGCGCGGTGCAGGCATTGAAAGGGCGCAAGGCCAGATCCGTGAAGCTCGTCGCGTTCGACGCCAGCGAGCAATTGCTGGCCGACCTCAAGGCAGGCTGGATCGATTCTATCGTCGTGCAGAATCCCTTCCGCATGGGCTATGAAGCCACCAGGGCCATCGCGCAACACAGGAAGAACCAAGCCCCGCCGGCGCTGATCGACTCGGGTGCCAAACTCATTCTGCCCGCCGACCTCGAACAACCAGATGTAAAGGAACTACTGGCACCCGACATCGGCAAATACCTCAAACCGGCTGGGCACTAGGCCCCAGAACAGCGGTTTCCCGCAAACCGTACACTTGCGGCAGACAAAACAACTTGCGTACACCCTGTTTCCGTGTAGAATGGTGGTGGGTCGTCACTGACCAGGGGATGCGGATTCCCTGACCCGGCATCGAATCGAACAGAACAGATGCTTCCAGCCTTCCGTACTTCTCCGTAATGAGCCGTCGAACGCACGCGGACCTCGATCCTGCACGTTTTTTGGTCTCTGGTCTCCTGCCGGGCGATCCGTCCTTTTCGCAGGTCTTTCTCGCTCATCGCGCAGACAAAGGAGGCCTCTCAGGCCATGGATAGTGACCGCAAGTATAGGCAAAACGGGTACATGGACTCCACGGACCGTGACCGTCAGCCGCGCGAACCCCAGAAACCGAAAGGTCCCCGCCCCCCCATCGACATTACCGGACCTCGCCTTCCGCGACTCGTTCAGGCTGTTGCGGCGGCACGCTGTTGGAGTTGCACGACGACGCTGCCCAGCGATATCGATTTCAAGGGGGCCACTTGTCCCAAGTGTCAGGCCGCGCTCCATGTGTGTAAGCAGTGCGCCCACTTTGAGCCATCCACCCGATTCCAGTGCCTCAAGCCCGTTCCCGTCCGTATTGCCTATAAGGACCAGGTGAACGAGTGCGAGTTGTTCAAGCCGCGCGTCACCGTCGCCCGCGACTCTCCTGCGAATGGCGGACCCAACGGCAGCAATGGCTCCGGCCAGAAGAGCTATGACCCGCGTACCCCGAGCGATGCGCGGGCGGCGTTTGATAATCTCTTTAAAAAGTAACTCCACTCATGCTCGTTGCCCAGCTTGCCGGACTCCGTGAGTTCCGCCTCGTCGATGCCCCCGTTCCCGATCCCGGACCGGGCGAGATTCAAGTCCGCGTGCGCAATGTCGGTATCTGCGGTTCCGATCTGCATTACTACTTCGAAGGCGGAATTGGGGATACGCCGTGCGTTTACCCAATGGTGCTGGGGCATGAGCCTTCCGGCGAAGTCCTGCGCACGGGTGCCGGCGTCTCCGGGTGGAACGCGGGCGATAAGGCAGTGCTGGAGCCCGCGCTCTACTGCTACCACTGTGAATTCTGCATGACGGGCAAGCACAATGTTTGTGCCAACCTGCGGTTCCTCAGCACTCCCAGCGATCCGGGCTTCTTCCGCGAGATTGTGAATCTGCCCATTCCCAACGTTCTGCCACTGCCGGACAATCTGAGTTTTGCCGAAGGCTCTCTCATAGAGCCGCTGGCGGTCGCGCTGCACTCGATGAAGTTCGCCGATCCGAAGATGGGCGAAACCTGCGTGGTCTTTGGCGCAGGGCCCATTGGCTTACTTACTTTAGGCGTGCTGAAACTGAGTGGCGTCGGCCGCACCTGGGTGATCGAGCCGGAAGCGCATCGCCGCGCGTTAGCCTTGCAACTCGGGGCTGACGTGGTTCTCGATCCCAAGTCGGTCAACATCGTTGAGGAGATCCGCCGGGATACCGGCAAACGCGGCGTTGATCTTGTCATCGACTGCGCGGCCAAGGACAACACGATGAATGAGTCCTTGCGCGTGGCGCGAAACGCCGCAAGAGTGGTCTACACCGGCATTCCGTCGGAACTCACCGTGAATCTCGAATTCCACGAGATCCGGCGCAGAGAGCTCATCCTTTACAATGTACGGCGCTCTAATCACGAATCCGAACTGGCCCTGCAATTACTCTCGCGGTACACCAACCGCTTCGCTCCCATACTTACGCACGAGCGGCCCATGGAGCAGATCGCCGGCGCTTTCGACCTTCTGGAACACTACTCCGATAACTCCGTCAAAGTTACGGTAGCTCCCTAAAGTTACTGCCCTTCGACACTCACGACTTCAGCCCCGGCCGGTGCCTTAAATACGAATGAGTTCTCATCCACCTGTGGATTCAGCTTCTCATTCTGGAACACAAACTCCATTACCGACTGGTCGTACCCGTACACCTTGAGTTGGCGAATGGAAGCATCGCCTTCGTTCACCAGGAAGTGCACCTCCCGGTAAGGCGCTTTATCCGACTTTGGTATCGCCTTCACCCAGCGCTGGCCGTTCACCATCTGGATGTGATACTCCCGGAAGTCGCGCTGGAAATCGAGTTTGCCGATCAGGAAAGCCAGCGGGGCCCGCATATCATCGCTCTCTTTGAACTTGCTCTTCTCCACACGGTTCGCCGCCACCGAATAAAAGTACACAAACTTGCCGTCGCTGAGAAATAGCTTCCGGGTAGGCGTCAGGTAATCCCAGCGCATCTTGCCGGGTTTGCGGAGGATAAGAATGCCCGTCTCCTGCCGCTTGGCGGTCGGCTGCGTGCTGAACGAGAGGGTCTGCTCGAAATTCACCTGCAACGTTCGGATGGAATTGTATCGATCCTCCAGGCGCCGCAGCATGCGTTGCAGGTCGAAATCCGCCGCCGGCAGTGCCCCCACGGACATCAGAATCGTTAGAAAAATACGTAGCATTGCGGTCCTTCTTTCCACTGTACAACGCTTCCCGAATCCTTCCGCTCGACATCTCGTTAACGGAAGTGCTATGCTTTTCAAGAGGATCTGGAATGGCAAAGCCTGCCTTCGCCAAAGGCGCTCAAGTAGAACACCCCAAGTTCGGTCTCGGCAGCGTCGAGGATTGCACCGAAGAACAAATCGTGATTAAGTTCGACGAACACGGTACGAAGAAGTTCGTGCTGCAGATCGTACTCCCGAACTTAAAGAAATCGGATCGCCAGCCTCCCGCCGAAAAACGCGGCGCTCGAAAAAAGAAAGCCACTACCTAGTCCGGCATTCGTCCGGCCCTCCTTATTTTGCAAGGACATACGCCGACTCGCGGGCGTACGGCTCACGTTTTTTAGATCCCGCCCATTCCACTTCGGTTACGTTCGGGTGACCAGCTTCTCGCCCGGTCTGGTAAACTGGAGTTTCCATGAAATTCGGGGTTGTCGTCTTCCCAGGAAGCAACTGCGATCATGATTGTTGGTACTCGGTTAGCCACGACCTGGGGCAGCCCGCCGAGTTCCTCTGGCACGATTCCACCCATCTTGGTAACGTGGACGCCATTATTCTTCCCGGCGGTTTTTCTTACGGGGATTACCTGCGGTGTGGCGCGATTGCCAAGTTCTCACCTATTATGGGCGCCATCAAGAAGTTCGCCGCCGCCGGCGGCTTGGTGATCGGCATCTGTAACGGCTTCCAGATTCTTACCGAATCCGGCCTGCTCCCCGGTGCTCTGGTGCGCAACCAGGGCCTCCGCTTCATCTGCGCCCCGGTCGACCTGCGGCTGGAAACCACCAACACTCCCTTCACCAGCCAAGGCGCCAAGGGGCAGATCCTGTCTATCCCGATCGCACACGGCGAAGGCTGCTATGTCGCTGACGATCGTACTTTGGACGAGCTGGAGGCAGAGGATCGGGTGGTCTTCCGGTATCTCAAGAACCCCAACGGTAGCGCCCGCGACATCGCCGGCATCTGTAATGCGCAGCGCAATGTGCTCGGCATGATGCCCCATCCCGATCGCGCCTCCAGCCCGCTGATGGGCTCCACCGATGGATTGGTCGTCCTGCAATCGATGGCGGCCTCCCTGGCAGGTGCCACAACCCGATGAGCACCGCCATCACGCCGGAACTGCTGCAACGCCATCGCATCACGGACTCCGAGTATCAGGTCATCTTAAAGGAACTGGGCCGCCAACCCACCCTTACCGAACTCGGCATCTTTTCCGTGATGTGGAGCGAACACTGCTCCTACAAAAGCTCCAAGATCCATCTCAAGAAGCTGCCGACGGAAAGCCCGCGCGTGGTGCAGGGGCCTGGCGAAAACGCCGGCATCATCGACATCGGCCAAGGCTATTCGATCGCTTTCAAGATCGAGTCGCATAATCACCCCAGTTTCATCGAACCGTTCCAGGGCGCCGCTACCGGAGTCGGTGGCATCCTCCGCGATATCTTCACCATGGGCGCGCGGCCGATCGCCGTCCTCGATGCGCTCCGCTTCGGTTCGCTCGATCATCCCCAGCATGGCGCGCGCAACCAGCGCATCTTGCAAGGTGTTGTCGCCGGCATCGCCCACTATGGCAATTGCTTCGGCGTACCAACGGTGGGCGGCGAGTGCGTCTTTGAAGATGTCTACAGCGGCAATCCGCTGGTGAACGTGTTCGCCCTCGGCATCGTCAAGCAGGACGAGATCTTCTACGCCAAGGCGGCAGGCGCGGGCAACCCCGTCATCTACGTCGGCGCGAAAACCGGTCGCGATGGCGTCCACGGCGCCACCATGGCCTCGGGTGAGTTCACCAAGGAGTCGGAGAAGCAGCGGCCGACCGTGCAGGTGGGCGACCCGTTCATGGAGAAGCTGCTGCTGGAAGCCTGCATCGAAGCCATGCGCACCGGAGCCATCATCGGCATCCAGGACATGGGCGCGGCCGGCTTAACTTGCAGCACCTGCGAAATGGGATCGCGCGGCAACGTCGGCGTCGAGATCGATCTCATGCACGTACCACAGCGCGAAACCGGCATGATCCCCTATGACATCATGCTTTCCGAATCGCAGGAACGCATGTTGCTGGTTGCCGAGAAGGGCCGCGAAGAAGAAGTCTTCGCCGTCTTCCGTAAGTGGGGGCTCGATGCCGCCACGGTCGGTGTCGTCATCAACGAAAACACCCTGCGCGTTCGCAATCATGGCGAGATTGTGGCCGAGATCCCTAATCCCGCCCTCACCGACGCCGCGCCCCTCTACGACCGCCCCCATAACGCCAAGCCCTACCGCACCGCGCCGATGCAGGGTCCGACATTTGCCAGCCAGGACCTGGCCTCCGACCTCCGCCGTCTGGTCACTTCCGCCGACCTCTGTTCCAAACGCTACATCTGGCAGCAGTACGACCACATGGTCCGCACCAACACCACGCTTGGACCCGGAGCCGACGCGGCCATCGTACGCATCAAAGAAACGGGTACCTCCGTGGCGATGTCGCTCGATGGAAACGGCCGCTATTGCTATCTGGACCCGCGAGAGGGCAGCAAGCTGATCGTGGCCGAATGCTGCCGCAACCTGTCCACCGTCGGCGCGTTGCCGGTCGCCGCCACCAACAATCTCAACTTCGGCAATCCGGAACGGCCGGAAATCATGGCCCAGATTGTCGAGTCCATCGAAGGCATCGCCGACGCCTGCCGCTTCTTTGAGACGCCCATCACCGGCGGAAACGTCAGCCTCTATAACGAAACCCGCACCGGCGACACCACCGTCGCCATCTACCCGACCCCGGTGCTGGGAATTGTCGGCCTCCTGGCCACCAAGGCGCCCGTCGGACTGGCTTTCCGCAACCCCGGCCGCGACATCGTGTTGCTGGGCGGCACTGGTACCTGCGACGACACCCGCTTCGGCGGTACGCAGTATGCCAAGCATATCCTGCAGGACCTCTGGGGCCTTCCACCGGCCCTCGACATGGACTACGAAAAGCGCGTCCAGGCCGCCGTCCGGCAAATCATTGCCGAGGATTTGGCCGAATCCGCGCACGATTTGAGCGATGGCGGACTCGCCGTCGCCCTGGCAGAATGCGGCTTTTCCCCCAACCGCATTGGCGCAGTAGTCAATCTGGACTCCGATCTACGGCCCGAGTTCCTCCTGTTTCACGAAGCTCCGTCGCGCATTATCGTCTCTACCGCGAACGCAGCCCGTGTTCAGGATATTGCCGTCCAGCATGGCGTCCAAGCCCCGCTGATCGGCAGGACACAGCCGGATCGCCTGGAGATCCACAACCGCAACCAGGAACTGCTCGCCAGTTCCGTTGACGAACTGAACCACTTATGGGAGGGGGCGCTGGAGAGCTATCTCCAGGCTTAAGGATCCATGTTTGACAAGTTCCACGAAGAGTGCGGCGTAGTCGGGATTTACGGCCACGATGAGGCAGCCAATCTGGCCAACCTCGGGATCTTCACCTTGCAGCATCGCGGGCAGGAAAGCGCCGGCGTGGCCAGCGCCGACGCCTTGGACGTGTACTGCCACAAGGCGATGGGCCATGTTGCGGACATCTTCACACCCACTGTGATCAACGGACTGCCGGGCAATAAGGCGATCGGCCATACCCGCTATTCCACCACCGGCGACAGCGCCCATCTGAACGCGCAGCCCTTCTGCGTCACCACCAACAAAGGCCGCATGGCGCTGGCCCACAACGGCAACATCACCAACGCCGCCCAGATCCGCCAGGAACTGGAAGCCGAAGGGGCGATCTTCAGCGCCTCCAGCGATACCGAAGTCGTTCTGCACCTTATCTCGCGTTCCCGTGAGCGTACGATTCCGGCCGCCCTGCGCGACGCTCTGCTCGCGTTGGAAGGGGCGTTCTCGCTCGTGCTGCTCACCAAGAACGAGTTGATCGTCGCCCGCGACCCGAATGGCTTCCGCCCGATGGCCATCGGTGAAATCATCAAGGACGGCCGCACCACTTACTGCTTCGCCTCGGAAACCTGCGCCTTCGACCTTGTGGAGGCCCGCTACATTGGCGAGGTCGATGCCGGGGAAATGGTCATCGTTAACGACAAAGGCCTGACGCGCGAGCGTTACGCCCCGCGCCGCGCCAAGTCGCAGTGCGTCTTCGAACATGTTTACTTCTCGCGCCCGGACTCCATTGTTTTCAACCGCCCGGTCGTCCAATCGCGAGAGCGTATGGGCCAATATTTGTTTGAGCAGATGCCCATTCCCGCCGATGTCGTGATTCCCGTGCCGGATTCCGGTGTCGCCGCTGCCATCGGGTACAGCGCCGCCTCCGAGATTCCCTTCCGCATGGGCCTTATCCGCAATCACCACGTGGGCCGCACCTTTATCGAGCCCAAGCAGGCCGACCGT
>CAYLPH010000064.1:0-49648 GCA_964385495.1 uncultured Candidatus Solibacter sp.
GCGGGCCCGCTGTACACCCTGTGCTGTGGCACCGGCAACGTTTTGGACAGGAGTGGCGCGCGCATGGTCTCACGTTGTCAGAGCACCATCACAAACGTGCCAGTCGTGTTCCACCACAAAATAGCCTTTTGACGGAAGGCGCCCAGTGGCATAGTAGTCCCGTTGAAGAACAGTCAGGCGGGCGGCATCAGCCAGAAAATCCACCGATGTTCCTCGACTTGTCACGCCGCACGCAAGCTTGTACTCCCCGGGTAGTAGCGCAACAGTGTGAATGCGACATTCGAGCACATATCTCCCATGCAGCGTCGATGGTAGCGGTAAAGGACGATAAAGAGTGCTGGCCCCGAAGAGCCGTGTTCCCATTACAGAGTCGAACGCTATACCAACATCCACCTGTGGGGTAGGTTGTGTGAACTCGACTGTCAGACGTAAATGTAGAGAGTGGCCGATTGGGATTCCAGCAGCGACAGGCTCTCCTTGGTCGCTGAGTATCTCAAGAGTTCGCAGACACCGGACGCAATCGTCGGAGCGAGGATTGTTCCAAAGATCGACAACAGGCCCCTGCGTCGCCCGGGGCATACCGTCAACGTACTTACGAAGACCTTCTTTTGTGCCGCCATCGAACTCGACTATGCCTTGAGACAACAATAGTGCCCTTGTGCAGAGATTCTCCACCATAGTCAGTTGGTGCGAAACAAAGATTACAGTGCGGCCCTGCCGGCTGACCTGTTCCATTTTGCCGAGACACTTCTTCTGGAATGCAGCGTCACCAACCGCGAGGATTTCGTCGATGACGAGTACGTCGGGCTCGAGTTGGGCAGCGACGGCGAACCCGAGTCGGAGCGTCATCCCGCTGGAGTAGTGCTTGACGGGGGTATCGAGGAAACGTTCGATCTCCGCAAAATCGACGATCTCGTCAAGTTTGCTTTGGATGCCAACTCGACTCATCCCAAGGATAGCGCCGTTGAGATAGATATTCTCACGGCCAGTCAGTTCCGGATGGAAACCGGTACCGACCTCCAGAAGCGAACCGAGGCGGCCACGAACCTTGAGGTGTCCGCGTGTCGGATCTGTAATCCGGGAGAGGACCTTCAGCAATGTGCTCTTGCCGGCACCATTGCGACCGATCACGCCCAGCACCTCGCCTTGTTTGACTTCGAAATCCACGCCCCGCAGCGCCCAGAACTTTTCTGACGCCTCACTACCCCGGCGGAAACGCCGGAACGGCGCGGTCGCTACCTGCTGCACCAGTTCCCGAAAGGTTCCAGCTTTCTCGGCCGCACCAATCGTGTACTGTTTCCAAAGGTCGCGTACCTCAATTACCACATCACTCATTGGAAGTTCTTTCTCTCAGATCACGTCCGCAAAGTTTCGTTCCATGCGGCGAAAGTAGTAAGTACCAGTCAGCAAAAGGAGTGCGCCAGTCATGGACGAGGCTAGCAGGACCAAAGGATCAGGCAGGGGAGTGCCGAGAATAGACCAACGAATCCCCTCGATGACCCCGACCATCGGATTGAGCGCGTAGATGGCGCGCCACTTAGCCGGAACGATGCTGCTCGGGTAGACGATGGGTGTGAGGTACATCCATATCTGGGTAAGAAAAGGGATCAAATATCGGATATCGCGATACTCGACGTACATGGCAGAGAACCACAGCCCCACACCCAGTACGGTACAGATGGCGAGCAGGAAGAATAATGGTAGATATAGGAGATTTGTGGCGGGCACGATTCCGAAGTATAAGACTACGGCAAACATCAGGACCAGAGCAACGGCTAGATCTACCATTGCACCTAGAACCGCCGCCAGTGGGATTGCTAGCCTGGGAAAGTAGACTTTCTTAACCAGATGAGAGCTCGCTACGAGGCTATTCGATGACTGTGACAAAGCGTTCGAGAAAAACGCCCAAGGTACTAAGCCGGTAATACTAAACACTGGGTACGGCACGCCGTCCGACGGAATCTTGGCCAACCTTCCAAAGAACACACTGAAGATCAGCATCGTAAAGAGCGGCTGTAGTAAGGCCCATGCAGCGCCTATGACCGTCTGTTTATACCGGACTTTAATGTCCCGCCAAACAAAAAAGTACAGCAGTTCCCGGTACTCCCACAGTTCGCCCAATTTAAGCGACGCCCAGCCGCGAGTGGGCTCTATAACGGTGACCAGAGTGGTGGCTTGGTCAGATTTGTCTGCAGTGATCGCACTCACGTTGTGAATCCTCAACTCCTCGCCAGCGACGCCAGCCGCTCGGCAATGTCAAATCCTAAAAGCCACCGGATGGCTTGGTAGTGGTAGGGTAGCGCCGCGGTCGGCGGGCTGATCCAGCAGACTCCCGTGTTGGCGGCTTGGTCCGCCAGGGTCTGAGCGAACTGGGCATCGCCGTTGGCCCAAGCCGTGCGCGCGCTTTCCATCTTGGCCGTGAACAACGCTCGGCGGTGCCGGTCGTTCATCTGCCCCGTGGTGTCCAGATGCTTCGCCAAGCAGTCGCTCAGTTTCATACGTTCGCGTAAGGTGCGCATCGGGTCTTTTCGGCTGACTGTACCGGTGCCATGCTGGCGGTAGACGGCTCCCGGTTCCTTGGTCAGCGCGATGCGTTTGCCGACGAGCATCAGGCGCAACAGCAGTTCGTGCTCCTGGCAGCAGGGCTGATCCGCTTTCCAGCCGCCGATGTCGACCAGCGCCTGGCGGCGGAAGAGAAACCCGTTCGTGTTGAGGCTGCCCCAGCGCAGGAACTGATAGAACATATCGTTGATCGGTTCTTCGAAGAGCAACGGATACTGGTGACTGTTGCTCTCTCCTGCCATTTCGTTGCGCAGGATTACTGGGCAACACGCTCCGCCATCGAAGTCAGAATCGGCGTTGAGAAGGAATCGCATCTGCGTGGCGACTTTATCGGGGAGAAGGTAGTCGTCGGCGTCCACATACTGCACCCAATCGCCGCTGGCGAGTTCCAGTAACCGGTTGCGAGCGGCATTCCCTCCTTCGTGATTGCCCTTGACAAGACGGACCTTACCCGAGGCGGACGAGACAAGTGACTCGATCCGCGAGACACTTTCATCGGTGGAGCCGTCATCTACCACGATCACTTCGATGATATTGGACCAAGTTTGGTCGAGCGCACTTTGGATTGCCTGTGCGATCCAGCGTTCGGCGTTGAAGCAGGGAATGAGGACGGAGACTTGGCTACCCAAGGACATGGTTCGGAGACTCAGTTGCGACAGACAATTTGCGAATGCGCGAACGCAGAGCCATTGCTGGAGTTCTTGATGTCATTCTGACCGGATCGGATAATGACTGACCATGTGATCGATAACTTGGCGCCAGCAAAAGTTGTTGGCCCATTCCCTGCAGGAGACGGGATCAAAAGCCCGTTCCCCTCGAAAGAACGATTGGAGGGCTTCGCTTATGGCATCGGTCGTAGCATCAGTCGCGAAGAATCCGCTCAATCCTTCGGAAACCGCCTCCGCAGCACCTGCGGACTTGATTGCAAGGGTTGGCGTTCCACACGCATTTGCTTCCAGATAGACGATTCCCAAACCCTCGTAGCTGTTAGGTAGTGAAGACGGTGTCAGCACGAACAGATCGCTCCTGGCAAGAAGCCCGCATAGGGTTGCTTGGGAGACCGCCCCGGCGAACTCCACTTTGCTGTCGATTCCTAAGTCCCGGGCGAGCCGCCGAAGTTCGGGCTCCAGAGGACCGCTTCCCACAACCGTGTATCGAAAGTCGGACTGAGAGCCGAGTTTGGCGAGCGCTCGCAGTACGACATCGACGTTCTTGCGTCTCTCAGCCAAACGGCATACCGTAATGATCTCCTTACGTGATGTCAAGGGTTTCGATAGGAGTTTGGTCGAGAGGAACTCATCCCCAACGCCCACCATTGCTGCCGTCGTCTTGCCGGCGCAGTTTGGATACCGACAGAGGAACACCTTGGCGGTATACTCGCTATTCGCAAAAATGTGGCTAGCCTTATCGAAGCCAGCCGCAATCACTCGTCGAGTGAGCCAGCGCCCGAGCCGATAATCGCATGAATCGCCGAACGGCAGGCCGAAACGGCTTCGCAGCCAGAGACGGTGGGTGACAGGGCCTCCTCCTAGGATGTCGTTCCCGTGCACGGAGACAACGGTGGGCGTCGCCTCGAGAGCCCACCATGCGTAAGCAGCCGTCATCACATGCCAGAGATCGTTGGTGTAACTTTGCGCTATTCGGCGGTCCGTATACCGCCGCAATGTGAGAATCGGGTGAATCGGATATGGCTCACTGGCCAACTCGCCATCCGCGTGGGGCGATGTGAAGACGGAGACCGCATTGCCACGCGCGGACAATTCGCGAGCCACTTCGCGCGCATAGGTTTGCATTCCACCGAGCGCTGGTGGGAAGTCTGGCGCAATGATGCCGATTTTCATCGGTTTCGACATGCCAGTTCGGTTTGTGATCTCGATTTCAGCAGGCCGAGGCCAATCAGGCGAGGAATGCCCTCGCCATACAACATGTGCCGCACAGGTCCGGTGTAATGACGGCACGGATCAGCCGGCCGCGAACGGCCGGTATGAACGTCGTACTCCGGCGGCAGCATCTCGAACCCGAACCGCGCACTTGAGAGCGCGATCAAGGTTTGCTCGATCCGGTGAGAATGACTCATGATGCCAGGCAGAGCAAGAAACCGCTCCACAGCGGAAAAGGAGATTGATCCGCGATGGATCAGGCCCAGACCAGAATTGATCCTATCGGGAAAGTCAAAGTCCAGGAGAGGACGAACATCTCTTGATTGGATGCTGTAGCCGTAGTTCCAGTCCCGGTTAAGCGTGTTGAGCTTGTAGTTCCGATCCTCCACCCGCCGAAGCAGTTCCTCGGGACGTGCGAAGAACAGGATATCGCTATCGGTCAGCAACATGCGGTCGGATTGAAGGAACGCATGAAAGTCGAAAACCTTTAGCGCCATCGGATTGGTGTGCCGAAACGCTTGACAGCGAGGAAGGCCCTCCAACATCGGTGTTACAACGGCATCCGCGTGCGCCCGATCAATCACCCGTGCCTTTGGAAACTGCCTTCGGACTTCATTAATCTGCTCCCGAGTCAGTGAGCCGTCTTCATGGATACAAAGGCTATATTGAATCGCCGCCGACGAGTACAGTGATTTCAGGCCCCAAACACCCTCGATCCAATCACCTTTCCACATGAGTACATGGACTTCGGTATGGGGATCCAAGGTAGAAACGACAGGAGGCGATTGTAGTATTCGCCGCGCGACCACATCCCGATAATAGGCCACGCCCAGACCGTGACCATACTTAGTGTGGAACTTGAGAAATAGTCTGCCTAGGGGCATCCACTTCACCCTCGCCAAACCCGCTGCGAGCACACCACTCCCAGTCCTTCCGCCTTGGCAAGCTTGCCTTGCCGTGCGACCTTATTGGGCAGGCGGTAGTCTTCTGCGTCTAAGTACTGAATCCACTCCCCCGCCGCACCGAGGATGCGCGGTCGCACCACTTCCCGGTAGTACGATGTCCGCAGCACGTGACGGAACCGGCTCCGCACTTGATACGCAAGTTGCCCCAACCCCATCACCTTACGGCTTCCGCAGGTAGTAATCTTTGTAGCCTTGATAGGAATAGGCCGAATCGTCCGGGGCGTTCCAGTCGTTCAGAATCGTGCCGGCAATCGGGATCTGATCCATCATCAGCCGCTGCCGGATCATCATCACGCTCTCCCGAGGCGTTACACCAGATCGCATCACGAGGATGACACCATCCGACATGCGCCCCAGCAGGCGCGAGTCCGCCAGATGCATCGCCGGCGCCGTGTCGATCATAATCACATCGAACTTCTCTTTCAACCGCGCAAGTAACGCCGCTGCCCGATGGGAAACCAGCAACGTGGCCGCCGATTCATTGGCTCCCTTCCCACTCGCCATCAGCGACAGTCCGGGTATCCCCGTCTCCTGGATGTAAAGGTCAAGTTCAATGTCCTGAATCGGTTCCGGGCACAGAAGCAAGTCCCGCAACCCTGGCGCGTCCTGCCGGTCAAATAGAGTGTGCAGGCGAGGTTTCCGCATATCCGCGTCGATCAATAGCGTCCGCTTGCCCATCTCGACCACAGCCAACGCCAGGTTCGCCGCGATCGTGGTCTTCCCTTCGCCCGGCCCCGGACTGGTGACAACAAAGACCTTCCGTGAGTCCGGCCCATTCCACGACAACAACGACGTTAGAGCAAACCGAATTGACTCCGCTGCCACCGAGGAGGCCGCCTGCTTCATTACCAGTTCCTGGCCGGGATGCTCGTCCCCCGGTGCCTGCAACCTGCGGAAGGCTTTCGGGGCGGGGAAGGCCCATCGGCCATTCACGCCAGTCTCAAATGACGGGATCACACCCAGCTCCGGCACGCTCAGCAAGTTGGGCGCATGCCCGGGGGTCGCCACCACCAAACTCATCTTCTTGGCTCGGAGGTACTCCCGCGAGGCGAAGAATCCCGCCAGCGCTGCGCCGAATAGCCCAGCCGACATCGTGATATCCCGTGGTGGCTGAGGTCGAAATGGCCGCGAGTCGCCCACCGGCGGGTCGATCACCCGGACGTTGCTGTTCGGCGCCGACGAAGCCATCGACGCGGAGTTCAATTGCTGGAGCAACGTATTGTAAATCTGCCGGGCGACTTCGGACTCACGCTTCAACATGAAGTACTGGCTACCTTTATCCGCTTGGCTCGACAAGGCACCAGCCTGGGAATTGTAGGCCGCTCGCACGGATCGTTCCCGCTGCATTGCGACCTCGTAATCGCTTTGCAGCCTCCGGCCCAGCAGATCCTTCTCCCGGGTAAACACACGCTCCAACTCGCCAAGCTGCTCCTCGATCTGCCGGACTTTCGCATGCTCGGGGGTATAGATGGCCAGCAACTCCGCGCGCCGCCGGCGCCCCTGCTCCAATTTGTCCGACATGGCTCGCAGTCCTGGATCCTCAATCAGCGCGCCATCGCCGGATTTGACCAGGTCAAGCTTCGCCTGCTTGGCGATTCGCTCGGATTGGGCATTCGTCAGGTCCGCCTGAAGTTGCTGCAGCCGGCCATCGAAACTTGGATTCTCCACTGGAGCCATACCGCTGGCCCGGACAAACTCGCGCACCTTCTCGTCCGCCTGCTCCGCACGTGTCTTGGCTTCCTCCAACTGCCCTTCCAACCATTGCGTGGTACGGGAGTTATTGGTGGATCGCAACTGGCTGTACTGGGATATGTACTCCGAAGTATGCGCGGCCAGGAAAGCGGTGGCGATCTCCGGCGAGATGGACTCGCAGGAGATCTCGACCAGCCGCGTTGCGCCTATGCCTCGCGCCCGCAGCGTGACGGCGGCGGTCTGGATGCCTTGCTTGGTGAGTTGAACCGGCTCTTGAGCCAGCAGGCCCAGTTTGTTACGCACCTTACCGAAAATGTCCGGTGCGGGAGGCGTTATCGGTGCCAATTCCAGACTAACTCGCTCAGCTGTCTTGGAAACCAATCGGGCACTCATTAAGATGCGAACTTGCGTTTGCACGTTGCTGGCGTTGGCGCCAGGCGCCGCTGCATCGCCCATGAATCCTTCATTCAAATTCAGCAATTCAATGGAGGTAGTTGCCCGAAATACCGATGGCTGCCGTATAACGCGAACCGCGCCAACACAAGCCCCCAGGAACAGAGCCGCTAGCACCCACCACTTCCTCCGCCACAAAACCTGTACGTAATCCACATGCTCGGGAAGCTTCTGCACAAGCATGCCGCCGTAAAGATCCTGTTGCGTCATCCCGAGTTGTGGTCGATTCGGGGCGCCGAACGACGGTTCTGGCGGATAGGGATACATCAATGTTTCTCCGATTGGGGCAGTCGCTCGCTGGCATTAAAGAAAAGCTGCCAGTCTTCCGATGGCTCGGTATGTGCTGTCGCCTTTGCTACAGCGATCCAATTACTTTGTGGATTGTTTTGTGGCTAAGAGGTGTACAATACGAAACAAGATTCCTGAACTTGGTTTCAGGTAGCGGGCTTCCTTGCTGATGACACACCCTGCACCACCGGATCTGGCTGCGCCGCCCAGCGCCCCTCGTTCGCCGAAGCTGATCAACTGGGCCTTCCCGGCCCTGCTCATTCTCTGCTATTGGCCAACCATTATGATGACGAGCCGCGTCCTCGTTTTCAGCGAGGATATGGCGCACGGGCTGTTCGCCCCAATTGTCGCCGCTTACATCACATGGCTGAAGCGCGGCAAACTGCTCCAAGGTACGCAGCCGAGTTTGTCGGGTCTTCCGGTTCTCCTGGTGGCGATGGCGATCGCGCTTGTCGCGACGTTGGGTAACTCGTCGACATTCTCGCGTTTTGCACTCTTGCTTTCCATCGCCGGCGTTCTGCTCATTGTTGGGGGCTACCAGCTCTTTCGCCGCCTGCTGTTTCCCTGGCTGTTGCTGTTCTTCACTTTCCCGGTACCGGCGGTTCTCTACGGTGAGCTGACATTGCCGCTGCAGTTGCTGGCTACCCGCCTTTCGGAATCCTGCTTCGAACTGCTGGGGTTGAGCGTCGTCCGCGATGGCAACATCCTGGAACTGGCTCACCAACGTCTGTCCGTTGTAGAAGCCTGCAGCGGTATTCGATCATTGATCACTCTTTTCTTCTTCTGCACCGTTTACGCTTACTTCGGCGAGTCGCGCCCCGGTTGGCGCCTTATTCTCGCGACGGCGGCGGTGCCAGCGGCTATTTCCGTCAACGTATTGCGTATCGTCTCGACTGGACTGATCACCAAGGTGAATCCCAAGTACGCGCATGGGATCTATCACGATAGTCTCGGTTGGGCGGCATTCCTGGTCGGATTTGGTATTGTATTCCTTTTGCACCGCCTTGCGACTAAACCCAAACCGCTCAACATCTATTGAGGTTCCCGAATGACACAACGCTTCTTGATTCCAGCCGCTTTGCTGTTGCTCACTGTCCAAGCGATCGCTACCCACAGCCTCACTCGTGAGGAGCACCTCCCCGCGCCCGCGCCTCTCGACGAGTGGCCGCGAGGAATCGGATCGTTGCCGCAAAGCCAGGATGGGCTCCTGGATCCGGATGCTTATGAGATGCTGTCGCCGGACGACGTTCTCAATCGCCGGTACTTCAATCCTGCGTCCGGTGAAGGCCTGCAACTGTTCGTCGCTTACTACAAAACGCAACTGCGGGCCAAGAACGCTCATGACCCGAAAGTGTGCCTGCCTGGCTCTGGATGGAACCCGCAACTCTCGGACGTGCTGACACGGCAATTCGACCCGCGCACGCCTGCCGCAACGATCAACCGCTACGTTGTCGCCAAAGGCAACCAGCAAAATGTTGTTCTGTATTGGTATCAGACGCATCGTCGTGCGTTGGCTCAGGAGCAGGCGCTTCGCTTCTATCGGATGGTCGATACGATCCGGGATAACCGAACCGATATGGCCTTGGTGCGCATCATCGTTCCGGTGGCTGATGGCAAAGTCGGAGAGGCAACGGAGAAGGGACTCTCGGCCGCACGCGAGTTATATCCGCACTTGCTCAAACAGTTTCCTACCACGTCCTAGCGCCGCACAGCCGTCCAGATCACCGTGGTGATCAAAGGTGGAATGACATAGCGGCCGACCGTCCAGAAACCTCGACCGCCGCCACTCTTGGCCGGAATCACCAGCACATCATTGGGCAGTAACGGCATATCGTTCGCCTGCCCGCGCATCACGGCACGCAGGTCCACGGGGATCTCCGCCCTCCGCGCGGTGTCAAGCACCGGGCGAAGGATCTTGGCCTTCTCCGGGGCTGCATTCGGACTAAATCCCCCGGATAGGGCTAGCAATTGGACAATTGAGATCGAGTCCTTGTCATTGAGCGGGAAGGCACCCGATTTCCCGGCCTCTCCGCTGACGTACACCATTTCTTCGATACCAACGCGGAGAATGTCAAACGGCTTCAGCTCCAGGTCTTCGGCCGGGCTCGCCGTCTCCATTAGGCGCCCGAGATTCACCTCAGCAACGCTGACCCCGCGATCCCGGTTCTCCGTGGCGTTTGGAAGCGGAATCGTACCCTGGTCGAGCCTGCGGGTGATCCGCACCCGGCGGCTGGCATTTGGGGCCAAGCCGCCTATGCTGGATAGAAACTCCACAATCGTGCGCTTGCCGACCAGCGGGTAAATGCCGGGGTTTCGAAACGCCCCCAACAGAAACAGGGGGTCGCTGCGGTACTGCGTAACCACAATCGAGACGACTGGGGCCTGAAAGAACCGCCGGAGTTGCCGGGCCAGTTCTCCTTCCGCTTGTTCCACCGTCATGCCGCCGAGCTTCACGGAGCCGATCATCGGCAAGTACACGTTCCCGTCGGCATCCAGACGGAAGAGCTTCTCATGGATATCCTCGGCCTGAGGAGCACGGATGGCGATCTGGTCGTTTGGCCCTAACGCATACGTCAGGCGGGCACGCTCCATCGAGCTGTCCCCGAGCACATTCTGGGATTGTTGGGGCTGGCCCCCGGCCGGCACTGGCGGAGTCTGCGCCGCAGCACCCAGCGCACATAAGGCGGCGACCAGAGCGGAAGAAAGAAGCGATGGCTTTCTCATACGGACGTTATCCTTGCTTGGACGCTGACAGGAGACGAAGGACCTGCTCGACCTTGGCTTCGAGTTGGTGAATTTGTTGTTGCATGTCCTCGAGTCCGCCGCTGGACCGTTCCCGGCGAGGCTGATCCTCCAGCAATGCCTTGATAGCGGTTCTCGCCAACTCGGAGACGCTTCGACACCCCTCCATCGTTCGACAGAACGTGGTGAGTTGCTGGAACTCATGCTCCGAGAGCCGGAAGTACACGACGCGGTTGCGCGGGTTGACGACAGACATGGGATGCGCTGTGCTACGCGTGGATCGCGGGTCTTCAGGCGAGCTTGGCCAACTTTGGAGCACCCGAATCGCGCCGCCCCATCAGTTTGGGCCGAACCCAGTCGCTCTCAATCTCAGCGGCCATGGAGCGCTGCAGAAGATTGATCGAAACGACGAGGCGGTACTGACTCTTGATCTTGACTAACAGCCCTTCCAGACCGGCAAAGGGCCCGCGGATGACCTCCACCCGCTGCCCCTCACGGAGAAAAGGCCACGGGCCCGCCACGACTCCCGATGTCAGCAACTTACGAACGGCAGCCACTTCTTGCTCGTTCACCGGCAGCGGGTAGATTCCGGCGGAGACTATGCCTACGACTCCAGGTACGCTGAGGATCGGTGTCCGCACCTCTGGTGCCATCCGGCAGAAGAAATAGCCCGGGAAGAGCGGAACATCGATTTCCTTCACACGATCCGACCATCGGCGGCGTGCCCGGTAGACTGGCAGATAGACTTCGAAGCCCTTTGCCGTGATCAGTGCCGAACTGGTCGCTTCACAGTTTGCCTTGGTGCGAATCGCGTACCAATCTGAGCCTGTAAGTTGTTGATTCTGCAAGAATCTAGCCTTGTGTTCGGACAAGCTTCCGCCCCGTCTGTCCCAATTGGACAGAACGTCAAAGAAAATTATGTGCCGATGGTCTAAGATGCCTGACCTCGCTGACATTTGTCAAGCTACTAAAGACACAGAACTTTAGTACTGGTACGCATGGGTGTTCCATACACCGCGCCGGCTCTACAGAATCCTTGGAGATAAGACGATGCTGCTTTAAGATAAAAGATCACACTTTTGGAAGGCGGGCTCGCAATGGTGCGCGGTTTGAGTTGTTTGTGTCTCCTGTTGATGCTCCACGGTGAAATCCACGTCCTCCGTGCCCAGTCCCCCGTATCCTCCGGCCGTTTGCGGATCATCGTCCTCGAAGGGCAGAGCGCCATCAATCTCATCCCCGCAGCCATTGCGCCAGTCGTGGAAGTCCGGGACGAGAACGACTTTCCCGTTGAGGGCGCATCGGTTACTTTCAACCTTCCAGCGAGCGGTGCAAGCGCGACGTTTGCTAACCAGCAGCGGTCTCAAACAGTTGTGACGAACACTCGTGGTCAGGCTGGCGCGGTCGGCTTCAGTGTGCAGGGCCAGCCCACGGGCCAATTCAAAATCCGGGTGATTGCCACGCACCAGGGGCGCCAAGGGGTGCTCGACATTCTCCAGACAAATACGAACGATCCGCGCGATCTGGAGCCTCCGAAGCGCGGGTTCGCGAAGTGGAAGTGGTGGATCATCGCCGGTGCTGCCGCCGGTGCCGCGGTAGGTATCGTCCTCGGCACCCGGTCTAGTCCACCCCCTCAGATCTCCGTCGGTACCGGGCCGGTCGTCATCGGAGGGCCACGGTAACGATGCGACTATTCCTGATCTTTTTGTCGTTACTCTGCAGTTCTGTTTTCGCCCAGAATGCGATCAGGGGTCCACTGTCGGGATTCGTTTACGATCGGTCGAGCCGCGCGATTCGGCCTATCCGGGGTGTGCCTGGCGCCGCTTATCTGGGCGCCCCGATTCTGCAGGAAGTCGACTCCGCAACGGTGGCTCCGGGGGGCAAGTGGGCATTCGCTTCTACAGGGGGCAAGTCCACTTTCTGGACGCACCTCGATTCGGCTCCGGTCCGGCAGGAACTGCCCAATCTGATTGACAAAGTTGAGGGCGTAGCAATCAGTCGCCACGGCCGGTATGCCGCCTTCTGGAGCGATCGGCTACTGCAACGCGTTCATCTGGTCGAGAACAGCTTTGAAGCGGAGATTCCATTGCTCGCCACGGGAGCGATCAAGGCTGCCGCCACAAATGACGCTGGCGATATCGCCGTCAGCACGGCGGAGGGAGTCTATTTGTGGCAATCCACTGCGAGTTCAGCGGCGTTGATCAGCACCGCCGCCGAGGCCAGTTTTCTGAGTTGGTCGGCTGACGGCCGGATAGCCTACGCGTTAACCAAGAGCGAATTACTAGCTTACGAGCCAGATTCGAAAGTTCTGACCGCACGGTCGATCTCAGATTCTGACATCGATCCGGTGGGCTTGGGTGTCGCGGAACCCGAGGGTGCCCTTTACGTTGCAGATCGGGCCACTTCCCGGCTACTGGTGATCCAAAAAGACGGACAGAGAACATCGTTGGACCTGGACGCCCCGCCATCGGGACTTTCTCTGGTCAATAGCCAAATCCACCTACTGAACCCTTCGTTTCGTGACCGGGAACCTCTTTTCATCGTGGACAGCCGAAGCGGACCCCAGGTGCTGCTTATTCCGGCGCCCCCAGTGGAGTGACTTGCATGGCAACCCGTCCACACCTAATCGTTGTTGCTTATTGCATGCTATCCGCGGCGGCATTCGGCCAGACCACCTCGATAGAGGTGACGGCAACCGTTGGTGGAACGTCCGCGGTAGTCGGCGCTAACGGCGTGGTATCGTTCACGGCCCCCGCGGTCGGCATGGATGCCTTAGCAACCATCACCGTCCGAAATACCAGTGCTTCGCCCATCATCCTGTCGCAACTCAGCCTAATCGGCGCATCCGACTTCTCCCTGGCGTTGGCCGCGAGTCCCTTCCCCCAAACGGTGGCGGCAGGCGCTACTTCCGCGCCATTCACCCTTCGCTATCTTCCGGCGAGCGGGAACAGGCAAACCGCGCAAGCTGCCTTGGTCTATAGCGAAGGTGCCCAAACCCGGCAGTTCTCCTTCACATTGGCCGGCTCCGCGCCAGACTTCGCCATCACCGCCGTCGTTCAGCCGGACGGCACATTGCAGGCGCTGACTAACGGGACCACTATTTCGTTCCCGGTCACGAATCCTGGAACAACTCGCGTCGCCAACGTGACCATCGCCAATTTCGGGTCGGCGCCCGGTGGCATCTCGGCAATCGTTGCAACAGGCCCTGACTTCCTTTTCACCGGGGCATCGGGGCCGACGACCATCGTTCCGGGGCAGGAATTGCGGGGCACTCTTATCTTCGCCCCGCGGGCAAGGGGAACGGCAACCGGCACGCTCAGCCTGACGGTGGGCGGGCGCTCGCTCTTCTTTCCGTTGCAGGGAAGTGGTGGGCAGGCCAGTCCCACCCCGACAGCGCAGGACATCGCGTTTGCCTACTTCATCATCCCGGACGGCGCTGCTAACTCGCTCCAGAACGGCGGGCGTATCGCCTTCCCCGCCACCCCCCTGAATTCCACCCGTCAGGCGACAGTTGTCTTAACCAATAGAGGGACAGTCGCGGCTAATCTAAGCAGCGCGACCGTTCTGGGCGGCGGCTTCTACATCTCCTCGGCGCCCATGCTGCCGTATACCCTGAACCCCTCCCAGGAGATTCGACTCAACGTAACCTTCTCGGCGTCCAACCGTGGCACCAGCCTGGGTAGTCTTGCCATGACTGTCAACGACACCCCCATCCTTTTCACGTTGGAAGGGCTCGCGACGGTTTCGAACATCTCCATTGGATATGCGCTGGCGTCGGATGGCAACGCGCGGGCGCTTGGCGACAACGGCCGCATCCTGTTTGACCGCACTCCCGTGAATGGCAACGCACTCGCCGAGATCGCGGTGCTCAACCAGGGAACCGGACCTTCCGTTATCAATCTGATTGCGCTGACTGGGGCTGAGTTCCAACTGCTTGGATTGCCGCTCTTGCCCGCTACCTTGGAGGCGGGCCGGGCACTGTCTTTCCGGGTGCGCTACGCTCCAACGCGGCCGGGCACATCCACTGGTAGCCTCAAAATCGATCTTTCCGACCGGGCCTATGTTTTCCCGATTGAAGGAAGCACCAGCAGTCCGGATCTCTCCATCAGTTACCTGGAGCCGGGTACGAACAACGCGCTCCCGGTGATCGCCGGCGGGACGATCACCTTGCCCAGCACGGCCGTGGCCGCAACGCAGGCAGTCACTGTGATCATCGCCAACCGGGGCCAAAGTCCGGGAACCGTCAACCGGATCAATCTGCAGGGCACTAGCATCCAGACTCTCGCTTTCCGGCTCGCCGAGTTGCCTGCCTTCCCTGCCACCATTGACCCGGGCAGGGACCTCAGGTTCTCTGTCCGATTCACGCCAACCAGCGCGCAGCGATACGTAACCGGACTTGAGGTCGATCTGGGTGACCGAGTCGTTTTGGCGTCCGTGGACGGCGCTGGCGTTGCACCGATTCTCAATTACGAACTGATCAGCAGCCGCGGCTTGGAGCCGCTCAGCCCGGGTGACCCCATCCTGATACCCGACACGATTGTGGGGCAGACCACGACGGTGCAAGTTCACGTGCGCAATACCGGCCAGGTCGAAACGCAGTTAACGGCTGCGCAAATCAGTGGCACAGGCTTCGCTCTGCCCGATCCGCTCATTCTACCGGCACGCCTCGCGCCAGACTCCGGCCAGCGTATAAGCGTTACGTTCACCCCCACCCAACCTGGACCGGCAACCGGTAGACTCCGGCTCGGCAGCGATACTTTCGAGTTACGCTCTTCGGGGCTCGGATCGTCTCTGCGGTACTCCTTCACGAATAGCGCGGGCACAACCAATTTGCCCGAGACCGGCGCGGCAGCGGTTGTGTTCACCCCAATCGCTCTTGGCGACAGTTCGCGTGTGACCTTCACCGTTTCGAATACCGGCACCGCCGCGGCAACAATCAGCACGATTAACTTGGCGGCCTCTTCGGCGGCATTCCGCCTGGAGGGACTACCGGCTTTGCCTGCAAGCCTGGAGAGCGGCGCCTCACTTAGCTTCGCAATAACCTTTGCGCCCAGGACATTGGGAACCTCCGACGCGACCCTGCGCGTCAACAGCACGAGTATCGCTTTATCTGGCAGCGCGGAACCTCCCAAAGCCCTGCCGCCATTCAGTTTCACCGGACCATCCGGTGTGCAACAGCCACTGGCCCAACCCGCCGTGGGCCTTCGTCTCGAGAGCAGCTATCCGCTCCCAATTCGCGGCACACTTACCCTGACGTTCCAATCCGAGGTGTTCGGCGCCAACCCATCCGCTCAGTTCGCGATTGGTGGCCGCACCATTGCATTCACCATCCCGGTTGGAGCTACCGAAGCTCGCTTCTCGAACAACGCGACGACCGTACGCGTTCAAACTGGGACTGTTGCCGGTAATGTGGTGATTACCCCGGCTTTTGCCACCGATACGGCCGTCGATCTGACTCCGTCCAATGCAGCGCCGCTTACCCTCACGATCGAGCGGCTCGCGCCGCGCTTATTGGATGTATCGGTAGGTTCGCGAACCGCAAGTGGATTCTCACTTGTCCTGACGGGCTACTCGACGACACGCGAATTGCGCAGTGCTCAATTGGAACTGGTCCCAGTTGCCGGTCAAACGATATCGAACCGTACGCTTTCGATTAGCCTGGCGGCTGCGTCGTTGGCATGGTTCGAGTCAACGACCGCCGATTCGTTTGGCGGCCTCTTTACCATCACAATCCCCGTCACGTTTGCGGGCGAACCGAATGCAGATCTGGTTAGCCGCATCCGATCCGTTTCCGTTTCGTTGAGCAACGCTATCGGCGCTTCGCCGCCGTCCAGTGTCGACCTGTTGAATCCAGTTAATCCGTAGCTAGTAGGACTGACACCAGGAACAGGACGGCACGGGGACGATTTGCTAATCCCTTGCCAATCCGACGAGATGGATCGTACTAAAAGCAGATAAACTCACGCGGCACTATCCGGGACATCGGCTCCCATAAACCTCTGCCAATGAGCAACATGCAGGTACTTGTCGTACTGGCTGTTACTGCCCGGCAAATCCCCCTCCGAACTTGAAAACCGTTGGCGGCCCCCGTCAGTTCTACGGCACCACGGAGAATCCCGGGATCCCAGCCGCGACCTTCTCCGGTGCCCGGAACGCCGTCCCATGCCGTACCCCAGCCGGGAACCGCACCCGGTCGCTGATATCCTCCCACCGCTGCAAGTTCTTCGACCGCACCGCCCCATAGCGCTTATCCCGATACTTATCGAAGTAAACATACCATGCATCGTTGATGCGAATGGGCGTCGCACCCTCGGCCCAATCCTCGCCTGAGATCGACGGACCCGGCTTAGTCCATGGCCCCCGAAGCGAAGGCGCAAACGTGAGGAACAAATTCTTCGCCGGCGGCTTGTCGGTCTCGTTCTTCACCACCATGGCATAGCGGTTGCCGTCCCGGAACAGCGCCGCGTCAATCACCAGGAAACCTGGATCGTAGAACAACTCCGCCGCTGTGAACGTGACGAAATCCCGCGTCCGCACCGCGTACTGGCGATGATTGTTTTCCCGGTTTCCGCTGCCCAGCGTCTCCCGAAACTTCCCCTTGATCGTCGATGCCCAGACGATCCACCATTCCTTAGCCGCCGCGTCATAGAACAACTCCGGGGCCCAGCAGTTGGCCACGCCGGTCGAGTCGGCGAACGGCTCAATTGCACGTTGCTCGGACCAATGCACCAGATCGCGCGAGTTCGTATAGCCGATCGTCTTGCCCTGCCACGACGTCGTCCAGACCATGTGAAAAACGCCATCCGGACCGCGTGCGATCGACGGATCGCGCATCAACTTGGACTCGCCGACCTTCGGCTCCAGAAGCGGCTTGTCGTTGTTCAAAGCCCGCCACGTCAGCCCATCCGCGCTCGCCGCCAGATGCAGCCCCGACTCGCCGTTGCCGCGAAAGAAGCTGAACAGTAGCACGTCCTCGGCAGCCGCCAACCCAGCCCCCCACAGCAGCAACGCACAAACGCTTCGCATGCTACTTCACCTCGTCGTACAGGCGCTTGGCCTGCTCGATCAGGCTCTTGGCCGCTTCCCGCCCATACGGCGTCCGCTCCACCTCATACCCGCCATGCTGGTATTCCTCCTCGATCGGCATGTAGTCGCTTCCCTTGCCGCTCGAGTATCCGCAGAACAGGGTATAGGCGAATGGCGACGCCTTCTTCAGCGCCACCCCGATCTCCGCGAACGGCTCGCCCGGCATCGCCAGGATCGCGACATCGCCAATCCGCAGCAGACTCATCTCCACCTCCACCTGCCGGCCGGGCTTGGCGTCGCGCCACTGCTGCAGCAGGTTCCGCTCCCGCCGCACGCGCGCCTCGGCCTGAGCCTTCGCCCACGCCTCGCCCGCCGCCGCCGCCTTCTCCAGGCGCGCCTCGGCGTCGGCCACAATGGCCGCCTTGCCCGCGATCTCCTGCGCGGTGTACGTACGCGCCGGCACTTCGAACACGCGTGATACGAAGCGCACCTTCGATTCCCGCGGCCCTTTTACCCGCCAATACTGCTTCGCCTGGTACGCCGTCGATTCGATAAAGCCCTCAAACACCGGCTCCCGCCGTACCGTATCAATCTGCGACGCCACGGCCGCCACTTGGAACCCTAGCGTCTGGCCCAATCGCCGCGCTACATCCAGATCCCCGGTGAATCCCTCGATGGGACCCTGGTTCCCGGCCGCCCCCTGGAAGAACAGGCATAGCGTCCCCGGATAGGCGCGCTCGACCGTAGCCCGCATGTCGCCCACCCAGTCCGCCGAGATGTACTTGTTCTCGAAGCCCATCACCGTGCCGTGGCACTGGAAATTGGCGATGATCGCCAGCGGGGTACCATCGGAGCGGTCGACGCGGATCACCGGCAACTCGCGGTCGACGAAACCTTCTTCGTTCCGCCCCACCGCCGGCGGCGCTCCATTCGTGGCCCGAAAGCGCCGGTTAATGTTGATGGTGCCCACACCACGCCCTGCATACACATGCACGGGCTCCATCCGCTTGGTCGCCGCGATGATCACCCCTACCAACTTGTCTTCCAGGGTGTTCCGGTAGCGGTCCATCATCTCTTTGTAGCGGCTGAGGTCCGCCCCAATCGGTGCCCGCTCCGGGGAAAAGGCCGGACCCGCATGCGTATGGCTCGCCCCCAGCCGGATGTGGGCAATGGGGATCCCCGTCTTCTGAGACGCCCGCTCGCGCACCATCTCCAGGCCGCCGCCGAACAGCAGGTCCATGTCCACCATCACGTACCGCTGCTGCCCGTCGGACAACGCCAGCGCCGTCGCGAACAGCCCTGGGGGCGCAATCCCCTCCGCCTCTAAATGCACCGCCGAGCCCCAGTTCATATGCGGGATCGCGATGGGCGGCGAGATGTCCACCCGTGCGACGCCCGCCTGTAAACCCGAAGGCCCGGCGCTGCGTACACCTTGTTCTTTTGGATCCGCCCAGAGGGGAATTGCGGCGATCAGCAGGCAGACACGAAGCGTAGAGGAACGCAGGCTATTGGCAAGCATTCCAACATCTTATCCGAGACTCACCGCCCAAGATGCTTCTTCGTAATTAATCAGCGCTCGCCGCCATCACCATCTCGGCCTGCTCCGCCCGCAACGAAAATGAGATCAGCCGGTACGCCGTGTTGTGTCCCCACGACCGCAGCCGCCATTCCGCTCGCAGATGGCTCACATAAGGATGCCGCGACAGCTCTACCGTATAGGTGTAGTCGCCGCAGTAGTGCCGATGGGGCAAGGTAACAAGCGGGCGGTCCATCCATTGGCTTCCGTCCGCCGAGCCCCAGATCAGGACTTCCAGGGTTTGCTCTTCCATCATGCGCGTGATGGAAAGCGTAAGTTGGATCGATTTGCCCTGAAGTTCGCCTAGCGCAACTGCAGGACTGTAGCCATTCCCTCGGAAAAGCTCCTCCGGGACAATCGTCATGGTGCCCACGAAGTGATCCCTCCTTTTCATGCAATCGGGGGTTCAGAGGTTCTTCAAACGCTGCCGAGCCAGTTCCAATGTCTCATGTTTCTTGCAAAAACAAAAGCGGATTAAGTGATGCCCGTCACTCGGATTCAGAAAGAAACTGGACCCTGGCACCGCGGCCACCTGCGCCTGCTGTAACATGTGCATTGCAAAGGCTGTATCGCTCGAAAAACCGAATGAGGATATGTCCGCCATCACATAATACGCGCCGGTGGGAGTAAAGGGACGCAGCCCCGATTCTTGCAGAATTGAAACTATATGATCCCGTCTGGTCTGATACTCCCGCGCTAGTCCCGCATAGTAACTCTCCGGTAACTGTAGGGCCTTCACGCCGGCCATCTGCAGAGGATGCGCCGCCCCCACCGTGAGGAAGTCATGCACCTTGCGGATGGAGTCGGTCAGGTCCGGCGCCGCCAACACCCAACCCACGCGCCATCCGGTAACGCTGTACGTCTTGCTCATGGAATTGACCAGCACGCCGCGCTCCCGCATGCCGGGAATGGCGAGGATCGGCGTATGGGACGTGCCGTCGTACAGGATGTGCTCGTAAATCTCATCGGTGATGCAGAGACAGTCGAACTCCTGGCACAATCCGGCGATGTACGTCAGATCTTCGCGCGTGAACACCCGGCCGGTCGGGTTATTCGGGCTGGTGACGATGATCGCCTTTGTCTTGGAGCTGCAGGCCCGCCGCAGTTCGTCGCGGTCGAAGGTCCAATCCGGCTCGCGCAGCGGCACGACGACCCGCGTGGCGCTGCATAACTCCGAATCCGGCCCGTAGTTCTCGTAGTAGGGTTCGAAGACGATGATCTCGTCGCCGGGGTTGGTGGTCGCCAGCAGCGTGGCGATCATGCCTTCGGTCGCCCCGCAGCACACCGTGATCTCGCGCTCCGGATCCAACTCTATCCCGTACCAGTTCCGGTACTTAGCCGCAATCGCGTCGCGGAAAGGCTTGGCGCCCCAGGTGATCGAATACTGGTTGAACTCGGCGTCAATCGCCTCGTGCGCGGCGTCCTTCAGCATTTGCGGGGCGGGGAAGTCGGGGAAGCCCTGCGCCAGATTCACGGCTTTGTGCTGGATCGCCAGGCGCGTCATTTCCCGGATCACCGACTCGGTGAACCTATGGGTGCGCTGGCTGCGGAAGCGTTCGCGGTTACCTTGCGGCGTGAGCGCGGGCTGCGGCTGGGTTTCGGTCGCCATCTCCTGAAGGTAGCGCAGCGTTCCGCGCACCGTAAAGTTTCCGGTAAACGGTGGCGTTACGCAGCACGATCTGCACATAATCACGGGTTTCGTTGAATGGGATGGTCTCGATAAACTCTGCGGGTTCCCGAAAAGTGCCCCATTGTACCCAGCGCTTCACCCGGGATGGACCGGCGTTGTAGGCCGCCAGCGTGTGCTCCCATCGCGTATTCCAGGTGCTCAACTGCTGGCGCAGGAACGTCGTTCCCAGCTTCAGGTTGATCTCCGGCTGGAATAACATGTTTGCCGTGAACCGCTTGATGCCCGCCTGCCGGCTCAAATAGCGCCCGGTCGACGGCAGCACCTGCGTCAACCCATAGGCCTTCGCCACCGACACCGCCTTCGGATTGAACTCCGATTCCTGCCGGATCAGCCCGGCCACCACGAACGGATCGAGCGAGTTCGACCGCGCATGCCGCTCCAGCGCCTCCCGGTAGGGCATCGGGAACGCCACCCGCCAGAACGACTGGGGCGCCGAATCGAAGGGAAAGTTCAGGTAGTTCGGCACATAGGCCTTCACCGCCCGCAGCGCCTCGTCATGCGCCCCTCGCTTCTCCAACAGCCGTGCCAATTCCACCGCCACGATGTGCGGCTGCCCGTCGTTACGCGCCGCAAAGCGCAGTTCCAACTCGGCCAGATCCGGGATGGCCGCCGCCAGCAGCTTGGCCCGCTCGAAGCGCTGCTTCGTGACCGCCGACGATTCAAATACCACCGCCACGCGCTTGTTCGGCAGCTTTAGCCCGGCCAGGAACTCCTTGGCATCTTCCGATTCCGATGCCCGCAGAATGCTCGGCTCCTGTGCCAATTCCTGCGACAACACCCCGTAGTAGTGGTTCGGGTAGTTGTAGGCGGCTAAGGAAAAGTACACCCGCGCGGCGCCGAAGTCCTTCGCTTGCTGTGTGATACGTCCCAGGAAGTATACCGACGCCGGCACCTTTTCCGACTGCGGATACCGCCGCAGATGCTCCTGGAACAACTGCTCCCCCTTGCTGGCGTCGCGCCGGAAGGCTACCCACGTATTCTTCCAATGACAAAACGAAGCCAGCGGGTGGTCAGGAGTCGCCTCCGCGCAGGCTTTGTAGAGCGGCTCAAACTTCGCGCTCTCATCGCGGGTCAAATAGATGTAGGCCGCCGATACAAGTGCCTCGGCCCGCCACGGAGAGTTCGGATGCTTCTTCTCCAACTCGCGCAGCCAGCGGTCCATGTCGTCGTCCTGATCCAGCCGCCGCGATGCTACCACCAGGTGGTACATGCGTTCGGCATCGGCCTCGGCCGACTGCACCGAAAGCCCAGCCAACCGCGCCATCGCCTTCTGGTACAGCTTGGCCTGCAGATCGAGGGCCGCCAGCCGGACTTGCGCCGTGTCGCGCTCCTTGCCTCCCAGCGTAGGGATGGCAGACTCCAACTCCCCGCGCGCCTGCTCATAGCGGCGGGCTTCCGCCAGCGCCTTCGCCCGCCCCAGGATCGCCTTCCCGAGCACCGGAGGATAGCGCTCCAGCAGTTGTCCCTTCAGCCGCAGGATGGCCAGCACGGCATCGCCCGCAACTTCGCTGGTTGGGTAGCCGTAGTGCACCTTCTGCCAGCCCACCGCCGCCGACACCAGGTCGCCCGCTGCCTCAAACCCCTTTGCCTGCATCGCTTCGGCCTCAGCGGTGCCCAGCTTGCCGCGATGCTGCCGGATCAGATTGATGGCTTCCTTCGGCCGGTTCATCTGGATCAGGCAATCGGCCGCGGTCAGCACGGCGCGCGCCGTCATTGGTGACGTCACCGGATTCTTGTAGGTTATCTGCAGCGCCTGGAAGGCCTCTTCGTATTGCTTCTGCTCATAAAGCGACAGCCCCAGGTAGAAGCCGGCGTAATCCGCCAATAGCGGTACTCGTCCGGGCAGGCCCTGCAGCGTGCGCGCCGCCACGGCGTACGAGTTCTGCCGGTAAAGCTGCACCCCGTCGGCCAGCAGGGAAACAGCGTCTGTCCGCTGTGCCGCTCCCGCGGCGGCCAGCGCGAAAACCAGAAACGGCGCCCTAAACCACGGCGCCCGGATACTCTCTTCCCATCGTTTCGGCTTCGTCATGGGCCAGGGTATGTACCAACTCCTGATCAAAGTAATCGGCCATGGAGGCGCAACGATCCACAAAGCGGTCCCGGAATTCTCTGCGGTTGGCATCAATGGCATCCTTCAGATGCACATAGAGACGCCGCTCCTGTCTTCCCGTTTGCACCCGCGCGTTCTGGTGCAGCAGCAATTCCGCCACCCGCACGCGAGCGAATCGCTGGGCGGCCATATGTTGTGCCAGGTCACTCTCGGGGACCGGATGCGTACTGCCGGCCATCCCTTTGATGGCCACTTGTCCGGGTGGCGCCTCCGCTGGCTTGGGTTCCGGCATGGTGCCCCAAGCCAGGGCTGCCAGCAACTCCAGCCCGTTGCGGTCGAATGCCTTGCCCGGCTCCGCATAGAGGATGGCGTCCAGGTGTCCCTCGCCGAAGACGGGCACCAGATAGCAGCGCGTCGAGTCGGTCGCGCCAACCCGTTCCAGCACAGCCGCCGAAAGCTGTCCGGCGTCCTTCAGCGTGACCACCGTATCCTGCGTTTCCAGCACTGTGGCGAACGCCGGGATGCTCTTCCACGCCGCTGGATCCTTCGGGAATACGGCGCTGTTGCTCGAAAACGCCGCCGCCGCTTCCCGCAACGCCGCCACCCATTCGTTCAACTGCTCGGCCCGCTGCAGCCGGCGCGCCGTCTGGTTCAGCCGCTCGCACAAGCTGCGCTCGGCCCGCACCACTTCCTTCTGGATCTCTTTCTGGTGAATCTTGTCGGCGTCCAAAAACCGCTCGCCCAGCAGCTTCTCCACCGCCGGCGACGCCTGCGCCAGCAACGCTTGCCAGGCTGCCGACAGTTCCTCACGGGCACGGGATTGCAAATCGGAAAAAGGAGAAGCCATGCCTAACGAATTGGTTCCTAAGCTCTATCCTACCCCGGCACTGGCAATGATGTGCCTACAAAAAAGCAAAGGCCAGAGCACGTAGCTCCGGCCTCTGACTTCTGTCTACCGACTCCAGACTCCTCAGGGTTTTAGTTCGTCCGGCGCTTCAACGTCGGACGCTCTTCGGAATCCTCGGTCGCCTTGCCGTCCTTATCTTCCACCGGAGTCGTCGTGCTGCCCGGCGTCTTGCGCAGGCGCGGACGGTTCGGATCCTGCTCGGTCGGCTTGCGGCGGTTCTGCAGCATCGCCAGGCGGCTCTTCACGTTGTCGAACTCGCTGGTGGTCACTACGTATTCCGGCTTCGCTTCCAGAATCTGCTGGATGTTCTTCTGCGAGTTCTTGATGCGGTCGTCGGTCAACGGGTGGGTGGAGAATACCTTCGCCATCGTTCCCGGCTTGCGCTTCTCCATGGATTGCAGCTTTTCGAAGAAGTCCACAAACGCCGTGGGATCGTAGCCGGTCTTGTACAGGTATTGCAGGCCCAGCAGATCCGCCTCCTCCTCAAAGCCGCGCGAGAAGCTCAGGAAGCCGATCGGGATCAGCACGCTGGCCGCCTGCCGTGCGCCATACCCTGCCCAGCCACCCATGAAGATCAGCGGGATCGTCGCCAGGTTTACGAACTGCCCCCGGCTGGCCTGCCGCGTGCCGTGCCGTGCCGCCACGTGGGCGATCTCGTGCGCCATCACTCCCGCCAACTCCGCTTCGCTCTCGGCCCGCAGGATCAGCCCGGAGTTCACGAAGAAGAACCCGCCCGGCAGCGCGAACGCGTTCACTTCCTCGCTGTCGATCACTTTGATGGTGAACGGCACCTTGGCGTCCGAGTTGCGCACCAGATTCTGGCCGACGCGGTTCACATACTCGGCAATCACCGGGTCGTCGACAATCTTGGCCTGCCGCTCGATGTCTTGCGCCAGCGCCTTGCCCAACCCGATCTCCTTCTCGATCGAGTACATGTTCAGACCCTTGCCGACATCGCGATTGCCGATCTCGTCCGGATCCTTCTTTTTGTCCTTGGCCTGCACCACGGTGGTGGCCAGAATTGCGGTCGTCAATAGAATGCTTAAATTGCGGCGCATCGATAGACTCCTACGGCTGCCTGCCCAGACCTGACTACAGTATAGTGCCGCGATCTCCCGGCGTACAGCGGCTTCATCTTTATTAACGTATATTCAGAGGGGTGGGTTGCACTTTAAATTCCATCCCCGCGGAAGCCATGCAGAACCTGGCGGCGCAATGGCGGCCGCAGTTCCCCGTCACTCGTAACTCTATCTATTTAAATCATGCAGCCGTTGCGCCGCTGTCACTTCGTTCGGCCCAGGCGATGAAAGATCTGGCCGGCGACTGCCTTCAGTACGGCGCACTGCACTACGATGCCTGGATGCGTACCTACCAGGGCTTCCGGGATGCCGCCGCCCGCCTGATTGGCGCCGAACCGTCCGAGATCGCCATCGCTAAGAACACCTCGGAGGGCATTTCGACCGTCGCTATCGGTATCGATTGGCACCCCGGCGACCGCATCGTCGCCTTCTCCGAGGAGTTCCCCGCCAATTTCCTGCCCTGGCGCCGCCTGGAGGAACGCGGCGTCCAGATCACCTGGCTGTCCGTCCAGGACCCGCTCGACCGCATCGACCAGGCCTGCCGGGGCGCCCGCCTGCTGGCCATCAGCTTCGTCAACTACCTGACTGGCTACCGGGTTGACCTGAACGCTATCGGCGAAATTTGCCGCCGGCACGGTACCTTCTTTTTCGTCGATGCCATCCAGGGGCTGGGAGTCTTTCCGATCGATGTCCGGGCGGCCAATATCCAGGCCCTGTCCGCCGATGGGCACAAGTGGCTCTGCGGACCGGAAGGCTGCGCCATCCTTTATATACAGAAGGAGTGGCAGGACACCGTGTTCCCGGTCGAGTTCGGCTGGACCAACACCGCTAGCCACGCCGACTATGCCTCCCGCGACATGACGCTGCGGCCCGACGCCGGCCGCTACGAATGCGGCACCCTCAACACCATCGGCTGCTACGGTCTGCACGCCGCCATGGAACTGGTGCTGGAGGTGGGCGTGGCCAACATCGGTCCCGTGGTGTTGAATCTGTCCAATACACTGGCCGAAGGTGCTCTTCTAAAGGGCTATGAACTCGCCGCCCCCTGGACGGAATCCACCGCCTCCGGCATTGTCAGCGTCAGGAAAGCGGGAGTTGACTCGCGCAAGATTGTCTACGACCTCAAGCAGGCGGGCATCCAGGCCGCTCCGCGCCAGGGTTGGGTGCGGATGGCGCCTCATTTCTATATCACGGCCGATGAGGTGGCCCGAACCCTCGATTTGCTGCCCTAGTACCCCTGGGACAACTTTGTTGCAGCATATTCACTCGCAGTTGGTGCACAATGAAGCCATGCACTCCGTCGTTGCACGCAATCCGCAGGTGATGTCCGGTGAAGCTGTTTTCCGCGGCACCCGCGTTATGGTTCGCACCCTTTTCGATTACCTGGAAGCCGGCCACAGCCTGGAGCGTTTTCTTCAGGATGTACCCCAGGTTAGCCGCGAAGCCGCTGTCCAGGCTTTGGAAGAAGCCAAAACCTCTCTGCTATCCCGCTCCTAACGCGAACAAGCCATACTAAAAGCATGACCTCGACTGGTCAGGCCGATCTCTCGCGTATCACCGTAATTCCTGGACAAAGGTCGGGGCAACCCTGTATCCGGGGCCTCCGGGTGACCGTGTGGGACGTACTGGACATGCTTGCCGCTGGGATGACCGAGAGCGAGATCCTAGATGACTTCCCGTATTTGGAGAAGGATGATTTCCCGGCGGTTTATGCTTATGCGGCGCAAACCGGCCGGACGCGGCCTGACGAAATGGAGTCCGTAGTAGTACGAAACCCGGAAATCATGTCCGGCGAGCCGACCTTTCGCGGAACTCGTGTCCTGGTGCGCACCCTGTTCGATTACATCGAAACCGGAAGTTCCCTGGAGGACTTCCTGCTTGGGTTCCCCACCGTCACGCGGGAAGCGGCCTTGGCGGCGTTGGATCAACGGCCGCGCGGTTAAGTTCCGCGCCTGCCAATCTTTCACCCTGTCCCGCTACGGCCGCTTCCGGCTCCTCCATGACAGCCGCCGCCGCCCGGCGCCAGTGATCCTCAAACAGTCCGTGCATGGCCTCTCCCATACCCTCGTGGGCGAACACCACCGACGTCCAACTCGGCTTCGTGATCACCGGATCGAGCAGCGCAATTAAGCCCTGCTTGGCGTCGAACAGCGCCAGTTTCATTGGCAACGACGCGGCGAATCGCACCTCGACGCCCGCTGCTTCGTATTCCCGTAGCCGCGCCCGGTGCGCCGGGTCCATCGGCCCCCGCTCGAACAGCAGTCGGCAGGACACACCGCGTTCCCGCGCCTTCTTCACCAGCGCCTCATCCAGAGGGTCCACCGCATACGGCGGCCGCGAGAACTCCAGGTATTCCGACTGCACCTCCGCCAGCATGGCCCGGAACTGCACTCCCGACTGGCTTGGCTCCGTCACGATGCGCAGAAAATCCAGCGTGCCCCGTCCGCCCTGTCCCTCTGAATACGCCGTATTCAAATCCTCGATCAGAGCATCGGCCAGCCGCGACTGTTCGTGGATCTCCTTCTCCACCGACTGCTGCCGCCGGGCCAAGTAGGCCGGTACGGCCATGGATGGCTCCACCGCGGAGAAGAGCTTTGTCTTCTCCTGGACGACCTGCGCGAAGCCTTTTTCGACCAGCGAGTCCAACACCTCGTAGATCTTTTGACGCGGCACGTGGGCCCGTGCCGCCAGTTCCAGGGCTTTGAACCGGGGGTGGCCCACCAGCACCAGATACGAACGGGCCTCATAAGCGTTGAGCCCGATCTGCTGCAAGCGGCGCCAGAAGCGCTGGAAATCCATTTCCGGCAGGTCTTTTTGGATCATCTGCGGCCTAGAGCATATCAAAGAAATGTTCTGGCCGGGGACCCGCGTAAAAACCACGTGGCAACGCATTTCTTCCGGAGAGTGTCTGCTACAATCCGGGTAGTTTCAGGCTGGGCCGGGTACTAGGAGTTCTTTGCATGATTTCACACGCGACCGATCTTCCCAACAATCTCGGAGCGCTGAAACGCGATTCCCGCTTCTGCGAGAAACGCCTCCAGCATCGCTCCGTTAAGGATGAGATGCGCGAGAATCTCATTCGCAAACTGAGCGAGGAAGGGCCGCTGTTCCCGGGCGTGATCGGTTACGAAGAAACGGTGGTTCCCCAAGTCATCAACGCCGTTCTTTCCCGTCACAACTTCATCCTGCTCGGCCTTCGCGGCCAGGCGAAGACGCGCCTCATCCGCATGCTCACCACGCTGCTGGATGACTACATGCCGTACGTGGCGGGCAGCGAGATTCGGGATAACCCCTACGCGCCCATCTCCCGCTATGCCCGCGAACTAATCCTTCATCGCGGCGACGACACTCCTCTCGCCTGGATGACCGCGCAGGAGCGTTACGTCGAAAAGCTGGCCACTCCCGATGTCACCATCGCCGACATGATTGGCGATATCGACCCGATCAAAGCCGCGCGCCGCGGCCAGGACATCTCCGACGAACTTACCATCCACTACGGGCTTGTCCCGCGCGCCAACCGCGGTATCTTCGCCATCAACGAGCTGCCCGATCTGGCCGGCAAAATCCAGGTCGGCCTGTTCAACATCATGCAGGAAGGCGACGTTCAGATTAAGGGTTACCCGGTGCGCCTTCCCCTGGATGTGCAGCTTGTGTTCACCGCCAATCCTGAAGACTATACGGCGCGCGGCAAGATCATCACGCCGTTAAAGGACCGCATCGGGAGCGAAATCCGCACGCACTATCCGCTGACCATCGAGCAGGGCATTGCGATCACCGAGCAGGAAGCCTGGATTCGCCGCGAATCGCCCACTTCGCTTGCCGTGCCCGTCTATATCAGGGAAGTCATCGAGCAGGTGGCGTTCCTTGCCCGCGACGATAAGAAGGTGGATAAGCGCTCCGGCGTTTCGCAACGCCTGCCCATCACCGTTACCGAGAACGTTGCTTCCAACGCCGAAGCCCGCGCGATCCGTGCCGGGGAGGCCAACGCCGCCGCCCGCGTTTCCGACCTCTACACCGCCCTGCCTTCTATCACCGGCAAACTGGAACTGGAGTATGAAGGGGAACTGAAAGGTTCGGAGACCGTTGCCCGCGACCTGATCCGCCTGGCCGTCGCCCGCATCTTTTCGAACTACTTCGAAGGCGTGAACATGAATAGCGTCGTGCAGTACTTCGATATGGGAGGCTCGCTGCGGCTGGACGCCGCGGCCGATTCCCGCGCCGCGCTGCGGATGTTGCAAAGCATCCAGGGCTTGATGGAGAAGACCGCCGCTCTCGGGGTTGGCCCTGGCAGCGATGATGCGGAACGCGTCTCCGCAGCCGAATTCGTTCTAGAAGGTCTGTATGCGCACCGCCGCCTGAGCCGTAGCGAAGAACTCGGCTTTACGGGCGACGATCGCCGCGGTGGAGGCGGGGGCGGTGGCGGCCGGGAACGCGAAGAGGACGAGCAACCGCGCCGCAACAAGAAAGATCGCCGCCAGCAGTATAACTAGTCCGGGTTTTCAAGGAGTGTCAGGATGAAGTGGATCAAGTACTCCAAGTACACGCCCGAAGACATCGAAATCAGCAGCGAAGACCTGCTGAAGGCGCTGTCCGAGTTTCTGCTGCGTAGCGGCTTCGACAACCCCTACTATCCCAACCCCGACAAGCGGCTTACCTTCGAAGAGCTCAAGCGCGCCATCGAGCAGGCCCTCTATGAAGAGAAACTCTTCGATGAAGACAAGCTCGAACAGATTCGCGAGATGCTGAACAAGATGTCGCAGGAGGAGCTCGACAAACTTGTCGACCGCCTGGCACAGCAGCTTGTCCAGCAGGGTTACGTGAAGATGGACGACCAGCAGGGGCAAACCGGATCGAGCGGCGCCGATGCCGAACGCGGCACCGTCGAGGTCACCGATAAGAGCGTTGATTTTCTGGGCTTCCAGACGTTGAAAGACCTGCTCGGCTCGCTGGGACGTTCCAGTTTCGGGTCGCACGATACGCGCGAGATGGCGACGGGCGTGGAATCGAGCGGCTCCTCCAAGCAGTATGAGTTCGGCGACACCCTGAACTTAGACATCTCGACGACGCTCTTCTCCGCCATGCAGCGCAATGGCGTGCAACTGCCGCTGGAACTGGAGTATCGCGACCTGCACGTTCACCAAAGCGAGTACCGCAGCTCGTGCGCGACGGTGGTCATGCTAGATTGCAGCCATAGCATGATCCTGTATGGGGAGGATCGGTTCACGCCCGCCAAACGCGTCGCTCTGGCGCTGGCGCATCTGATTCGCACGCAGTATCCCGGCGACACGCTGCGCTTCGTCCTGTTCCACGACACCGCCGAGGAGGTGAAGCTCAGCGAACTTGCCCAGGTGCAGGTAGGCCCTTATTACACCAACACTCGCGACGGCCTCATCCTTGCGCAGCGTTTGCTGGCGCGCGAACGCAAGGACATGAAGCAGATCATCATGATCACCGACGGCAAGCCCTCGGCCCTTACGCTGGATGATGGCCGTATGTATCGCAACGCCTTCGGTCTGGATCCGCTGGTGATCAGCCGCACGCTCGAAGAAGTGGGCCGCTGCAAACGCCAGGGCATCATGATCAACACCTTTATGCTGGCCACCGATTATGGTCTTGTCCAATTCGTCCAGCAGGTGACGGAACTCTGCCGGGGCAAGGCTTACTTCACCACGCCGTATACGCTGGGCGAATACTTGCTGATGGATTACATGAACCGCAAGACCCGTACCGTGCATTGATGCCCGCCACGCCAGACCAGCTTGCCGCGCTTGCCCAGGATTGGATGGATGCGTTTGAAGGTGACGCGCCCGCTCTCGACCGCCTGAACGCGCACTACGAGCGATCCTTCGCCCTGGCCGACGTAAAAGCCGAGATCTGGCGCCGCGTCTACGCGTTTCGCCAACGCTCCTCGAAGGTGGAGAAGAACTACCTTCAACGGAATGAGGCGCAACTCCTGCTCGCGCAGGATGCCGGGTTCGGGAATTGGGATGCGCTTCTCGATGCCGCCGCGAAAGGCGAATCCGCGCCTGGCCCTTTCTACGAACATAACGGATCAACGATTGCGCCCCGCCGGCGGCTTAACCGGGCCGAATGGGACGGCCTGGTTGCCGTCGCGCGCGAGCATCGCGTGACGACAATCGAAGCCCAGGGCCTGATGACGGATGACGTGCTCCGCAAGATCGCTACGCTCGAACATGTCACGCACTTGCGCATCGGCGGCTCGCGGGAAATGACGGAGCAGGGCCTGCACCTGCTCGCCGGCATGCCCCAGTTGGAACATCTGGAACTCGGCGGCTTTCCCGGCGCGCGGATTAAGGACGCCAGCCTCGAAGTCCTCCGTCATCTGCCGAACCTTCGCGAGTTCGAGATGACGTGGCAGCCCTCGATCACCGACGCCGGCATCGGCAACCTCCGCTTCTGCGAGAAGCTGGAAAGCGTGAACCTGATGGGCTCGGCTACGGGCGACGGCGCGTTGGAGGCCTTGCAGGGCAAGCCGCATCTGCGGAGGATCCATACGGGCCGTCTTGTCACGGATGCCGGCCTTCGCTTCCTGGATAAATTCCCCTTGTTGGCGGCCCCTTCCCCCGGCGCCTCCCTGCTGCTGGACGGCCCGTTCACGGGCGATGGCCTCGCCAGTCTGGCTGGCCTCGCGGGTATTCACGAACTCGACCTGTTCTGGCACGTTACGGATCTCACGCCTTCGGCTTTCGCGCACCTCGCCCACCTCCCCAACCTCCAGCAGCTTGGTGCCGACGGCAAACTGGCATGCGACGAGGCCATGCCGCACATCGCCGCCATCCCCAGACTGCGGAAATTGCGTATCCAGGAAAGCATCGCCACCGAAGATGGCTTCGTTGCCCTCGCCCGGTCCGCAAGCCTGGAGTCCGTCTGGGGGCGCGTCTGTCCCAACTTCAACGACCGCGCCTTCCGCGCCTTCGCCACCATCCCCACGCTGCAAGGCATGAGCATTGGACTTGCGAACGTCAGCGACGCCGCGCTTGCCGCTCTTCCGCACTTCCCAGCGCTTCGCGAACTCACGCCCATCGGCCTTACCGATCCTGGCTTCGTTCACGTAGGCCAGTGTGGCAACCTGCAGCGCCTCACCTGCATGTACTGCCGCGACACCACCGATGCGGCTACCGAACACATCGCCGGTCTTGGTATCCGCTACTACTACGCCGGCCTTACCAAGATCACCGACCGCAGTCTGCGGATCCTCGGCGGGATACATTCGCTGGAGCAGATCGACCTCTACGAATGCCAGGGTGTCACCGACGCGGGCCTTCCCTACATCGCCGTGCTCCCCAATCTCCAGGAAGTCCACCTCGACGGCTTGCCGCACGTCACCCTGGAAGGCACGAAGGTATTCCCGACGCGGGTCCGCGTTCACCACTCGAATTAAAACTCTCGCGCCGCGCGATGCTTTTCGGCGGTACTTTCCGCGTTCTCTATCAGGCAGTACCATGCG
Source organism: uncultured Candidatus Solibacter sp. (assembly GCA_964385495.1). GTDB lineage: Bacteria > Acidobacteriota > Terriglobia > Bryobacterales > Bryobacteraceae > CADEFT01. The sequence goes on from CAYLPH010000064.1 coordinate 32,376, forward strand.
ACCAATCCTGATAGCTCTTACCCTGTTCACGGCCTGTGCTTCCAAGCAGCCGGCCATCACCAGCCAGCAGACCAGCCTGACGGAACCGAACTGCCGCAGAGCCACCGACCCCGCCGACCCGAACGATACCCCCTACCTTGTCTGTCCCGGTCCCGCCGGCTACACGCTCAGCGTCCGCCAAGTGGAGTCCGGGCGTACGTCCATCGATATTGTCGATCCCGCCGGCAAAGCCACGCCGCTCAATTACCACCAGGTGATTACGCCGTCTATGTTCGCCCTCAGCAATGAGGCCGAATGGCGCATCGAGGCCGGAACCCCCATCGCGCTGATCACCACCATCCGAGCCCATGAGGACCCCGCCGACCCTGCCAAGACCACGAACAGCTATGTTGCCGTAGCCAGGATCACGCCGGGGCAAGTGTGCGTCACGGACAAACTCAGCGGCCAAGATGCACAGGGGCATGGCGCCGTCCAGCGCGCCGCCGACAGCGCAAGAACCCGTCCCTGCCTGCCCGGCACGCCAAACCACTAAGTTCACATCCAGGAGGAATACAACCATGCCAACCCCCGTCGAGTTCATGCGCCAGTACCGCGATCTCAAGGTCAAGATCGTAGTCGATGATCCGGTCCGCCAGCAGTGCCGCGAAGACACCGTCAGTGTTCAACTGAAGAAGTATTTCATGATGAACTGGAACGAAGGCACGGAGCAGCTCAAGGACTTCAACGACGTCACCTCCGGCGGCCGCAAGAGCGCCTTCTACCAAGCCAATAAGGAGCGGATCAAGGCCGCCGCGATGGGCAAGGGCGCTCCTATCGACTACCAATTCGCGATGGAATGGGCCGTGTTGTCGGGTAAGGTCAAGAACCCGACCCAGGCGTCCCTCCAGACGTATATGGATGACCACCTCGGCATCGACTGCTCGGGCTTTGTCACCAACTATCTCTGTGCCATCGGGAAGAAGACTTACTCCTATAACCTAGTCGGCAACACCAGCGCCGCGTCTTACTTCAATGCCGCCAACGCGGTCAACGACTCGACCCAGGTGCGCCAGAACGACTTGCTGGTTTGGATGAGCGGCAATAGCGTGATGACTTCCCCAGGCCATGTCGCGGTGGTGGATTGGTATACGCCGCAATGCCTGGCCGGTGGGAACATGCGAGTGGTGGAAGCCACGGGCGCTAATGGGGCGAATCCGAAGCTGCTCGATTCCATGTATACGGTGGAGCAGATTATTCCGAAGAAGGGGACGGTGCCAATGATTTTGGTGGTGAAGCGGCATGGCCAGTCTGGGAGCCGGGTGGCGGTGATTCGGGTGTGAGTCGCTGTTCTATGGGTCGCAAGCCTCACGTCTGTTTCGCGCGTGCCGCCATCACTCGACATGCGAGCGAGAAGCGTTGACGTTGATCAGAGGGAGTGCATTGAGACCACGCGTACAGATCTAAGGCGAAACAGTGGTGAGGTGGGCTCTGAGGTGACCAGTTCGTGACAACCCGCTGCCTCGGCTGCGACAGCGTGCATAGCGTCGAACGCCGACAGCCCGAACCGGCACGCGTGGACGAGAGCCTGCTCAAGCTGGACTATATCGAACGGCACCACGTGCGCCGCTGTCCGGAGGAGCGCGTTATAGAAGGCCAATTCCTCAACGCGTCCATGGAACGTTGGTTTCGGGAGCACCTCCATCCGAACGTAATCGCTGCTGACGAAATCTCGATGTGGATCTTCGAGAACGGCCAAGGCCTTTGCCGAGAGTGGCAGATTCCCTCTAGCCGCAGCGATTAGTACTCCGGCATCAAGATACGTCCTCACTCCCACGATCCACGCCGTTCTGCTATCTCCTGTTTGAGGCCTGCCTCGTCCAGAAGCGCAACGCCTGACTCTTCGATTTTCCGTCGCAACTCGCGGAACCGGCCTGGTATCTTCTGCTGACGCGACTCCAAATACTCACGTACGGCAGATTCTACTAACGCGGTGGGCGATGGCGAGACACCCTGCGCGACCGCATGCGCAATCAGAATTTCAGTGTCAGGAGTCAGTTGGATGGCCATAGCTACCCTAATTCTACTGCTCTTGACATGGCGCAATCCTACTCCGCCCCCTTCACGCACCGGAACCCCAAATTCGGCGTCTTCTGATTCGGCCTCACCCAATTCCGAAAGAACACCGTAATCCTCGCCGGGGAATCCGACCACGCGCCGCCGCGAATGACCTTATACAGCCCCGTCTCCGGCCCCGTCGGATTCTCCGCCGGACTCACTTTGTAATATTCGCGTTCAAACCAGTCCGAGCACCACTCCGACACACTGCCCGCCAGGTCATGCACCCCGAACTCATTCGCCGGATACGACCCCACCTTCCCCGGTCCCGTCTGCACGTTATACAGCGCCAGCTTCGGATCGGCCTTATCCCCCCACGGGTAACTCAGCCCATCCGTCCCGCCGCGGGCCGCGCGTTCCCACTCGGCCTCGGTCGGCAATCGCTTGCCCTTCCAGGCGCAGTAGGCCGTCGCGTCCTCCCAGTCCACGTTATAGACCGGCAACTCCGCCGAACCGTCCGGCACCTTCCCGCCCAACCAGTGATAGGGCGTCTTCCGTTCCGTGGCCTTGGCGAACGCCGCATACTGCGCGTGTGTGACCTCTGTCCTATCCATCCAGTACGCGCGCAGCTTCACCTTGTGATCCGGCCGGTCGTCCAGCAGAATCCGCGGACGCATCGTGGTCGCATCATCCTTGGTCAGCTTGGTTCTGCCCATGGTGAACTCGCCCGCCGGAATCAGCACCATGCCTTCCTCGGCATGACACAGCAACGTGGCCAGCAACGCAAGCGGCAGCATCACACGAACAGGTCCGCGATCTCGTCGTCCATCACCATCTCGGTGGCGCCGATCACGTCGATGTACTTGTAGTTCCGTTTCGATGGCGTCCCGGTCAGCTCTTTGCGCCAGTCGATACCCATTGCCGAGTAAATCGTGGCGTAGAGGTTCTCTGTCTTCGGCTGCATCTTGCGATACTTCCAGCCGGTCTCCACCATCTGCGCGCCGTCTTTATCCGTCGCTCCCAGAATGCGCCCGCCCTTCACGCCGCCGCCCGCGAAAAGCGACAGGTAGCAAAGGTTGTAGTGATGCCGCCCTTTCACGCCATTCAACGCCCCGGGCGTGCGGCCGAACTCCGTCGCCATGACGACCAACGTCTCATCCAGCAGCGTCTTGCCCTTCTCCCGCGGCGACGGCGCCGCACTCAGATCGCGCAGCAGATTCGCCATCGCGCGGTCGAACTCATTGCAGCGGATGTAATGGTTCGACTTCGACGAATGCTCAAAAATGTTCTTGTGATGATCCCAATCGGGATGCGTGATGTGGATGTAGCGCGTGCCCGCATCAGCCTGGATCAGGTTGCGCGCTAACAGGCAGCCCAACCCGACTTCATTCTCCCCATACCGGTCGCGCTCCTCCTTCGCCATCTGGAACGCCTTCGGCCAGCGAGCGTCGCCCAACACCTGGTAGGCACTGTGCTGGAAGTCGCGGAAGCCCGCGAATCCGCGGTCCCGCCCCGCCCGGCCTTCCTTCATCGCCTGATCCAGTTCATGCAGCAGGCGATAGCGTTCTTCCAGAACCTTCGCCGCCTCGCCGTCCACCGACATCGCCCCGCCGCCCGACTTCAAGTTCAGATCGAGCACGGAATACTTCGGATGCAGGAAGCCCGTCGACAGGGCGCCGCACCCCGCCGTGTCCAGGTTGCAGCCGATATAGGTAGGGAACGTATCCTTCTCCCGCCGCTGTCCTTCCAATTCGTAAGCAATCACCGAGCCCACGGACGGGATCTCGGGCGCCAGCGCCGGATTCAACGGCCGCCCGGCCTGCGTGTAATACTGCCCGCGGAAGTGCACCACCTCGTGGCTCTTCATGGACCGGATGATGGACACTTTGTCCATCTCCTTCGAGAGCTCCGGGAAAAGGCGGTGGCTGAGATAGAGATCATTGCGGACCTGCCGGACATCCAAGTCCTTGGGCGTGCCTTCGCTCTCTTTGAAATCGAAGCTGTCCAAATGGCTCAACGCGCCCGCCAACTCAATCAGCACGCAGAAGCGGGCCGTGCCGCGCGGATTCGCCTTGCCCGCCGCGCGCGCCTGAATGGGCCATAGCGCCTGATCGGCGAAGGCGCCCAAAATGCCATAGCCGCCCAGCTTCAATACATCACGCCGCGCCGGCAGAAAATCGGAAACTCGCTTGTTCATGGGGTGACCTCCTTCGCCTAGTAGTTAAAGATGAACTCCGGGCTGTTGATCAACGCCCATTGCAGGTTCTCCGCGCCGCGGCGGCGATCCTTGCCGACAGCCTTCAGCGCCACCTCGCGCTCGCTATCGGTAGGCCTGCGCGACAGCGTCACCAGGAACAGGCGGTCCACCAGTTCCGGATCCGAGGCGGTTTCCTTCAACACCGTCTCCACGCTCGACCCGCCCAGCGCCAGCACGCGGTCCGTCACAATCTTCGATTGCATCAGCAGCATCGCCTGTAGCGAACTGGGCGTGGCCCTCTTCGGGAAGTCATCGCGGTTGGACTGGCCGAAGATCTTCATGAAGCCTTGCACGTCGGCGCCGGCCTTCTTCGGCTCGGACATCTGCTGCACCATCGGCACCTTCTCATTACCGGAGGCGAGCTTCGAAGGCCGCGAAGTCGCCAGCGTGATCGCATCGTGCAACTCCGCCGCCGTCAGCATGCGGATGTACTTGCGCGCGTAGTAGGCCGCGTAGTTCTCTTTCCACTCGCCTTCAAAGCGCGAGGACAACCCGTAGGCGTTGCTCATCATGATGCGCCGCACCAGTTGCTTGAAGCTGTAGTTGCTCTTCTGGAAATCCACCGCCATGGCATCCAGCAATTCGGGATTCGAAGGCTGCAGCGCCCAACCCTCCGGCAGGCTCTTGCGGTCATAACGGGCGAGATCGAAATCGTCTACCGGTTCGACAATGCCGAAGCCCATCAACTCCGCCCAAAGGCGATTGGCGAAGGCCCGCGAAAACTGAATGTGCCCCGTCAGGATGCGCGCCAACTCATCCCGCTCATTGCGTCCCGCCGCCGGCTCTTCTCCGTTCAGCAGAAACCGCGGCTTGCCGCTGCCGCCACTGCGTGGAATGCGCACGATGCTTTCGGCCTTCGTGTCATAGCCAGGAGCCACATCGTCGACCGTATACTCCTGGTTCGCCTGGTAGCCGTTCTCCCAGTTCATGATCTGGCGGGTCTTGCCGAAGAAGCCCGCCTGGCGGAAGAAATCCTCGCGCTTCTTGCCGGTGAGGTAAACGTTCACCTTCTCCAAATGGTTCTTGCCGTCATGGCAGGAAATACATGCCAGATTCAGACCCAGGAAGGTCTTCGCGTACGTGATGGTGAACTCGTCCACCGTATCGGGAATGTTCACCAGGTCCATGCCATCGGGAGCGTCCGGATCATCCTTCGCCTTCACGAAATCGCGCGCGAAGTACAATCCGCCCGGCACCGAGAAGCTCGACTTGCCTCCACCCGTCAACAGGTCCGTCACCACTTCGTTATAGGGGCGGTCCAACTTCAGCCATTCGCGCACCCAGAAGTGGAACAGGTTGAGGCCATACCCCATGCGCCCGCCCGCCCGGAAGAGATCTTCGAAGTAGTACGTCCACTTGTCGATGAACCCATCGCTGTTGATCAACTGATCGACCAGCTTTTCACGCTTGTTCGCATCCTTGCTGGCCAGGAAGGCCTGCAACTCCGCTACTGGAGGAATGCGCCCGGTGGCATCGAGCCAGGCACGCCGCGTGAACTCTTCATCGGTAGCCAGCGGCGCATGCGGTACGCCATCGCGCTCCATGCGGCCGAAGACATGCTCGTCGATATAATTGCGGCGCGCGACCGGGGCTACCTTCGCCAAACCCGCGGCAGCGCGCCGGGCCGCGAACTCCGCCGTGGCGTTCGCTGCTGCCTTCTTCTTATCCGCCTCCGGTTGGAACAAGGGGCGGTGCGCCGCGTCCACCGTATCCTGCGCGTGCTGTGGCTGCTGCGCCAGCACCGGCGCCACTACGATCAGGCTAAGTACAAGGTTCCGCATCCCTACTCCTTGGGTTCGAAAATCTGCACGCGCTTGCCGTTCACTTCGGCGACATACAGGCGGCCCTTACGATCGCGCGCCATCAGGTGGGGCAGCTTCAGTACATCCCCATCGCCCCACTGCCGCGCGATACCGCCGTCGCCTAAACGCAGATGGCTGATTTTGTTCTGATCCCCATCGGACACCAGCAGGTTATTGCCGTACACCAGCAAGCCGAACGGATTTCCGAACCCTGTCCACATCCCCAACTGCTTGCCCGTCAAATCGAAAACCTGCACGCGGTTGTTGCCGCGATCCGCCACGTAGATCCGGTCCTGCTTGTCGATCGCCAGCCCATGCGCCGCGGCGAACTCGCCGGGACCCTTGCCCTTCTTGCCCCACGCGCTCACGTACTTCCCAGCGGCTGACAAACGCACGATACGTCCATTCCCGGCGTCGGCGACGATCATCTCGCCCTTCGTTGTAAACACGATATCATCCGGCGACCGGAAGTGCGCTTCATCCGCGCCGCCTTTGCCCTCTTCGCCGATGGTCTGCAGCAGCTTGCCTTCGGGCGAAAACTTGCGAAGGACGTGGAGGGCGTTATCGGTGGTCCAGATGTTTCCCTGGCGGTCCGCCCGCAGCCCGTGCGCGACCTTGAACATACCGTCGCCGAAGCTGCGCACATGCCTGCCTTTCTTATCGAAGACCATGATCGGCTTCGGGCCGCGGTGCAACACATAGATGTTGCCCTTCGCATCGAGTTCGACGGCGGACATGGCGCCGATCTCTTCGGTTTTGGGGAACTCGAGGAAGCTATGGGGAGCGAAGGAGCCTGCGAAGAGGGCCGGGGCGGTGATAAGGATGGCGAGGAGTGCGGCGGGGGACATGACCTGGAGGAGATTGTATCGAGTTGGGGGGCGGGAGTCAAAAACATAATATTTCAGTTGGCGCCAAGGTGGGATGGTAGAATTCAGGGTAGAAGGTAGAATCCGTGGCCCTCAACATCAAGAACCCCGAAGTCGACCGGCTAGCCGCCGATGTGGCCGCGCTGGCGCGGGAGTCCAAGACGGAGGCGATCCGCGTCGCCCTAATGGAGCGCAAGTCTCGCCTGCTTGCGTCACGCCGTCCTCGAACACGCAGTGAACGAGCCGCTCCGATCCTTCAGGAGATCCGCGCGTCGCTGCCAAAGCGCGCTCTCGGACGCCGCCTGACCCGCGAAGAGGAAGATAACATTCTCGGCTATGGGCCAGGCGGAGTCTAGCGCCATGGTCCTGGATTCGTCAGCGCTGGTAGCTATCTTCAAGCAGGAACCCGGCCACGAGATCTTGCAGCAAAAGATAGATGAGGCAGCGCTGGTATTGATCGGCGCACCCACGCTACTTGAGACCGCCATGGTCCTGACTCGGCTTACCGGCAAAAGTCATCAGATCCTGCTTGACGCTTATCTCCGTCGCATTGATGCCATCATTGTTGACTTCACCGAGGCCCACTACGCGCTGGCCACAGAAGCGTTCGTCCGCTTTGGTCGCGGCTTCAACTCCAAGTCCAGCCTAAACTTTGGCGACTGCCTTTCTTATGCCATCGCTGCTCTGTCTGGGGATAAGCTGTTGTTCACCGGCGCCGACTTTACCCACACCGATATCGTGGCAGCCTGATCTCCCTTCGGCGACATCACCGCGCTGCCCGCCAATTCTTCTGACAGAATGACACGCTTCGATTGCGCCTTCATCGGTGGAGGCTAAAGAACAAACAAATGAAAACAATGCGTCTAACACTCATCGGAGCGCTGCTGTCGAGCCTGACTCTTCTCGCGAACCCAAACCCACAACCCGTCGTGCAATCGGCTGAACCTGCCGGCAATGTGCTGAGACTTAATGGATACAATTTCGGGCCGAATCCCGGCCAAGTCATCATCGGCACGGTGCCGCTGGGCATTGTTAGCTGGAACGATGGGTTTGTCGTCGCTCAGTTACCGGTAATGATTCCCGCCACCTACTCTCTGCTGCTCGTCAAAGCGCAAGGGCAAGGTAATGGAACTTCCCAATATTTCCTCGGAAGCATTGCCATTGGGAGCGGTGGTGCGGTCGGGCCTCAGGGGCCCGCTGGCCCGGTTGGCCCCGCTGGTGCGGTTGGTCCTGTTGGTCCGGTTGGTCCTGCGGGCGCAGTTGGTCCTGCTGGCCCGGTCGGCCCTGCAGGTGCGATTGGCCCGGCGGGTCCCGCTGGCCCGAAGGGTGCCACCGGGTCGTCAGGCATCGTGGCCTATCATCTCCAACCGCTGGAAAACGGCCCGATTACGCTAACTCCCAACTCCGGCGCCATGATCGAAGTCACTTGCCCCGCCGGCTACAAGGTCATGGGCGGAGGTGGCACAGTGTCCTCGCACGACGCCGTGCTCACCCGCACTCGGCCCATCACCGGCAAGGCTTACACCGGCTGGGAGATGTACTGGGTCAACGGAGCAACCGCGAACCGCACCCTGTGGTTCAACTCCTACGCCATCTGCATCCTCACCCAGTAACAGTCCGCCCGTTTGGAATAGCCGGGGCGTGCCCACGTCCCGGCTAACTAAAGCCCTACCTTCCGATCAACGTAACCAGCGTCCGCGCTGGAACCTGCAACCGCAGCACCCCGTCCACGACCGTCACCTCCGCTTGCTCCGCCATCTCGTCCACCTCACCCGTCCGCACCACCCGCCAGGCCGCTACCTCTTCCGCCGGCGGCATACCCTCCACGATCACCTCCCGTGCCGCACCTATATTCACCAGATGCAACGCATATCCCGGCTCTCCGCGAAAGGCTGTGAACAGCACCTTCGCATGGTCCGACGCCGTTCCCAACGCCTCTGCCCGCTCCGGCGTCAGATTCGCCAGTTGCTTCGTGAACCAATACCGCGGCGTGGGTGTGATCCGGCTGCCAGACACCTCCACCAGGCTATAGTCCGAGGTCCACTCCCAGTACATGGTTCCCCGCGGGCGCGCATACAGCAGGATCTCCTGCATCATCTTCACTTCGTTCAACCCATAACGGAAGGTGTTGTACGCCTGCCCACGCCAGGCATCCGCCGCCAACCCCAGCTCACCCACGAACAGCGGAATTCCCAATCGCTCCGCCAGGTTCCCCCATGCCGCATACTGCGCCGCCGTCGCGCCTCCCCAGGAATGAAACGACAGCGCCCCTACGTGCGCCATCGCCTCAGGATCAGCCGCCGCAGGCAACGCATACACATGCGTCCCTCGCGGATGCGCCGTGTCCCCCAACAGCATCTTTGTCTTCAACCCCAACCCGGCCAAGTGCGCCCCAATGCTCTTGATCGCATCGCGATGCTCCTCTGCCCGGAACAGCACATACACGCCCAGGTCCGCCTCATTGAAGGAGAACCAATCCGGCTCCACCCCATACGCATCGCGCGCATACAACAGATACGACCCGATCGACTCCAACAACTCCCGCCACATCGCTGGATCCACGCGCCGCTGCTGCTCGTTTGGGCCACGCTGGTTCGGATCCGTGTACAGCCATTCCGGCAAACGCCAGATCGAGATGGCATAGGGAATGCCGCGCTGCTGGATCTGCCGGGCGAGCTCGAACTCACGCCGCAGATTGCTTCCCGGCCGGTCCGCCGCCGCAAAGACGCTCCAATCCATCTCCTCGGGCGACCCGTTCTCGTTCCGCGGTTCCCACTCCGCCAACGTCATCTCCGTTCGCGCAAAGGCCACTCGCAGTGTGTCGAGCGTGTACTGCGTCACCGGCGATTCGATGTTGAAGCAGTAGTTGCCGCCAAACCCATCGAAGCGATAACGCGTGGCGGCGGCATCCAGGCGCAGGTTGGCGGTCGTGGTCTCGGGCTGCCCCGCCACCTCCATCTCTAACCAGAACGACTTTCGCACCCCCGCCGCCAGGTTCCCCCGATGCACATACACCCACACCGCAAACGCCTGCGGGGTCTCCTGCGCCTTGTCTTGCACATCCACCCGCCACGCTGTGTCGAAGGCCGCGCTCCAAGTCACATTGCCCGCGGCGTCGGTTGCCCGCAGATCCCTCATATCGCCGCCAAAGTAGCTGGTCTGCGGCGATCCCGGCACAGGCAGAAGCGCGCCGCGGCCTGACTCCACCGACTCCACGCGACCGCCCGCGAACTCTACCCGCGGCAAATCAATACGGAAGAACACGCCCTCCAAGGACAGGTCCACCGCGGCTGCGAACTCCACCTCGATGCGCGTCTTCGATCCCAGGTCCCGGACCACTTGCGTGAACTGCAACTGTCTTCCGGGCGATGCCTCAATCGACCCACGGAAGGTCGCCACCCCGCCCGTGCGCGTCACCGCCAGCCCATCGCCTGCTGCCAAGCCTGTTACCCGCGCCCACCCCGGCGTTGCCGTGAGGAGATTCGTGCGCACTGCCAACTCATCGCCCCCGAACACCATCGCCGCGACCCGCCCATCGGGCCCAACGTAGCTGGACTCCGCCGCCAATAATCCACTACCCGTCCAGAGCAGGAGGAGCCGGCCAGCCGTGCGTAAACTCACACCAAGATGATAGCCAGGATTGCTCCGGCGCTCCGGTGCCCTCGTGTGCTAGCATCGTGATCCTTTATGATTCCTCCGCGGCCATCCCTCGCCATTTGGGCCTCTGTCGCCATCGCTCTCATCCTTGCTTCCTATCTGTTCACTTTCGCCCTCGCCGCGGCGAGCATCTACTTTCCCTTCCTCCTGCTCAGCGCCCGCGCCGGCCTCAACACACTCCTGCTTTTCCTGGGCGGCCTCGTCATCGGCGCCGTCATTCTCTGGTCGCTCATCCCGCGCCGCGACCAGTTTGAAGCTCCCGGCCCGGTCATCCTGGAACGCGAGCATCCCCGGCTCTTCGCGGAGATGCAGGCCCTCGCCAAAGCGCTCAACGAGGCGGTTCCCGCCGAAGTCTATCTCGTCCCGGAACTGAACGCCTTTGTAGCCGAACGGGGCGGCATCTTGGGCTTTGGGGGACGCCGTGTAATGGGTCTCGGCCTGCCTCTCATTCGCGTGCTCACGGTCTCGCAGTTCCGCGCCGTCCTTGCCCATGAGTTTGGCCACTACTACGGCGGCGACACCCGCTTGTGGCCGATGGTCCACAACGCCCGCTCCGCCATCGCCCGCGCCCTGGTCAACCTCTCCTCCGATTCACTTGCTGAGACGCTTTCTCACATCCGCATCGTCGGCTTCCTCCACTACGTTGCCGTCATCCTCCTGGCCGGATACTGGAAGGTTTTTCTCCGCATCACGCAAGCCATCTCGCGCAAACACGAGTACCGCGCTGACGAACTAGCCGCGTATGTTACGAATCCCCAGGCGCTCGCCGAAGGACTGCGCGTGATCCACGGCATCGCGCCTCTGTTACCGATGTACTTCCAAATGGAGGTGACCCCCGCTCTGCACGCCGGCCTGCGCCCGCCCATCGCCGACGGCTTCGCTCAGTTTCTCACCGCGCCGGAGATCGCTAGCGGCATTACCCAACACCTGGATGCCCAACTGCGGAACCCCACCACCGACGCCTACGACACGCACCCGCCCTTGCGCGATCGCATCGCCGCCCTCAACCGCCTGCCTGCCGCCACACAACCGCTGGACTCCGCTCCCGCCATCAGCCTGTTGGACGACATCCCCAAAGCCGAACTGGAACTACTCGAGTTCATGGCGCCGGACATACCCATCCGAAAGTTCAAACCGGCATCCTGGGACCGCATTGGGGTGGAAGCCTATCTTCCTGCGTGGCGCAGCGCGGTCATCCAACACCAAGCCCTACTCGCCGGCTACACCGTTGCCGAACTCCCCGCGCTTGTCGCTAAGTTGAGGGAAATCGCGCCACGCCTCCCGGACCAACCTGGCTCCCTGCCCACCCCTGAGCAACGATTGGAGCGTGCCGCCGCGCTACTATGGCAAGCCTTCGGCGTCGCCCTACACCACCATGGTTGGTCCTTCACGGCCGCTCCAGGCGAACTCCACTTCGCCAAGGGCCCGCACCGGCTGGAACCTCCGTCGATCGTCCAACAGATGCGCGACGCCGGGATCTCGCACGACGATTGGCGCCAGCGCTGCAACGCACTCGGTATCGCCACTATTCCCCTTGCGCCGCCCAACGCCTGAAATCTTACGCCAGAATCCCGCGCACCACCGCCGCCTTGCGCACATCGGTCAGTTTCTCATCGCGAGTATCGTGATGGAAGCTCAACCGCTCATGATCCAGCCCCAGCAGATGCAGCACGGTAGCATGGAAGTCGGCCATCGTCACCCGGTTCTCCGTAGCGTGAAAGCCGAACTCATCGGTCGCCCCATGCACATACCCGCGCTTCACCCCACCGCCCGCCAGCCATAAGGAAAACGCGAACTTATGATGATCGCGCCCGTCTTTGCCCTCCGCCATGGGCGTGCGGCCGAACTCGCCGCCCCAGATCACCAGCGTGTCTTCCAACAACCCGCGCTGCTTCAAATCCGTCAACAGCGCCGCCGCCGGACCGTCCGTCTTCCGCGCGATGTCCCGATTGCCCGTCTCGTTCTTCTGATGCGTATCCCACGGCTGTCCGTTCAACAGCACTTGCACGAAGCGCACGCCGCGCTCCACCAATCGCCGCGCCAGCAACAACTGCCGCGCATGGATGCCCGCCTCCGCATCGTCCGTCCCATACAACTCATGCATCGACTTTGGCTCGCGCGCCAGATCCAACGCCTCCGACGCCGCGATCTGCATCCGCGCCGCCAACTCATAGCTCGCAATCCGAGCCTCCAGCGCCAGTTGATCGGGATGCGATGCCAGGTGCTCGCGATTCATCTCCTGCAGCAGTGCAAACCGCGCCGCCGCGGCCTCCGCCGGACCGGAGGGCTTTAGGTTCAAGACGGGCATCCCTTCAGCCCGCATCGCCATTCCCTGATACAGGGGTGGCATCCAGCCACTCGAATAATTGCGGGCCCCGTCGACAGGCAAACCCTTCGGATGCAGGATCGCCGCGAATGCCGGCAGGTTCTGATTCTCCGTCCCGAGCCCGTAGGTGACCCATGACCCCATGGCCGGTCGCCCCGGCGTAGTCAACCCTGTATTGAAGTACCAGATCGCCTGTTCGTGATTGGAATGCTCACTGATCATCGAGCGGATCATCGTGATGTCATCGGCATGCTTGGCCAGTCCCGGCAGCAACTCGGACAACTCCATCCCGCACTGGCCGTGCTTCGCGAAGGCAAACGGACTCCCCATCCAAGTGCCCGTCTTCTTGATGTCCACCGTGTTGATGTACCCATCGCCCGGCTTCTCGCCATGGCGTTTGACCAACTCCGGCTTCGGGTCGAACAGATCCATCTGGCTGGGGCCGCCGTTCTGAAACAGCAGGATCACCCGCTTGGCCTTCGCCGGGAAATGCGGCTGCTTGGCCAGCACATCGTAGCGAGCGCCCGCCACCGGAGCCGCATGCCCCGGCAGCAGGCTGCCCAGCGCAATCCCGGCCAGGCTCGCGTTCAGGCTGCGAAACACATCCCGCCGTGTCAACAGCTTCCGAATCGGTGTCTCTCGTACGTGGCTCATGGCTTCAATCCAAGTAGATAAATTCGTTCGCGCCCAACAGCGCCTGGCATAGATCCCGGTACACCCGCAGCAGCCGCTCGTTTTCTGGCAGGTCAGCGTAGCGGCCCTCTTGTGCCCTCACGAACGTCAACAACCGGTCCAACTCCGCCGGCCGCGGATCCCTTGAGAACGCCATCCGAACGGCCTCCCGCACGCGCGCCACATCCTCCGCGCCGCTTGCCAGAGCCCGCCGCGCGAAGTGCTCCGCCTGCACTGTCGCAAACTCCCCATTCAACAATGCCAGTGCCTGCGTCGCCGAAGTCGTGGTCACCCGCCGCGCGCAGTTGATCTCCATCACCGGCGCATCGAACGCGTTCAACAGACTTTGCGGTTGCGACCGCCGCACCAATTGATACACCGTCCGCCGCCCCGGCTCTTCCAATTCCTTCTCCGGCACCACCTCGCCCGACGGCTTCGTCACCACCTTCACCGGTTCGCCGAACATGCGCTCATCCATGCGCCCGGCCACCGCCAGCATCGCATCGCGCACGCTCTCGGCCTCCAACCGCCGGGGCGACATCCGCCATAGCAGTTTGTTGTCCGCATCCGCCGCCAAGCCATCCGCGCGGCTGGCCGCCGATTGCCGGTACGCCGAAGACATCACGATGGTCTTATGCAGCTTCTTCAGGCTCCAGCCTTCCTTTACGAACTCCACCGCCAGCCAGTCCAGCAGCTCCGGATGAGACGGCGCCGCGCCACTCTTGCCGAAGTTATCCAGCGACGCCACAATGCCGGTTCCAAAGTGTCCCGCCCACACGCGGTTCACCATAACCCTAGCGGTCAACGGATGCCCAGGCTGCGTCAGCCACTCCGCGAACGCCCGCCGCCGTCCCGTGGTCTTCGCATCCTTTGCCACCGCCGGCACCGCGTACTTTACCGGCGCCCGCGACAGCACCTCCGGCACTGCGGGCTCCACAATCTCCCCTGGATTGAGCGGATCGCCACGTCTCAACACGTACGTCGGCGGAGGCGCCGCGTCGAGGTCGTTCAACATGCGAATGGTGGGTAGATTGACGATCTTCGCCGTTACCTCGTCCAACTCCTTGGCCGCCGCCTTGGCTTTCTCCGCATACTCGGGGAACTCCGCCTTCAACTCATCTTCGGTCGCCTGATCCTTCTTGGCATGCTTGGCGCGATACTGCTGCCGGCGCGCCGCCTGCAAATCCCGCAGCGCCTTCGCCACCGCTTCCAGCGGCTTGTTGTTCTCCGCCGCCCGCTCCTGCTCCGCCTTAGTCGCATCCACGACAATCCGCTTATACGTCGGCAGCACCGGACCAGTCGGCCGTATCGCGCTCGCCAGAACCGCCTGCAAACCGTAGTAGTCCCGCTGCGTGATGGGCTCGTACTTATGGTCGTGGCAGCGCGAGCACTGCATCGTCAATCCCATGAAGGACGACGCCACGATCTGCTCGGTGTCGAAGAGGGTGCGCCACTGGTACTCGGCGAAGTCCTTTGGCAGGAAGTCATCGCGGGTCGCATCCACCGCCGTGCGCAGGAAGCCCGTCGCCTCCAGCTTATCCACCACATCGCGAGGCAAGCCGTCATGCTTCCAGTACTCGCCTAATTCGTCACCCGCAAGCTGCTCGCGCACGAACTGGTCATAGGGCTTGTCACTGTTGAAGGCACGGATCACATAGTCCCGGTAGCGCCACGCGTTGGGCCGTACCACATCGGCATCCAGCACACCTTCGGAATCGGCATAGCCCGCGATGTCCAGCCAGTGCCGGGCCCAGCGCTCGCCATAACGCGGGCTGGTCAATAGCTCATCCACGGCTCGCTCATACGCGTCCGCGCGGCCGTCGGCCAGGAACCGCGCCAAGAACTCCGGCGATGGCGGCAGCCCCGTCAGATCAAACGCCACACGCCGCAGCAGCGCCGCCCTCGGCGCCTCCGGATTCATCGCCAAGCCCTTCTTCTCCAACGCCGCGAGGACAAAGGCATCAATCGGATTCGTCACCCGATCCCGCGCCTTCACCACTGGCACCGCCGGCCGCCGCGGAGGCTGAAAGGCCCAATGCTCGCGATCCCGGTCACTGATATGCGACTGGGAAGGCTCGGCATCCGGCCGCAACGCCGGCGCGCCTACTTCAATCCAGCGGCGCAGTAACTCCAACTCGGCGTCGGCCAGCTTAGGACCGCCCGGCGGCATCTGTCCCGACCGTGTCCGGAAGTAGAGCAGGCTACGGTCCGGTTCGCCGGCCATGAACCCCGCGCCGGATTTCCCGCCCTTTAGCAACGAAGCGCGCGTGCGCACATCCAGCCCGCCCTGCGCCTCGCTGCCCGCGTGACACTTGACGCACTTCGCTTCCAGCAGAGGCAGGATGTCTCTCTCAAACTGCGGCACTGCCGCCCAAGTGGGAACGGCACCGATAATTAGAAACACCAGGCGGCACGCGTGATCCATGAATCGCATCCTGTACGGGTCCGACCATTATTTCAGAATGCAGTGCCTTCTGAAGCGATACCCTGGACGCTGTGCTCCCCGCACCGGTCCCCGAGATCCCCGTCACCCGCATCGACACCGCGGCTGCCTACTACGTCGGCATCCTCGGCTTCACGTTCGACTGGGGCAACGACGAGGGCGGCATCGCCGGCATCTCCCGTGACTCCTGCCGCCTCTTCCTGACTAACGCCGGATTCCGCCAGAGCTCCCCGCTGCGTCCACCCATCGTCCTTTGGCTGAATCTTAACAGCCGGCAGGAAGTCGATCAGCTATTCGCCGACTGGCAGAGCGCCGGCGCGCACATCCTGTCGCCACCGGAGGACAAGCCCTGGCACCTGCGAGAGTTCACCATCGCCGACCCCGATGGCAACCAACTGCGCGTGTTCTACGACTTCAATTGGGAACGCAATCCCTAACTGGTCCGCTCCCGGAAGAGTAGTGTCGCCAGTTCGCTCAAGTACCGGCGCCACACCAGCCACGTATGTGCGCCTTCCGTCTCTTTCCACTCGTGCCGGATATCATTCGCCTTCAGCCATTCCACAAACTTGCGGTTCGGCTCAATCAAGCGGTCGTCCCTGCCGCAGGCGATCCACAGCAGTTGCAGTCCGGCCGCGGACTTCGCGTTCAACTTCGGAAAGCTGGTCGAAAAGTCGTCGCCCACGCCCGCGCTGAAGGCTCCTACCCAGGCAAACGTGTCCAACGCATTCAAGCCTGTGAACAGCGACTCGCCGCCGCCCATCGACAACCCCGCAATCGCCCGCTGCATGCGATTCTTCTCCGCCCGGTACTCCTTCTCCACCGCCGGAATCACTTCGCTCAGCAGCGCGTCCCGGAAGCGGGTCATGTTGCGGTCGCGCATGCCCGCGTCGCGCACTGGCGGCTGTGGCTTGGCCACAATGGCGGGCTCGCCATAGCCGAGCGTCATTACCACGAGCATGGGCTTAGCCTTACCCTGCGCGATGAGGTTGTCCAGAATCACGTTTGCCCGCCCAACCGCGGTCCAGCCGCTGGCATCGTCGCTGAACCCATGCAGGAGATACAGTACCGGGTACTGCTTCTTCGCCCGGCCATCGTAGCCCGGCGGCGTGTAGACATAGTAGTCGCGCTGATCCCCGATGACGCCGCTCCTGTAATAGTGATGATGGTGCGTCCTGAAAGACGCGATGTTCTAGCGGGTGCAAGTCCCGACCGGGTA
>CAYLPH010000065.1:0-46667 GCA_964385495.1 uncultured Candidatus Solibacter sp.
TTCACTATGCGGCCGGGCGAGCAGGTTGGCCAGAGGGGTTCATGTGATGCTTACACACATTGTAGTTGCCGTTCTCATCCGCGACGTCATGCATCGGGATCGCGTATGAGTTCGGCTTCATGTTGATGGAGCAGCGGCTCGGTATCGCGGGAAAGATCATGCCGAAGCAATTCTTGTGGACACGGACGACTTCGCACGGGCTGAACTCCAGATACCACAGCCCACCGAGCCGGTGCAGCATGTAGTAGTGGCCCTTCCAACCTTTTGCGATCGTGTCACGCCGCCATTCCATAACAATCACCACAGATGTCTTTGCCCTGCTTCGTCCTGTAAAAGTCCGGGCATCGCTGTTCAGTCGAGTTGCACTTGTAGCAGCTCCTCGCGAGGGAGACTCGCTTTCGCGCGAGCGTCATGATGAAGTCGTGCATGACTGTTCGCCTTTTGCATTGATGAGTCTCTGGTGTTCGTCGTCGTCGAGGATGACGTTGAGTTGCCTTGCCATAGCCACTCAGTGAGCGAGCAACTATTTAAACTTGTTGTTCGTGCCTGATACGCTCGTACCTATGGCCACGAGAGAGCGAACAGCCGCCAAAGCAGCCACTACCGCGCCTCCGCCACTCGACCCGGCGAAGGAACGCATCAAGACGGAACTGCGTTTGCGAATCAGATTTCTGTCGAATGATTGCCGGACGTTATGGCGTGTCAGGCTGGAACGGTCGATCTGGTACGAGAACAACCACGCGGACCAGTCTCGTCCGATCGGTCTCGGCGGGGGTAACTTCGTAATGGCCCTTGCGATGCTGTCTGCGTGCAACCTCCTTGCGAAAGGGCACGTTTGGCTGAAGAAGTCGGAGATGTTCGTCACGCGAGCCGATGTCGATGCCGTGATAGCGGCCGTCGCAGAAGCTAAGCAGAACCCGAACCTCGCTGCGGTCTTAGGGAACAATAAGACTAGGTGGGGCGAGCCCTTCCTCGGTTCGTGCAATGAATCATCAGCCTTCGCCATGCTGGTTAAAGCGCTCAGGAAAGACGGCATCGATCTCGGCGTCCCCAACGGTGACGCAAGCAAGGTCTGGAAAGACTTCAGGAACAGACTCGCGCACATGGCCCACGTGAGCGGCACGGCGACGGTGTACACAACCGGCCGTCCTCAGTTCAAGCCGAAAGCAGCAGAGGCTTGGATCAAGAACGGGCCGAAGGCATTCGTCAAAGAGAATGGCCGATGGATATGCATGGTGGACCGACTCAGCCTCGACATACTCGACATCTGTGAATGGCTATGCCGGAAGCTGGACGCGTGCACTGAGTTGAAGCACGTCCGGAGCTTCGAACGCTGGCTCTTCGATGAGAAACAAGCGATCTCAGATCCGCCGAAATGACCACTACTGACTAAGCAACCGGCTTGCAACCACGACAAGAATTCATAAAGTAATATTCCTTGTCGTCCTGTACACCCGCCCGATGACCGTTGCGGTTTCGGTGGGCCGACCTTGAAGAGGTGCGTCACCGGTCGAACACTCCGCAGGCCATGCTCGGGTTGGGCTCCGGGCCGTTAAGCATGTACTTCCCGCGGATAAGCAGCGTGGGGTACTGCCACGGGACGCGTCTTGCCGCGCGTATTTTACCCGACGCGCTGCTCGGACGTGTATCTTGTTGATAAAGCGTTGGTGTTGGAGGTGGGTTTTCGTGTTTGGTGCTGGAGGTTCTTTGTGGGTGGAAACGGCAAACTCAGCTTTGTAAGTGATTGATTACAGGATGGCGGATTCGGCGTTATGATGGTATTAATTTGGCAAATTACCCGACGTGGCTTCCAAAATTCCGTAAGTCGTTGAAAACACGTTGGTGCTGGAGGTGGGGGTCGAACCCACATGACCAGTAAAGGTCGCGGGATTTTGAGTCCCGTGCGTCTGCCAGTTCCGCCACTCCAGCTTGAGTGAGGACGAACCTCCAGTATACTCCGCCCCGCCTCCACCGCCAACCCAAAAAAGCAAAAGGCCCCGCGCACATCACCAGGATGCGGCGGGGCCCTTCACAAATGTCCGAGGGGCTAGTTGGGATGCCTCCAGAGCCACGCGATCGCGACGGCCGTCAGCGCCACGAACATCAACTCCCAAAGGTTCGGTCCATAAAGGATGTCGACCAGTGCGTTCATGGTGAACCTCCCTTCCGCCCTCAGAATACTCCTTTGGCCACCAGTGTCAAGGGTCGGTTTCTTTCTGCGTTTAGGCAGTCGCCGCGCTCGCGCCCGAGGCCGTCAGCGCCTGGTCGAGATCCCACAGAATATCCTCGATGTCCTCCAGCCCGATCGACAGCCGGATCAGGTCCGGCGTCACCCCGGCGGCGGCCTGCTGGTCCGCATTCAACTGCTGGTGCGTGGTCGACGACGGATGAATCACCAGACTCCGCGCGTCGCCCACATTGGCCAGGTGCGAGAACAGCTTTAGCGAATCGACAAACTTGCGTCCGGCATCATAGCCGCCCTTGATACCGAAGCTGAAGACCGCGCCCGCGCCCTTCGGCATGTACTTCCGTGCCAAGGCATGATAGGGGCTCGACTTCAGGGACGGGTAGCGCACCCAACTGACCAGCTTGTGCTGTTCCAGGTGTTCGGCCACCGCCTGCGCGTTCGAGACGTGGCGGTCCATGCGCATGCCGAGCGTCTCAATTCCCTGCAGGATCAGGAACGAATTGAACGGGCTGATGCACGGGCCCATGTCGCGCAAGCCTTCCACCCGCGCGCGGATGATGAACGCCAGCGGCCCGAACAGATCGCTGAAGACCGCGCCATGATAGGCCGGCGACGGTTGGGTGAGCATCGGGAAGTGGCCCTTGGTGTAGTCGAACTGGTTGCCTGCGACAATCACGCCGCCAATGGAATTGCCATGCCCGCCCATGAACTTTGTCAGCGAATGCAGCACGATGTCGGCGCCGTAATCGAGCGGGCGGCACAGGTACGGCGTGGCGAAGGTGTTGTCGATGACCAGCGGCACGTTTGCTTCGTGCGCGATCTTGGCCACGGCTTCGATGTCCAACACGTTGCCGCGCGGGTTGGAAATCGTCTCGGCGTAAAGGCAGCGCGTCTTCGGCGTGATGGCTTTGCGGAAGTTCTCCGGATCGTCGGGCTCTACGAACGTCGTGCGATAGCCCAGGCGCCGGAAGCTGACGTCGAACTGCGTGTAGGTGCCGCCGTACAACGTGCTGGAACTGACGATCTCGTCGCCGGCTTCGAGCAGACTGGTGATGGTGAGGAACTGCGCGGCCTGCCCCGAGGAGGTCGCCAGCGCCATCGCGCCGTTCTCCAGCGACGCGACGCGCTGCTCCAGCACGTCGGTGGTGGGGTTCATGATGCGGGTGTAGATGTTCCCGAACTTCTGCAGCGCGAACAGCGCCGCGGCGTCGGCGGAATCCTCAAAAGTGAACGACGTGGTCTGGTAGATCGGCACGGCCCGCGCATGCGTGGTGGGGTCCGGGCTGTAGCCCTGGTGCAGGGCACGCGTGTTGAAGCCGTACTGTCTTTCTTGGTTTTCTGCCATGGTGTCTATGGTACCCGAGCTTGGATTGCTGGCAGAGGGTAACGCACGTCCCTTCGGCGATCCGCTATCGTCTGGTCTTCACCCCCGGGGGGAACGATCCCCGCCGGCGTGTTCGGGAACATCAGTCGATACACAACGCGTATCCAACTTGCGGCATCCCGTGGCGAGCACACGCGCTTCATCACCCGCAGGCTGTTCCTAACCCATGGGTTCCTGGCCGACCGCGCCCTGCCGGAAGTCCATGTTCCGCGGCCCCGTCTGCGCTATCGCGGCGGCAACCGTCGTGCTTACCAGCAGGCCATAGAGCGCGATCTTCATCCGGTTTGGGTCTCCAGTCCCGTCGTGGTTACTTCGTCTTATCGGGAGCCGGCGGCCGCGCGGGCAGCTTCTTCGGATTCTTCTCCATGCGCTGCAGCAACTCCGCGATCCCGCGTTCCAATTGTGGGTCCTTTCCCTCGATCACCGACTTCGGGTCGTTCTCCACCACGATATCCGGCGTCACGCCCTCGCCTTCGATGATCCATTTCCCATCCGGGCTCGCGAAGCCGAACTCCGGCACATTCACGCTCCCGCCATCGATCAGCGCCCCGCGATTCGTGATGCCCACGACGCCGCCCCACGACCGCTTCCCAATTAGCGGCCCCAGCTTCGACGCCCGGAACATCGCCGGGAAGATATCGCCGTCGGAAGCCGATGTCTCGTTCAACAGACATACCAGGCTGCCGTGAAACGCCCCGTCCGGGTACGTCGATGGCCGGTCCGCCGTGCGCGGGTACGTTAACGCCAACACCTCGCGCCGCAGCCTGTCGATGATCATGCGCGACACGTTGCCGCCGCCGTTGGAGCGCACATCAATCACCAGCCCCTCTTTATCCAATTGCGGGTAGTACCACTTGATGAACTCGCGAATCCCATCGGCGCCCATATCGGGGATGTGCAGGTACCCGGCGCGTCCGTTCGTCGCCTTCTCGACGCGCTCCTTGTTGCGCAGCACCATCTCCAGATACACCAGTTTGTCCTCGCTGGCGATGGGCTGGAACACCACCTCGCGCGCGCCTTCCATCACCGGCTTGGCATTCACCGTAAACCGCACCTGGCGGTCTGCCTTGCCGCGCAGCAGGCGGTACGGATTCGTCGTCGCCGTCAAATCCTCCCCATCAATGGCCAGCACATAATCGCCCACATTTACGTTCACCCCGACTTCCGTCAATGGCGAACGGTACGCCGGCTCCTCATTGTGGCCCTGGAAAATCTTGGCGATCTTGTAGCGGCCGCTGGCTTCGTCCAAAGCAAAACGGGCGCCGGGCAGCGCCACGCGCGGACGCGGCGGGATGTTCCAATCGCCGCCCGCGATATACGCATGGCCGACGTTCAACTCCGAAATCATCTCCGCGATGATGTAGTTCAAATCCGACCGGTGCGCCACGTATTCCAACTGTGGGGAATACTGCCGCCGCAGAGCGTCCCAATCGTAGCCGTGCATGTTCGATACGTAGAAGAAGTCGCGGAACCGCCGCCAGACTTCATTGAACATCTGCGTATACTCCTGGCTTGGCACGCGGTCCACCGTCAACCCCGCCGTCGGCACTGGTTTCTTGGCCGTGGCGCCGGTCATGGTCAGCGGCATCAGTTGGAAAGCGCCGGCCTGCCGTACCATCACCTTGCTGCCATCGAACGACGTCGCCCAGCCCTGGACATTGTCCGCCAGCACCGCTTCTTTGCGGTCCTTCAGCGAATAGATCGCCAATGAAGGCTGCGCCTCCGGCTCGCGTCCATAGAAGAAGCTGCCTGACTTGGAATAAAGCAGGTGCCCCTTCAACGCCACCACGGCGTTGTAGTTGGCCGGCGGAAGCGGCACGCGCGCCACTCGCCCGCCGATGCCGTCGAAGTCGATGTTCAATGGCTTCGGCTCCTTGCTCTCCGGCTTCTTTTCTTCCTTCTTCTCCTCTTTCTTCTCGATCGTGACCTCGTCGCTCTCGGGTGGGAACGGATGTCCCACATCCTTGCGTAGCGCCATCGCGTAGAGCGACACGCCGCGGGTCAGCGCGAAGTTGAACTCGGTAGTCCCGATCATCGGCGCGTACTCGCGGTTGCTCAGGAAATAGAGGTACTTGCCTTCCGGATCGAACGAAGGGGCGGTGGCGGTGAAACTCGGGTCGGTCACACGCTGTGCCTTGCCCGCCGTCACGCTGTAGATCCACAGCGAGCGCTCCTGGTTCGGGTTCGCCAGACTATACGCCAGGTATCCGCTATCGGGCGCCCACACCGAGTCGAAGATTCGCCCCTGCGTATCATCGGCAATCTCCGTGATGCTCTTATCCGTCACCTTCAATAGATAAAGCTTGCCGTCCTTGTCGGTGAAACTCAGCGTCTTGCCATCCGGCGACCACTGCACGTCGTAGCGCATCGCCTTGCCATTCGTCGTCAATTGCTGCGGCCCGCCGGAGCCATCCTGGTTAACTACCCAGATCTCCTCCTCCCCACTGCGGTCGGAGAGAAACGCGATCCGGCTGCCATCGGGCGACCAAGCCGGCGACTTGTCGTGCGCGTTGCTCGACCGGGTCAGATTGCGGCTGACTCCCTTCTCAATTGGAGCCGTGAAGATGTCACCGCGAGCCGTGAATAGCGCCCGTTCCCCCTTCGGGCTCAAGTCGAAGTTTGACACCTGCCCGCCCACCTGCATCAATCCCGGCCGCGACGCAATGCCATCGTCCGGCACGTTAATGCGGATTCGCCGCGCCTTGCTGCCGGCCTTCGTCGCGATCAGGTGCAGTTCGCCGTTCTGCTCGAAGATGATCTCGTCCTTATCGCCGCGCGACGGCCAGCGCACATCCCAGTCGGTGAACTCGGTCACCGCCCGCACCTTCTTCGACGCCGGGTCGAACTCATACAAGTTCAGCTTCCCGCTGCGGTCGGAGTTGAAGTAGATGCGGTTGCCTATCCACATCGGGTCGCGGTCGGTGCGCGGGTGATGGGCCACCGGCTCGATGGCGCTGGTCTTGGTGTCGAAGATGTAGAGGTCCTGGGCCCAGCCGCCCTGGTAGCGCTTCCAACTGCGAAAGTCGCGGAATAGCGGCGAGTACACTACCTTCGTTCCATCTGGAGAGAGGTCGCCCGCGCCGGTCTGCGGCATTGGCAACTCCACCGGCAGCCCACCCACGGCGGGTACCGTGAACAGGCGGTTCTGGCCCGTGGTCCAGGCCTCGCGCATGGAGCGGAACAGGACGCTTTTGCCGTCCGGCGTCCAGCCGTAGACCTGGTTGTCGTAACCCCAGCGATCTGGCAGCGGTCCGCGCGCCGGATACCACGTCAACTGTTTTGGCGAGCCGCCGGTGGCGGGGATGACGTAGACCTGCTCATCGCCGTCATACTGGCCCGTGAAGGCGATCCACTGGCCGTCGGGTGAGAACTTCGCGAACAGTTCCAGGCCTGGATGCGCGGTCAGCCGCGTCGCGTTACCGCCTTCGCTTGCGGCGGTCCACAGGTCGCCGCCATAGGTGAAGACGGCCTTATTCTGGTGAAGATCGGGGAAGCGAAGAAGCTTGGTCTGCGGGTAGGCAGAGGGGATGGCGCACAAGGTGAGTGCGAATAGCAATAGGCGCATGGCTAAGAGCGAATCGTAGCATGCGTGTTTCCCCTACCAGGAACCGCAGCAGTTTACCTCCGAGAGCATCTTCTTAGCCCACGCACGTTCCTCCGGCGTCAGCGGCCCTCCCGTTTCGAGCAATCCTTGGTCAACCATGGCGCTGAACTCGGCTGTATTCCGCAGACTTCGTTGCACCGCCTGCTGAATAAAACCGGACACGCTGGCCGATTCGCGCTTCGTCACCCGCCGTCGGATCTCCTCAATCTGACTGTCCGGAAGCGTGATGGTGATCTTCACTGTCGCCATACCACCGACCATACCACGCGGCGCGGCCGAGGGATCCACGACCCTTGGGGCAGGCGTCTGGCTCGGCCCGTCTCCCCACCCCTACCAGGAACCGCAGCAGTTTACTTCCAGCCCCAGGCCGGCAAACATCGCCGCCTTCGCCGCCAGCGCCTGGTTCGCGGTCGCCGCATCCGGCGCATAGGCCACCTGCACGTGGTTCGACTTGTGCTTCGCCATCAACTGATCGCGGCTCACGCCGTACGTCACCGCATGCATGATGGGCCACTGTGGCGTGGTCATCTGCCACCGGCGCTGCGTCTCGGCCTCCGGCAGTGCCACCACGCCGCCCCGCCCGATATCGGCCTTCAGCTTGCCGTCTTCCACGTACACGCGGCTCCAGACAATCTCTCCCGGCTTACTTACGCCTTTCATGCTGGCGCCGCCGCGCGGGAAGTACATCGGCGGCTGCCGTTCTCCGATGGCGCCGGCATAGCCTCCAATGAAGTGTGATGCGGGGGCCGCGCCGGAGATCTCGAACACCCAGACAAACTGCCCGTTGTAAACCTCGCCGTAGCGGACGTCATGCAGCGTGTTGGATGGATCCATGCCCATCGCGGTCCATACGCGGTTCGTCACCAAGCCATCCAGGCCCGCGCATTCGTCCACTTCGTTGAAGTGCGTCACCGCCTGGCCTTTATACAACTCCTCGCCGCTCGACGAAAACACCGGCGGACGGTCCGGATTATTCAGCATGCCTTCCACCAGGTCCGACGCCGCGCAGGTGTCCTTCAATCCCTGCTGGTATTGGATGCCGATGGCATCGCAGCCGAAGTCCGCCGCGATGCGCACCGCCGCGATGTACATCTTGCACTGCTCGAGCACCTGTTCCGGCGTGAGGTCCGACTCCGGCTTCGGGCCAAACTGAAACTGCATGCCGCGTCCGTCAAGCCATGTACGAACCGCTTGCGCCTCGGCGTCGGTAACCGTCTGCATCGCCGCCGCCAGCGCCGATTGCGACAGCCGCTCCTTGAACACACCTGTAGGGTGCAGAAGTTCATCGGGAATGATGGCGTTATACATGCCCATGCAGCCTTCATCGAACACGCCGATGATCGCTTTCTCACGCCGCAACTGCGCCGCCAGCCGCAACCCGAGTTCGCGCGCAGCGGCGGGCAGGGACGCTACATCCAGCGGCTTCACGTGACTCAAATCATGCGTCACGGCCTCTCCGTTCAGCCAGCGCCGCAGGCCGTTTAAGAAGAAGTCATCGGTGAAGTCCGCGCTCCACAGGCTCGAGTAGCGCACCCCGGCTTTGGTCAAAGAAGCGTTGAGGTTTAACAGGCCCACCAGGCCCGGCCACTGGCCGCTCCAATTGGCCACCGTGAGAATGGGACCCTTATGCGTCGTGAGTCCGGCAAGAACGTGATGGCTGTACTGCCACACGGCCTCCACCACTACCAGCGGCGCATCTTCCGGGATGTTGCGGAAGACGCGCATGCCATACGCCTGGGAGTCAATGAAGCCATGCTGCTTGGCGGGCTCGATCGGGTGGGCGCGTTCCACTTCGCGGCCCAATTGCCGGATGGCCGCGCACACAGCCTCTTCGGCCTGCTGCTGAGCGGGCCAACACACGCGGTTGGCCGATAAACGAAGATCGCCGCTGGCGATGATCAAAACGGGGCTGGACATTGCGCCTTACATTTTGGCATGCGGACTACAATCGATGATATGCCGGTTTGGGCACAGGGCCTCTACACCTGCCTGATCGCCTTCACCGTGCCCTTTTACTGTCTGATCGGGTTCGGCTGGATAACGCCGGCGGGCGTCTTCGCCATGTTCCAACTGGTGGCCGTGCTGATGTTGCCGCTGCTGTATTGGAACCGCGCTAAGTACGGCCGCCGCGACCTCTACCGCATGATGGCCATGCTGCTGCTGAGCCCCCTCATGCTGGCCGGTTTCGCCGCGTCTTTCTATTACATGCTCGAGGTGCGGGGCCAGGACGGTGTCCTCGGCCAGTCGATCGCCGCCATCGCCGGCACCGCCTGGATCGGCGGTTGGGTAGCGTTTATCCTGAAGGTCTTCCCCGGCGGCGGGACTATCACCGCCAGCGGCTATCAATCCTATGACTGGGAGGAGTTCGACCGCCAGTATCGCGCCGCCAAAGCCAAGCTGCTGGCCGATCTGGAAGCCGACCCTCGCCTGCGCCAGTACATTCCGGACGTGGAGAACAACCTCATCTTTAGCATCGACGAGGCGCTGTATCTGGAAGATCCCACCCAAACCGTCACCTGCCCGCACCTGCGCGAGATCGAAGCCGCGATGCGCGGTGCCGGCGTCTCCGTCCGCCGGACTTCCAGCCGCATGGGCGAGGCGTCGCCCCTGTACGTGTTCGCCAACGCCGTCCTCAGTGAGCAGGCGCTGCGTGCGCGGTTCCATGTCCCCTGGGGCGTGGCGTATTCGGAGTACTACAACGAGTGGGAAGACCGCGGCCCCGGCAGCGATGCCCGGCTGTACTGCAAGGATTGCCATTCCAGCATCCAAATGCATCACCCCCAGGAACGGCAGCCCACTACGAAGGACTTCCCTGTCTGAGGGCGCGCCCTCCACTGGGCCACGAGGCGTCCGTCCCGCCTCCGTCGTCAGTGATAACGTAAAAGGCTCATGCGCTCGACAACCCTGCTGCTCGCCCTCGCCGCGCTCCTCACTGCCCAAACCCAGAACTACGACGCGCCCCCCTCCTACGTCCCTACACCCGAAGAACTAAGGCCCATTCGCGAAGCCATCCCGCCGCTCCAAGCCAAGCTGAAGCCCGTCGCCAACCACGCCCGATACGCCGATGCCGCCATCTACGCCAAAGCCATCGACTGGATTCTCCGCCACCCCGAGGAGTTCTACCAGAAGCAGTACGTTCCCAACGCCGGCAAGGTCATCGAAACCGGCAATGCCCGCGCCGCTGACCTCGCCGCCGGACGCGCCCCCTGGGTCGACCTCAAAGGCAAGCCCGTCGCCCGAGCCTACGTCTCCAGAGTCGACGGCAGCCTCCAGCCCTACCAGGTCACCGTCCCCAACGGCTATAACGGCACGCCCATGCGCCTCGATGTCGTACTGCACGGCCGTAACGCAAGACTAAACGAAGTCAGTTTCCTCAGCGCCGTCGAAACCAGCAAAGCCCCTGTCCTGGAAGACCGCATCGAACTGCAAGTCTACGGGCGGACCAACAACGCCTACCGCTGGGCCGGTGAGGCCGATGTCTTCGAAGCCATCGAGGCCGTCAAACGCGACTACAAGATCGACGGCAAGCGCATTGTCCTGCGTGGCTTCTCCATGGGGGGCGCCGGCGGCTGGCATCTCGGCCTCCACTATCCCCACATGTGGGCGGGCATCGAAGCCGGCGCAGGCTTCAGCGAAACCCTCCGCTACGCCAAACAGGACCAAGCCCCCGATTACCAACGCCGCGCCTGGACCATCTACGACGCCTACCTCTACGCCCGCAACGCCCTGCTGGTCCCCACCGTCGGCTACGGCAGCATTGACGATCCCCAACTCCAGGCCTCCGTCAACGTCAAGGAGCAACTCGCCCAGGAGAGCCTCCCCAGCACCCCGGCCCTGTTCTTAGTAGGCCCCAAAATCGGCCACAAATTCGCTCCCGAAAGTAAAGCCGAATCCGAAGCCTGGATCACCGCGCGCCTGCCCAAGCAGATGGCGAACCCCGCGCGCTTCCTCACCTACACGACGCGCTATGGCCGCTATGACTGGTTCCTGATCGATGGCATGGAACGCCACTACGACCGCGCCGAAGTGGACGCCTCGCGCGACGGCAACACCGCCAAACTTACCACCAAAAACGTCACCCGCCTGGTCTTCAACGTCCCGCTTACCGTCACCATCGACGGCGAGTCCCTGGGCGACAACATCCGCGCTGTCGAGAAGCACGACGGCAGATGGAAGAAGGCGGACCTCACCCCGAAAAGCCTCCGCAAGCGCCACGGCTTGCAAGGCCCGATCGACGATGCCTTCCTCGACAGCTTCCTCTGCGTGAAGGGCGCCGGCGCCGCCCGCGACGCCACCGCCCACGGCGCCGCCATGGAACGCCTCGCCGTGTTCCAGAAGAACTGGGACAAGTTCCTGCGCGGCGACATTCGCCTGAAAACCGACCGCGAAGTCTCCGCCGCCGAGGCCAAACAACACAACCTGATTCTGTTTGGAGATCCCGGCAGCAACAGCCTCATGGCGAAAGCCATCTCCCGCATGCCCGTCAAATGGGATCGCGACGCAATCAGCGTCGGGACCCAGAGCTTTAAGGGCGACGGCCTCATCCTCGCCGCCGTCTATCCGAACCCCAGCGCCCCGGACCGCTACGTCGTCCTCAACAGCGGCCACACCTTCGACGCCACCGCGCTCAAAGGCACCAACGCGCTGCTCTTCCCGCGTCTCGGCGACTGGGCCGTGCTCGACGCGACCGGCAAGGTGCTCGGGGCCGGCTTTTTTGACGAAAATTGGAAATGATCTATTTACTGCTGCTCGCACTCGCCGGCTCTTTGTCAGGCCAGGGCATGCATCGCCCCAAGGTTCTTCTCATTTACGACATGGAAGGCATCTCGGGCGCCACGCGTTCCGAATACGTGCGCGCCAACAAGCCGGAGTATGCGGAAGGCCGCCGCATCCTTCTCAATGACGTCAACGCAGCCGTAAGGGGCCTTGCCGCCGGTGGGGCCAAATCCATCTGGGTCCAGGATGGACACGCCTCCGGCAACGGCGCCGAACCCGACCTCCTCGTCGACCAACTCGACCCGCGCGCCCGCTTCGACTTCCGCAAGTATCCCTTCTCCGCTTACACCACCGGCCTCGACGCCTCCATCGACGCCATCATCTGCGTTGGCATGCACGCCCGCGCCCGCACAAACGGCTTCCTCGCCCATACCTTCAATCGCGACATCAACTACCGCGTCAACGACGTTGATTTCACCGAAACCCACATCGTCGCCATGAGCGCCGCCCGCTTCGGGATCCCCGTCATCATGGTCTCCGGCGATGATGTTCTCGGCTCGCAACTGCAGGCCGATTTCCCGGATCTGGAATACGCCGTTGTGAAGACCGCCGAAAGCGTCGCCTCCGCCAAAGCCCTTCCGCCAGGCGAAGCCCAGAAACGCATCGAAGCCCGCGCCGAAGCTGCCATGAAGAAGTTCCTGGCCGGCCGTTACCGCGCTTACTTCCTGCCCCCGCCCTACCGTTTCGAAGTCCAGTTTCGTAACGCCGAACCCATGGCGATGGCCCTGCGATTCCCCGGTGTCGAACGCGCCTCCGGCACCTCCGTGCGTCTCTCTAATAACAACTATATGGACGGGTACCTGGCCGCCTCCACGCTATTCACGGCTGCTAATGACCGCCTGGACGTTCTGATCCGCCTGCTGCAATCCACTGATGAAGGCCGGGAGACGTTAAGGAAATGGGACGACTCCTTCTGGGAACGATTCACTAACCCCGAAACCGCCCCTGTCTGGAGCAAGTCGCCTGGCACCGGCGCCACATCCCCCAAAGCCTACTACGGCGCCCAATAAACGGCCTTTGTAGGGTAGACGCTTGTTGGCTCACTAAAAGGATACGCCACGGAGTCGCGACCGCAAGGACCTGGGATTCGCCCTCCATTGTATTACCGGGTCAAGAGGACGGCGGCCTGCCAGCCTCCCGCTCGTTGAATTCCCGGAACAAAGAAGTCTTTGAGGAGGTCTTCGTCGGTACCACTGAACTTAACAGGGGCTTCGGCTTGGAGTTTCAGCGGCATTGGGGCGAGGGCGGCGGCAAACCGCGACCAGATGGCGGCGCTGCCAGTGGCGGTCAGGTTCAGGGTCTGGGCTCCGGACTGTTTCAGGTAAGCGAGGGCAGTCAGAATATCCTGGACACGGTGGGCATCGTCGGTGCGGTTGAAGGTAAGGAAATGACGGGCGGAGGTGTCGCGTGGGGCGATGGCGGCTCCGGTCTGGAACGCATCCAGCAGCAGAACCGAATGGCCGGCGGCGATAGCCTTCCGCGCCTCGGGCGAGTTGCGCGCCTTTTCGGCACCCTCGGGATGAACGATCAGGGTCGCATTGGTGGCGTTGGATTTGGGGAGCCAGATGGCGGGGATGCGGTCGCCGGCATCGGGGCGGCCTAAATAGAGGCGCTGGTTTGGGCCAGGTTCGGCGAGGACCTTCGCGCTGGGGAGCTCGGCTCCGATGGCGTAGCGGAGCCTTTGGCGGAGTTGATCGGGATCCGTGGTCTCCTGATTCTGGCGTTTAGCCATCGCGATCCAATCCTCGATGATTTGGGCTTGGGTGCGGGCGTTGGAAGGAAGGGCGCGGCCGTGGAAGACCATGAGGTCCTGGAGCTTTTCGGCGGCGATATTCTTTTCAACGTAGGCGTCGGCTTGGGGGTCCTGGAGGACGTGCTTGGCGAAGAATTTGTAGACGGCTTCGCGGGATTCCTTGTGGTAGTTATGTGGGGAGTCGAACTGCACGGTTTCGACGTTGCTGGCCTTGTCGTAGAGGGCGTAGATGGCCTTCATGGCGGGATACTCTTCGCGCGGAGTGTTCTTCGTCCAATCGCCGGTGGCGGCGACCATGAGCATGGGTCTGGGCGCCATGAGGGCGGCGATCTCAACGTTATAGGTCTCGATACGGAGGTTCGCCTGGTTCTCGCAGGGGGAGCCGCCCTGCATGATGGCGGAGATCATATTGACGGGAGAGGAGACTTTGGGGCGGGGGTCGACGGCGGTGAGGAGGAAGGTTTGCGTTCCGCCGCCGGATTCGCCGGTGACGGAAAGGCGGTTTGGATCGACATCGGGGAGGGATTCAAGAAAGTCGAGGGCGCGAATAGAGTTCCAGGTTTGTAGCGCGAGGGGGCCGAAGGACCAGAGCAGTTCGCGGTTGCCTCCCCAAACGTGTGGGAACTGGACGGTGTCGTTATAGCCGACCATGTCGTAGCCGAACACGACGTAACCCTGGCGAGCCATGTTGATGCCGCGGGCTGGCACCGAGAAGAGCGGGCCGTGTTCGAGGCGGCCGTACTGCGCGTGGCCGTGCGGGGCGAGAACGCCAGGGTGGCGGCCCGGCCGGCCAACGGGGCGGTAGAGGTTGCCGGCGAGGAAGAAGCCGGGGAGAGTTTCAATATAAACCTTCTCGATGGAGTAGTCTTTGTACTCGATGCGGCCGAAGATCTGGGCGTTGAGCGGGGTTTTGGGGGGCATCGGGGAGAGGCCCGCGGCGGAGAGGACCTGGTTGCGGAGGTGGTTGGCGCGGGTCTGCCATTCTGCCAGGGTCTTGTAGGTGCGGGCTTGGAAGTGGGTGTTGGTGCCGGGGAGATCGGTGTTGCGGCGGTCGGTTTTGGGGAGTTGGGCGAAGGTGGGAGTTAAGAGGACGGCGAGGAGGATTGCAAGTGGCATGGGATTTCCTTTGAGAAGAAGGCCCGGCCTGGAGACCGGGCCGCAGTCGTGGACGCCTGCCCTACTTTCAGAATGAGAGTTTGAGGGCTAGTTGGACGATCCGCTGGCTTTCATCCAGCACTTGTGTGATCCGGCCGAACTGGGCCGAGGCGGCATTCGAGTTCGGAATGCGGAAATTGGCGTTGTTGAACAGGTTGAAGAACTCAGCCCGGAACTGGACGTTGAAACGCTCGTTGACGGCGGTGTTCTTGATTACGCTGAAGTCGGTCTGGAAGAAGTTGGGGCCGCGGATGATGTTGCGGCCGGAGTTGCCGAAGGTGCCGATGGCGTTGGCGGTGAACTTGGTTGTATCGAACCAGCGCAGCAGTTGCTCGTCGCGGGTGCGGGAGCCGGAGAACGTGGCCGAACCGCCGAGGAAGTCGGCGCGGTCGAGATTGACGCCGGAGAAGGAGTTATCGCGGCCGCTGGTGACGGTGAACGGGAAGCCGGATTGGGCGATCACGATCGCATTGACTTGCCAGCCGTTAACGGCCTTGCCGCCGAAGCCCTGCACGTTAAACCGCGGCAGGTCGTAGATGTTCGAGAACTTGAAGTTATGCTCGACGTCTTCGGTGGCCAGGCCGCGGTTGTGGCGGCGGTTGAAGGGGTCCGTAACGTCAGAACCGCCCTGGGCATCGTCAATCGTGCGGGACCAGGTGTAGTTGGTGAGGATGGAGTAGCCGCGTCCAAACCTCTTTTCGAGATTGAACTGGGCGGAGTGGAAGATGCTGTTACCGCCGGAATCGGTGCGGCGGACGCGGGCGAAGTCCTGGTAGATGCGGCGCTGCTGGGTGTTGCCGACGGTGGCGCCGGGACGGTAGATAGCGGGGTTCTCGTCGATGTTGTACTGCAGGAACGTACCCTTGTTTCCAATATAGGCGACGCTGGCGACCCAATCCTTGCCCAGTTGGCGTTCCAGGCGCAGGCTCCAGGAGGCGAGTTGCGGGATCTGGTAATCGGGGGCAAAATAGGCGCGGATATCGTTGTTCGGAAAGAAGACGAATTCCTTGCCGGGGACGGTGGGGCCGAAGTTGGCGGGGAAGGGATTGGCCATGCCCTTGCTGCCGTAGGGGTCTTCAAAAGCGACGTCGTTGATGGTGAAGGTGCCAGCAAAGGGAGCGATGTTGGTGTAAGGGTTCATGTTGCTGGTTTGGATGGGGGTGTAGAAGATACCGAAGCCGCCGCGGACGCTGGTGCGGCCGTCGTTGGTGAGGCGATAGGCAAAGCCGAGCCGGGGGCTGATGTTGGGCCAGTCGGCGCGGGAGCCGGCGTAGGGGCAGCCGGGGTCGGCGTTGTCGCCGCCATAGAGCAGGCCGATGGGGGCGTTGGGGTAGCGCTGCGAGCGCTGCCCGGAGTTCGGCTGGAAGCAGACGACGCGGCCTTCACGGTCATAGTACGGAAGGTAGGGATCCCAGCGCAGACCGAGGTTGAGGGTGAGGCGGCTGGAGACGCGCCAGTTGTCCTGCAGGAAGAGGCTCCAGCGGGTGCCCAGCAGGTCCTTGAACTCGCCACCGCCCTGGCGGAACTCCGAGGCGCGCCCGAACATGAAGTCGGCGAGGCCGTTGCCGGAGAGCTGGCCATTGAAGGTGTAGTTGCCCATCATCTGGAAGGTGTTGTTGATGGGGTTGTGGACGCGAACGGCTTCGCCGCCGATACGGATGTCGTGGTTGCCTTTGATCCAGGTGACCACTTCGCGGATGGTGTAATCGCCCCGGTTGAAGATGCCGCGGTGGCTGGTGCCGATGGAGAAGCCGTCGGTTACCGAGAGATTGAGGGAGGGTGGGGCTTTGAGCAGGGAGTCCTCGGGGCCGACGACTTTGGCGCCGGCGGCTTTGAAGCCGAAGGGGGCGCCGGAGAGGCTGCCGCCGCGCTGCAGGTTCATGCCGAAGGTGGTGTTGGCGAGCAGCGTGGGACGGACCATGTAGATGTGGTTGAGGGAGAGGTTGGTAACGCGGACTTCATTACCGGAGCGCGCGGCGAGGATGTTCTCGCGTTCGCCGGGAATGCCGGCGGGACGCTCGAAGTCGGTCATGAAGAAGCGCCCGGCAAGTTGGTGGGCGCCGGTGTTGTAGTCGACCTTGGCCATGTACTGGTCTTCGGTTTCCTGGATGGGGATGCCGGGGAAGGTGAGCTGGCCGGCGGGACCGTTCGGCAAGGGAATCCAGTTGAGGAAGTAATTGGAGACGGGGTTGAGGCGGCTGGCGGGAATGCGGTTGCCAGGGACCGGCTGGCGGGAGACCGGGTCGACGAGTTGGCGCGAGAGGCCGGAGAAGTCGCCCGAGCGTTCGGCGGCGGTGGGCACGAAGCGGATGATGCCGGCGGGCGTATTGCGGACGCGAGTGCCCTGGTAGGAGCCGAAGTAGAACAGCTTGTTCTTCACGATGGGGCCGCCGATGGTGCCGCCGAACTGGTTGCGCTTGAGAGCGTCCTGAACGGGGGCGAAGAACTGACGGGAGTTGAGGGCGCCGTTGCGAAGGAAGTTGAACGCGGTGCCGTGGATCTCGTTGGTGCCGGAGCGGGCGACGATGTTGACGACGCCACCGGCGGCGTTGCCGAACTCAGCGGAGAAGTTGCTGGATTGCAGGTTGAACTCCTGGACTGTGTCTGGGTTGGGGAACGGGAGGCTGGCGTTGAGGTAGGTATCGTTGTGGCTGGTGCCGTCGAGTTGGAAGTTGACCTGGCCGATGCCGGCGCCGTTGACGCCGGTGGTTTCCTGGCCGGGGTAGACGCCGCCGTGCCCGCAGATGCGGCAGGCGTTGCGGCCGAGGTCGACGGTGCCGGCGGCGAGGTAGACCAGGCGCTCGGGGCGGCGGCCTTGGAGCGGGAGCTCTTCGATGGACTTTTTGTCGACGAGTTGGCCGCCGGTGGAGGTCCGGGTTTGGACGAGTTCGGCTTCGGCGGTGACCGTGACGCGCTCGGAAACCTGGCCGAGTTGGAGGGCCACGTTCTGGTTGGCCATCTGGTCGACGGTGAGGCGGAGGCCTTCCTGGACGTAGGTGGAGAAGCCCTGCTTTTCGACGGAGAGAGAATAGACGCCGACGGGGAGCCGCGAGAGGAGGTAGGAGCCGGTGGGGCCGGAACTGACGGTTTGGGTGAAGCCGGTTTCGGCGTTGCGAACGGTGATCTTGGCGTCGGGGAGGAGGGCGCCGGAGGAGTCGGAGATGGTGCCCCCAAGGCTGGCGGTGGTGTATTGGGCGATTAGCGGGGTGAGCGCCAGAAGGAGAGTGAGAACGGAACGGAATGGCATGCGAGTTCTCCTGATGGTGAATGTCGAAGGTTCAACAGACAGCTACGGGGAATCTGCGAGGACTTTATTTTATAAGATCGGGGGATGAAGGGGTAGGGTAAGGGGGCAGGGGGTTGGACGGATTCTTTGGGGGATGCGGCGAGCGTCAAGATAGAGAGGGAGGAATGCTTTGATCGCCCAATTGGCAGTTCCCGCTCCATGGCCGATGCGGCTGCGAACTGGAGACACTCGCGGATGTCATCAGGCTCGAGGTCGGGATAGTCGAACAGAATCTGCGGTTCGGAAAGGCCGGCGGCGAGCAGGCGTAATACGGTAGCGACGGGCATACGAGGGTGCCGCACACAGGGGACCACCCATCTGGGACGGGTCGACGGTAATCCGCGGAAAGTTCAACACATCGGTGTTGTATCGCGGGCCAGCATACTGGACGGTTTGATCGGACACCATCGTTATCCCGTCGCGAAAATGTCCCATAATCGGGTTTTCGAGGGAGGCTGATCTCATGACACTTCACCGTCTGCTGGTTGGATTGTTCTTGCTTACGAGCCCGATGTTGGCGCAGTTCGCCGCCATCACCGGCCGGGTAACGGACGCAAGCGGAGGCGTACTGCCGAACGTCAGGGTGTCGGCGAAGAATGAAGCGACGGCGGCAACCACGCTCGCCGAAACCAATCAGGATGGCTACTTCACGCTGCCGAACCTGCCCGTGGGTAGCTATACCGTGGAAGCGCAGCGGCAAGGATTCAGCACCGAGCAGATCAAGGATCTGCGCTTGCAGGTAGGGCAGACGGCGCGGCTGGATATCCAACTGAAGGTCGGCGATGTCGTTACTACTGTGGACGTGCAGGGATTGGCGCCGGTGATCCAATCGGAGACCTCTTCGGTAGGGTCGGTCGTCGAGTCGCGGCAGATCCTCGGGGTGCCGCTGAATGGCCGCAGCCTGTTCCAGTTGCTGGCGCTGGCGCCGGGAGTGCAGGGCGCGGGGATCAGTCCGCGTGTCGGCGGCGGTCCCGGCAACGCGAACAACAACTTCACCATCGACGGCACAAGCAACAACGACACCATCAGCGCGCGCGGAGAGGGCGCGTTTCCGTCGCTCGATATGGTCTCGGAATTCGAAGTCGTAAACGTCAATGCGCCGGCGGAGTTTGGGCGCGGCGGGGCGCAGGTGCGGGTGGTGACGAAGTCGGGAACCAACGGCTTTCACGGATCGCTCTTCCATTACAACCGGAACCGGGAGTTCGCGGCGCGGAACTTCTTTGCCCCCACGCGGCCGCCGTTCAACCGGAACGAGTTCGGCGGGTCGATTGGAGGACCCGTGCTGCTCCCGAAGCTGTACAACGGCAAGAACCGGACGTTCTTCTTCTTCGTGTTTGAAGGGCTCCGGGAGCGGTCGCCGCGGACCAATGTGCTGGCCGTACCGACCATGGCGCAGCGGAGCGGCAACTTCGCTGGGCTCGCGCCGATCATCGACCCGCTGACCCAGGCACAGTTTCCGAACAATATCATCCCAACCTCGCGGTTGAGCGCGGCGGCCCTCGAGTTGGTCAAGTTCTACCCCGAGCCGAACCAGCCCGGGACGGGGGCGGCGGGGACCGGCTTCAATTACTCCACCAATCTAAGTAATCAGCCGAAGTTGAATAACTGGTCGCTGCGGCTGGACCACAGCCTCAATGACAGGAACCGCATTTTCGGGCGGTTCCTGTCGTTCACGAACGGGCCGTTTTTCCAGGCGGGCCCGTCCGCGGCGACCTTCAATAACGGGCTATTCGGATTCTTCGACCGCAATGTCACCTTCGGGTATAACAAGCTAATCAGCGCTTCCCTCAGCAACGACTTCAAGTTCGGCTATATCTATAACAATAACTTCCGCAACACGGCGAATCCGGATCTCGATCTCAGCCGCCTGATTCCGGGGCTGTTCCCCATCACCTCGGGCGCGGGCGGCGTACCGACGATGAACATACCGGGCTACACGCAGTTGACGGAGAACCAGGGTACGACGAGCGGTGGCGGCTTCAAGCAGTGGAGCCACAACTACATCAACAACACGACCTGGGTGAAGGGATCGCACATCATGAAGTTCGGGTTGGACATGAACTTCAACAAGAGTTTCGACAGCCTGGCCATACGGCCATACCCGCGCGGCTACTTCGATTTCCCTGGTATTTACTCGCGAAACTCGATGGCCGATTTCATGATGGGGTACACCACGCTGGCCCAGCGGTCAACGGCATTCGGCGGGTCGACGCAGCCGGGGGCGAGCCTCTTTGGATACTATCTCCAGGACGATTGGAAGGTGACGCCGCGCCTGACGCTAAATTTGGGCGTCCGCTATGAAGTGCAGACGCGGTGGGCGGATCGCGACGGGGCCTATGCCAATCTGGACCTCGTGAGGAACCGCATTGTCGTGCCCAAGATGGGCAATGGCATCAGCCGGGTGGCGATTCCGCGGCTGGTCGAGGCGCTGCCCGTCGTCGACCACGAAACAGCCGGTTTCCCGTGGAAGCTGAGTAACGGCGATCACAATAACTTCGCCCCGCGGTTCGGATTTGCC
This sequence comes from uncultured Candidatus Solibacter sp., assembly GCA_964385495.1. Lineage (GTDB taxonomy): Bacteria > Acidobacteriota > Terriglobia > Bryobacterales > Bryobacteraceae > CADEFT01. The sequence continues at coordinate 20,665 of CAYLPH010000065.1, forward strand.
TACCGCCTGACGCCCAAGACGGTGCTGCGCGGCGGCTATGGCGTGTACTTCGGGACCCTCTTTGGCGATCAGGTGTTGACCGCGCCGAAGAACCCGCCGTTCGTGTTGACGGAGGCCATCGAGGCCCCAGCCGGCGCAGTGCCCCAACTGACCCTGGCCAATCCGTTCCCGACGGCGGGCAGCGCGCCGCGCAATCCGGCTTTCGCGGCCTTCGACCCCAATATCAAAGTGCACTATGCGCAGCAGTACAACGTGACGTTGGAGCGACAGGTGGGGTCGTCTCTGGGACTGCGGGCAAGTTACTTGGGGAATAAGTTCACCAACACCTGGCGGGCTTACGATATCAACCAGCCTCGCGAGTTTGGGCCGGGTCCCATCCAGAACCGGCGGCCGCTGCAGCCTTGGGCGGCGATTAACTACTACGATTCGGGCGGGGCGCAGATTTCCCATTCGCTGCAATTGGGAGCCATCAAACGCTATTCGCGCGGGCTCCTCTTCCAGGCGGAGTACCAGTATGTACGCGCCATCGGAGACGATTTGTATACAGGCCCGCAGGATATCCGCAACTTCCGCGCCGACCGCGCGAACCTTTCCGGATTGCGGCGCCAGTTACTGACGATGAATTACTTATATGACCTGCCGTTCGGGGATGGTAAATGGCTGGCGGCCCAGGGGCCGTTGAATAAGCTGGTAGGCGGCTGGCAGATTGGCGGAATTACCACGATGGGAACAGGCACGCCGTTTTCGCCCACGTTCACGTCGAACGTGCAGGGCGCGCCTAGCGGACGCCCAAACGTCGTGGGGGATTGGCGCGTGGCGAATCCGAGTATCACCCAGTGGTTCAACGCGGCGGCCTTCTCCGTGCCGGCTCCGTTTACCTTCGGCAACGCCGGAAAGAACGTGATGATCGGGCCCGGACTCGTCAACTTCGATATGTCGTTCTATAAGAACACCACGATTGGGGAGCGCGTCGTGGTGCAGTTCCGGACGGAGATGTTCAACATCTTCAACAAAGCTAACTTCGCCAATCCGGCGTCGAACATTTCGTTTCCGGGGCAGGTCGGCCGAATCACGGCGACCTCCACGGCGAACCGGGTGATTCAGTTTGGGCTCCGACTGACGTTCTGACTGAGTAGCGGGCGCGAGCCGTCCACCTGTCGCAGCCGTCCACCTCGCGCCCGCCACTGCAAACCAAGTAAACTATCCCCTTGTCCCGTCCCGCCGTTGTAACTGAACCCATAGGCCTTCGCTCCGCGCTGCTGGCGCTTCTGGTCTCGATTCTGTGGGGTGGCAACGTAGTCTCGATCCGCATTGGCGTCGACTCGGTCCCGCCGCTGTGGAGCGCCTTCTGGCGCATGCTGGCCGGCGTGGTGTTCGTCTCCCTATGGGCTAGAACACAAGGGCTGGCGCTGTGGCCCGAGCGTAAGGAATGGAAGCCCCTCTTCCTCCTCGGCATTCTGTTCACCATCCAGATCGCGCTGCTTAACTCCGGCGCCGCGCTCACCTCTCCCGCCTTCGCGGTCGTAATCCTCAACTCCTACCCGGTCTTCGCGAACCTGACCGGGCATTTCTTTTCAAATCTCGAAACGCCGCTTAACCGCACGCGGGCGTTGGGGCTGACGCTGGCGTTGGCGGGCGTGGCGGTGCTGGGCTTCGGACAGAAGACTTCGACGCTGGCCCCCAACCCGCTGCTCGGCAATGGACTGCTGGTGCTGTCCTCGGCCCTGCTGGGCATCCGCCAGGTGTATACCCGGTGGCTGGTGCAGGACGTCAATCCCACGCGCACCGTCATCTGGCAGATGGCTTGGTCGGTGCCGTTGTTTCTGGTGATTGCCGCCGTGTCCGAACCGATGGTGCGCGGTCGTCTCACCTGGGAAGCGATGGCCGCGATCGGCTACCAGGGCATTGTCGTGGCGGGCGTCTGCTTCATCGTCTGGGCGGCGCTGCTCAAACGCCACGCCGCGGGCACATTGACGATGTACGCCTTCCTGGTCCCCATTGTCGGCATTGCCTTAAGCGCCTTCTTCTTCGACGAACCGCTGCGGCCAACGCTGCTGGCCGGCCTGGTTTTGGTCATGGCCGGCATCGGCATCGTAACGCGCGAGGGAGCGTGAAGGCCCCCCGCTCCCTCGCGCGCTTTCAGGAGAGCCCCTAAAAGAAGAACCGGATCCCCAACTGCGCCTGGAAGGGGTTGCCCACCTGGCGATTGTTCGGATCATACCGGCCGTCCGCCGACTTCAACGTCAGGAACGTCGCCAGCGGCGTGCCCGGCGTCGTGCCGTAGTTGCGGTTGGTGCCGAAGATCTCCACGTTGTCCAGGTTAAACAGGTTGAAGAACTCGGCCGATACCTGCACCCGGAAGCGGTCCTTGAATGCAAGACTCTTCATGATGCGCAGGTCGTTGTTGTTGACGATGCTGCGATTGCGGAAGGCGTTCCGCTCAAACGGCACGCCCACCGACTGGTACGCGCGGTCGCTATTGCTGCGGTCGGCATTGGCGTCGGTCCCGGCCGACGGGTTAATCGGATAACCCGAGCGCGCGCGGAAGATGCCCGATACCTCAAAACCCAGCGGCAGGCGAACCACGGCGTTGCTCGTGAACTGGTGCCGCACGTCCAACAACGAGCGGCCGTAATCCAGGTCGAACCGATACGGGTTGTCGTAAGTGAAGCCACCGGCGTCGCGCTCGCTATCGTCGTCGGAGAACGTATCGGACACCGTGTAGTAGCTGCTGAACTGGAACCGGCTCACCCGGTACTGCGCCTGAATCGTCATCCCGCGATACATGGACCGCGCGCTCGACTCCCGCACCGTAATCTGGTTCAGCGACGGAATCGCCCGGCCCACAAACTGCGGACGGCCGTCGGTGGCGCGGACGCTGCTCACCGCCGGGGCGTTGTAGTCGCGGTTGCGAAGCAGGTTTACCGTGTTCACGTAGTTCAACTGCACACCGGCCACGAAGTTCTTGAAGACTTCGCTTTCAAAGCCCAATCCCGCCTGGAAGGCCCGCGGGTTGCTGAAGTCGTTCGCGGTGGCGGTGAGGTTGGCGTTGCGGAACGGATCCGGCGTCGAACCGCCGCTGTAGAATGCCGCGGCCCGGTTCAACTGCTCCACCGTGATCGCCGGCAGCTTATCGAGCGTGAAGGAATTCAGGTCCACGCCAGCCGCCTGGAAGCTCTGGTACAGCGTGCGCGGATTCGAAGCGTCGTTGCCGAAGGCGATCGAGACGTCGCCCGGAATCGAGCGGAAGTTGTTCGTGCCGCCGGCGTAAACAATGAGCGGTGTCGCTGCGTAGAACAGGCCGGCGTTGCCACGGATCACCATCTTGCCCGGCGTCTTCGAGAACGGAGTGAACGAGAAGCCGAAGCGCGGCATTACCTGGTTTAGGTTATTGCGCAACTGGCTGGGATCCACACGCGCGCCGTTCGGGAAGACCGTGTTCTTCACCAGGTTCACCACCGTGGTGTTGGAGGCGTCGTTCTTCGGATTCCACTGGCCCTCGTAACGGAGGCCAAGGTCCAGCGTCAGGTTCGGGCGCACGCGCCAGCTATCCTGCACGAAGAACGCGAACTGCTTAGCGCCGAAGTCGGCCAGCAAATTGCCGATCTGGCGGCTGAAGGTCACGCAGACCACGGCCGGATTGCACGGTGCATCGAACCGGTTGGCGATCGTGCCACCGCGGCTCATCACTTCCATGACATTCGCCGCCTGATTGGCGATGGTCCCGCCGGTGGCGAAGTTGAACGAGCCGAACTGGTTGAAGCCGAACAACTGCGAGGTCGACAGCCGGCTGAAGTCGAAGCCCGTCTTCAGAGTGTGATAGCCCTTGTTCAACGTGACGCTGCTGAGAATCTGCTGCCGCGTGTCCTCCTGCGTGGTGGGCAGGAAGCTACGCGTGCCGTAGGTGCCCAGGACGTTGTTCACCGTCGGAATCAGTTCGTTCGCCTCGCGTGGACGGTTTTCGAACTGCCAGGAAAAGCGCGTGTCCCATAGCGTAGTCGGGCTGAGGATGTGCGTGTACTGCGCCGTGCCCGTGTGCGTGTTGTTCTTTTCGATGCCCTCATTGCTGAGCGCGGCGTTGGTCGTCGGCGTCGTCGCCCCGCCCACCGATACGGCATTCTCCGCATCGTTGCCGCTGGTGTTGTAACGCAGGGTCAGGCGATTGCCCTTGGCATTCTGCATATCCAGGCGGCCGGTTAAAGCATAGGCGTCGTTAGTGGCTTGATACGGCACCTGCAGCCCGGTGTAGAAGCTGAAAGCTTCCGCGGTGGCCGGGGCCGACGCGATACCCGAGAGGTTCGGGAACACCACCTGCCGGTCGATGCGCGAAATCTGCCGTTCGGCCGCGCCAAAGAAGAAGACGCGGTCGCTCTTGATCGGCCCGCCCACGCCGCCCCCGAACTGCTGCAGATTCTCCGGATTCGGCCCGTTCACCAACTGGTTGCCCACGCGCGGGTCACGGAACGGGATCGCCGTATTCTTGCTCAGTTCCTTGTTGCGATTCTGGTAGAACGCCTCGCCGTGCAAACCATTGGTGCCGCTCTTGGTGATGGCGTTCATGATCCCGCCCGTCGAGCGTCCGAATTCGGCCGAATAGCCCTGCGTGATTACCTGGAATTCCTGAATCGCCGCCTGCGGCACGGTGAACGCAAAGCCGGAGCGTTCCCCCCCGCGGATGCCGCCGAAGAACGGCGCGGAGTAATCGGAACCATCCAGCGAAATATTGGCGTAGATGCCGCGCTGGCCCACGAAACTCAGTTGTCCGCGCGTTTCGGTCGTGAATTGCACCGACGGCGTCAGCGTCGCGAAATCCTGGAAGCGGCGCCCGTTGATGGGCAGATTCGTGATGGCCAGGCTGTTCACGGTGGCGGTGGGTGCGGGTAAGGCAACGTTGATCAGCGTATCGCCTACGTCCACCGTCGTGCTGGTGGCCTGCACACTCAGATTGATGTCAATGTTGATGCCGGCGCCCACGCTGAGTTGCACGCCGTCCAACTTGGATTCGGCGAAGCCCGCGCTGGTGGCTGTGATTTGATAAGTGCCCGGATCAAGCAACACGGCTCGATATTGCCCGGTTTCGTTGGTTTTGAGTTCGCGCTCCAGCCCGGTTCCGGTGTTGCGAACCTTGACGGTCGCACCCGGCACGGCGGCCTGATTTGGGTCGTACACTGTGCCCACAATCTGGCCCTTGTTGCCGTCCGCTTGCGCAAACAGCATGGACCAGGAACACACCACCCCCAGAAGCAGTCGAATCGCAGAATTCACGTAGTTCCCCCGTGAGAGTTTTCGGTCAGAGACTTTGGAGTAACTCTTATTCTACGACGCCAGCGTGACAAATCGATGTCGGTAGCGCTCGGATGCGGCCGCCAGGCCAAGGGGCATGGCCCGGCAGCCGCCCCCGCCGATTACCGCGGCGTGTGCTCCTTGACGATGAACTGGTTCCCCTCGGCGTCGGCGCAGAGGGCGAAGTGCGTCTGGGTGCAGGGGCACAGCGACTCGCCCACCAGCACCTTCACCCCGAGCGGCGCGAAGCCTTCCAGAGCATGGCCGACGTGATCCACCTTGAGGACGGGAGTGGTTCCCACCAGCGGCGTCCCAGGGGTCCGTTGGAAGACCGAAACGAGCGCAACGCCGTCCTTGATGATCGAGAACAGCGGGATTCCCGCGAAGTTCCCGTCGGTCACCGGATGGGGATACAGGCGTGTGTAGAAGCTCCGGGCGGCCTCCATGTCGGTGGCGACCGTGGCGAAACCCATCGGTTCCAATGGGAGCGGAGAGTGTGTCATAGCGTCGACTCCTTCCAGGTTGTGTAACTTGACGGCGGCTTGTTCGCGCCCGCCGTGATAACGATAGTGCCCCGGCCGGGCGGTGGCAGTCGATGGCGCGCGGAGAAAACGAATCACACGGTGGAAGCTGCTGAAAGGGCATGGGATCGGACGCAATGTTAAACGGAAACAACAATGCCATCGCGTGTTAGACTCGACCGAAGACCATGCCGCAATCGCCGCCAGGGCCTGTCTATCGCTTTGGAGGATTCGAGTTCGATCCGGCCCTGGGCGAGTTACGCAAAAGCGGCATTCGCATCCAGTTACAAGGCCAACCCGGCGCGGTCCTCCACTTCCTACTCGAAAGGGCCGGCGACTTAGTCACCCGCCGCGAGCTTCAAGAGCGCTTATGGCCGGCCGAGACCTTCGTCGATTTCGAGCGCGGCCTCAACGCCGCTGTCACCCGGCTGCGCGTGGCCTTAGGAGACTCCGCCGGCCGGCCTCGCTACCTCGAGACGTTGCCCCGGCGCGGCTATCGGTTTCTGGCGCCGGTAACCCGCGCCGCGCACGGGCCGGAGAGCGGCGAGCCGCGCACGGAAGGCCAACGCCGCCTCATCGTGATGCCTTTCGAGCAACTCCACGCCGATACCGATACGGCCTTCCTCCGCTTCAGCCTGCCCGATGCGATCACAAACTCGTTGGCAGGGGTGCGCAACCTCGTTGTGCGATCCAGCCGCATGGCCGGGCAACTCGCGCCATTGGGCTCCAACCTCCCCGCCATCGCCACTCAGGCCGATGTCGACGCGGTAATCACCGGCACGCTTCTCCGTTCCGGCGAACAGCTCCGGGTCTCGGCGCAATTGATCGACTTCCCCTCCGGCACGGTGGTGTGGACGCACGTGGCGCAGGTTTCCATCGGAGAGATGTTCGCGCTGCAGGATGAACTGACGCGGCGCATCGTCTCCTCACTGGTGCCGGCCGTGTCCTGCGCCGGGAGCGGGCCGCGGGCCAACGTCCCACGGAACGCGCGGGCGTACGAGTACTACCTGCGAGCCAATTACCTGTCCACGCAAATGCGCGACCTCGAGTTAGCGCGCCAGATGTACCGCCAGTGTCTGGCGGAAGACCCGGGCTTCGCGCCAGCCTGGGGGCGCCTGGCGCGCTGTCACCGGATCCTGGCCAAGTTCCGCGCCGATCCCAGGGAGAACCTGGCGTCGGCCGAAGAAGCCTTCCAGCGGGCCTTCGCGCTCGATCCGCGCTCTCCGGGTATCCATAGCTCCTATGCCTATCATGAGACGGAGCAAGGCCGCGCGAAGGAGGCCATGGCCCGCCTGCTCGGCGTGCTGCGGGACAACCAGGACGACCCGGAGGTCTATGCCGGCCTGGTACACGCCTGCCGCTATGCGGGCTTGACCGCCGCGTCACTGGCGGCCGATGCGGCGGCGCGGCGCTTGGATCGCAATGCCCGCACCTCCGTGATGAACACCTACTTCGCCTTGGGCCGCTATGAAGAGGCGGTGGCGGCCAGTTCCGACGACGTCGGTTACATGGAAGCGATGGTGATGGATGGGTTGGGACACACGGCGGCGGCTCGTGAGCGGGTACGCCATCGCGAACATCTGCCGCCGCTCATGCACAAGTGGATGCTCATGCTGGAGGCCTATCTGGAAGGCCGCGAGGAAGACGCGGTGGCGGGCATTCGCGAGATCGACGAGCAGGGTGTGGACCCCGAGGGCTTCTTCTACCGGGGCCGCCTGCTGGCCCGTCTGGGCCGCAAGGAGTTGGCGTTATCCACGTTGTCCCGCGCCTCCGCTATCGGCTACTACTGCGCCCCGGCCTGGCGTGAGGATCCCTATCTGCATTGCCTGCGCGACGAACCGCGGTTCCTGACCATGGCGGACGCCGTGACCACCCGCTGCGAACAGGCGCGGAGGGTCTTCGAGGAAGGCGGAGGAACCCACCTGCTGCGCATGTCCGGCCCGTAGTCCCCGCGTCCCCACTTGACCCGCGCCCCCGGTTGCGAAATACTCATTCCCATTCCCCTAGTCCGAAGGAGCGATACGAAATGGCTATGTCCCGTCTGGTCCCCGTTGCCGCGTTAGCGCTGGCAGCCGCTACAAGCGGCTTTGCCCAGAAACCCGTCCGGCAGATCAATACCGTGAAGCAGAAGCTGGCCGCCGGCAAGCAGGTGGTGGGCGGTACCGTCTCTTCCAATGACCCCGATATCTACTGCGCCATGGCGCGCTCGGGCTTCGACTTTACCTGGATCGAGATGCAGCACAGCGCACTGACCTTCTCCGAAGTGCAGCGCATGCTCGGCAACTGCAAGGGCTCCCCGGCCATCCCCTTCATCCGCGTCCCCGACGCCACCGAGGGCGACATCCAAAAGGCCGTCGATGTCGGCGCGCTGGGCATCATCGTGCCCATGGTGGATACCGTCGAGAAGGCGGCCAACGCCGTCAAATTCGCCAAGTACCCGCCCACCGGCCGCCGCAGCCTGGGTGGCGGGCAATACCGCGCGCTCTATGGCGACGATTACCGCGAGATCGCCAACGACAACATCATGGTAGTCGCGATGATCGAAAACCCCGCCGGCGCCGCCATTGCCGACAAGATCGCCAACGTGCCGGGCGTTGACGTGGTGTTCGTCGCCAGCACGGACCTCATGAGCTTCTCCGGCTTCAAGCAGAAGCAGCCCGAATACGAAAAGCTGGTGGACCGCGTCCGCGAAGAGACCACCAAGGCCGGCCGCAAAGTAGGCGGACCGCACGCCTGGATGGGCCAGGCGGATCGCCCCGGCTACCACTTCTTCCAGGCCGCCGGTGAGGGGGCATTGATCAAGATGGGCGCCGACGTCACGCTGGGCAAGCGCGGCGTGGATCCGGCGAAGAAGAGCGGCATCGCTCCTACGGAAGGCCTCGAAAAGCACGAATAAGGACGCTCCCAAAAGCGGGGCGATCCGGCTACTTCGCCGCGGTCGTAGCCTCTACTCTGCCGAGATACTTGTCCAGCCAGGCAAGCACTTCGCGGATCAGGTCGCCCCGCTGTTCGGAAACGTCGTGCGCGGTGTCGAACATCACTACCTTCTTATGTTCCTTCGGAGCGCCGATCAGGTTAAGTAAGGCGTCCTTTCCCTGGAAGATCCAGTCGAACCGGCCCGCCACCAGCAGCGTCGGCGCCTTCAGCCGGGGCGCGAAATCCGCCTGATCGCCACCGGGCACGGGCTTCTCCACCATGAACCCGCCGTCCAGGAAGATCGCGGTCTTGAGGCGCGGCTCCAGGGCCGTCAGCACCACACCCACGGCCGCGCCCATGCTCACACCCAGGAAAGCCAGACGCCGCGAGTCGATCTCCGGCCGCGTCTCCAGATAGTCAATGGCGCGCCGCATGTCCTTCGATGCCTGGATCATGGTGTCCCGGCTGGCCACGGAATCCCCACCCGGAGGCGCGGCCGCCCGCTCATACGTGCCCTTATAGACCGGATAGACTACCGCCCGCCCGCTTTGCAGTACGAAGTCCAGAAAGTGCATGTCTTCCAACTGTTCGCTGTGTTGCGAGGCCGCCGCTCGAGCCGTTGGAAAGTAAATCACCGTCTGGTAAGGCGCACGCACGCGCTCCGGCAGCAGTAGGTATAGCGGAAGCCGCTCCCTCCCATAGGCCGCGTCGACCACGATCTTCTCCCGCCGCCAGTCCCTCGACTCAACTGGCATACGTTCCACCACCGGGTGTAACGGCGCCGGCGCGTAACTGTAGAGATTGCGATAAATCGCGAAGATCTCGTCGCTGGCCGGCTTCGCCCTTGAAAAATCCTGGATCGTGAACCGGTATTCGCCCGTCGTGGCCGGGGGCTGCGGCTCGGTGTTGCGCACGCAGCGGAAACCGCAATTCGCCGCCCGATGGAACGGCGCGTAGGCAAACGGCTCAAAGTACTCGTTGCTGGGCGTATTGTACGCTCCGCCAAGCGCGAAGCGCGTACCGCCTCCCGCTCCGTTCCAGCACCATTCGGTCACATTGCCCGCCATGTCGTAGGTCCCGTAGGCTCCCATGCCGCGGTATTGCCCCACCGGTGCCGGCTGGCCCGAAAAGTTGCTGAGAACCGTGATGAAGTCGCTCACGGAACTGGGCGCGGCGCGATACCACTGGGCAAGCGTTGGAAGGCTCTTGCCTGCATATTCGGCATAGGCAGCCGCCTCGTACCAACTCACACCGCCCACGGGATAATCGGCCGTACCCTCCACATAGCGGCCGCCTCTCCAGGTGGATGGCCCAGAGCGGCCGGTGCCATCGCGCAGCAGTTCCATCGCCGTCTCCCACGGGATCTCGCGCCCATCTTTGTGAAACGGATGCTTCCAGAACCGGCGCTGGGAGTAACCGCCTCCATCGACGAACTGCTGATACTGGCGATTGGTCACCTCGAGCCGGTCAAGGCTGTAGGCCGGCAGATCGTAGGGGCCGACGGCGCCGATCGACCAGATGTAATCCTCATAGCGGGCCGCCGGAATCACGGTCATCCCGGATGGGGCCTCGGCGTTGGCCTCGGAAGGAAGAGAGACCTCCGGATAGAAGCCAAACAGGCCCTTCAACGCCGGCGCCGCTTCGTATTCGGGCATGCCCGGCTTGGTCACACGCCAGCGCAAGTAGCCCGCGGGAAGCCGCACCTTATCGAGTGGCGCAACTCCCAACGGAATCCAGGGATCGTCAGGGGACAGGAAATCCTTAATGGAAACCATCGCCCCCGGCGAAGCCGTAACCTTCGCCTCATACGTAAGCCCGCTAGCCAGTTGCTTCACCTGCGGGTCGCCCGCCGTCAGGATCGCCTCGGCCTGCCGGTACGCTTGCATGGCCGCCGCCATCTTCCGTTGCGAGACCAGACGCGTCACCGCCGGCAACAGTTCTTCCCGCGCCGTCAACTGCCGACGCGACCGTTGCCAAAAGAGAAGGGATATCGCCGCCAGCAACAGCAGAATGACGCCGGCCACGGCATGGGACCCTCGAAGCCGCGGCGCCGCTGGCGCCTCTAAACCAGCCTGTATCTTCGCTAACTCCCGCTCCATCGCCGCCGCCGACTCCCATCGCTTGCCGGCATCCTTCTCCAACGCGCGCATCACCAGCGCCGCCAACCCCGCCGGCAGATCGGGCCGCAACGTGGACAGCGGCGCCGGATCACGATGGAGAACGGCTCCGGCGATCTGTGCCAGGTTGTCGCCCCGGAAGGGCGACTCACCCGCGAACATCTCGTAGAGCACTACCCCCAGGCTCCACAGATCTGTCCGGGCGTCCACCGCTTGCCCCGTTGCCTGCTCCGGGGACATGTAGAGGGGTGTGCCGCGAGCGGCGCCCGTCGTGCCCCCGGCGGACCGGGCCAGGCCGAAGTCGATGATGCGCACCACGCCGTCCCGCGCCACCATCACGTTGGCCGGCTTGATATCGCGGTGGACGATCCCGCTTTGGTGGGCGCGCGCCAATCCCGCGGCCATCTGCCGGGCGATTCCCAGGCCCTCCCGCAAGGCCAGGGGCCGCTTCATTCTCTCGCGCAGCGTTTCCCCTTCGTGATACGCCATCGCGATGAAGAAGCCGTCGCTGGAATCCTGGATATCGTGGATGACGACAATGTTCGGATGATCCAGCGCCGAGGCGGCCTGCGCCTCTTCGGCAAGCCGTTGGCGAAGTTCCGGATAATCACGGTACTCCGGCGGAAGGAACTTCAATGCCACCAGCCGGTTCAGCTTCGCGTCCCGCGCCTTGTAAACCACCCCCATCCCGCCCGCGCCCAACAGTTCCAACACCTCATACTGGCCCAGGCAGTGCCCGATCAGGCTCGGCCGGGTTGCCAGGAACTCCCCATCCGTTGCCGTAAAGTCACCCAACAGCTCCGCCGCCGGCCGGTCGAGAACCTTGCCCACTTCGTCCTGGGCCAATAGCTTCTCTACTTCGAGCCGCAGAGCCGGATCCGCCGACTCGAGAACCGCCGGTCCCTGTTCTCTGGCTGCATGATACAGCTCTTCGATCTGCTTCCAACGTTCGGGCGTCATCGGCACCTCCGTCGTTGCTAAAAGCGCGGAAACGGCGTCTCAACTGGAAACACCGCCAAACTTTTCCGATCCAGGCTTCGCAGTAGTATAAGGGAACGGCGCATCGAATGGAGAACGGTTCCGCATCGGAGACGACACTGCTCCTCCGTGCCTGGGCGCGCGGGGATTCCTCCGCTCTGGAGAAACTCACCGCCCGCGTCTACGAGGAGCTGAAACGCATCGCCCGGCATTACCTGATCAACGAACGCGAGGGCGTGTCTATTCAAGCCACCGCCCTGGTACACGAAGCTTATTTGAAGCTCATCGACGCCGGCAACGTCGATTGGCAGCATCGCGCGCACTTCTTCGCCGTCTCGGCGCGGATCATGCGCCGCATCCTGCTGGACCGCGCCCGCCGCCGGCTCTCCGCCAAGCGCGGCGGCGCCGCCATCCGCCTGCAGCTCGACGAAGAGCTTCACGTAGGATCGGAGCGGGCGCGGGAGATCATCGCTCTCGACGACGCCTTACTGCAATTGGCCGAAGTCGACCCGCGCAAAGCCCAGGTGATCGAAATGCGCTTCTTCGCGGGGCTCAGCGTGGAGGAGACCGCCGCCGTACTCGGCGTCTCCCCCGACACCGTGATGCGCGACTGGCGCCTCGCCCGCTCCTGGCTGTTGAGCGAGATGAGCGGCGGCCCGGCCCCGCAAAAAACATAAAGCCCGATTCAAGTTCTGCCGTCGAAAGCGCGCCTTGAGGGTGAAGCCAGCCGGAGCAAGCCGGCCCGGCGATCACGCACAAGGAGAACACTTCGATGAAACCGCACATAACGCGAACCCTCTTGGGGTTGCTACTGGCCGCTTCGCTGCACGGACAGGTTGGCCGTCCTGCCCCCACCGGCCAGGGCCTACTCACTTTGATCGACTTCCCCGATGCCATCTCAACCCAGATCTGGGGCGTGAACGGGCGAGGGGAAATGGCCGGCGTCTACACTGGCGCCGATCGCGTTCAGCATGGATTCCTCTACGCCAACGGCCGCTTTACCACCATCGACTACCCGGGCGCCGCCGCGACCTTCGCCAACGCCATCAACGCGAGCGGTGACATCGCCGGAGACTACGCCATGACTTCCAACGGCCCGCGCAAAGGCTTCTTGTGGAGTTCCGGCAGGTTCACCACCATCGAGTATCCCGATGGGTCCAGCAATGGCGCCGTGGGCATCGACGCCAACGGGGATATCGCCGGCTACCACGGCAGTCCGCTCAAGGGTTACCTGCTGCGCGGCGGCGAGTTTACATCCCTCTCTTACCCCGAGGCAACGGTCACCGTCGTCGGCGGCATGGGTCCGTCGGGCCTGATTGTCGGTGCCTACACCCACAATGGCGTTAGCATGGCATTCGCCTATTCCCATGGCGAGTTCGAACGCATCTGGACACACCCACAAGCCGTTGGGTTCACCAATGCCGTTGGCGCGAACGCCGCCGGAGAGATCGTCGGCCGCTATCTCGACGCCGCCCGCGTCAGCCACGGTTACCTATGGAGCGGTGGCGCCTACTACACCATTGATTGCCCCACCGCTACGTTCACGGGCGCCGCCGGTATCACCCCCGATGGCGATGTGGTTGGCCGCTGCACGGTCGATGGGGTCAGCCACGGCTTCCTCCTCAAGCGAGGCCGGCAACCTCGTTACCGGGTAACGGATTTGGGAACGCTGGGCGGCCAAGGCAGCGTTGCCTTTGGCATCAGCAACTCCGGCGCGGTGGCCGGCTTTGCCGCCGTTGCCGGCGGGGAGCAGCAGCCCTTCCTGTGGCGCGATGGACGCATGACCGGCTTGGGCGGGCTTGGCGGTGGCAACGGCGTCGCCACAAATCCCACCAATGGCCTCGCCGTCCCCCTCGCCTCCGAAACCGCCCGCCCCGATCCGCTCGGCGCCGATTTCTGCGGCTACCAGACGCATCGCATCTGCCTGGCCGCCATCTGGAGGGACGGCCGCATCGCTCCCATGCCTACGCTGGGTGGCAACAACGCCATCGGCTTCGGTATGAATGAGCGCGGCCAGATGGTAGGTCTGGCTGAGAAGAGTACCTTCGATCCCCAATGCCCGCCGCCGCAGAAACTGGCCTTCGCTCCCGTGATCTGGGACGCCGGCGTCGCCCGTGAACTGCGTTTGCCGGCCGGTGACACCGTGGGCTTCGCCGTAACCGTTAACGAACGGGGCGATGCCGCCGGAGGCGCCGGCAACTGTTCCAACACAAAGGCCGCCGCCACCGGCTTCCTCCAAAGCGCGCGCGCCGTTCTCTGGGAGAATGGCGTCCCCCGCGACTTGGGCCACATGGTTCCGGGAGCGGCCAGCCAAGCCCTTGGCATCAACAACCGCAACGAAGTGGTGGGCGCCTCCTTTCGGGAAGACGGGTCCAGCCGAGGCTTCGTCTGGAATCGGGATACCGGCATGACGCCCATCGACCCTCTGGACGAAGATACCGCGGTAGTACCCACCAGCATCAACAACGCCCGCCAGACCGCCGGCGCCTCCTGCGATGCGGCCCTGAACTGCCGTGCCATCCTATGGGAACGCGGCGCCACCCAGGACCTTAACCAACTGGCGGGCGACAATTCCCCGTTGTACCTGGCCTTCGCCACCTGGATCAACGATATCGGCGAGATCGTGGGGTTCGGCTTCAACGAGGCCAGCGGGGAGCTGCGGGCGTTTCTTGCCAGCCCCGTCAGGCCCGAGTTCGGCAGCGCGGTCAAATCAACACCCAACCGGCGCGCGCAGCCTGTTCCGGTTCGCCGCCAGTCCGAACTGCGGAGAGGCCTCCGGCATTGAGTGGCGCCGCCCATTCCGCCAATCGCCGTACGCGCCCCCGAAATTACAGGTTCTTGCTCTTCCGGATCAGTTCCCCAATATAGGCGCCCGGCACACGATGATGGTTTACCACCGACTCCACCGCCGGTTGCAGGTTGCTCACCGGCGGTGCCTGCGGCGGCGGTTCCTTGATCGCCATCGCCTCCCCCTTGCGCGCCGGTTCGTAGATCTTCGAACTGTTCAGATACGGCGCATGCTTCGAGTCCTCGCCCTTCGTATAGATGTTGTGAACCGTCACCACGCTCAACGACGCCCAGCTTACCCACCGCTTGGCATCGTCATACAAGCTGTCCAGCATCCACACCTCTTTCAGATTCTTCAAGTGCGCGCTGTTCAGGTCGCGAATGCGCCGCATCACGAAGCCCCCGCCGGAATGCGCCGCCAACACCAGCGTCCCCAACTCCAGCTTGTCGACCTTGGCCTGCTTCGCCACGGTGTCCAAGATGTCCTGAATGACGGAGTCGAAGCTCTTCTGGCTGCTCGACACCCAATCCGACGAATCGGCGTTCTCCCCCAACTCCGGCAGCGCCAGCACCAAAGGCTTGTTCGCGGCAAAAACCGCCTGCACCATCTCCGACGAGGTGTAGTGCGCCCGGAACTCGCCAAAGCTCTTCGCCCCGCCCACGTAGTGGCCGTGCAGGTACAGAATCACGTTCACCGCCTTCACCGGCGCCAGCGACTTCGTCAGAAGCACCGTCATCCCACGCGTATCGGCCGCCGAAGGTTGCACCAGCCCCTCCGTGCCCTTCTCCCCCGTCTTCATCCACTTCACCTTCATAGCCCCGCGGTGCTCCTCTCAAAACAGAAAGCGGAAAATGGGCGAAGCGTTAGCATCACGACCGGGTCTAGTTTCTCAGTAGCTTACCTAACCGAGCCGTGGGCTCCGGTGGCAGCGGACGAAATAGGTTCTTTCACAAGCCCTTGCGGTCGCGGCTCCGTAACGGAATCGACCAATCTCAAAATGAGCTTGAAGGGCGAGGGCGTAGCCGGGGTCTTGCGGGTCGATCTCGGCGGCCCGGCGGAAGCGCTGTTTGGCACGCTGCCAGTCGCGGCGTTCGGGGGAGAGGAGACCGAGCTGGAGCGAGGGCTTCGAGGTTGCGGATTGCCGCAGGGCGACGTGGGCGTCGCCCGCGGGTCTGGGGACCAGATCTGGGGACCCGCCCTCCAAAGGGGGGCGTTTACTCCAGATTTCTTGTGGGGATGGGGATAGGGGCGGAGGGGCGGGAGCCGGCGATGTGGGCGGCGATGAGGCCACCGTGGAAGCGGCCGTTTTCGATGAAGATCTCGTTGGTGTGGACGCCGGCGACGACGACGCCCGCGAGGTAGATGCCTTTGGTAGCGCTCTCGAGGGTGTTGGGATCGGTGTAGGGTTTTTGGGTGGAGGGGTCGAGGTGGATGCCGTGGGCGGCCATGAACTCGAAGTCGGGGCGATAGCCGGTCATGGCGAAGACGAAGTCGTTGGGGATTTCCTTCTCACCTTCGGGGGTTTGGAGGACGAGACTTCCGGGCTTTACTTCTTTAACTTCCGTGTGGAAGTAGGCCTTGACTTCATTGGCTTTGATGCGGTTCTCGATATTGGGCTTAATCCAGTATTTGACTCTGTCGCTGATTTTGGCGCCGCGGTGGATGAGAGTGACTCTGGCTCCGGTCCAGAAGAGTTCGAGGGCGGCGATGGCGGCGGAGTTCTTGGCTCCGATAACGGCACAGTCGAGGCCGAAGTAGGGGTGGGGCTCCTTGTAGTAATGGATGACTTTGGGGAGGTCACCGCCGGGGACGTTGAGTTTGTTGGGGATGTCGTAGTAGCCGGTGGCGACGATGACTTTGCGGCCGGGGTATTGTTTGGGGTTGCCGTCACGGTCCCCGGCGTGGACGGTGAAGTTGCCGTCGGCGCCGGTGATGCGGGTGACCTTTTCGTACTGGCGGATGTTGAGTTGGTAGTGGTTGGCGACGCGGCGGTAGTACTTGAGGGCTTCGGCGCGGTTGGGCTTTTCGAACATGCTGGTCATTGGGATGCCGCCGATTTCGAGCAGTTCGGGAGTGGTGAAGAAGGTCATGTTGGTGGGGTACTCGAAGAGCGAGTTCACGACACAACCCTTTTCGATAAGGATGGCGGAGCAGCCGTGTTTCCGGAGTTCGATGCCGCAGGCTAGGCCGGTGGGGCCGGCGCCGATGATGACTGCGTCGGTCATGGCAGCTAGAGCATCGCCTCGATATTGGCGTAGGCTTTATCGAGAGCCGCGCCGAGAGCGCCGACGTCCTTGCCGCCGCCTTCGGCCATGTCGGGACGGCCGCCGCCTTTGCCGCCGATGGCTTGGGACAGGGCGCTGACAAGCTTGCCGGCGTGGACCTTGCCGGTGAGGTCCTTGGTGACGGCGGAGACGAGGCTGACGTTGCCGTCTTCATTGCTGGCGAGGACGACGACGGCGGTGTGCCACTTGCCGCGGAGGGAGTCGACCAAGGTGCGGAGCTGGGCGCGGTCGAAGCCATCGACGCGGCCGGCGAGGACTTTGACGCCCTTGAGGTCGCGGGCCTGGGATTCGAGAGAGCCGAGTTGGGCGTGGGCGAGTTTGGACTTCAACTGTTCGATCTGCTTTTCGAGATTCCTCTGATTGTTGACCGCTTTTTCGACATTGTCGATTAAATCGGCTTCCGAGGTGCGGAGAGTGAAAGCGGCGCGGGCGAGAGTGTCGCTGGCGGCGCGGAAGCGTTCGAGGGCGGCGGCTCCGGTGACGGCTTCGATGCGGCGGACGCCGGCGGAGATGCTGCCTTCGTAGACGATCTTGCAGAGGCCGATGTCGCCGGTGCGGGAGACGTGGGTGCCGCCGCAGAGTTCGCGGGAGAAATCGCCGACGGTGACGACGCGGACGGCGTCGCCGTACTTTTCGCCGAAGAGGGCCATGGCTCCGGTTTTGAGGGCGTCGTCGAGGTCCATGACGGTGGTGTCGACGCCGATATTCTGGAGGATCTCCTGATTGGCGATGCGTTCGATGAGGGCGAGTTCCTCGGGGTCGACGGCGGTGTAGTGGGTGAAGTCGAAGCGGAGGCGCGAGGGTTCGACGACGCTGCCGGCCTGCTTGACGTGGGTGCCGAGGACGGAGCGGAGAGCGGCGTGGAGCAGGTGGGTGGCGGTATGGTTGCGCATGGTGGCGTGACGCAGATCGGGGGTGACCTGGGCATCGACCTTGTCGCCGACCTTGAGGGTGGTGGTGGCGGTGATGCGATGGACGCTGAGGCCGGGGAGCGCGGGGTAAGTGGATTCGACTTCGGCGACCTTGTCGCCGGCGATAGAGAGGGTGCCGCGGTCGCCGACCTGGCCGCCGGTTTCGGCATAGAAGGGGGTACGGTCGAGGACGAGCTCACCGGAGGCTCCGGCGGGGAGTTGGCCGACGAGTGCCTTGTCCTGATTGAGGAGGCCGAGGATGACGGCGCCTTCGCCGCGGAGAGTGGTGTAGCCAAGGAACTGGGTACGGCCCTGTTCGAGGAGGGATTGGTAGGCGGGGGCGACCTGGGCCTTTTCGGCGCCTTTCCAGGAGGCGCGGGCGCGCTGACGCTGCTGGTCCATGGCGGCTTCGAAGCCTTCGAGGTCGACGGCGAGGCCCTTTTCGCGGGCCATCTCCTGCATTTCGTCGAGGGCGAGGCCGTAGGTGTCGTAGAGTTTGAAGGCGGCGGGGCCGGGGAGGATGCCGCCGGCGGCGGACTTGGCCTCATCGTGGAAGAACTTCTCGGCGACCTGGAAGGTGGTGGCGTAGCGATGCTCTTCGTCCTTGACGACGCGGGCGACGCGGTTGATGGATTCCATCAAATCCGGGAAGGGGCCGGACATGAGTTCGGCGACGAAGCCGGTGAGCTTATAAAGGAATGGCTCTTCGATGCCGATCATACGGGCGTTACGCATCGCGCGCCGCATGATCTTGCGGAGCACGAAGCCGCGGCCCTCGTTGGAGGGGAGCACACCATCGTTGATGAGGAAGGTGGTAGCGCGGGCGTGGTCGGCGGCAATGCGAAGGGAGGTGTCGACACGGGCATCTTCGCCGTGGACTTTTCCAAACAATTCGGCGCCCTTGAGGACGATGGGGGCTAGCAGATCGCACTCGTAATTGGAGAGCTTGCCCTGCATGATGGCGGCGACGCGTTCGAGGCCCATGCCGGTGTCGATGGACGGGCGGGGCAGGGGCGTGAGTGTGCCGCCCGCGGAGCGGTCGAACTGCATGAAGACGAGGTTCCAGATCTCGACGAAGCGGCCACCGGCGTCGAGGGGGAACTGCTCGTGTTCGCGGCCGGGTTCGGCGGCGTGCGGACCGAGGTCGTAGTGTATCTCCGAGCAGGGGCCGCAGGGACCGGTCTCGCCCATCTGCCAGAAGTTGTCCTTTTCATCGAGGCGGAAGATGCGGGACTTGGGGACGCCGGCGACCTTTTGCCATAGCTCTTCGGCTTCGTCGTCTTCGCGGAAGACAGTGACGTAGAGGCGGTCTTTGGAGAGGCCGTAGTCTTTGGTGACGAGGTCCCAGGCGAACTCGATGGCTTCGGCTTTGAAGTAGTCGCCGAAGGAGAAGTTGCCGAGCATTTCGAAGAAGGTATGGTGGCGGCGGGTGTAGCCGACGTTCTCGAGGTCGTTGTGTTTGCCGCCAGCCCGGACGCACTTCTGCGAGGTAGTGGCGCGGGAGTAGTCGCGCTTTTCGAGGCCCAGGAAGATGTCCTTGAACTGGTTCATGCCGGCGTTGGTGAACAGGAGGGTCGGGTCATTGGCCGGGACCAGGGAGGAACTGCGGACGGGGCGATGGCCGCGCTGGGCGAAGAAGTCGAGAAAGGCTTGGCGGATTTGATGACCGGTCACCTTTGTATTGTCCCATTGGGGTTGTGTGTTCAACAACAATGGGGTGATGGGGGTGGGTGGGGGTTGTAATGGAATCAGTGACATAGCGTTGGTTTGCTCCGTAGTTTGTGGGATTTCCCTACAGTGGGGAAGGCGCCCTCAGGCGGCGCCTTCGGGACGGGTGCGGTGGCGGTCGAGGCGGGCGAGGGCGCGGTCGATGGTGCGCTGGGCGGCGGATTCGTAGCGGTGCAGGCGAGTAAGGCTGCCTTCGTTGCCGGCTTTGTGGAAGGCTTTGGCGAGGATGACGGCGGTGTCGTCTTCGGAGGCGGCATTGTCGTGAGAGCTGGCGAGAGACTGGTCGAGCGTGGCGGTATCGAGGCCAAAGGCTCGACGGGTGCGCCAGAGACCGGCGGCGATCTGTTCGACCAATTCGAATTCGAAGGGGTCTGCCGGGAGGAATTTGTCGATGCAGCCCTGGCGGAGCGTGGTGAAGGCGGCGTGGTCTTCACAGTCGAGGACGATGTGTTTGTGAGCGGCAAGGCCGTGTTGGAGGCCGTTGCGGGAGACGTTTTCTTTGCCCTGGGCGCTGATCGGGCCCTGGGATTTGGCGCCATTGCGGCGGGCGATTTCGGCTTTTTGGTCGGCGGTTAGCATACGAAGACGTTGTAGCGCGTTGGGTTTGGGGGATTTTGGGATGTTGTTGAGGGGATGGGAGATATATTGGGGATGGGGGTGGGAACGGGGTTGGGGACTGGACAAAATCCGACACCCCCCTGGGCGGGCGGGGTGCCGGTGCTGCAATGCGGCCAATGCGGGGAGGTCGAATTGGAGCACGCGACGATGCTACGGGTGGAGGAGCTGTTGGAGAAGGTGGATGCGGCGGCGGAGTTGGAGATTATTCGGTTCGCGGCGTGAGTGGCGGTAGCCACCCGCAGGGTTGCATTCACAGTGGGCGCGAGCCCGATCCCAAGGCAGATTACCGGCAATCAGCCAAACGACGGCGGTTCCGGCGCATTCTGAATCTTCGACAACGTAGCCGCCACCGTGACCTTAAGCGGCATCAGGTCGTTCCCTACCGTGGCCCAGACGCGTTCCAGATCGATTGCATCGTACCCATGTCTGAGCACGTTCCCAGTTTGGCGGATATCGCGCCACGGCAAGGCGGGGCAGAGCGCATCCGCTTGCGGCCCCAGCCGTCTCGCCGCTTCGGCCAACTCGATCAACGCGGCGCGGACGGCAAAAACCGTCTTTTCGTCCTTACAAAAGCATCGAAATCCATGCCATTGGTAAACCGCTCAATCCTCTCGACGTTTTCGATGATGGTTTGAAAGAGTGGAACCGGCTCTTTAAAAGACAAGCTCGGCCTCACGCTCGAAGTTCTTCCGGACGTAGTCCTTCAGCCGATCGGCATCGGAAAGATCCGCCTCTGCCCCGATAATGTCCGACAGCCGGTTCGCGATGGCGGCCAGATCGAACAAGGACAGACGGCGCGAGCGGTCAAACTCCGCCGCCAAGTCGACATCAGAATCGCCTCGCGCTTCGCCATGAATGTGAGAGCCGAACAAGTGCAGATGAAGTACGCCCGCCGCCTTCAGTTCGGGCTCATGCGCCCGCAAAGCCGCCTTGATGGTTTCCTTATTCATGGCTCGCCATGTACTCTCCATTGTCTCCGATCCAGCGGATAGTATGGCGGCCCTATTTCCGGAGGACACAGAGATGGAGAAGGGGTGGGAATGCCATCCCACGCCGGTGGACCGGCTTGGTCAGCAACCGAAGGGCAAGCGGATTGCCAAGCGATTCAGGGACTATCTTGGGAAAGCGGAGGAACTACGAGCCGCGTGGCCAGGGGTAGTATCGCGACTCTCCGGGGCGTCGGAGTTCGCGGCGGACTTTCAGAGGTGCCTGCGGGGATTGTCGAACTCAGCGAAGTGATGCGCCGACCACACCAGATAGATCAGTTGAGGTCCGGCATCGGCACCGTGTCTTTGCCGTGCTTGATGGCGCTGGAGCGAATGTCGTCGACCAGTGGGGCCAAGTTTTCGAAGGTGTACATGTGAACGCGATGGCGCTCCATGATGTCCTTGACGGCATGAAGTTGCCGCTCCTGGGCGGGCGCGAAGTTGGCTACCAGGACCAGTTGCAGCGCGTGCCGTTGGGGGTCGGGGGCTTCGTAGAGGTATTGGCCTTCGACCGCAATCCTGGCGGCTAGCTGCGGGCGAACGCTCGTCGCAAGGTCTCGCCGGAGAGGAACAACTCGAGTGTGAGATCATCGGCCTTCCGGGCCAGGTACTCGGCCTCGGTCACGATGTGCCGAAGGTAGTCACGCGGCTCGAAGGACATCTTCGGCTTCGGCGAGGATACGAGGGCCGATAAAGGGGGAGAGGGAGTCGACGGTCACGAGTTCGACGGGGCGGCCGAGGTGGAGTTCGAGGAGTTCGGCACGGGCAAGGAAGTGGTCGAACGTTTTGGCGCCGGGCTGGAACTGGACGAGAACGTCGACATCGCTGTCGGAACGGGCCTCGTTGCGGACGACGGAGCCGAAGAGGGCGAGGCGCTCGACACCGAGGGGACGGATTTCGGGCTCGGCGTTGATAATGCGGTCGATGGCTTGTTCGCGGGTAGATTTGCGTGGTTTCTTGCTGCTGAGCCTTTTGCACCCTAGTCCTCACTACAGAGCGGCGCCGGTCGTTGCGGTCCAGCGCCGGCACAGCGGCGGGCGGCGGCGCGCTTCTGCGCGACGACCGATAAGACGTGAGCAGGACGCGGGCAGCAGGAAGCGGGTAGCGAAGTTCTGTAACGTGAAGAGGGACCGCGCGAAGACGGCACGTACCCTGGGGACGATGCCGCGGGGAGAGGAACTGCCGGGGTGTGGAGGGAGTGGGGGTTATCGGGCTTACGATGTGAGCCACTGCCTCATGGCGCAAGATTGCGGATATTGGGATGTGGTGAGATATGAGTACGATAGGCAATCGCCACTGAAGAGAACAACGCGTACAGGATCCGAGCACTTGTGCGGGCCGAGGCCACCTTGGTGATGACGCGGAATCGGGATTTGCTATTTCATGATTAGAAGAATCGTCGTCAGGGGTTTCAAGTCGCTTGAGGAGGTGGAGGTCGAACTCGGCAACCTCAACGTGTTCGTGGGCGCGAATGGTTCCGGGAAGAGCAACCTTCTCGAAGCGGTCGGCGTTCTTTCGGTGGCTGCCGATGGCAAGGTCACGGACCAGACGCTACTGCAGCGTGGGGTGAGGCCTGGCGTTCCGAAGCTCTACAAGACCGCATTTCCGAACGGGCCGCAGTCACCACATATTTTCTTTTCAGGTGTGTCGGAGGCGGCGCACTACGATGTTTCCCTTCATAATCCGTTGGAGGATCCTAGCCCGGCGTGGAGATTCAAGACGGAGGTGTTGGAACGGGGCGACATGAAGATCGCGAGCCGGGGACCAAACATGGCGAAGAAGTCCAATCTGGAACTCGGCTTGGCTGCGTTGAAGGCCGTGGATTTGGAGGAGGGCGATCCGGCGCTCCTGCTGCTGCGAACGCTGCAGAACTACGTTATCTATTCGCCGAACACTCCTGTCTTACGTGGCGTGGCCCCGGAGCCACAGCCGCGGAGCCCGTTGGGTCTTTCGGGTGGCGGGTTGCCGGAAGCCCTGTTTGAGATGAGCCGGGCAACCAACGGGGGAAAAGGGGAGTCGCACGTGGAAGCCGTGCGCCGGGAGGCCGGGGAACTCATCAGTTGGGCCAAGAGCTATGACTCGGCGGATGCGTCAGACCTGTTGCTTTCGCCGGCAGCAAGTTCGCGGGGGAAGGTAATCCAGTTTCACGATCGCTACATGCGGAAGGGCCGCAATGTGCTGTCGGGGTACGACGCGAGCGAGGGAGCACTTTACATCCTGTTCCTGGCGGTTTTGGCAGCGCACCCTCAGGCGCCCGCATTCTGTGCGATCGACAATGCCGATCACGGTTTGAACCCCGGCCTGGCAACGGCGCTGATGAGGAGCTTCGCGGGATGGGTAATTGCCCAAGGCAGCCGTCAGATTCTGATGACGAGTCACAATCCGGCCGTGCTGGACGGATTGCCGCTGCAGGACGACCGCGTCCGGCTGTTTACGGTGGACCGGGACAATACTGGCCGGACGGTGGTTCGCCGGGTAGAGATTACGGAGCGGCTGCTGGAGATGGGGCAGAAAGGGTGGACGCTATCCCGCTTGTGGATGAATAAGCTGTTAGGGGGCATGCCGAGTGTCTGAGCCGTTGCGGATTGCCTTGGTGGCCGAGGGAGTTACCGACGTCGCCGTGATCCAGGCGGCAATCTCAGCCATGCTGGCGGAGCGGCCGTTTGTGTTGACGGCGCTGCAGCCCGAAGGAAGCGTTGCGTTTACGGGCGGAGGCGAGGCGGGCCCCTATGGAGGCGGATGGAAGGGTGTGTACCGGTGGTGCCGGCAGGCAGTGGCCCGCGCCGAAGGCAAGTTGAGCGATGATCAGCTGTTTGCGGCTAACGATGTTCTGGTGATCCACTTGGATGCCGATGTCGCCGGTGAGGATGCGGCGGCGCACCCAGTGGCACCGATGGAGGAACTGGCTGGGGTCCTGCCTTGCGAGAGGCCATGCCCGCCGGCGTCGGATACCGTTGACGCGTTGCGGCGGGTATTGCTTGCGTGGATTGGGGAGGATATGGTCCCAGCGAGTACGGTGCTCTGTATACCGTCGAAGAGCACGGAGTGTTGGGTGATGGCGGCCCTATTTCCGGAGGACACACAGATGGAGAAGAAGGGGTGGGAATGCCATCCCACGCCGGTGGACCGGCTTGGTCAGCAACCGAAGGGCAAGCGGATTGCCAAGCGATTCAGGGACTATCTTGGGAAAGCGGAGGAACTACGAGCCGCGTGGCCAGGGGTAGTATCGCGACTCTCCGGGGCGTCGGAGTTCGCGGCGGACTTTCAGAGGTGCCTGCGGGGATTGTCGAACTCAGCGAAGTGATGCGCCGACCACACCAGATAGATCAGTTGAGGTCCGGCATCGGCACCGTGTCTTTGCCGTGCTTGATGGCGCTGGAGCGAATGTCGTCGACCAGTGGGGCCAAGTTTTCGAAGGTGTACATGTGAACGCGATGGCGCTCCATGATGTCCTTGACGGCATGAAGTTGCCGCTCCTGGGCGGGCGCGAAGTTGGCTACCAGGACCAGTTGCAGCGCGTGCCGTTGGGGGTCGGGGGCTTCGTAGAGGTATTGGCCTTCGACCGCAATCCTGGCGGCTTTTGTGAGAACCTGTTCGCTGGATGAGAGAGCAAACTGCTCGGGAAGAATCAGATTGAAGCGGCCATTCTGGTAACCATAGGGCGCCTTGATCTGGCGGTTCAGTTTTGGAACGGCAACGGTCACTTGCCGCTCGAGTACCCGGGTGACGCCCTGCTGTTTGAGGACGGAGCGCAGACTCGCGGTCACGGCATGCGCGCGGGACGGGCGGGGGCGATCCCGGACGAGGCGATAGAAGAGGGCGTCGAACTCCTCCTCTACGGGCCGGGTAAGTTTGAGCGGGCGGGCGGGCGTCAGGCGTACGGAATTGGCGCGGGTGGCGGCGAAAAGGTCGATGGCTTCGCGAGTCAGGAAGCTGGCGCCTTCGCTCAGGCGCACGGCGATGGCGTTCCGCTGACTTTCCAGGAGTCCCCAGTCCTGAGGCCCAAAGCACTTGCTGATGCGAGTCCTGGCGGTGGCGGTCCAGCGGACAAGGACACGGGGGGCATCGGGGAGAAACACGGCGAGACCTACGTTCACGGCTTCCAGGCGGGAGTCGTCGGGACAAAACTGTAGCAGTGCATAGTAGCCTCGGAGTGCCTGTTGCATGGGGGACTTCCTCTTCCAGCCTAAACCGCTCTGCCGCCGGCAGGGGGAGCGGATGGGGCGGCGAGGAAATGTGCCCGATGCACGATGAAGTCGGCCCAAGCGGCGCGAGTAGAGGGTGGAGTGGCGGTGCTTGGCTCCCGATCAAAGATCACACTCACTCCAGGTGTGTGCCTACCGGGATGGGTGCTGCCGGTGCTCGCGAATGGATTCGAGAATCTGATCGAGTGTCAAATCTCTTTGCCACTGCTCGCGGTCACGAGCGTAATCGCCGGTCCCGGAGCGGTTCAGCCGGAGGAACCGGGCTAAGCCATCGGGCCCCCGAGAACGGAGCCAAAGAGAGATAGGCGCTCGACACCGAGAGGGCGGATTTCGGGCTCGGCGTTGAGGATGCGGTCGATGGCTTGTTCGCGGGTGAGCGGGGTGTCCGACATGCGTTTCTATTGTCTCTTGAGTGGACGAGGTGGAGTTTTCTGTCCTTTTGTTGCTGGTGGAACCGCATACCCAGGCGGGGATGAGTATCGAATGGAGACTTAACGAGGGAGAGAAGTAAAAGTGGCCTGCCGGGTGCGGTGATTGGATGGAGAGATGGTGGGCTTGCGGCGAACAGTCTGCGTTTCTGCTATTGGCCGGGGGGCGACGTGGACGTCGCCCCGCAGGCGTGGACGCCCAATGCCGCATAGTTTTTGTAGCTTGTAATCAAAAAGGA
>CAYLPH010000066.1:0-45951 GCA_964385495.1 uncultured Candidatus Solibacter sp.
CGGGCCGTTGGCGCGAGGCATTCTGGCCACCCACGGTTGCCGCGCCCTTCGCTACATCGGTAGCGAGGCCGAGACACATCGTGACAGCCAGGGGTAACACACTTGACCACCAAAGACGTCCTTTCATTTACCCTCTCCAATTCGAACTATTTCCCCTAAGGGGGCTTCTTCTACAACCACACAAAAGATCCGGACCCTGTCCGATCGCATGAAAACCGATGCGATTCGGGTCGCACAATATCGACACAGGGCCGATGGTAATGAAGTATACACAATTCTGCACCTTAGCGGGAGCCCCCCATTTTTGCCGCGATTCTATTCCTGCAAGGGCTTGCCGCCATACCATCTTCCCCAAATACTTCGGCTGTTTCCCGGCGGAGCAGAAGCCGTCCTTTATTGAATGTTTCCAGCCGCGCATTTGGGCGCGGCCGGCAAGCGGCACGGGCATCGCCCGCTTTGGGAGCGCAATGCGATCCGGGAAACGCAAAGTTGATCCTCATGGTCGCGCCGGGTACTCGCCGCCTATTATAGCCCTGCCAGAAATCGCGGTCACAGCTTTTTGGAAAAAATAATTCACGCAGAATGAACATCTTGGCTTTTCGAAGGGGCGGCAGGGCCGGAGCCGGTGTGTAGGCTTGGGTCAGATAAGGCGAGTCACTGAAACCGATCAGAGAGCGGTGACGAGCCAAGCGGTTGATGCTTGTGGCAGGGCGCGAATCGGAAAACACCGGTTCGCGCCCATTTCTTTTGGGATGGGCGGCATCTGATCGACGAGAAAGGACAAACGATGAAATTTATTGCGATTCCCGATCCACGGCGAGGAGCGGTGACGAAAGAGCAGCTCGCTGAACTGCGGTCAATGGCGGTGTTGCCGGGTACGCTGGGCGCGTTTGCGTCGGTGGCTCACTTCGCGGAAGTGGGCGGCATAGGGTTGCCGAGCGAAGGGCCGACGGCCAAGTACTGGCGCGATAACGCGACCATCTGGAACCCGTCGCAGGAAACCTACGAGTATGTGATGCTGGAGCGCGACGCCAACGGCAACTTCGCGCAGGCTCCGCTGAACTTCAGCGATCCGGTGTGGGAGATCCTGTCCTTCGGATGCGCGAATTTTTACCGGCAGTACGCGGCGCACTTCCCGGTGGTTCCCAAGCTGGTGCGCAAGACGATGCCGCGCTTCGACGCGGGCCGTATCAACTTCGCGGCGAAAGGCATCGCGGAGGATTATCCGCTGGGGGTGAGCGGCGGCTTCCCGGCCAATGTGGCGCTCCGCTTCAATCCGGGGACCGGGGAGCCGGAAGCGTTCAACTTCGAGGAATATGTGCGGGAGTTTCCATTCGACTGGACGCCGAAAGCGCCTCCGGTTCCGGGCTCCGGCGGAAAACTCAGCGATGAAGAGTTGGTGGGCGCGACGAGCGGCCTGCTGGCTAGCCCGCTGGGCATCAAGGAAAAGGCCGCGGCGATTCGTCAACTGGCGAACCGCTAAGCGGCAGGGCTCGCGCGCGGACGGCTTTGGCGGGCCGTCCGCGCGCGTTGCGGATCTCTCTGGCTGGAGCTGTTGAGTTCACTCCGGCTCGCCGGGAGAGTTCCGCCGCGGGAGACTATGCCACTGGGCGGCACGGTCTCCCTTCCATGGGGGAGCACGCTTGGGGAAGCGTGCTCCCCCCCCTTTTTTATTGGTTAGGACTGTTGCGGCCGTTGCAACTTCCGGTAGCCCTGGTAGTAGACGAGAGGCTCGCCGTCGTTAACGGAGGCTTGCAGAGCTTCGCCGAGGAAGATGCCGTGATCGCCTGCGTCGAGCAGCCGGTCAAGGCGGCATTCGAGAGTCGCCAGAGCACCGGTAATCAGCGGCACCGGATAACGGCCTTCGCGCCACTCGACACCATCGAAGCGGTCATCGGGGCGGGTGGCGAAGCGGTGGCTGATGTCCTGCTGCTCGCCGGAGAGGATGCTGAGGCCGAAGTAAGGGGCCTCGCGGAAGGATGGGAAAATAGCCGCGCGGTAGTCGATGCAGATGAGCACTAACGGCGGATCGAGCGACACCGATGTGAAGGAATTGATGGTCAGGCCATGGGGGCGGCGCCCGGCATCGAGCACCGCGGCAACCACAACACCGGTGGCAAAGCGGCCGCAGGCGCGACGAAAAAGGCCGGACGTGAGATGGGGCTGCGTGCTTGACAAGATCGTAAAGTCAATCCTATCATGAGGTTTGCCGTAGACACACTCAGCACGGATCGACAATCGGCCGAGCGTTTCCGAAAACGGCAGGAGGCCCTGGGAGGGTGGTTTGATCAAACTCGACATCATCAACGAAGTAGTGAACAAGACCGGCATCACGAAGACCAAGGCTGAAATGGCGGTGGAAACCGTGTTCGAGTGCATGAAGCGGGCACTGGGCCAGGGCGAGCGCATTGAACTGCGCGGCTTCGGCATCTTCAATGTGCGCCCACGCAAGACCGGTATCGGACGCAACCCGCGCACCGGCGCCGAGGTGGCGATTCCGCCCGGCAAGGCGGTGCGCTTCAAGCCCGGCAAAGAACTGCAGACGCTGCAATAACGCCCGGATCGCGGCGTGCATCACCCCCAGCCAACCGGCGCGCTGGCCTTGCTGCGCAGCCACTTCGGTGAACCGCGCCTGCGGCGCCGGCTGTGGCTGCACTTGCTGCTGTTCGCGGTGAGTGTCTTTACCACCACATTCGTGGGCGCGCGGATCGCCGAAAACTTCGCCTCCAACCGTCCGGCGTTTGTGGTGGAAGAGGACCTGGACGCGTACGTCGAGATCTGGCGCGAGCCGCGGCGAATGGCATCGGGGTTGTGGTTTTCCATCCCTCTGCTGGTGATCCTGCTGGCGCATGAGTTCGGCCATTACCTGGCCTGCGTGGTGTATCGCCTGGATGCCAGCCTGCCGTACTTCCTGCCCGCGCCAACCTTTATTGGCACGATGGGCGCCTTCATCCGCATCCGCTCGCCGATCTTCACGCGCCGCGAATTGTTCGACGTTGGCATCGCGGGTCCACTGGCGGGGCTGGTGTTCGTGGTACCGGCTTTGGGAATCGGTCTGGCGCTGTCAAAGGTGATACCGGGCATCGCCGGCCAGGGCGATCTGGTGTTCGGCATACCGCTGCTGCTGCGAGCCATCGAAGGGCTGGTATTTCCCGGCGTGCCGGTGGACGATATCTATCTTCACCCGATGGCGCGCGCGGCATGGGTCGGCATCTTTGCCACGGCATTGAACCTGCTCCCCTTCGGCCAACTGGATGGCGGGCACATCCTGTACGCGGTGGCGAGTGATCGCTTTCGAGTCCTGGTGCGCGTTTTCCTGGTTGTGCTAGTGCTGATGGGCAGGCTCTACTGGCCGTGGTGGGCCTGGGCGGCGTTGCTGTTCTTCTTTGGACTGAAGCATCCGCCGATTTTCGATCCGGTGCCATTGAACCGCGAGCGGCGATGGCTGGCGATACTGGCGCTGGCGCTATTCCTGTTGTGCTTCATGCCGGCGCCGGTGACGACAGCTACGCTGTAAGAAGGGAATTCGACACTACGCCAGCCACCATGAAAATATCGGCAACGATCATCGCCCGCGATGAGGAGCGCAACATCGCCCGCGCGATTGAGAGCCTGCGTTGCTGCGATGAGGTGGTGGTGGTGGATAGCGGCTCGATCGACCGCACGCTGGAGATTGCCAACAAGCTGAATGCGCGGGTGATCGAGACGGAATGGCGCGGCTATGCCGGACAGAAGAACTTCGCCGCCGCGCAGGCGTCGCACGACTGGATTCTGTCGATCGACGCCGATGAGGCGTTGAGCGAATCGCTGGAAGCCGACCTCTGGCTACTAAAGAAAAACGGGCCGCGGTTCGATGCTTACACCATGCCCCGGATGGCGCAATACATGGGCAAGTGGATCCAGCATTCGGGGTGGTACCCGGATCGTAAGGTACGGCTGTATCACCGGGACAAAGCTACCTGGGTGGGCGACTTTATCCATGAAAGCGTGAAGGTGACGGGCACGGTGGGGCACCTGGACTCGAATCTGCTGCACTATACCTGCGACTCGTTCAGCGAGCATCTGCGTACGATGGACCGCTACACGACGCTGGCGGCCGAGGAGTTGGTGTCGCGGGGGAAGCGGGTCGGCCTGGCCAAGCTCCTGGTCGATCCGGCCTGGACGGCGTTCCGCGCGTACTTCCTGCAACGGGGATTTCTGGACGGGGCCGAGGGGGTGGCGATCGCCTATATGGCGGCGCTTTACACTTTCCTGAAGTACGCCAAAGCCCGCAATATGATGCCGGGGCGCCAATAGATGACGGTGCTGCATGTCGATAGCGGGCGCGAAATGCGCGGCGGCCAGTGGCAGGCCTTGTATCTAATGGTGGGGCAGAAGACCGTGGGCGTGGAGCCGCTGCTGCTGGCGCGCAAGGGATCGCCGCTGGCCAGGGAAGCGGCGCAGCGCGGGGTGCCGGTGGCGCCGCTATCGTGGCTGAGGCTGCGCAAGCTGTCGGCGGCGCATGAGATCACGCACGTGCACGATGCGCGCAGCCATACGATGGCGGCGCTGTTGGGGCAAGGGCCGATCGTGGTGTCGCGGCGGGTGGCGTTCCCCATTCAGCAGGGATGGCTGTCGCGCTGGAAGTACGGGCGTGCGACGCGTTACCTGGCGGTGTCGCAGTATGTGGCCGGGCAGTTGGAGCAGGCGGGTGTGGCGGCCGGGCGCATCGCGGTGGTTTACGACGGGGTGCCGGTGAATCCACGGCCAGGGTTGGGCGACCAGTTGTTGATGCCGTATTGGGACGATGCGCGGAAGGGATCGGCGTTGGGGCGGGAGGCGGCGCGGCAGGCTGGCGTAACGCTTCTAGAATCGCGCGATTTAGAAAAGGATCTACCCACGGCGCGAGCGCTGGTGTATCTCACCGAGATGGAAGGCTTGGGGTCGGCGGCGCTACTAGCCATGGCGCACGGCGTTCCGGTGATTGCCAGCCGCGCCGGTGGACTGCCGGAGATCGTGCAGCATGAGATCACGGGGTTGCTGGTGAATAACGACGCCGGCGATGTAGCGAAGGCCATGTTGCGGTTGAGCGGCGATCGCGCTTTGGCGGACCGGCTGGGACGGCAAGGGATGGAATTCGTACGCGGTGGCTTTACACTGGCCGATATGGTGCTGCGTACCTACCACGAATATAAGCAGGTGCTGCGATGATCGAAGCGGGGATCGCGGCCTTTTTCGGGCTGCTGATCGGGAGTTTCCTCAATGTGTGTATCTACCGGCTGCCGCGCGATCTGTCGGTGATGTCGCCGGCGCGCTCGTTCTGCCCAGGTTGCGAGAAGACAGTAGCCTGGTACGACAACATCCCGGTGTTGAGCTTCTTTCTGCTGGGGCGCAAATGCCGCCACTGCGGTGGGGTGATTCCGTGGCTGTATCCGGCGGTGGAGGCGTTGACGTCGGCGCTGTTCTTTTGGAGCGTGTACAGCCGCGGGCCGAATCTGCTGGGGGTGAAGCTCTGCATCCTGAGCGCGATCATGGTGACGCTGTTCTTCACGGACCTGCAGGACCGCATCCTTCCCGATGAGTTCACGATCGGCGGCTTCCTGGTCGCGCTGGGGCTAGCTCCGTTGACGCCCGCGCCGTCGCAATTGGGGACTCTGTTCGCCCCGTATTGGCCGGGGTGGGCGCAATCGCTTCTGGACGCGGCGATCGGCGGATTGATTCCGGCGGGTCTGTTCTGGCTGGTGGCGGAAGCGTACCTGCGTCTGCGACAGCGCGAAGGCTTAGGCCTGGGCGATGTGAAGATGATGCTGGTCATTGGTGGCTTCCTTGGCTTGCCCAGCGCGCTGGCGACGATCTTTCTGGCGGCTACGGCGGGATCGGTGATCGGGCTGCTGTTTGTATGGGTATCGAAGAAGGATCTCGGCAGCTACCAGTTACCGTTCGGGTCCTTCCTGGCGGTGGCGGCGGTGTTTCTGGGCCTCTTCAGCGAGCACCTGTTTTCGGTGTATTGGAAGGTAGTGAGTTGAAGCTGCTAGCATGGAGCCACGGTTTATGATCCCTGGGCACGCAGTCTCCGAAGGCACCTCCGCATACGCGGCGCGTTTTTCGCAATACCCGCACTTTTACCGGGAAGCGCAGCAGTTGTGGGTATCCAGCCTTGGCATTGGCAGCTACCTTGGGGCGATGACCGATGAGGCCGATGCGGCTTATACGGACGCGATGCTGGCGGCGTTGGAGAACGGCATTAACTTCATCGATACCTCGCTCAACTATCGCCACCAGCGTTCGGAGTTGGCCATCGGGGCGGCGCTGCGGAAAACCGCCGTAGCGCGCGAGAGCTATTTCGTCTGTACCAAGGCCGGCTATCTGGTGCCGGATGCCGTGCCGCTGGGCGTCCTACAGGCCAGCGATGTGGTGGGCAATATGCACTCGCTGGCGCCCGTGTTCCTGGAAGACCAGGTGGAGCGCAGCCGCAAGAACCTGGGGTTGGAGACTATCGACGTCTTCTACCTGCACAATCCGGAGACGCAGTTGCGCTTCGTGGCTCCGGACGTTTTCCATGAGCGGATGCAGGCGGCGTTTCTGGCCTGTGAAGCGATGGCCGACGCCGGCAAGATCCAGTGGTACGGTACGGCGACGTGGGACGGCTATCGTAAGAACGGGCAGGCGCACGGCCTGTCGTTGACGCGTTTGGAAGAGATCGCCGTAACCGTGGGTGGACCGCGGCATCGCTTTCGCTGGATCCAATTGCCGTTCAACCTGGGCATGACGGAAGCCTACGGGCAGCGTTCGGAACAGGCGGGCGAGGAGCGGCGCAACGTGCTCGATACGGCCGCGGCGTTGGGGATGACGGCGGTAGCCAGCGCCTCGCTGCTGCAGGCCAGGCTGGCAAGCGACTTGCCGGAGACGCTGCACCAGTTGATCGGGGGCTTTGGGAACGACGCGGCGCGGGCGATTCAGTTTGCGCGGTCGGCGCCGAATGTCACCGTAGCGCTGGTGGGTATGGGGCGTAGGGAGCATGTGCTGTCGAATCTGGAAGTCGCCGCAACGCCGCCGATGCCCGTGGCCGCCTTCGAGCAATTGTTTGGATAGGCCCGAGGCCCGGTGACGCTGCATCCGAATCCACCCGAAACG
Source organism: uncultured Candidatus Solibacter sp. (assembly GCA_964385495.1). Lineage (GTDB taxonomy): Bacteria > Acidobacteriota > Terriglobia > Bryobacterales > Bryobacteraceae > CADEFT01. Next base: position 7,114 of record CAYLPH010000066.1, read on the forward strand.
CTGGCGTTCCACGACGAAGAGAGCCTGGATCAGGCGCTAACGCAATGTCCGAACGTGCCGGCGGCATTTCTGATCTGGCCTGCCGAGGGCGCTCCGTATCTGGCCAGGACGGCGTTGTTGAAGCGGAGGTTGGACCGGCTGCTGGGGCGGCGGGCGCAGCCTTCGCGGCTGCTGCACTTGCGGTCCCTGGCGCGGCGGGTGGAGTATTGGCCGTATGCGTCGCGGCTGGAGGCGTCGCTGCTGCTGTACGACCTGGCGCGGACGCATTTCCCGGACACCTACACCCGTGTTCTGAAACTGCGCCAGCCGCCGTTCGTGAAGCTGCTGCTGGGCAACGAGTACCCGCGCACGCAGGTAACGACGCGGCTTTCGGGATCCGAAGCATTGCACTATGGGCCGTTTTCCTCCCGGGGGGCGGCGGAGGCCTTCGAAGCCGGCTTCCTGGACCTTTTCCAGATCCGGCGCTGCCAGGAGGATCTGGAGGTATCGCCGGATCATCCGGGCTGCCTGTATGGGGAGATGGGCAAGTGTCTGCGGCCCTGCCAGATGGTGGTAACGGCGGAGGGCTACCGGAGCGAGGTGGCGCGCGTGGAGACCTTTCTACGATCCGGAGGGCAGAGCCTGCTGGAGTCGATCCAGACCGCTCGCGACCGGCTGAGCGAGGAGATGGAGTTCGAAGAGGCGGCGCGGATGCACAAGCGGATGGAGAAGGTGACGGCGCTGGTGCAATCGAAGGGAGAACTGGCGGGGGACATCCAGCAACTGGGCGGCGCGGCGATCGTGCCGTCGCTGCGGCTGGATGCCGTGATGCTGTGGTTTCTGCTGGACGGCTATTGGCGGCCGGGCATCACGTTGTCGTTAGAACTGGAAGAGGGACGGCCTGTACCGCTGGACCGCAAGATCCGCGAGCAATTGCAGCAGTTGCCAGCGGGGCGGCGCGTGCCTTTGAAGGAGCGCCAGGAGCATCTGGCGCTGCTGACGGCATGGTTTTTCTCCAGTTGGCGAGACGGCGAGTGGGTGCCTATCGAAAGCAGCTCGTCGATTCCCTATCGAAAGCTGGTGAACGCGGTCCACCGCGTGGTCAAGAAAGCGACCACTATTCCGTGATGCGCCGTTCATTGCGCATCGCCGTGAGGTTGCGGGTGGCCTGTTCGGCATAGGCTCCGCCGTGCGGCAGACAAGCCTTGAAGTACGCCGTGGCTTCGCGGTACCGCTCCATGTGGTAATTGGACCAGCCCAGGTAGAAGAGCACGGCAGCTTCTGTCTGACCGGTGCCTTTGAGGTAAGGAAGGGCGGCGCGCAGGGCGCGGTCGGCCGCGGGGAAGGCATTCGTGTTCACGTAGGCATTGCCGAGCAGCAGATTGGCGGAACCGAGGTAGTGGGCCTTATTCGGCTCCAGATCCGAACCCGGTTTGGCGGCCGACACCAGTTCTATGACGCGCGCGCAGTGCGCGATGACCTTCGGGTAATTTGTGCGGCGATCCATGTAGATCTGCGCCGTAGCGAGGAGCGCGGCGACGTTATCGGGGTCCTGGCGCAGCAGGCGATCCGAGACGGCCAGCACTTTGTTGGGATCCCCCATACTCTGGTAGGCGTGCAACAGGTAGGGGTAGGATTTGGCAACGTACTCGGATGCGGGATAGGTACTGTTGAAGGCCTCCAGGCGCAGCGCCTGCTCGCGGGGATTGGAAGTTTCGACGGCCTTGCGGAAGATGGTGTACTCCTGCTCGGCCAGCAGGCCTTTGGCCAGTTCGAGGTTGGCGGCCCAAGTGGCGGCGTCGATATCGCGCGGCGGCTGCGACCTAACCATGCGCGCGGACAGGTCCAGCAGACGCTGCTGCCAGAGGGCTGTGGCGGCCTGGTCGCCGAGAGCCTCGGCCGCTTTCCGGCAGCGCCAGATGGCATCGAAGTCGTCGGGGTGGAGCGCCAGCAGGCGGGTGCCGAACTCAATCACTTCGCGGTGGCGGTTGTCGCGGGCGTGGTAGGTTTGCAGCCATTCCAACAGGTAGGAGGTGGAGGGGTGCTTCGGGTGATTTTGGAGAAACCGCTGGATCTCCTCTACTTTGCGCTTCGGGTCCAGATGGTGGAGCATCAGTTCGAGCACCTGGCCCTCGGGAGAGCCAGGGACAAACGTCAACTTATAGCGTTCGGCCGCGGCCGGCGGTGGTACCAAAAGTACCAACGCAAGTATACAGAGCAAAGGCATGGCTGTTCGCCTCAGGGAGAATTGGAGCTTCTATAGAAAACATCGTTCGACTGGCGCTACGACTTTAGGCTGGGGTTATCGGCGCGCCCCGGAACTCTCAGCCAGTGGTAGGGTGGTGGTATGAAGCTGCTGTTGTACGCCTGCCTGCTCACCGTCCCTATGCTGGCGCAGAAGGATTTTCTGACGGCGGACGAGGTAGACCAGGTCCGCGAACTGCAGGAACCGAACGAACGGCTGAAGCTCTACGTGAAGTTCGCCAAACAGCGGCTGGCGCTGGTGGAGCAACTGCTGTCGAAGGAGAAGGCCGGGCGTTCGGCGATGATCCACGAGGCGCTGGACGAGTACAACCGCATTATAGAAGCCATCGACACGGTAGCGGATGACGCGCTGCGGCGGAAGTTGGACGTCACACTCGGAAACGAGGCGGTGGCCGGCGGCGAAAAGGAGATGCTGGCCAAGCTACAGCAGTTCAAGTCGCAGAAAACCCGCGACTTCTCGCGCTATGAAGACGTGCTGGCCAATGCGATTGAGAACACCGAGGTGAGCATGGATCTGGCGCAGCAAGACCTGAAGGAACGTACCACGGAAGTGCAGGCCAAGGACGCCCGGGAAAAGAAGAAGGCCGAAGAGATGATGACCCCGGCCGAGTTGGCGGAGAAGAAGGCCGAACAGAAGAAGCAGGCCGAAACGACGACCAAGCGCAAGGCGCCGACGCTGAAACGGAAGGGCGAGAAGTAACTCCCGCCCGGTCCGCAATCAGGTGCTGGCGTTTGCCACGGTTTCCTCGGCCGGCACTTCAATCGGGCGCTTAAACTTGCACTCGTTATTCGGGCATTGCGCGACCGGGCCGGCTTTGAGCCATTTCTCAATGAGATACTTGCCGCTGCACTGCGGGCAGGTTTCGCGGATCGGCTTACCCCAGGCGACGAAATCGCAATCCGGATAGCGGTTGCAGCCGAAGAACGTCTTGCCGCGTTTGCTGCGGCGCTCGACGATCTCGCCCTGGTCGCAGGTGGGGCAGGCGACGCCGATGGTCTTCTGCTTGACGTACTTGCACTTCGGGTAGTTCGAACAGGAGGTGAACTCGCCGAAGCGCCCCTGACGCAGCATGAGGTTACTACCGCACTGCGGGCAGGGCTCGTCCAGCTTAACGTCGGCCTTCTTCTGTTCGGTAGCGCCGATGCGTTTGGTGGTCTTGCAATCGGGGTAGCCGGAACAGGCGTAGAATGTGCCGAAGCGGCCCTTTTTCAGGACCATGGTGCGGCCGCAGTTCTCGCAGTATTCCTCGGCGCCCTGCTCGCTCAGGTCGGCATTACCGACATCGGGCAGGTCCACGGTGAGTTCGCGCGTGTTGGTGCATTCGGGGTAGCCGGTGCAGGCGATAAAGCTGCCGTGCTTGCCCCATTTGATGACCATCGGCTTGCCGCACTTGTCGCACACCAGGTCGGTGGGCTTTTCCATGCGCTTGATGTCGGTCATGTTCCGCTCGGCGTGTTCCAAATCCTTCTGGAACTTGCCGTAGAACTCCGACATAGCCTCACGCCAGTCGATTTTGCCGTCTTCGATTTCGTCCAACTCCTCTTCCATGCGCGCGGTGTAGCGCACATCGAAGAGGTCGTCGAAGCTTTCCACCAGAAGGTCGGTGACGACAAAGCCCAGTTCGGTGGGCACGAACTTGCCGCCTTCCTTCTTGACGTATTCGCGCTCCTGGATGGTGCTGAGGATGGAGGCGTAGGTGGAGGGGCGGCCGACGCCGTCGCTCTCCAGTTCCTTCACCAGGGTGGCTTCGTTATAGCGCGCCGGCGGTTCGGTGAAGTGCTGCTCGGGGCTGATGGCGCGGAACTTGAGAACCTCGCCGGGGGTCACCGCGGGCAGGCGATTCTTCAGTTCGTCGTCTTCTTCGTCTTTGGCGTCCTTGCCCTCTTCGTAGACGGCCAGGAAGCCGTCGAACTTGGGTACCGAGCCGGTGGCGCGGAACAGGTACTTCGCGTTGTCCTTGCCGTTGGCCGAGACTTCGATGGTGGTCTGATCGAACAGCGCCGGATTCATCTGGGAGGCGACGAAACGCATCCAGATCAGGCGGTAGAGCTTCCACTCGTCCTCGGCCAACAGGGTCTGCAACTCATCGGGGGTCCGCATGGCGGCGGTGGGGCGAATGGCTTCGTGCGCGTCCTGCGCATCCTTCTTACTTTTGTAGACGTTGGGGCTATTGGGAAGATACTGCGCCCCGTAGCGCTTGGTGATGAGGTCGCGGACTTCGGTGAGGGCGTCGTTCGACACGCGGGTGGAGTCGGTACGCATGTAGGTGATGAGGCCGACCAGGCCTTCCTCACCCAACTCGACGCCTTCGTACAGCCGCTGGGCGAGCATCATGGTGCGCTTCACCGAGAAACGCAGTTTGCGCGACGCCTCCTGCTGGAGGGTGGAGGTGATGAATGGCGGAACGGGGTTCCGCTTCTTCTCCTTGGTGAGGACCGAATCCACCGTGTACGGTACGCCGTCCAGGTCCGCGACGATTCTGTCGGCACCCTCCGTGTTCGGGATGCGGATGTTCTCGCCGTTCAGTTTCGCCAGCCGCGTATTGAGGATCGGCGGCTTTTTGGCGTTCAGTTGGACGTCGATCGTCCAGTACTCTTCTTTTTGAAAGGCACGGATTTCGCGTTCGCGGTCGACGATCAGGCGTAGGGCGACGGTTTGGACACGCCCGGCGGAAAGGCCGCGGCGGACTTTGTCCCAGAGGAGCGGGCTAATTTTGTAACCCACCAGACGGTCGAGCACACGGCGAGCCTGCTGCGCCTGGACCAGGTGCACGTTGACCTGCAGCGGCTTCTCGAATGCCTTGGCGATGGCGGCCGGCGTAATCTCGTTGAAACGGACACGGAAGATCTGTGGGGCATCTTTTGCCTTGGTTTGCAGCTCTTCCTGTAAATGCATACAGATGGCTTCGCCTTCGCGATCAGGGTCAGCCGCCAGGTAGACGGTTTCGGCGCCCTTGGCGGCCTGTTTCAGCTCGGTGATGAGCTTCTTCTTACCCTCGATGACGGTGTAGTTTGGCTCGAAATCACGGTCCACCGCGACCGCGAGATCGTTCTTCGGGAGATCCTTGATATGGCCCAGCGACGCCTTGACGACGAAGTTCCGGCCGAGATACTTGCCGATCGTCTTCGCCTTAGTCGGCGACTCAACGATGACCAGAGATTTTGACATAACAGCTTTTTATAGAATGACTTAGACCGTAATCACAACCCAGCCCGGCCAGCAAAGGCGCGGGGTCGCCCCGATTTTGGGCTCCGACGTTGAATACTGTGGCAGATCCGGTACCGGACTGTCAAACCCGCCCCGCCGGCCCAGGCCGCGGACGGCCTACCATACTTTGATGTATTTCTTGCCCGCAAGTTGCCGCACAAGTCCCATCATTTCCAATTCGAAGAGCGCGGCGATGAGTTCGGAGGTGGAGTATTGGGTGAGGTTTTCGATGAGAGTATCCATGTCGGCGGGATCGTCGACGCGGAGGCTGGCAAGCAGATCGCGGGCGGCCGGCGAATCGAGTTCCGGGGCCAAGGTGGCCTGGTGCGGCGTGGCCGGGCTGTGCTTGGATTCGTGGAGGGCGCGGCGGTCGGCCGGGCACAACTCGGAGAGGATATCCTCGGCCTCCTGCACCAGCTTTGCTCCTTCTTTAATAAGGAGATTCGGGCCCCAACTCATCTTGTTGGTGATATTGCCAGGGACGGCGAACAGTTCCCTGCCTTGCTCAATGGCGAGGCGGGCTGTAATGGCCGATCCGCTGTAGCGGGCGCCTTCTACGACGAGGATGCCGGCGCTCAGGCCGGAAACGATTCGATTGCGGATCGGAAAGTTTTGGGGGTAGGCGGGCGTGCCCATGGGGAACTCGGAAAGTAGCAGGCCCTTGGAGGCAATTTCGTCGGCCAGCTTGCGATTCTCGGCGGGGTAGACGAGGTCGACACCGCAGCCGAGCACAGCGATCGTATTGCCGGTGACATCCAAGGCGGCGCGGTGGGCGGTGGTGTCGATGCCGCGCGCCATGCCGCTGGCGATGGTTGCCCCCGCCAGAGCCAACTCCCGCGAGAGGTGGTCGCAGGCGGCGGTGCCATAGGCCGATGGCCGGCGGGTGCCGACGACGCCGATGCTGACGGTGTGGAGCAGGTCGAGGCGGCCGCGCGCGAACAACACCGGAGGCGGGTCGTACACCATTCGTAATCTCTTGGGATAAAAGGGGTCTCCCAGGGCCACCATGCGTGTTCCGCTGGCCAGCATCTTGTGCTGCTGGGTTACGGCGTCGTCGAAGGTGCAGCCGCCGGCAATGCTGTTGGCTACCGAAGAGGGCAGGCCGAAGTATTCCAACTCCTCCACCGAGGCGCGGAATACCTTACGCGCCGAGTCAAAGTGTTCAATCAATTGGCCGGCTTTCCTGGTACCGAGACCGGGCAGAAGGCGAAGGGCCAACCAGTAGATCTGTTCATCGCGGTCAATATCGGTGGCTGTCATGCATCACCTGCTATTCTGGTGTCCCCAAGGAGGGGAGAATCTCCGGTAAAGTTGGGCTGATGTTGGGTTTGTGGGCGGCGGTCCCGGATTTGGCAGGCAACATGCTACGCTGAGGCTGGTTGCGACTGCGAACTTTACTGGCCTTTCTGGTCCTCTTTCTTCCTGATCCGGTGCCTGCCCAGACTCGCGTGAGCGAGATTGAGGCGGAACGTGACCGCAAATCCGCGCAACTGGCTCCGGAAGCCACCACGCTGAGCGAGGGCTTTTTCGGACGGCTATTCCAGCGCGACAAGGTAGACCGCATGCTGGGACGCGTGGAAGGGCTGCGCCTTGGCTTTGGGGGCGGCTTCACGGGATCGGGCTTTGGACTGGGCGCCGACTACGAGATTTACAACCGGGCGCGGACCATGTCTTTCTACGGCGGGGTGCGCGGCTCGATTCGCAAATACTACCGGTTCGATGCCGGACTCCGCTTTCCCTACCTGCTGGGCGGACGGGGCTTCGCGAGCCTGGACCTGCAAAGAATTTACGCCCCAAGGGTGGAGTATTACGGGCCGGGTAACGATAGCCGCGAGGAGGATCGGACCAGCTACCTGCTGGAGCGCAACTCCCTTGCCGGCAGCCTGGGGATCCGCCTGACACGGCGGCTGAGCATCGGTTTGGAAGGCGGCGGATTGGGAATCAATATTGGACGCGGGCAGAATCCCGATTTCCCTTCGATAGAACAGCGATTCCTGCCGTCCATGACACCGGCGGTGAATGAGCAGCCGCACCACATTCTGGCAGGCGGGTTCCTGCGGTGGGACACGCGCCGCAATCCGGGCGCACCCCGTAGCGGCCAAAGCTTCCGTGCCCAGTACACGCACTACAGCGACGTCAAGCTGAGCCGCTACTCGTTCCGCCAGTTCGAACTGGACCTGCAGCAGTACATCCCGCTGTTCAACGAACGGCGGGTGATCGCGCTGCGCGGGTATGGCATGTTCGCCGACCCCGACCACGGCAACCAGATTCCGTTCTTCCTGCAGCCGACCTTCGGCGGCCCGCGTTTTGGCCGGGGCTTTCATCGCTTCCGCTACTACGACCAGAACATGTTCGCGTTGACGGCGGAGTATCGCTGGGAAGTGGCTTCCGGGCTGGATATGGCGGTGTTCTGGGATGGGGGCCGGGTCTTCCACCTGGCTAAGGACCTGACGCTGCAGAATATGCGGCATTCGGTGGGCTTAGGATTTCGGGCCCACACGCGGGAGCAAATGCTGGTGAGGATCGACACGGGCTTGAGCCGGGAAGGAGTGCAGGTTTGGCTGCGTTTCGACAACATTTTCTAGCCGCCCTGGCGATTACCGCCGCGCTGGCCTGCCCGCTCGGCGCCCGCAAGTTCTTCGACGACGATCCGCTGGAGCGGACGCCGCGGCCGCGGAATGTGAAGGATGTCCGGTTCCGGCCCTTGAATGAGGTAGTGGACGCGGTGGAACAGACGCTGGGCCGCACCCCCGATCCATTCCGCAAGGCGCGCAACGTGAACACGATCGACGAAGTGCCCGATAGCGAGTGGTTCGTCAACCGGCACGCGGCGCGGCGCTTGACTGCGCGGGAACTGAGCGCGGGGGCCGGGTTGGACGCGGCGCCTAGCGAGACCGGGACGTGGGAAGTCACCGGCTGGAAGGAGGGCAAGACGCCTGGCTTCCGATTCGTGGACGAGGCGGGCCGCGCTTACTACCTGAAGCTGGACCCGCCGATGTATCCGGAACTGGCATCATCGGCCGAGGTGGTGGGGTCGGTCTTCTTTCACGACATGGGGTACAACGTCCCCCAGAACTACATCGTGCGCTTCCGGCCAGACCGGCTGCGAGTGGGTAAAGGGACGACTATGCCATGGGGAACCGGGCGGACGCGGCCGGTGGCGCTGGTGGACGTGCTGACGCTGCTGCGCACCCAGCCACGCGATAGCCAGGGGCGCATCCGGGCCGCGGCCAGCCTGCTATTAGATGGCGTAGCGAAGGGCCCGTTCCGTTATCACGGCACACGCCAGGACGATCCGAACGATACTGTTGACCATGAGCATAGGCGCGAGTTGCGAGGGCTGCTCATTCCGGCGGCCTGGTTGAACCATACCGACGTGAATGCGCTGAACACGCTGGACATGCTGGTGGAGGAGGGGGGGCGGCGCTTTCTGCGGCATCATCTGGTGGATTTCGGGTCCATCCTGGGCAGCGACAACGTGGCTCCGAAGACGCCCCGCAGCGGTTTCGAGAACCTGGTGGAGAAGCGTCCCACGCTCATCCAGATCTTCAGCCTGGGCGCCGTGGTTCCCGATTGGGCGCGCGCGAAGTACCCGGACCTGCCGTCGGTGGGCCGCTTTGAAGCCGGCTTCTTTCAGCCCTCGCGCTGGAGCCCGCGATATCCGGTGCCCGCATTTGCCGCCGGGCGCGCCGATGACTGGTATTGGGGGTTGAAGCTGGTGCTCGCCTTTACGGAGGACGATATCCGCGAGGTGGTGCGGCGGGCCGAGTACAGCGATCCGGCCGCGTCGGAATGGGTGGTGGCAACCTTGCTGAAGCGGCGGGAAAAGCTGGCGCGGCATTACTTGAGCCAGGTGCTGGCTCTGGATGAATTCGCCATTCAGGAGAACCGCCTTTCGTTCCGCGACACCGCCGCTGTCTACGGCTTTCCGATAGAACGCTCGCTCTCCTACCAGTGGAGCCGCTTCGACAACGACTCCGAGCGCCATACGGCGGTGGCCGGGAGCGGGCCGGAGATGCCCGCCGCGCTCCGGAATATGGGGACCGGCGGTTATGTTGCGGTGCGGGTGAGAGATGGCAACGCCAAAGAGCTCACTACGTACTTCCGGCGGCGCGCCGATGGCTGGCGCTGGGTGGGTTTGGATCGCATGTAGCGATCAGCCCGCGGCGGAGTTGGCCGAAGCCGCTGGCTGGCCCAACAACTGTCCGACGGCGTTGCCCAATTGCAGAAATTCGTCCAGATCCGACGGTTTGCGAAAGTAAGCCGTGGCTCCAAGCTTGGCCACCTCACGGCGGTCGGCGTCGTTATCCGAGGAGCTGACCACCATGACGGGTACCTCCTGCCAGCGCTCACGCTCCCGGAGCGCACGCAAGACTTCCATGCCGGTGCGTTTCGGCAGGTTCAGATCGAGCAGGATCAAAGCAGGGGTGTGCGTACCCGGCTGGGCGTCCAAGCGGGCGAGCCAGGTAAGCGCCTCCTCCCCGTCGCGCAACACTTCCAAGTGGTGTGCGACGCGGAGTCCGGCGAGGGCTTCGCGAATCAGGATTACGTCTCCCGGGTTATCCTCAACTAAGACGATGAGCAGGGTCGGTCTCCGTGGGCCATTGATGCATGACGGCGAACACTTGTTTCATGAGTCCGGCTGATTTGACAGAATTCGGGCGGCCAGGTAGCTCAGCGGATCCTCGCGCTCACGAGCGATCTCGGCGAGCGTGGAGTAGTCACCGGCTTGGTGGGCCAGTTGCAGGGGCGTCGGGCAGGTGAGGTAATTGGCCGGCACCTCGCTGAGGTGTTCGCGGGCGACAGCGAGGGCTTCGGCGGGACGGTGCAGCTTGAGTAACAGATGTACCAGTACCTGCGCGGGCATGCTTTCCCCGGGCTCCTGGGCAATCTTGACGCGGAAGTGGGAGATGGTGGCGTCGACCTCGCGACCCAAGAGCGCATTGGCGTACTTGCCGTAATCGGTGAAGGGATTGTCAAAGGGCGGATTGCCGCGAATGTGCAAGGGCATCGACAGCTTCCGGCCATAGGCGCACATTTCGGAGATCTTTTCCAGGGTGGCGGGATCCTGGGTCTCGGCGGCGTATTGCACGACGGAGTGGAGGTGCGAGGTGTCGACGTAATAGTCGTACTCGCCGAAGAGCCAGTCGCGGCCTTCGATGAGTTCGGGGATGCGGGCGCCGGCGGGGTCCGAACCTTCCTGGCCCTTGATGGCGTCGCGAAGGTTCGTTGAAAGCTCCTCGTAGAGCGCGGCGGTAATCAGGGCCATGCACTCGCCGCGCTTGGCGTTGACCCCATACATGCCGAACAGCGTGATGGCGCGGCACATGCCGTATTGCTTCAGGATCAGGTCAATGCCCTTCACGGGATGGAGCCCTTGTTGGAAGGCGATCTCGATGATGCCTTCGATGTTGTCACCGGGCTCGACGGACTCGATAGCCTTAGTGATGGGGGACAGATCGCCGATGGCGCGGAAGTAAGGGAAGGCGCGCTCGATCTGGCCGGCTTCGAGGAACAGCGTGCCCACTTCACGGGCGGTATCCACCATGAACTGTTCGTAGCCGGCCTGGGTATCGGCGGGCAGGTTGCCGTCGGTCTGGATCAGCGGGAGGCCCAGTTCAAAACGCCGCTGCATGAGTCTTGTTTCAAACAGCAGGGCGTAGTTCTGTTCGGCGAGGCACTGCGCGGCCACCAGGGCGAAGGCTTCTGATGGAGAACGCCCGGCGAGCGCGGTATCCAGGGCGGCAAAGACTTGGGAGTCCATCTGTCCACGATACCTTGATCGGCCGGGCGTTTCGTCAAGCGGCAGTCAGGCGCGGTTAGAATTGCACGCGCAAGCCGAGCTGTACGTTTCTGGGTCCGACGTTGGTTGTGCCCGATACCTTGCCGAAGTCCGGGGATCCAACGGTGGTGTTGGCGCGGCCGAACTGTGGCGTGTTGGTCATGTTGAACATCTCGGCCCGGAACTGCGCCTTCCAGCGCTCGCCCCAGCGGAAGTTCTTGAGGATGGCGAGGTCGGCGTGCTTGGTGGGACCGAAGCGGATGTTCGGCGTCCAGCGCGTCAGGTCGCCCATTTCGTACTGGCCGGGCGCGACGAATGCGGCCTGGTTGAACCACTGATCCGGCGCCGGCTTGCTGACGGCGGCGGTTCTCAGGTCCGCCACGTTGGGGCGTTGGGTCTGGAATCCGTAGGCGCTTAGGGTATTGGGCGCTGTAAAGCCGAGCGGCAGTCCATGCGAGAAACGCATGATGGTGGATACCTGCCAGCCGCCGACGATGGCATTGGCCACGGGATTCATGTCGGCCAGGTACTTGCGGCCTTTGCCGACGGGCATTTCGTAAACCAGCGCGTTCACGAAGCTCTGCGGAATATCGTGGGCGCTGATGGAGCGGTCCACTTTGAGGTTGTAGTAGTCGCGCAGCGTGTCGGCCACTTCCCAGCCCTGCCACTCGCTGGCGTTGTCGATGACCTTCGACCACTGGTAGGTAGTCAACAGGTTGAGTTGGCCGGAGATCTGCCAGTTGTAGCGCACCACCAGGGCGTTGAACGAAGAGCTGGCGCCGGGCGTGTCGCCGGAGACGTTCACCGCGGTGAACTGCGGATGCGGGCGCAACAGGCGGTGGCGCGGCACGGTGGCGCCAGAAAGCACGCCGGTGCTGATGATACCGCGGAAGGGGTTGGGAACCTGGTCATTGAGCGAAGCCCCCAGGCCCAGTTGCGAGGGATGCAACTGGTTGGCCTGCTGACCGGTGCCGAACAGCAGTTTGCGGCCCTGGGAGCCGGTGTAGCCCACTTCGAGAACCATATTCTTGGCCAGTTCGTACTGGAAGTCGAAGCTGTAGTTCTGGACGTAGCTGAGCGGGTGATGACGGGAGAAGGCATTCACCGAATCGCCGACCTGCGTCAGCAAACCGCGCGAGGCGCCGGCGGGTTGGACGAAGCCATCGGGGAAGGGATTGCGCAGCAGCGCGCCCATGTTGGGGTTGATGCCATCGCCGCCCACGGTGGAGACCCAGGTGGTGGTGGTCGCGAAGCCCTGGTTGGTTCCGCCGCCGGTTTGCGGGTAGAAGAGGCCGTAGCCGCCGCGCACGACTAGCTTGTCGGTGACTTTGTAAGCCATACCGATGCGGGGAGCGAAGTTCGCCCAGGTAGTGTTCCACGATCCCTGACCGGGTTGCACGAACACCAGGCCGCCCTTGAGAGGCAGGCCGGTCTGGCGGGCGAGCGGGCTTTCGATGTTGTAATCGAAGTTATTAAACCGGTTGAAGCGCTCGGTGCGCCCCAGTTGCGCTTCCCAGCGCATTCCAAGGTGCAGGGTGAGGCGGCGGTTGAAGCGCCAACTGTCCTGGATATAGGCGCCGTAGTATTTCGCCGTGACAGCCGTAGCGGCGCCGATAGGAGCGCTGCCGCCGGCGCCGGTGCCGAGCAGCAGCGACGCGATGCCGTCGCCGGTAACCGCGCTGGCGACCGAGGCCGCCGGCCCGGACGTGAGCCCGCGGGTGAAGCTGAACTCCGGCGTATTGAAGTCGGTGTTGTTCAGCTTGGCGAGTTCGCCGATCCAGCCAAACTTCAAGCTGTGCGAACCGAGTTCCTTAGTCAGGTTCACCTGCAGATTGTGCGTTTCGCGCGGGACGTTGAGGAAGCGGCGGTTGAACAGGCTGGTGTAGCCCTGGGCGGCGAAGCCCGGATATGTGGCGGTCTGGAACTGAGAAACCAGCGCCTGGGAGAAGCCGAGCGCGGTGGCATTCAGACCGGTGGAAGGCGAGTTCTGATTCTCGCGCCAGCGGCCGGATCCGAACAGCACGTTGATAACCCAGGTGGGCGTCGGCGTGAGGGTGGTGCCGTAGACGAATTGATGGCGGGGGTTCACGTCGGAGAAGTTGGTGTCGGCGCCGTTGCCGAAGAAAACCGGGGCAACGTTCTCCTGCCAGGCTTTGGTGAAGCGGCCGAACATGGTCCACTTCTCATTCTTGGCCCAGTCGATGCGCACGTCCATGCGATCGTTGATCGTGGTTGTCTTGCCAGTGGCTACGAAGTTGCGGGCGTTGGTGAAGGGATCGCCCTGGGTGTTGGCTCGCGGGTAGAACGTGATTACCTTGGCTGCCACGGGGTCAATCAGGTTCGAGGGGATGATGTTTCCGGGGAACGGATCGCGAATAAAGCCCGCGCCGTTCGGATTCGGCCGCGTGGTGAAGGGGTTGTAGATCGTAGCCTGCGTGCCGTTGGCATTGAAGGTTTGCGAGAAGTTGCCGGCCCGCTGCAGGTCGGTGGGGACGTTGGAGATATTGGTGCCTGGGGAACCCTGGCGCAAGCCTTCATAAGCACCGAAGAAGTACAGGCGCTTCGACTTCCAGATGGGCCCGCCCAAGGTGGCGCCGAACTGGTTGCGCTGGAACAGCACGCGCTTGAGGCCGGAGCGGTTATTGGCCCAGGAGTTGGCATCCAGCTTGTCATTGCGCAAGAACTCGAACAACGCGCCGTGAAAGTCATTGGAGCCGCCGCGCGTGATCATGTTCACCGCGCCGCCGTCGGATTTGCCGAACTGCGCATCGAACTGGTTGCGGGAGATGCTGACTTCCTGCACCGAATCGACACTGGGCGAGGCGATGAGTCCGCCCCAATCCACCGCCGACGCGGGAACACCGTCGATCAGCGTTAAGCCCGCCTGGCCGCGGCCGCCGTTCATGGAAAAGCGATTGTGGTTCTGGTCCTGGGTGGCCTGCGAAATTCCGGTACGCACCGCGATGACGCCAGCGTTCACGTGCACCAGCACGAACGGATTGCGCGCATTCACCGGCAGATCGAGCACCGCCTGCTGGTCCAGCGTGACCGAGCGATTGGCCGACTGCGTATCGAGCATGGTGACGCCGCCGGTGACTTCCACCACCTGGCTGACTTCACCTAGTTCCAGCTTGAAGTTGACTTCCAACGTCTGGTTGACGCGCAGGGTAACGCTGTTCTGCACACTCTTACGGAACCCCTGCATTTCGACGCTGACTTCGTAGTTGCCCGGAGGCAGTTGCGAGAGTACATAGAGACCCTCGCCGCTCGTCTGGACGGAGCGGACATCATTAGTGGCTTCGTTTCGCGCCCGCACGGTAGCGGACGGAATGGATGCGGCATTCGGATCGGTGACCGTGCCGGAAATGGTGCCAGTGAAGGCCTGCCCGAAGGCGGAATCCCACGGCAGCAGCAGGCACAGGACAAGAGTGCCCAATAGACTACGCAGTCTCATTTGCTTTGCGTTCCTCCCAGGAAGCGTTTCGGAAATGCTACGACTATATACCAGGGACATGACTGGCGGCAAAGGGGTCCTCCTAGTTTTGCTGTATGGCTGGGCATACGGTCAGGCCCAGGAGACCGGTGCGGTCTGCGCCGCCTGCCACCGGGAGATAGTGGCGGTCTATGGCAAAACGCCGATGGCCCGAACCAGCAGCCGCGCCGTTCTTGGATTGCGGGAAGACGCCGCGGTGGGGCCATACCGCTTGTCGAAGTCGGGGATCCTGCAATATCCCGGCGGAGAGCGGAAGCTGGAGTTTACGCTGGGCTCCGGCAACTCCGGCCACAGCTACCTGTTCCGTCGGGATGGGTACTTGTATCAGGCCCCCGTTTCCTACTACCGATCCATGCTGACTGTGGATCATTCGCCGGGGTACAGTCCGGAGCGTCTGGAGATGGCGCGTGCCGTGGAGCCTGCCTGCCTGCAGTGCCATACCACCGGCATGCATCCCGTGGCGGGCACGCAGAACCGGTTCGGCGATCCGCCTTATCGCCAGGACGGGGTCGGCTGTGAGCGGTGTCACGGGTCCAGCGCGGCTCACGTCAAGGCGCCACGGCGAGGCAACATTGTGAATCCAACAAAGCTGGAGCCGGAACGGCGCGACAGCGTGTGCGCGCAATGCCACTTGACGGGCGCCGCACGGATTGCTCGGAAGGCGGCCGGCCAATACCAGCCCGGCGGCAAGCTGAGCGATCATCTGGCGGTGTTTGTCTGGACCGCATCCACCGGAGAACTCAGCGCCACCAGCCACTACGAACGCCTGGAACAGAGCGCGTGCAAGAAGGCGAGCGGGGAGAAGCTGTGGTGCGGGTCATGCCATAGCCCGCATTCCATAAAGGCGCTCAGTTATGACGCGGCCTGTCAGAGCTGCCATGCGTCGAAGCCCTGCAAGGCCGGCAATAAAGCCGATTGTGCCGGCTGCCACATGCCGAAAGGGCCGTCGCGCACGGTGGACCATCTGGCATTCACCGATCACGCGATCCCGCGGAAGCCCGGCACCCCGTTGGCGGAGGGAGACAAGTCGGAGTTAGTCAGCTTTTGGCGAAATACGCCGGAGCTTCGCGATCTGGCGCTGGGGTATTCGGTGGTGGCGCCCGCGGTGGCCGCCGTTCGCCCGCGCACGCTACAGTTGCTGCAGAAGGCCGAAGCCGGGGATCCGAGGGATGTGCCGGTTCTGGCGCAGTTGGCGCTCTTCTATGAAAGGATGCGGCGTGGCGCGCTGGCCGCGGAGTTGACGGAGCGCATTTATGCCCTTGATCCGGATCATCCGTCGACGCTGGTGAACTTGGGTAGTGAGCGGGCCAAGCAAGGGCGGCTGGCGGAAGCCATCGCTCTATGGAAGAAGGCACTGCTGCGGAATCCGGCGTTGACCCCAGCGCGCGTGAACATGGCGGTGGCGTTGTATCAATCTGGGGAGAAGGAGCAGGGGCGGCGGGAACTGCAGATTGCGCTGGATTGGGATCCGGGATCGGAACAGGCGCGGTTGTTGCTGGAGGAGATGCGATGAACGGGCGGGATGCGGTATGGCATGATGAATTTGAGGTTGCTATGAAGGCCATGGAGTTTGAGACGACGATGAATGAAGATGGACACATCGTTCTTCCGCCGGAACTCGCTGGCGATATACCTGAGGGGCAGCCGGTGAAGGTTGTCGTCCTCTGGGAGACGGATGCGGCCGATCCAGCGTGGCGAGCGGCCGGCCGGCCGGCATTCGAGAGTGCCTATTGCGAGGCCGATAGTATCTACGAGCAGCTACTTGATGAAGCTTGAGACCGGTGAGGTGGTCCTGGTCCGGATGTGGTTTCATCAGGCACAGGGATCCAAAGTAAGGCCCGCGGTGGTTCTGGCGGATACGGGTGACCTGGATTTCGTCGGCGCGCCGGTCACCTCACAATCGAGGAAAGCACCCTTCGACCTCGCCATCCGGGAATGGCGGGAGGCTGGTCTGAACGTTCCATCGACCGTCCGCGTTCATAAACTGACTGTGATTAGCAAGGCCGAGGTCGTTAGCCGTGTCGGATATCTCTCGGTCTCCGACCGCGAACTGCTGACGGAGCAATCCTGTCTTCTGTTCTGCCCAAAAGGCCAGCGAGTTGAGCAACCCTTAGCTTAATTGCACGATAGCGACCCATCGCCCGATTAAGAGCCCGCCGGGAACACCCCGTCGATCCAACCATTGACCGTCCCCACCAGCGTATCGGCATCATAGCGATAGAAATCGAGATGCAGTTTCCAGACACCGGTGGGCCGGGAGGCGGCCTCCGTCAGCACGCCGCTGCCGAAGCCGAATAAGGCCGGGGGATTCATGGCCACCTGGTCGATGCTGCCCATAAAGCCGAACACGACGGAGTACCAAGACAACCGCGAGGTAAGTTCCGTGCGGCGCGCGGCGTTACTCACGCCGCGGGCGGGCTTGATGCGCGTGTACTCGTTCTGACGGTCCTGGTTGACGGTCACGACAATGTTGGGGGTGGCGACCGGGGTGCTACTAAAGAAGATCGCGGGACCCTCGCCGATCCGCAGCCGGATGTTCATCACCGCGTCCTGCGTGAAGCCGCCGCCACCGGCCGCCTGATCGAAGTAGGCGGTGTCGCCGAGGCTGACACGGGCACCGACCGCCGCATCATTGCTCACTTCCACCAATCCGCCGCCGCGGTCCGCCTTTACCTGGCTCACCCGCACGCCATTCCAGCCGTCCATCAGGCCGTCGCGTAGCGCCACCGGCATCTGAAAACGAATACGGCGGTCGAACGGAACCTCGCCATACGTGAAGGTCCATCCCGTGCCGTTGGAAGGCCCCGTGGGCGATGCGTCGGGCGCATCGGGATCCGTCGCCAGCCGGCACTGGAAGTTACCGAAGATACCAATCTGAACCGATCGCAAAGGCATAGTACAACTCCTCGCTCGATTACGCGAAAAGCGCGCCGAAAAGGCGTCACAATTTCGAAATTACGATCTTGCCGTCGATCATCACCAGCAGCGGACTGAGATCCTTGATTTGGTCCTCGGCTACTGTCATGTAATCGCCATCCAGCATCACCAGGTCTGCCAACTTCCCCTTTTCAATGGAGCCGCGGTCCGTGTCGGCATGCTGGAGATAGGCGCCCCAGATCGTATACATGCGCAGGGCATCCTGACGGCTGACACGATTCTCCGGATGCAGCACCTGGCCGTTGGTCATCTTGCGCGTCACCGACGTCCACATGCCCAGGAAGGGGTTGTAAGGATTGGTGGCGGTGTTCTTATCGTGGCCGATCATATGATCGCTGCCACCCGCCAGCCGCACACCCAGCTTGCGATAGGCGCCCAGCGGAATGAAGTACCGCATCCCGCCGTTGGGGAACACCTTCGACAGCGCCGGCCCGTCCAACTGCAGCCACGCCGGCTGCACGTCGGCAGGCAGTCCCAGCTTCGCCAGCCTCTCTATTGCTTCCGGCGATTGAAAGCTGGCATGCATCAGATGGGAGCGCGTTTCGGCAATAGGCTTCTTCGCGTTGAGCTTCTCGAAACACTCCAGCAGCGCGTCGATAGCCCCGCCGCCCTGGCTGTGCGCGGTCAGAGGCCAGCCCTTGTCACGCGCGGTTTCCATGATGCTGTACAGCTTCTCCGGGCCGATGAACAATTGCCCGCGTGAATCGGGATTCGTCTGCCCGTACAACTGGCGGCCGAACTCACCGTAAGGAACGCGCTGGTACGCCGTGCCGATGGTCATCCCGCCGTCCAGCGTAACCTTGAACGCGCCGAACTTGAGCCATTGCGGGTCGGCGTTGCCAAGACTTACGCCCGTGCGAATCTGCTCGAGGACGCGCGGCGTATCGCGCTGCGCATCAATGCGCCACGTCAACACCACGCGCAGCGGCAGTTTCACTTTCGGATAGAGCGCGATGTCTTCCTGCGTCACCGCGCGGTCGCCAACCGCCGTCAGCCCCGCCTGCACGTAGCGGTTTAACTGATCTTCAATCGCCTTCTGCTTGTCCGCGGTCGTGAAATTATTGCTCTCCGTGTTGCGCGGCAGGTTCTTGATAAGCCCATTCGCGTTGCGGAGAATCCCGTTCGGCTCGCCGTTCTTATCGCGCCCAATCTCGCCGCCCGGGGGATTCGGCGTCTCGCGCGTGATGCCATTCTGCTTCAAAGCGTAGCTGTTGAACACCCAAACATAGCTGGCGTCGAAGCCCACCGGATGAGTGGTAATCCCATCCAGCAGTTCCTTGGTCGGCATGCTCATTTCCTTCAGGCGTGTGGGAAACGTGCGAGGCACGATGATCCACTGGCCCGGCGGCGTTTTGGCGGCCTGCTCCTTCAACCACGTGCGAACGGTTCCAAAGGAGTCGAACTTGGGCAGAGGCGCGCGGAATTCACTGAGGCCCGCGCTCATCACGTGGACATGCGAGTCGATGAGCCCAGGCACCACCGTACGGCCCTTGGCATCGATGACCTTCGCATTCTTCTCGGCCAGTTTGAGGATGGCGGCATTGGCGCCAACCGCCTCAATGCGGTTGCCTTTCACCGCGACGGCCTGGTGTACCGTGAACTGGCCGTCCACCGTCAGCACCTTGGCGTTATGAATAATCAGATCCGCCGCGCTCAGGCGCAGCATCGCGACAAGCAAAACAGCCGTGTAGCGCACTCAGTCCTTTTTAGCAAAACAGTACAAGGCCGACTTGGTGCGCAGGTAGATCTTGCCATCCACCATCGCCGGGGTGGCGTGGACCTCGTCGTCCAGGTTGTTCACCTTCAAGATCTCCCACTCGCCGCCGGCCTTCAGCACCACCGCGTTGCCGGCTTCCGAATTGACGTAGATCTTGCCATCGGCGCCCACCGGCGACGAGAAGTACTGGCTCAGCGCCCCGGTCAGCCGCCCCTGTTTGATCACGGACCCGTCGGCCGGATTGATGGACGTAAAGATGCCACCTTCCTTTAATAGATACAGCACGCCCTGGTAATAGAGCGGCGACGGCACGTTGGGCAGCGACTTCGTATAAGCCCAGACGCGGGCGCCGGCGCCCAAATCGCCCTTCGGGTTCGGCGGCAGTTTCACGGCCTGGAAGGTGTTCTGCGCGGCGCGGCGCGATTGGTACAGCTTCCAATCCCGCAGCCCCAGCGCATCGTCGCGATCCAGATCCACCGAGACCCAATCCTTGGTCACCTTTTCGTCGGGGATCTCGGCCTTGGACAGCTTCCCGTCGCCGTTCTTATCCCATACTTTCAGCACTTCGGGGAAGTCAGGAATGCTCTCCTGCTGTCCGGTGTCCGACCCACCGGCCCAGCCCAATATGTAGATGAAGTCGTTGTTCGGACTCAGCACCGGCGTTGGCTTCAACTGCCAGGTCAGCCCGCGATACCACCAAACCTCCTTGCCGGTCTTGATGTCATAGGAAGTGAGTTGGTAAGAGCCCGCCAGAATCGCCTGCTTGACGCCGCCCTTCGGCTGGTAGACCAGCGGTGTCGAAAAGCCGCGCGTGTATTCGGGGCGTTCCACGCGCCACAGTTGCTTGCCGGTCTTGGTATCGAAGGCCGAGAAGAAGGAGCCGCTCTCGGCATCACAGGCCTGCAGCAGAATGCCGTCGGCAATCACCGGCGAGGCGCCCATGCCGAACGGGTTGTTGAACGGGCCCATCGGCGTCTTCCAACGTTCATTGCCATCCGGACCATAGGAGATCAGGCCGTAATCGGTGAAGAAGACATAGAGATCCTTGCCATCGGACACCGGGCTGGGCGAGGCCGGCGTGTTCATCTTATGCAGCTCCTGCTGGCGCGGGCGCGGCGCCTCGCGACGCCAGAGGATACGGCCCGTGCCGCGGTCCAGCGCGAAGGTGAACAGTTTGCCATCGTCAAAGGCGGTCAGGAAGATGCGGTCGCCCACCAGCACCGGCGAGGAATGGCCGGGCGGCAGCGGCGTCTTCCAGACAACGTTCTGGTTTGGCCCGAACTCGATCGGGAGATTGGATTCCTCGGCGATGCCCTGCGAATTGGGCCCGCGGAACTGCAGCCAGTCCTTGGCCGCGAAGAGGCCGGACGCACTGAGAGTCAGGAAGAATGTAAGGATCCGAACCAAGCCGCCTCCAATGAGAAAAGGGTAGGATTGGGTCCAGTATATTGCAGCCGGAAGGGTCGCGGGACATCTAGTACACTGATGGGTACCGCCATGATCTCCACCCCGGAAACAGATATTGCAGCGCAGGGCGCGCAGGTAAAAACGAAACTCGACGCTTGGACACGTGAAGTCGTACAGTGGCACTTCAGTCCGGAGACCGGTTGTCCGTTCTGGCTGAATTGGGCCGAAAAAGCGGGCTGGGATCCGCGCAAGGAAGTGCAGTGCTACGACGATCTGGACAAGTTCGGCAACTTCCAGGACGAGTGGCTGCGCGGCGGCCCGGTGCGGCGGTGGGTGCCGAAAGCCTACGCCAATTCGCCGATCAGCGTCTTTGAGACGGGCGGCAGCACCGGTGTGCCGAAGTCGCGCATCAGCATCAACGATTTCCGCATCGACTACGAATGGTTCAGCGAGACGCTGCCGGACGAGCATTTTCCGAAGGGCTCGGATTGGATTTCGATTGGGCCCACCGGCCCGCGGCGCCTGCGTCTAGCGGTGGAGCATTTGGCCCAGCATCGCGGCGGCATTTGCTTCATGGTGGACCTTGACCCGCGCTGGGTGATCAAGCTGATCAAGTGGGGCGAGATGGCGATGATGGAGCGCTACAAAACGCATGTCATCGACCAGGCGCTGACGCTGCTGAAGGCGCATCCGAACATCCAATGCATCTTCACAACGCCGAAGCTGCTCGAAGCTCTCTGCGAGAAGGTATCACTGAAGAAGCTCGGCATCAAGGGTATCTTCTGCGGCGGTACGGAGATGACGCCGCAATACTGCAAGTTCGCGATTGAAGAGATGCTGGACGGCGTGTACTTCGCTCCCACCTATGGCAACACGCTGATGGGTTTGGCGGTCCATAAGCCGATGTCGGCGGAAGACGATTACGCCATCATTTACTACCCGCCGACGCCGCGGGCCATGGTGGAAGTTGTTAACCCCGAGAAGCCGAGCCAGGTGGTCGGCTATGGGGAGACGGGCCGCGTACGTCTGACCACGCTGACCAAGGAATTCTTCATGCCGCGCTTTTTGGAACGCGATGAAGCCGAGCGCGAGCGTCCGCACCCGATGTATCCCTGGGACGGCGTTCGCAACGTGCGTCCGTTCTCCAAGTTGGGCGGTACGGTCGTGGAAGGGGTGTACTAATGATTCGCCTGCCCATCCTGCGCAAGGGGCGGCCATACACCAGCCTGACGCGCACCGTTACGCCGCACTTCCGTACGCGGCAGCCGTTTGTCGAGATCAGCCTGGCCAACACCGGTCTGATTCGCCGCGACCTGCTGGATGCCGAGAACACCTGGGCCATCCTGCAAGGCTTTCGCGCCAGTGAGCTGATCACCATCACCAAGCGCGCGGCCGAGATTTATAAGAACGACACGCTGCCGCTGGGCGACACGACGCAAACGCCCCAGGAGTACGTGGAACAGATTTCGGCCACCACCGGTCTGCCCTTCGTGATGGTCCGCAAGAACATGAACAAGATCTACGGCGTAATGGCCGAGATCGACACGGTGATCAGCGGCCTCACGCGGGGCATGGATCTGAGCGTGCTCGATGAGGGTCACGGGCAGGTGGGCGGCCATGCGGTCAGCTTCTTTGCCCGCGGCTTCAATCTCGGCGCGGTGCTGCCGAACAATTCGCCGGGCGTACACTCGCTGTGGATTCCGGCCATCGCCATGAAGACGCCGCTGGTGTTGAAGCCGGGCAGTGCGGAGCCGTGGTCGCCGTATCGCGTGATCCAGGCATTTCTCAAGGCGGGTATGCCGCCCGATGTGTTCGGCTATTACCCGACCGATCACGGCGGGTCCGGAACCATCTTGCAGTCCACCGGCCGCTCGATGCTGTTCGGTGATGTGGGCGCGGTGAAGAGTTGGAAGAATGATCCGCGCGTCGAGATTCACGGGCCAGGGTATAGCAAGGTGATCCTGGGCGACGATGTGGTCGACAATTTCGAACAGCACCTGGACGTGATCCTGCATTCGGTCTGCGAAAACTCCGGGCGTTCGTGCATCAATGCGTCCGGTGTGTGGGTGCCGCGCCGCGGGCGTGAGATTGCCGAAGCGATTGCGCAGCGCATGGCAAAGATTAAGCCGCGTTCCGTGGATGATCCCGAGGCGCAGATCGCCCCGTTCGCCGATGGGAAGGTGGCCGAGCGCATCTCCCGCATGATCGATGCCGGGCTGGCCGAAAGCGGCGCTGAAGATGTGACGGCGAAGTATCGCCCCGAAGGCCGCGTGGCGCACTTCGACAACGGCACGTACCTGCTGCCGACGGTGTTGCATTGCGACTCGCCGGAGCACGGCATGGCCAACCGCGAATTCCTGTTCCCATTCGCTTCGGTTGTCGAAGTGCCGGAAGAAGAAATGGTGCATCACATCGGCCCGACGCTGGTGGTAACGGCCATCACGAACAAGGATCGCTTGAAGCAGCAGTTGCTCGCCTCGCCGCACGTCGGCCGCCTGAACCTGGGGCCCATCCCGACCATGAAGATCGGCTGGGACCAGCCGCACGAAGGCAATCTGTTCGAACACCTGTACGCGCGCCGCGCCTTCCAGCAGGTGGAAGAACTGGTCCACAGCTAGCAAGGCTTCGCCATGAAGTTGTACGCCGTTACCGCCGGTGCCGCCAACATGTACTGCGGCAGTTGTCTGCGCGATAACGCACTGGCGGCGGAGTTGAAACGGCAGGGGCATGATGTGGTGCTGATGCCCATGTACACGCCGACGCTGGTGGATGAAGAGAACGTCAGCGATGCCAAGGTGCTGTTCGGCGGCATCAGCGTCTATCTGCAGCAGAACTCGGCACTATTCCGCAAAACCCCATGGTTCCTGGACAAGCTGTGGGATTCGCGCTTCGCCCTGAAGGCCGCGGCGAAACGCTCCATTGCCGTCGACCCGAAGTTTCTGGGCGAGATCACGGTGGCGATGCTGGAAGGCGAAGCGGGTCCGCAGCGCAAGGAGTTCCAGAAGATGGAACACGAACTGCGCCAGATGGAGCGGCCGGATCTGCTGACGTTGCCGAACACGTTGGTCATTTCAATGGCGGAAGCGGCGCGGCGGGCATTGCAGGCACCGATTCTGACCACGCTATCAGGCGAGGATCTGTTCCTGGAAGGGCTGCTGGAGCCGTATCGCAGCCGTGCGCTGCAGTTAATCCGTAGGCGTGTGCCACAGGTGGACGGCTTTGTCGCCGTCAGCGAGTTCTGCAAGCGGCTGATGCAGTCGTACCTGGATCTGCCATCGGACCGCACGTACGTGGTGCCGCTGGGGGTGAACACGCAGGACCTCGCGATGCGCGAAGACCGTCGTGATGGCGTGTTTCGCATCGGCTACTTCGCGCGTGTGTGTCCGGAGAAGAGCCTGCATCAGTTGTGCGAGGCGTATCGTTGGATGCGCCACGAAGGCGGCCTGCCGCCCAGCCGTCTGGAAGCCGCCGGCTACCTGGCCCCGGAGCATAAGGGCTATCTCGAGATTATCCAGAAGCAGATGATGGAGTGGGGACTGGCGGGAGAGTTCCACTATCACGGCTCAGTCGATCGCGAGCAGAAGGTAGCGTTTCTGCGCAGCCTGGATGTGCTGTCGGTGCCCAGCATTTACGCCGAGCCGAAGGGTCTCTATGCGCTGGAAGCGATGGCCTGCGGGGTGCCGATCGTGCAGCCGAATCACGGGGCGTTTCCGGAGTTGATCGAACGTACGCAAGGCGGCCTGCTCGCCGAGCCGGATAACCCCGTCAGCTTCGGCCAGAACATCCTGCGTCTCTATCGGGAGCCGGCGTTACGGGCGGAACTGAGCGAGTCGGGATCCCGTGCCGTGCGCGAACACTATTCGGTGCAAGCGATGGCGCGGCGAGCCACTGAGGTCTACACAGCGGTGGCGCAAGGCCAACAGGCTCCGGTCCTGGCGCACTAGCGCTCCCCCGCCGCCACCTTCTTCCGATACTCCGCCTCCGCCGCCGCAGCCTCTTCCTTGTTCCCCAAAGCCTTGTACGCCCGGCTCAACGGCAACAACAGCGTGGCATCGGTAGAAGCGGCGGCCTCCAGATGCGGCACCGCCTCGGCATACTTCTCCAACTCCACCAGCGCGCGCCCTAACGCCCCGCGGGCCGGCACCAAATCCGGTGTCAGCGTCACCGCCTTCTCCAGATACGGCAAACCCTCGCCAGCGCCACCGGTCCGTGCCAGCGTGTCGCCGTACTCGTACAGAAACTCCGGGTTGGTCGCGAACTTCGGCGCCACCGCCGCATACAGCGGCGTGGCCGGCTCATAGTCTCGGGCCTGCCAGTACGAGCGGGCCGCTGCCCGGGAAAGCGCCGTATCCCCAGGCTTCTGCCGGGCCGCCTCCAGGTAGGTCTTCGCCGCCTCGCGGTATCGCTTGCAGCCCGCATAGGCATCGCCCAGTTCCGTCAATACCATCACCGTTCCCTGCCACTGCCGGGCCTTCTCCAGTAGCGGCACCGCTTCGCAGGGCTGCTGCAGTTTCAGCCGCGACACGCCGCCCATGAAGTGCACTGGCCCGGGCGCGGGCGTCCCCTTGGCGACGCGGTCGAACAGCGGCGCGGCATCCCGGAAGCGCTTCGCCGAAAACAGCGCCAGCCCCAGATTCATCTCCAGACGCGGGTCGTCGGGGTGCTCCTTGAGCATTTGGCGGTAGAGGCGCGCCGCGTCGTCATAGCGCCCTTCCAGCATCGCCTGGGCGGGATTTTCGGGCGCCGTTTGCATGGCCAGGAAAAGTAAAGCAGAAATCATGGCTCGACCCTGATTGTACGATTAGCGGGGCCTTCGAAGGTTTTGCGCCGGCCGTCGGGGAAGAGCACTTCGCCGGTAACCGCGGTGGCCGTGCCTAACCCGAAGTGCAGCGGCCCCGCGTAGGAGGATGCATAGCCGGTGGCGGTGGTAACGTGACGCCACTGCTTGTCGACCCGCACGCGGGCCCCGAGTACCGGCACCTCCACCTTCAGCCAGTTCGCCGGCGACTGGCACGGATTGCGCAGGATGCGGGCAGCGGCATCGCGGGCCGTCAGCACCAGGTCCAGGCACCCGTCGTTGTTCAGATCGGCCGCCACCAGGCCGCGATACATTGCCGGCGGCAGGCTTTCGAAACCAGCGCCTTTCGCGAACTTGCCATCGCCCAGGTTGCGGAACCAGGCCGGCGGCTCCTTGGCCGACTCGCCCTTTGCCCCCTGCGCCGACAAGGCATCGCTCCGGGCCACAGCTATGTCCTTCCAGCCATCGTTATCCAGGTCGGCGATCGCGATACCCCAGCCCGCCATGGGCCTGGTGAGAACGGCGAGGCGGCTGGCGGCGGTCACCTCCAGGAAATCGCCGCCGCGATTGCGGTACAGCGGGAAGGTCTCGTCGCGCAGAGCCGTGTAGGCCAGGTCCGGACGCCCGTCGTTGTCGTAATCCTGCGCCTCGGCGCCCATGGCCGACACCGGGTTCCCATCCTGCGGCACGGCCACGCCGGCATCGAAAGCCTTCTCTGCAAAGCGCCCCCGGCCCAGATTATGGAAGTAGAAGGCAAACATGCGGTCATTGGTGACGAACAGGTCGGTGAGCCCATCGCCGTCGAAGTCCGCCGCCGCGACGCCCATTCCCTTCCCCGCATGCTGCGCTATCCCGGAAGCCTCCGAAACATCGGTGAACGTGCCGTCGCCATTGTTGCGAAACAGCGCGTTCGGCTGCGGGTCATAAAACTTCGGATGACAGAAATCGAGCTTGCCTTCCACCACGCAGCGCTTCTCCGTAGCCGGATCCCAGCGGACGTAGTTCAGGATCAGCAGGTCGGCATCGCCGTCGTTTTCCAGGTCGAACGAGGCGCCGCCCACCGCCCAGCGGCCTTTATTGTCAATGCCCGCCTTCGCCGTAATATCGCCAAACACACCGTTGCCCAGGTTTCGATACAACGCCACGCCACGTAGTCCCGCTACGAACAGATCTGCCCGGCCATCCTTATCGAAATCCGCCACCGCGGCTCCAAAATCGTAACCCGTACCCCCCAAGCCCGCCTTGTCCGTAACATCGGCAAACCGAAAGCCGCCCAACCCGCGCAACAGGTGGTTCTTCGCCTTCCTTCCGGCCGGCAACTGCCCCCCATTGGGGAAGAACAGATCCAGCACGCCGTCGTTATCGAAGTCGAAGACGGCGATGCCGCCGGGCATGGTGGCGGGCAGCGGTTTACGATCCGGCAGTTCGCCGGTCTCCAGGGTGACGGGCAGAGTCAGCATGGTCCAGAGGGAGGCCGCCGCCAGAGCCATCGCCACAACCAGATGCATTTCTCCAGCTTACCGGCTCTACAGCCGGAGCCGGATGCGGCCGATAGTACGGCTATGATGCGCGTCCTGGTCATCGCCACACTGGCCCTGTTTCTGGCTGCGCCGTCGGAGGCCGGATTCTTCCGCCGCCGGTCCGCACAACCGAAGCAGCAGGGGCCGCGCTACGGGCTGTCCCAGCGCGAGCAGGCCAAAGAGGCCGCCAAGGTTCGGAAGGCGCGCGAAAAGACGTATCGCTGGAAACGGCGCCGGTAAATCCCACCCCCGGTTTTGTGCTCCTTGGCTCCCGCTGCGTACTATAATCGGGAGTACCTTCGGAGCCTGTTCATGAGCGATACCTACCCGCGGAAGCATGTTGCAGGCGCCCCGCACAGGAACTGGCGTTGGCCAGATAGACCTGGTGAGAGGCCAAAACATTCACGGCCAACTTCCGGTACGGAGAAGGTCTGAACGAAAGGGAAACATGCCACGCTGGGAAAATCCAGGAAAAGACCTGCCATCCTTCCGCCTGACGGACATCGACGGGAAGGTGTGGTATCTCAAGCGCCTGGAAGGGAAAACGCTGTTGGTGTGCATCTGGGCCACCTGGAGCGGCCCCAGCCAGTGGATCCTGCCCAAATTCCAGGCGCTCTATGACCAATTGAAGGATCGCGAAGACCTCATCGTGTTCTCCATGAACGTCGATGAGGATTCCACGCTGGCGCGACCCTTCATGCAGAAGAACAGCTACACGTTTCCCGTCGTGCCCGCGTTCACCTTCGTGGGCCAGTTGGTGGGTTTCCTCAGCGTGCCGCGGATGTGGATCGTTGACGGCAAGGGCAAGTGGCTCTGGGAGCAGGTGGGCTTCGATGCCACGGCCGCGGACTGGGAAGAGGATGTTCTGAAACGGCTGGGCCCCTCGCCCGTCGCCTAATCCAGGTCGAAAGCGCGCGGCGGCGGCGCGTCGTTCGGATCTTCCTTCGCCTTCTTGAACAGTTCGTCGAACTTCTTCGCCAGAACATCCTTCTGCTGCTTGTGATCGTTCAGGGATTTCTGGAAGGCCTGCTCGCGGCGGCTGGCCTCGCCTTGGAAGCTCTTCACGGCATCGCCGAAGTCTTCGAAGGTTTTTGCCTTTGGCGGTTCTTCATGGCTGAGAACAGCGCCGGTCTCCCGGTCCACCCGCAGCTTGGCTTGGCAGCAGGGGCACGCGACTTCCAAGGGTTGTGATGGCTTGGGCATAACATTGGCAGTTTATCGCGCCGGAGGGGTCCAGGTCAGCACCCGTTCCCGCTACGCCCAAAAGCGAACATACGGCGGGGCACCCGGCTGCGCCGCCGCCACCCGGTCCGCTTCTACCGAATCCGCCGTCTCCGGCCCATCCGGATATCGATACTTGGCCACGAACTCCTCCTCCATTTCGAGCCCCCAACCCGGCGCCTGCAGCGGCTGGTAGTGCCCATCCCGAACCACCAGCGGGTTCCGGAACACGCCCTTCTGCAGGAACTCCAGATACTCCAGCCAGCGCCCTTCGCTGCCAAACCACGCCTGGTCGAAGATCGCCATCGGTCCGACTAACTGCCCCAACCCGATACCGCCGCTATGCGGGCACACGGGCACCTGGAACTTGGCCGCCATGATCACAATCGCCAGCAGTTCGTTCACGCCGCCCACGCGCGCCCCGTCGATCTGGCAGTGCGTCAAGCCACCCCCGGCCAGCAACTGCTTGAAGGTAACGGCATCGGGCGCCTGCTCGCCGCCGGCCACGCCGATACCAAACGAAGCCAGCGCCTCCCGCAGCCTCGCGTAGCCCAGCACATCGTTATACGCAATCGCCTCTTCGATAAACAACGGCCGGTACTCCGCCAGTTCGGCCATGTAGGAGGCTGCGTTTCTCCAATCGCCGAGATTCTGATTGGCGTCGGTTAACAGCAGCGCGTCCGGGCCCGTCGATTCGCGAATCGCATCCAGCATGCGGCGATCCTCGTCGAGCGCGCGCCGCCGGTCATATTGCTGCCCGCGTCCTACCTTCGCTTTGAACGCCCGCGTACCCTGCCTGTAGAGATCGCCGCAGATTTGCCGTACTTCCGTTAGCGGCCGCCCGGACCAGCCCGCCGTACTGTATACCCGCACGCCCCGCTCTTCGATCCGCTTCAAATTGGCCGCGCGCTCCGGCAGCCGCGCGTGTAACATCGCCAGGCATTCGTCTTCGGTCAGCACATCGCGCAGATGATGGAAGTCGATGCACTGCACGATGCGCTCCGGCGGCAGGCTGGTTAATAGGCGCCACATCGGCACGCCTTCGCGCTTCGCCCACAGGTCCCACAGCGCATTGATGATGCCGCCGACGGCCATCCGATACGTCCCCAACGCCAGCCAGCGCAACTGGTGATGCTCCGCCAGCGCCTGCGCGAACAGGCCCGGCTCTTCGATGAACTCCTCCACCGCGCGGCCCACCACGAAGCGCCGCAGCGCCTCAATCGCCGCCTTCTGGATCTGCGTGCCGTCGCCGATCGTGAACACCAGCGACCGGCCTTCCAATCCATCGTCAGTGCGCAACACGGGCACCGCGCAGGCATAGTTGGGCGCCAGGTGGCGCGGGTCCGAGCCCGCCAAACCCAATTTCACCGTCGGGTAACGAATATCGAGTACATCCAGGGAGACGATCTTCTGCACAGCCTTCATGGTGGCGTTATCGGCCCGGATGCCGCAACCTTCCATGCGATCCTGATAAGAACAGACCACAGGAGGCTATGCGTGAAAGTTCTTGCGATCGGTGTGTCCGGCGGACCGGCTTCGGGCATCAATGCGGCCATACGCAGCGTAGTGAATCATGGCCGCCATTTCGGGTACGAAGTGGTTGGCTTGCACGATGCCTTCTCCCGCCTCACCCGCCAGTTGCCCGACGCTTTCGAAACCCTCACGACCCAGCGCATCGAAGGCATCTCCGAAATGCCGGGCTCCATTCTGGGCCTCTCCAAGCCGGGCATCCCCACCAGCGAACGCGACTTTGACCTGATCCTGGCCGGCTTTCGCGAACGGGACGTCCATGACCTGATCTGGATCGGCGGGGACGACTCCTCGCGCATCCTGTCCCGGCTAATCAAGCATGCGCGCAAGCAGGGCTATGAACTGCGCGTCGCTCTGATTCCGAAGACCATCGACAACGATGTCTACCTGACACCTCCGGAGCGCGCCTTCGAGGAGTCGACGCTCGGTTTCTCGTCGGCGGTGCTGGCCGGAACGCGCTCGGTGAGCGGTTTCCTGGCCGACGCCGCCATGTCCAATAAGTGGTGGCTTTGGGTGGCGATGGGGCGCTCGGCGGGACATCTTACCCTTGGTATCTACAAGCGCACCGAAGCCGAAGCCTTCCTGCTGGGGGAGGAACTGGAAGAAGGCAGTTCGCCGGATCTGGTGGTGGACCTGCTGCTCGGCACCATACTGAAGAAATCGGCCAAGAAGAATGGCGGGCGCTACGGGGTGGCGATCATCTCCGAAAATATCATCGAGAAACTTATACTGCCGGAGTTGAAGCTCACCCGCTCCGACATGGGCAACCTCAATCTGGCGGAGTTCGACCTGGCATCCTTCCTAGCGGCCGAATTGCGCCGCAAGTGCGCCGCGCTGGGCTTCGCCGTTTCCATCGACTCCCATGCCATGGGCCGCGACAACCGCACCGCCCAACCAGCGCCCACCGACGTGAGCCTGGGCTTCGCCATGGGCGCCGAAGCCGTGCGTGCCTTACGTAGCGGCGCAAACGAAGTAGTGGTCAGCGTACGCAACGATATGCCGCATTCGTTCCCCTTCGCGCAACTGGTGGATCCGGAGACCGGCGAACCGCGCACGCGCTGCGTCAGCATGGAGGTGGTACGCCATGTCATCGAGCGCTGCCTGTGGCGCGTGCATCCGTCTGACCTCAGCAACCTAAGCCTCATGGAAGCCGTAGCGGGCAACACCAGCGTCAGCCCCGAGGCACTAACCGCCATGCTACGCCCCTCCGCCGAGCGCTTCGGATCGCCTTCCTACTTCTAACCATGGATCTGCTACAAGCGCTCCGGCCTCTTTTGCACCCACAGCCCCGCCATGCCGACGCAAAGCCGCGGAAAACGCCGCGCATTCTCATCGCGTCCGCATCGGTGGGCATGGGACACGTCAGCGCGGGCAAGAACCTGGAGGCCGAATACGCCCGCTGCGGCCGCCCGCTGGAGGTGCGGCATCTGGATATCCTCGACTATTTCTCGCAGGCCAGCCAGATGGCCTATCGCGATGCCTATGTGCGACTGGCCGGCCATCACCCGCCGCTGCTGCGCCTGATCTACGACATCACCGACCGTCCTTTTCCAGAACGCCTGATGCGCGGCCTGCTCCATCCGCGAGATGGCGCCCGCTTCTGCAAGGAAGCCGCACTCTTTGATCCGGACCTGGTCGTCACCACGCACTTCACCCCGGCCATGCTGCTCTCCCGGATGGTTCGCAAAGGCCAATTGGAAGCGCGCATCGCCACCGTGGTTACGGATTTCGATGTCCATGGTTTGTGGCTGCAGAACCAGTTGGACATGTTCTTCGTCTCCACCGAGGAGTCCCGGGAGTATCTTCTGGCGTTGGGCGTACCACCGGAAACCGTCAGTTCCAGCGGCATTCCCACGAACCCCGTCTATGGTGAGGTGCATGCCCGCGAGGCCTGCGCCGCGGCAATCGGCATTGATCCTAACCGGCAAACGGTTCTGATCTCGGCGGGTGGGCTAGGCATCGGCAACCTCCTGCCGCTAATCCCTATCCTCAACCGGATCCAGATCCCCATCCAGGTGCTGGTGATGTGCGGCAAGAGCGCGGAGTTGAAGGCTCAGGTGGACTCCGCCATTGCCGGCCTTCGCCGGGACAGGGTGGTGTTCAAAACCTTCGGGTTCACCAACCAGATGGATCGCTTCATGAGTTGCTCCGATCTGATCTTCGGAAAGCCTGGCGGCCTTACCACCTGGGAGAGCTTCCGCAAGTGCCTGGCCTGGGCTATCCATAACCCCATTGCCGGCCAGGAAGAACGGAACATGCTGCGCATCCTGGAGGCGGGCGCCGGCATCAGTTGCCAGAATCCGTTCACCATTCCGTACAAGCTGCAGTGCCTGCTGGGCGACCCGGAACGGCTCCAGCGCATGCGCGAATGCTCCGGGAAACTGGCCCGCCCGGAGGCAGGCGAAGTCATCGTACGGGAGTCTTTAAGGCTGCTGGCGTGAGCGTGGGATCGAAAGTCCATTGACACCGGCCACGAACTCGCGCACAATTTCCGCAACGGGGCCACCATCATGCCGTCTGGGGAATATGTCGACGTTTATCTCAACCTGCGCTGTTGGCTAAACGGCGCCATCACAACCACTAGGGTCCGTAATTATCTGCAAGACGGTCTCCCGCCGCAGTCCGCCAATGCCCGCCGTGCCTACTCGGCACTGATGCAGCGGCTGCCGGGTCTGGCCGGGGTCGCTCGTGGACAGTCCTTACCCCCCAAGTTCGCGGTGTCCGGCCGGCACTTTCTGGTGCTGGCCATCTGGCGGGCTTTTCACGGCAAAGGCGCACCAAACGAGATTCAGGATGCCCTGCAGCTTGCCTCTCTCTGCGGACAGGTCGACAGCGCCTCGGTCAATAGTTACGCAGACACCAACTTGGGCATCGATTGCGGCGGCTTCGTCGCCAATTACTGGGGAATTGGCAGGCCGAGTTTCGCGGCACCCAATCCGCGGGGCGCCACCGGTTTCAAGCCTCGCACGATCTGGGATATGCATCGCAACTCCCGCCGCCACGCTGTTCGGGAGATCGCCGCAGATGATGCCGCCGTCTTTTTCCAGGATGTGCGCTCGGACAACCCGGACATCCCGGCGCAATTGGTGAACGGCGCCTATGACCGCGCTTCCGGATCACAGGCGTTCCACATCGGATTGGTAGCCGGTTGTACGGTAATCGACGACACTCACGTTAACCTGGAGATCGCCGAATCCAGTGGAGCGGCGGCGGCCAGCGGCGGCAACGGCGTGAACCGGCGCGGTCTTGGCCAAGTCCGCGCCACGGTCGCTCGCAATCTGGTTTACGTCCAGGATGGCAGCGGCGGCAATCGCATCTACTTCATTGGACGTCCGCAGGTAAACCCACCCTACCTGCCGGATGCGGTCGCTCCCGCCGCCAGCGCCAGCTAGGGCAGAGATGCGGCTCGTACAACGGTTGCGCAACATTCCGTGACGTAACTATGTTCAGAGCACGCCCCGAACTTCGATATACTTTGTTACAGTTCCGGTAAATCTCGCTATGCACAAAAGCAAGTTACTCCTTGTTCTGAGCTGCTTTCTGTCTACCGCCACGGCCCTTTACGGGCAGGCTGGCGCTCAACTGAGTGGCATTATTTCCGACACGACCGGCGCCGCTGTCCAAGGCGCCGAAGTCACTGTCGTCAACATCAACACCGCCGCCGAACGTAAGGCTACCACCAACGAAGCCGGCCTCTATACCTTCCCCTTTCTGAATCCGGACGACTACACCATCACGGTGTCCAAGACCGGGTTCCGTTCCGTTAAGCGCGAAAACGTGCGGCTGGAAGTGAACCAGACCGCGCGCGTCGACTTCTCTCTCGAAGTCGGCCAGGTCAGTGAAACGGTTAACGTCACCGCATCCACCCCGCTCATCGACTCCGACACCTCCGCCATCGGCCAGGTAGTGGAACAAAAGGCTATCGAAGACCTGCCGCTCAACGGCCGGAACTTCGTCCAACTCGCCACACTGGGACCCGGCGTGGTTGGCGTCGGTTTCGGCTCGCGTGGCACCATCATGAGCGGCTCGCGCCCCGACGATCTTCGTCCCGGCAGCGAACTGTTCGCCAATGGCAACCGCGAAAACTCGAACAACTTCCTGATGGATGGGGCGGACAACAACGAGCGGCTCACGCTCAGTATCACGCTG
The DNA here is from genome assembly GCA_964385495.1 of uncultured Candidatus Solibacter sp. Taxonomy (GTDB): domain Bacteria; phylum Acidobacteriota; class Terriglobia; order Bryobacterales; family Bryobacteraceae; genus CADEFT01. Next base: position 41,120 of record CAYLPH010000066.1, read on the forward strand.
CGTCCTTCGGTGGAAGCCGTTCGCGAATTCAAGATCCAGACCTCCATGTTTGAAGCCGACCAGGGCCGCAACTCCGGCGCCACGGTCAACGTCATCACCAAGTCCGGCTCCAACGAATGGCACGGCAGCGCGTATGAGTTCCTCCGCAACGACAAGTTCGACGCCAGGAACTACTTCGCCTCGCCCACTCAGCCCAAGCCGGCCCTGCGCCAAAACCAGTTCGGCGCCAGCTTTGGCGGCAAGGTGATTCCCAACAAGGTGTTCTTCTTCGGCAACTACGAAGGCTTCCGCCGCCGCCAGGAGCGCACCTTCGTCAACACCGTGCCGACCGCCGAAATGCGCGTTGGCAACTTCAGCGGGGTTCGCGACATCTTCGATCCCGCTACGCTGCGCCCCCAGGCCGGCGTCGCCAGCGGCTTCGTCCGCGACCCGTTCCCCGGCCGCCAGATCCCGGCCAACCGCTTCGATCCCATTACCCGCCGCCTGATCAACGCTTATCCGTTGCCGGATCGCGCGGGCCTGGTGGCCAACCAGACCACCAACCCCAAGGAAAGGCAGCGCTGGAACCAGGGCGACGTCCGGATGGATTGGAATGCCAGCGAGAAGAACACCATCTTCGGCCGCTTCTCGCGCCAGGATACGGTGACCACGCGGCCTTCCACCTTCGCTCCAGTGAACCTGGATGGCGTGGGTACGGTCAGCCTTGGCAATGAGGATACCTTCGCCGGCGACTCTTCCCTGAAGGCCTACAACGCCGTCGCCACCTGGATTCGCACCTTCACCCCCACGTTCCTCATGGAAGCCAAGATGGGCTTCAACCGCTTCAACCTCGACTTCCGCCAGGAAGGCGCCGTCGATGGGGCCAAGCTCGGCGAAAAGCTGGGCGTGCGTGGTTCGAATCAGGGTCCGCGCTCGGACGGGATTCCGATCTTCTCGCCGGCCGGCTATTCCGGCATCGGCCAGACGCGCTCGCTGCCCATCGTGCGCATCGAGAACACCTTCCACCCGCGCTTCGACTTCACTAACATCCGCGGCTCGCACACCCTCCGCTTCGGCTGGGAACTGCGCCGCCGCCAGATCACGCAGTTTCAGACCAACCGCGGGAATGGCCGCTTCAACTTCGGGCGTACCTTCTCCGACGATCCGAACAACACCGCCAATACCGGTGACGCCATGGCGGCGTTCCTTCTGGGCGCCGCCAACACCATCGAGCAGGACTTCACCCTCGTGTTTCCCGGCTTCCGCCAATCCGAGTACGGCCTCTACATCCAGGACAACTGGAAAGTCAGTGACCGGCTGACCCTGAACCTGGGCCTGCGCTGGGAGTACGATAATCCGCTCACCGAGGTCGCCAATCGCCAGAGCAACTTCGACATCGTTACGGGCAAGCTGCTGATCGCCGGCTTCAATACCGATGCCGCCACCGGCGTTCGCCCGGATCGCAATAACTTTGGCCCGCGCGTTGGCTTCGCTTATCGCCTGCGCGAGGGCACGGTGCTCCGCGGCGGCATGGGTGTCTTCTATAACCCGGCCGGCAGCGAGGGCGCTTACATGCGCCGCCACCGCCAGTTGCCCTTCGGCCCCATCGTTGCCGTCGATATCAACCAGTTCGTCGCTAACCCGCGGCGCGTGCAGGACGGCCTGGGTCCCATCCCCGTTCTGGATCCCAACGTCGTGGCCAACAACCCGGTGGGCGCGATGATCGCCATCGACCAGAACTTCCGCAGCGGCTACATTCCGCAGTACACGCTGCAGATCCAGCAGTCGCTGCCTAAGCAGTTGGTGGCTAAGGTTGGCTTCGTCGGCAACGTCGGCCGCCGCCTGGACACTACCTGGGATCCCAACCAGCCGGTTCCCGGCCCCGGCGCCCCCGGCCCGCGCCGCCCGCTCATCGGCCGCGCGCCGAACGTCGTAGGCGTCACCTACAACACTTCCGACGGCATGTCGAGCTACAACTCGTTCCAGGCTTCGCTGGAACGCCGCTTCTCCAATGGACTCGGCTTCCTGGCTTCGTACACCTGGGCGCACTCGATCGACACGGTTGTGAATGCCTTCGGCGGAGCCGCCAACGGACCCTCCCCGCAGGACAGCCGCTGCCGCTTCTGTGAACGCAGCAACTCCGGCTTCGACCTGCGCCATCGCTTCGTTACGTCGGCCAACTATTCGCTTCCCATCGGTAACGGCCGCAAGTTCAGCTTCGGCAACAAGGTGGCCGATATCGCCTTCGGCGGCTGGGACATGAACTTCATCTTCACGTCGCAGACGGGCCTGCCGTTCACCCCGGAACTGGGCACTTCGGTGTCGAACTCCGGCGGCAGCCGCCCCAACCGCCTGGGCTTGGGCGAACGCGACAACCCCGATCCGTTCCTCTGGTTTGACACTTCGTTCAACACCGCCGGCGCGGCATGGGGAATCCCGCAGCAGTTCACCTTCGGCAACAGCGGCCGCAACATCCTGTTTGGCCCCGGCCGTATCAACCTCGACTACTCGCTGTTCAAGGATTTCAGCTTCAAGGAATCCATGAAACTGCAGTTCCGCTGGGAGATGTTCAACCTCATGAACACGCCCCAGTTCGACCTGCCGAACGCGGCGATCGGCACACCCGCCGCGGGCCGCATCACCGGTATCGTCGGAACGCCGCGGCAGATGCAATTGGGTCTGCGCTTCTCGTTCTGAGCATCGCGGAAACAACAAAGGCCGGCTCTCTCCACAAGGGGAGGGCCGGCCTCTTTCTTTTGTGCGGCGCGATTAGTGTTCCGTGAACGGCAGAACCAGATGCCCGCCCGCGTCAAACTGCAGGGGCCGCGGCTCGCTTTCCACTTCGATGTCGAACTTATCCCGCTCCAACAACGGCAGCGCGTCTTCACTCACCAGCAGGTGCTCCAGCGCCAGCGTATCCATCGCCGCCACGAAAACCCGCCCCGATACCCGCGTGGGACACAGCCCCAGCAGCACCTCAATGCCCTCCCGGTCATTCGGGAACACCATCGGTGTGCGCGCCGCCGCCCCGGAAAAACCGGTGATCGCATTCAAGTGCGTCTTCTGGAAATCCACGGTGTCGTGGAAGCGTTTCGAAATCCCTTCCCACAACCCCATACCCACCGCGTTGCCGTGCGATTGATCGGTGAGCGTGCTCACGAAAATGCGCCACACCGCCGGATCCTCCAGATCCCAGGCCTTCTTGCCGGGGATAGGCGCATACACGTCGCGTTGGATCGTCTTCGTATCCGCACCTGTCCCTGATATGTTCTTCCCCGCCCGGTACAGATACAGCAGGTCGATGTACGGCAGCGGAATGCGCGGCATCAGCGCGTTGGCTTCCTTCAGGAACTCCGCCTCGCCCGCATCCATGCCGTCCGCTGAAAACGCCCGCACCTTCGCCGGCTCATGATATTGGTTCTCGATCACGGCCAACCCGCCCAGCACCTTACCCGTCGAGATCAAATGACGCGCCGCTTGGTTGATCGCCCAACCCAAGCCGTGATGCAACACCTGGTCGTGATAGCTTTGCGCGCCCTTCACCTGCCCGGCGCCGATCGCCAGCACTTTGAACAACCCGCTTTCATGGTCGTTCTCCATGTCCGTGTGGCGCTTCACGCGCCCGAACGCGTGGATGCCGTCCGCCTCCCACGCCACCCGCGAACACTGCACCACCAGCGGAGGACCGTCCGTATCGAACGAATGCACCACCGTGGTCTCCAGGCAAGCCTTCACCGGACAGCCCACGCCTTCTTCGGTGATGCCCTTATCACGCAGCACCTCCAGGATGGCCTCTTCGCTCAATCCACCGTGGGTCCCCATCGCCCCGAAAACGAAAGGCTGGGCGCCCTGATCCTTGAACCACGCCACCTGCGCTCGCATCAGGTCCGCATAGTTGGCGATGCCGCGGCTGGGGCCGGTAATGGCAATCCGCATCCCTTTCAACGCACGGCCGGCATACGCCGCGCCCAGTTGGTTGCGCACTTCGCCTTCGATATCGGTCAGGCGAGGCACATCCTTATAGCGCACGCGGATCGCGCTTACTCTTGGTAACTCAGCTTTTCTCATAGATCTCCGTAATCTGTCTGCGCTGCGCGCAGCATTACTTCCAGCGGCCGGTACGGAAGGGCGTGGCCGGCAGCCCTTCGCGATTCACTAGATTCGCCGCCGGGTCATTCTCCCAGGCGTAGCTTACGAACTCCGGGTTGTTCACCAGCGGGCTGGCCAGCACGACCGTATCGCCGTCAATGTGCGCCTCGGCTTTGTAGAAGCTGCCGTCGCTGCCGGCGATGCGGAAGCCCGTCAGCACCGCGCCATCGCGGCTCGCCAGCCCGGTACCCGTATGGTCGAACCACACCCGCAGCCGTCCGTGCTCCGTTGTCGCCTGGCGGAACACCGGGCCGCTATGGACAATTCGCTCGCCATAGGCCACGGCGCGCGCCGCCAACGCCAACCGGTTGCCCACCGTAGTCTTGTCGCGCGGGTGAATGTCCGTGCTTTCCCCGACATCAATAGCCAGAGCCTGCCCTGTATTCACCAGGCTCAGCGCTGCCGTCTGCGAATCGCGCAGCACCGGCCACGTCCCTGGCGCCGGTGCACCAAACGAAGCCAGTTGCACCCATAGGAACGGGAACTCTCCCTGACCCCAGTTGCGCCGCCAATCCTGGATCATCTCGGCGAACAGCGTCCGGTACAACTCGTTATCCGTGGGCCCGGCGTTCGCTTCGCCCTGATACCAGATGGCCCCGCGTATCGCATAGGGCAGTAGCGGCGCGATCATGCCGTTGTAAAGGCCAGTGGGTGTGTGTACGTGCCCGGGCGCTCCGGGGGGCGGATTCGGACGTGCAGGAGGC
>CAYLPH010000067.1:0-44461 GCA_964385495.1 uncultured Candidatus Solibacter sp.
TTCCTGGACGACAATCTGTTGTTCGATGAGCGGAATCGCACGCTTGGCGGTCTGCACCAGCGTCTCAGCCTGCCGGACTTCCAACATGGTCGAAACGCCGCCCGCTTCGCGGATTCGCGTCAATTCCAGCGATTCCTGGACCGTCTCCAAGTTCCCCTTCGCGATGACGAGTTCGTTGTCGAGTTCGCGCAGGCCGATGTAAATTTGCGCCAGCGAAGTGACCAGGGATTGAATGACGGCATCGCGATTCTCCTTGGCGGCCAGGTAGTTGGCCCGTGCGGCTCGCGTCTGGCTGCGCAGCTTCCCCCAAGTGTCGATCTCCCAAGAAGCGCCGCCGGACAGCGTGTATGTCGTTGCGGCAGTCGCCCGCGGACCCTGCAGCAAAACATTTACGTTGTTGATCCCCCGTTGCGGAACCAATCCGAAGTTCACCTGGGGCAAGAGCTGGCCACGCGCGATCCAGATCTGTTCATTCGCCTGGAGGACACGATTGGCCGCGATAAGAACATCGAAATTGTCGCTTGTGGCGGTCCGGATGAGTCCGGCGAGACTCTCGTCGGCAAAGACCTCGAACCAGCGGATGTCGCCGAAGCTTTGGGAATCGGAGGTGGGCGCGGCGGGAATCTGAATTTGGGGCCGATGGTATTTGGGACCCACCACGCAACCGCCCATCAGAGCGGCAAGGGCAATCACCAGAATGCGCTTCATGCGAGTCCCTCCTTAGGCTCCTCGATTGGCAAGGGACCGCGCCTCCGCTTGGCAACCAGCAAGGCGATGGCGGTGTACAGAACCGGAATGACAAAAACGCCGAGAACTGTGGCGGCTAGCATTCCGCCGAAGACCGCGGTACCCATTGTGCGTCGCGCTGCCGCGCCAGCCCCGGACGCGGTCACCAGCGGCAACACCCCCAGAATGAACGCCGAAGACGTCATCAGAATGGGACGGAAACGAAGTTGGGCCGCCTCCGTTGCTGCTTCGCGCACAGGCAATCCTTCCTGCTCATGCTTCGTGCGCGCGAACTCCACAATCAGAATGGCATTCTTCGCGGCCAGTCCCATCAGCATCACAATCCCGATCTGCGCATAGACATCGTTGAAGGTGGGCGCCCTTTGCACCAGCAGCCGGTATAGGAGCGCGGCGTAAGCGCCGAAGATGCCCAACGGCAGGCCAAGCAGCACACCAAAAGGGATCGCCCAACTTTCGTATTGGGCGGCGAGGAAAAGGAAGACAAAGCCGATGCCCATGGCCAGGATGAGCGCTTGGGACCCGCCTGCGATCTTTTCCTGATAGGCAGTGCCGCTCCACTCATAGCCATAACCGGCCGGGAGAATTTCCCGCGCCAAGGCTTCGAGTGTCTGGATGGTTTGGCCGGTACTGAAGCGAAGCGCGTTCGATCCGCCGATTTCCGCGGTGCGGAACATGTTGTAGCGCTGGATGACATCCGGGCCGGCTTTTTTTCCAACGGTTGCCAAGGTGCTGATCGGCGCCATGTATCCTTGGTCATTGCGCGCGTAGAGATCGAGAATCTGGTCTGGATTCTGGCGGTATTGCTCGTCGGCCTGCAGCATCACTTTGTAGGTCTTCCCGAATAGGTTAAAGTCGTTGACCTGATAGCCACCGAGATAGATTTGCAATGTCTGAAAGAGGGAGTCGATGCGAATGCCAAGCGTTTTTGCCTTGTCGCGGTCGACGTCGAGTTTCACCTGCGGTACGCCGGTGCGATAGTTGCTGTAGGTGTTGACTACTTCCGGCCGGGAACTGAGCTGGCCGAGGAACTGTTGGGAAACGTCGTACAAGTCTCCGAGCGTGTGGCCGCCGCGGTCCTGGATCTCAAACTGGAATCCTCCGGAAACTCCCAGGCCGGGAATGGGCGGAGGAACGGCCACGATGAACAGAGCTTCCGGATAGCTATTAAAGAGTTCGCGAGTCCGTTGAACCAAGTCGCGCAACTGCGTTTCGTTCGTCTTGCGCTCTTCCCAAGGCTTCAACGCCACGATGAAGGTGACGCAGTTGGAACTGTAAGTGCCGCTGATTAAATTGAGTCCGCCGAAGGTGAGGACGTGCTCCACACCGGGGATCTTCTGAAAATCGGCTTCCGTGCGGCGGGCCAGAGCATCCGTTCGCTCAAGCGACGCGCCATCGGGTAAAGTGAGCACACCGAAGATCGCCCCCTGATCTTCGATGGGGACAAAGCCGGTGGGTAGGAATTTGGCGATGCCGCCCGCGGCCGCGGAGAGGGCTACCAGCATCACAATACCGATGGCGAGGCGCCGCACCAATAGCGAGACGATGCGGGCATATTGACCCGTGACCCGGTCGAGCGTCTTGCGGAAGCCACGAACGACGGCGCCAAGGGGGCCGCGGATTTCCCGGTGTGGCTTCAGAATCAGCCGGCAGAGTGCAGGCGTTAGCGACAAGGCCACCAGCGCCGAGAGCATGACGGCCACCGACAAAGTCAAGGCGAATTGGCGATATAGCTGGCCCGTGATTCCTCCCATGAACGCGACGGGGACGAACACCGCGCAAAGCACAAGCGCAATGGCCACCACCGGACCCGAAACCTCCTCCATCGCGCGCACGGTGGCGTCGTAAGGGGAGAGTCCGTGTTCAATGTGATGTTGCACCGCCTCAACCACCACGATGGCGTCGTCCACCACAATGCCCACCGCCAACACGACCGCAAACAAGGTCAGCGTGTTGATCGAAAAACCCAGCGGCAGAAAGGCCGCGAAGGTGCCGACGAGCGAGATTGGTACAGCCAACATGGGAATCAACGTGGCGCGGAAACTGCCGAGAAAAAGAAAGACCACAACAAGAACCAGCAGGACGGCATCCCGGAGCGCCTCGATCACACCGTGAATTGCGGCCCGGACGAACTTTGTCGCGTCGTAGGTGATTTCGTACTTCACGCCTGCCGGCATCTGGGTGCCCAGTTGCGCCATGACCTTACCCAAACGGTCCGCGGTCTCGATCGAATTCGCCCCCGGCAACTGATACACGATGATCAACGATGAAGGAACGCCATCCCGGCGTCCGAAATTGGAGTAGGTCGCCGCGGCCAATTCCGTACGGGCCAGATCGCGCATGCGGACGATGGAGCCGTCCGGTAGCGTACGCACGACGACGTTTTCGAACTCAGAAATCTTAGACAGTCTCCCCTTGGCGTCGATGGTGTATTGGAACGGCAGGCCTGGCGCGGCGGGCGGGGCGCCGAGGGTTCCCGCCGGCGCCAGCACATTCTGATCTCGCACCGCTTTCAAAAGGTCGGTCGCCGTTAGGCCCAGGCGGGCAATGGCGTCGGGTTGCAACCACAGGCGCATCGCGTAGTCGCGTTGGCCGCCGATGTTGGTCCTGCCCACGCCCGGCGTGCGGGTGATGGCGTCTACGAGATTGATCGTTGCGTAGTTGCTCAAGTAGGTGTCATCGTAGGAACGGTCCGGCGAATAGACGCTGATGATCATCAGCATGTCGGGAGATTGCTTCTTCACCGTTACACCGGCGTTCACAGCCTCGGCCGGCAGCTTCGCCGTGGCTTTCTTCACGCGGTTATTGACATCCACACTGGCCAGGTCGATATTCGTACCTACGGCAAAGGTCACCTGTAGCGAGTAGCGGCCATCGCTCGAGCTCTTGGAACTCATGTAGATCATATTCTCGGCGCCGTTGACTTCCTGCTCAATGGCCGTGGCAATCGATTGCTCCACCGTTTCCGCGCTCGCGCCCGGGTAGGTGACCTGTACGGAGACCATCGGCGGGGCGATGGGCGGATATTGCGCCACCGGCAGATTCAACATCGAGAGTCCCCCCGCGATGAGGATAACCAGGGAAACGACAATGGCGAATACCGGGCGGTCGATGAAGAATTTCGCCACCGCTAGGCCTCTCCTTCGGCGGGCGAGGCGAGCGGAGCCTTGGTGCGCCGCGAGCGGCGGTTGGTGATCAGTTCAATGAAGCAATAGAGCACCGGAACGATAAAGACGCCAAGACTAGTCGCGGCCGTCATTCCGCCAAACACCGCGCTTCCCATCGTGCGCCGCGAGGCCGATCCCGCACCGGAAGCGATCACCAAGGGAACAACGCCAAGGATGAAGGCGAACGACGTCATGAGAATGGGACGGAAGCGGAGTTTCGCCCCTTCGATGGCGGCTTCGCGAACCGGCACGCCATCCTGTTGCTGTTTGTGGCGCGCGTACTCCACGATCAGGATCGCGTTCTTCGCCGCCAGTCCCATTAACATGACGATGCCGATCTGCGCGTAGACGTCGTTGACAATTCCACGCAATCCGAGCGCGGCCAAGGCGCCAAATATGCCCAACGGCAGCCCCAACAGGACGCCGAAGGGAATTGTCCAGCTCTCATATTGGGCCGCGAGGAAGAGGAAAACGAAGCCAAGGCCCATGCCAAGGATCAACACTTGTGAGCTGCCGGCTTGCTTCTCTTGAAATGCCGTGCCCGTCCATTCGTAGCCGTAACCCGGCGGCAGACTCAGGCCGGCCACACGCTCCATCGCGGCGATGGTCTGCCCGGTGCTGGCCCCTGGCGCGTTCGAACTGTTGATCTCCGCGCTGCGAAACATGTTGTAGCGCTGAATCACATCCGGTCCGATCTTGCGGGTTATTTTCGCCAGCGTGCTCATCGGCACCATGTCGCCATTGCCGGTTCGCACAAAAATATTTCCGATCTGGTCGGGCCTGGCGCGGAATTGCGGCTCCGCCTGGACCACAACCTTGTAGGTGCGGCCGAACAGGTTAAAGTCGTTCACCTCTAAGCCGCCCAAGTAGACCTGCAAAGACTGGAAGATATCGCTCACCGCGATGCCCAGTTCTTTAGCCTTGTCGCGGTCCACGTCCAATTTCAATTGCGGCATGTTGGCGCGGTAGCTGTTGTAGGGCGTGGAGACCTCAGGCGCATTCGCCACGTCGGACACAAAACGTTGCGAAACCTCGAGCAGTTCACCGGCCGTGCGGCCCGAGCGATCTTGCACCTCGAACTGCAGCCCACCGGCGCTGCCCAGACCGGGAATGGGCGGTGGAACGGCGACAATCGACAAAGCCTCGGGATACTTCGCGAAGTTGACGCGTAGCGCCGCCATGATGCTGGCCGCTTGCGTTTCCGCGGTCTTGCGTTCCTCCCAGGGCTTCAGTATGACGATGAAGCTGACGCTATTGGACGAATAGGTGCCTGTGAGCTGATTGAAGCCGCCTTGCGTGAGGACATTCTGCACACCCTCTACCTTGAGGATTTCCGTCTCGGCCCGCTTGGCGAGAATAGTGGTCCGCTCGAGCGAAGCCCCGTCGGGCAGCGAGAAGACCGCGTAGAAATAACCGAGGTCCTCGTCCGGCACGAATCCCGCCGGAACAAGCATCGCCAGAGCGCCCGCTCCAATGCTTAAGACGAGCAGAAGGGAAAGCCCGACGGCAAGCCGCCGGACGAGTGTCGCGACGATGTTGACATAACCGTTCGAAAGCCGGGCAAAGCCGTTATTGAAGCCTCGCATCAATGCGCCCAGCGGTCCACGCGACTCCTGCTGAGGCTTGAGAATGAGGCGGCAGAGCGCTGGAGTGAGCGACAAGGCCACCAGTGCCGACAGCAGCACGGACACGGAAAGCGTGAGCGCGAACTGGCGGTACAACTGGCCCGTAATGCCACCCATGAACGCGACAGGGACGAATACCGCGCAGAGTACGAGAGCAATGGCGACTACCGGACCCGATACCTCTTTCATCGCCTGTTCCGTAGCGTCGAGCGGCGAAAGTCCGTGCTCGATGTGGTGCTGCACGGCTTCGACCACCACAATCGCGTCGTCCACCACAATGCCTACTGCAAGCACAATCGCAAACAAGGTGAGCGTGTTGATCGAGAACCCAAGCGGTACAAAAGCAGCGAAGGTGCCGATCAACGAAACCGGGACCGCGAGCATGGGAATAAGGGTGGCGCGGAAGCTACCCAAGAACAGGAACACTACCAGCAAGACCAACAGAATCGCATCCCTCAGGGCATGTTCCACTTCCTCGATCGCGGCGGAGACGAACTTCGTGGTGTCCAGCGCGATATCGTACTTGAGTCCTGGCGGCATTACGGCGCCAAGTTCCGTCATCAGCTTCTTGAGCCGTGTAGCGGTCTCAATGCCGTTCGCCCCAGGAAGCTGAAAGACGTTGATCAGGGCGGAGGGGACGCCATCGCGGCGTCCAAAGCTGGTGTAAGTCTTGGCCGCGAGTTCCGTCCGCGCGATATCCTTAGCCCGCAGAATCGAGCCATCCGGCAGCGTGCGGACAACAATATCGCCAAACTCCTGCTCACTGGCCAGGCGGCCCTTGACATCGATCGTGTATTGGAAGGAGACATCGGCGCGGGCGGGAGGCTGCCCCACAGCGCCAGCGGGCGTTAGTACATTCTGCTCCTGGATGGCGTTGGAGATGTCGGTGGGGGTAATACCCAGTTGCGCCAGCCGATCGGGCCGCAGCCAGAAGCGCATCGCGTAGTCGCGCTGGCCGACGATCATCGTGCTTCCGACGCCCGGCGTGCGGGCGATGGCGTCGACCAGGTTGATCGTCGCATAGTTGCTGATGAAGATATCGTCGTAGGAACTGTCCGGCGAATAGACGCTGATCACCATCAGCATGTCGGGCGATTGCTTGGTCACCGAGACGCCCGCGTTCACGGCGTCTGCCGGCAATTTGGGGATTGCTTGCTGGACACGATTGTTGATATCCACGTTCGCCAGATCGATATTCGTGCCTACGTCAAACACCACCTGCAGCACATATCTGCCGTCGCTGGAGCTTTTCGAACTCATGTAGATCATGTGCTCAGCCCCGTTCACCGCTTGTTCGATATTGGAAGCGATGGAGTTTTCCACCGTTTCCGCGTTGGCTCCGGGATAGTTCACTTCCACCTGAATCATCGGCGGCGTGATTTGTGGAAACTGCGCGATGGGAAGCACGGTCAGCGCGACAATGCCGCAGATCAGGATTACCAGTGAGACAACGACCGCGAACACCGGCCGGTGAATGAAGAAGTGCGCCATGGGGCTACTTCTCGCCCGCTTCGGATGTAATCGCGGTTTCCGAGGGATTCACAGGCATTCCGGGCCGGGCCTTCTGCTGGCCTTCGACGACGATTCGCTCTCCGGCTTTCAGGCCCTGCGTCACAATCACAGAGTTCTCAAACTGCGGCCCCAGCACCACAGTGCGCTGAGAAACTTTGTTGTCTGGGCCGACTACGAACACCGCGCTGCCGCCTTGTTGCTCGATCACCGCTCTCTGCGGGATGAGCAGCGCGTCCTCAGCCATACCGACGATCAAACGAACCCGGCCAAAGCCATTCGGACGCAGGAGCCCATCGGGATTGGCAAAGTTCATCACAATCGAGAGCGTTCCGGTCTTTTGATCGATCGTGCTATCGACCATCTTGAATTGCCCCTTGTACGGATACACGGTGTTGTCTGCCAAAATCAGCTCCGCCTGCAGGGACTGAGCGGTCTGAAGGCGGTCCTTCGCCGTTTGATTCCGGCGCCGGACGGTCAGGTAGGCAGTCTCCGGGATACCGAAGGTCACTTGCACCGGATTGATGGCCGCCAGCGTGTTCAGCACTGTCACGCTGCCACGGCTGAGCAGGGCTCCGGGATAGGCCCTCGTCCTCCCGATCAACCCATTCATCGGCGCCCGCACGACGCAATAGGACAAATTCAGCTCCGCCTGGGTCAGCGAGGCTTTCGCGGAATCGACATCGGCCGCTCCCAAGTCAATCTGTGCTTTCGTGTTGACTACCTGGTTTTGCAGCCGCGCTTGCGAGGCCTCAACGTTGGCTCGATTAACGGTCACAGACGCGAGGGCGCCGTCCAGCTCTTGCTGCGGGATGGCTCGCTTTTCCACCAGCGGCTTATAGCGGGCCACATCCTGTTCCGCCTTAGTGAGCAGCGCTTTCTGTTGCGCTAATTCCGCTTCCGCCGAGCGGACACCCACCTGAGCCTGTGCCTGATCGAGCGCGCTTTCAGCCTTGTTCAAAGCCGCTTTGGCGGCGTTCACTTTGGCTTGGTATTCGGCTGCGTCAATTACATAGAGGACCTGTCCCTTTTGAACGGGTTGGCCCTCGGTGAAATTCATTTCCTTCAGCACGCCTTCGACACGCGCCACAATATCGACCGAAGCCGCGGCTTGAATTTGACCTACGAATTCGCCGTAGATCGGCACTGTTTTCTGAACCACCTTGGTTGCCACCACAGCCGGTGGGGGCCCGGCCTGCGCGGCCGCCGCCTGCTTTGCGCCATCTTTACAGCCGGTGCTGCTGCTGAGCAGAGCGAGGGTGATCGCGGCGGCCAGACGAGGTTCAAACTTCGTTGGTAACGTCATCGAGCAGCGCTCTCAATTTCGGTCGTAGTCGAAATTTTCGACTCTGATCTCAAGATCTTTTCGCACCGAGGTTACGATGGCGCGAGCAATGTGATTGAGGCCGTTTTGTAGAGTGCGGTACTCCGCCGTGACCTTCACCGGGTCTCCATCTAGTTCGGTTTCTGCCTCCATCCGCACCGGCATCTTGGTGAGGGCGTCGAGCGTCCACAGGAAAGAGTCACCGGATTTCACAAAGTCCTTAGCCTGAATGCGGACCTGGCTTCCGGCCGCGCCCTGGCCCTGCCAGATTTCCGCTTTACTCCGGAGGTCCTCCAAGTTGCTCTTGCTGGGCGCCAGGTAGCGCTGCGACAGCCGCATCAGGCGCTCGATGTACTCGGTAGTTGCCTCGCGCTTCCTGGCCGCCACTTTCCCCCGCAATCCAGGTGTCTTCTGCTGGCTTGGCGCGGGAGGCGTCAAAGTGGTTCGTTGTAGATTGCCGTCCAAATCAAACCGCACTTGCTCCAACCGGACATTCTTGGTTTCGCCATCGAGGCGAACTTCGGTGCGCTGCTTAAACGTGTACTTGCGAAGTTCCGCGGCATTCTTCGCCATCCATTCGCCGAACTGTTGGTTAGCAGGTGGTTGAGCTTCAAGGGAAGCGCTGCACACGGTGATGCAGGCCAGCGCCTGGAGAGCTGCTAGCGATAATCTCGAAGGGCTTTTCATTCTGTTCGGACCTCTGGTTCAAAAGTACGCTTCAGCGTAGCTTGGACCGCACAAAGTTCTCTCTGAAGAAATCTGGGCAATTGTCAGGTTTGGCAGGGTCTGGGGGGCAGTTCGCTATAGCCGGCGACACTGCCGCCTCCGTTTACTTCCAGGATGCGCCAAGATACCGCCGACAATTCCTGACGATTCCAGTAAGTGCAACGCGGGTTGGCGTGCAACTCTGTGAGCATGAGGCACTACCTAGTTCTACTCATGCTGGCCGCTTCCGCGGCTTCCCTCCTCGCAAACGAAGTGGTCTTCTCCAAAGATGTAGCTCCGATCCTTTACCAGAACTGCACGGGCTGCCACCGACCCGGCGAGGCCGCCCCGTTTTCGCTCATTACCTATGAGGATGCCGCCAAGCGCGGACGTTCGATTCGTTCCGTGGTGGAGACCCGGCAGATGCCGCCGTGGAAGGCCGACGCCAGCACCCACGCCTTCCAAGATGACCGGCGCCTTACGGACGAGCAAATTGGAGTCATCCGGAGGTGGGTAGAGGCCGGCGTACCCGAAGGTGATCCAGCGGACACGCCCGCTCCGCCGCAGTTCCCCGCAGGCTGGCAACTGGGTCAGCCCGATCTGGTCGTGGAGATGCCAGAAGGCTTCACGGTCCCAGCCGACGGCCCCGACATCTACCGCAACTTCGTGATTCCGATCGCGCTGCCTGAGGATAAATGGATCCGCGCCATCGAGTTGCGGCCTTCGGCCAGACCGGTGTTTCACCATGTGCTCTACATGACGGACGCGAGCGGCGCCTCCCGGCGCGCCGACGCAGCCGATCCTCTGCCCGGCTGGAGCGGAAACATGGGCGCTTCTTTTGTTTCGGGCGGCGGATCGCTCGGCGGTTGGGCCGCGGGCGCACAGCCTCATCTCCTGCGGGACGGGCTGGCGATGCCTTTCCCCAAGGGCTCGGACTTGGTTCTGCAGTCCCACTTCCACCCCGTCGGCGTTGAGATGACCGAGAAAACGGTCGTGGGCCTATACTTTGCTGACCGTGCTCCAGAACGTCAGTTGGTCACCATTCTGTTGCCTCCTGTCTTCGGACGATTCTCGGGTGTGGACATTCCGCCGGGCGAGGCTGACTATCGCAAATCGGACGAATTTGTTCTTCCGGTTGACGTCGAAGGAGTTTTCATCGGTGCGCACGCCCACTACATCGGAAAAACGATGAAGATGACCGCCACTCGGCCGGATGGTGTTGTCGAGACGCTCTTGTCGATCGGTGATTGGGACTTCGCCTGGCAGGACCAATATCACTTCAAAGAGTTCGTCCCGCTGCCCCGTGGCACAAAGATTCGAGCCGAGGTGAGTTGGGACAACTCCGCCGCCAATCCCAGGAATCCCTCCAACCCACCTGTGCGCGTGAAGTGGGGAGAGGAATCCACGGATGAAATGGGAAGCATCTCGCTGAGGGTTGTGGCCCGGAACGAAGCGGATCGGCTTCAATTGGAAGCGGCGATTCAGAGGCATCTCTTCAGCGCCGTGATGGGAGGCGGCCGATGAACAGGCGGCCTGTTGCCGCCAGGGGGCTTGGCCTACTGGCCTCTCTCCTCGCCGTGCAGGCTGGCGTTGCTTCCGCTCCGGTGGCGACTGTGTACTTTTTTATCCAGCCGGACTGCCCAATCTCAAATTTCTATGCGCCCGAGATCAAGCGGATCTGTAGCGATCAACCAGTAGTCTGCGAACTGGTCTACGTCGACCCCGCGTTGACCGGCCAGGCTGTCGAAGAACACGCCGTCCGCTACGGCTTGGGCCACCTGCGCCACACGGTGGACCGGGAGCGCGAACTGATCCGGGAACTCGCTCCGAAAGTCACGCCGGAAGTGGTGGTCGTCGATAAGAACCGGACCATACGGTATCGCGGTCGCATTGATGACCGGTATCCATCCATCGGAAAGAAGCGGCAAGTTGTCACCACTCACGACTTGCGCGATGCCCTCGCGGCGCTCGCCGCTGGCCGGCCGGTCGCCGTCACCCAAACAAAGGCGGTGGGATGCTCCATCGCCGACCTGCTGCGGGTCGAACCACTTTAGTAACTGGACATGCAAGGAGCAACTAAAATGATCACGATGAAATCCAAACTTCTACTGGGTTTGGCATTTGCAGGCATCCTCTTGGCCCAACCAGACGGGAATCAGATTCTCGGGGTCTGGAATACCGACGATGGCGATTCCAAGATCGAGATTGTCAAATGCGGCGATAACTACTGCGGTTCGATCAAGTCAATGACCAATCCGCGGAACGACGAGCGCAATTCCAACGCTTCGCTGCGCAACCGTCCCATGGTTGGCCTGCAAGTTCTCACGGGCTTCAAGTATGCCGGTTCGAACTCGTGGACCGGAGGCACACTGTATGCGCCAAAGCGCGGCCGAACAATGTCGGCGAAACTCAAGCTACGCACTCAGGATTCGTTAGACATAATGGTTTCCGCTGGTATGGCCAATAGGACGATCACTTGGACTCGGGACAAGTAACTTGGCTAGCGAGCCGGACATCCGGCTTAGTAGGAAGCGCCCGGGATTTCGTACTTGCGAAGGGAGAAATGGAAGATGAGTAGGTACTCAAAGCGCAACGGAGCTGGGAGCCGCCGGTTGTGGATCGCCACCGCGGCGGTAGGCGCGCTGACGACCGTGGTATCGCCCGCGCTGGCACAGAAAGCGACCAGACCGCGGGCTGGCGGCGTGGGAGACTGGCGTCTGATCGGGACAATGACCGCCAATCTCGTTGCCGACCACGACTCGATCACCGTAAAGGGCCCGTTCGACGATTTCCGGCGCGTCAAACTTCAGGTCACCGGGGCGGACCTGGAGATTCACCATCTGGTGATTGCCTATGACCGGGGCACAGCGGAGGAACTGGAAGTACGCCAGTTCATCCGGCAGGGGGGAGAAACCCGCGCTATCGATCTGAGGGGCATGGGGCGCCGGAGCGTTCGCCGGATCGACGTGTGGTACAGGACCAAAGGTATTCTGAAGGGCAAAGCGACCCTAGTCATTCTGGGCATGAAGTAGCATTCACCGGCAGGCCGATCTGCACTTCTAATCCGCCCCCTTGGGCGTTGAGGGCCTTCACCCAGCCGCCATGCGCCAACACCGCTTGGTTCGCTATGGCTAAGCCAAGCCCGGATCCGGCGGTAGAGTCGCGCGTCTCCGGGACCCGGTAAAACACCTCAAATAGCCGCTCCAACTCCGATTCGGGAACCCCGGGACCGTGATCGCGCACGCGAATCAGGATCGCCTTGCCGGCACCTTGTGGTTCCACAAGAATCGATACCGCGGTCCCTTCGGCGGTGAAGCGCACTGCATTGCGAACAACATTCTCAATCGCGCTGCGAAGTAAATCGCTGGCGCCGGTAATGGTCGCTGCCCCGTTCACTTCGAGCCTCACGGAGCGGTTCGTGCCGCTCGCTTCGAAAGCCGCATCGTCGGCGATGCTTTTCACCAAGCTAGCGAGTTCGATTTCCTCCGTAAGAGAAGGGGTCGTGCCCCCGGTGATCCGCGCGAGAGTAAGCAGTTGTTCGATCAGCGCGTTCAGTTGTTCGGTTTCCCGCTCGATGCGGTCCATGGCCGGCGCGGCCTCCGGGTTCGCCTTGCGTCGCGCCATGCCCAAGGCAAGACTGAGGCGCGTCAGCGGCGACCGCAATTCGTGCGAGATATCCCACAACAGACGTTGCTTTGCGCTCACCAGCGCTTCGATGCGCGAAGCCATAGCGTTGAAGTCGTGGGCCAACTCTGAGAATTCGTCGCGTCGTTGGAGTAACTCCGGGTTCACCACGCGGGCGCTTAGATCCCCACTGGCAAGACTCCGCGCTGCATCGCAGACTTCGACCACTGGCATCGTGAACTTAAGTGCGATCCAATAGCAAACCCCGGCAAGCACGAGCAATGCCGTCACGGCACCCCAAAGCCAGCCCTTCCCGAAGACCGGCGTCAAACTGCCCTTATGTCTTGGGATATCCAACACCACCCGGTAGGGCGCCCCACTCGATCCCTTTACGGTGGAAACAGCCATCGTCCGGCCAAAAGAGACCTTGACCTCCATTTCCTCGCCTACGTTGGGATCCTCCGCCAATTCCCGGACCCAGTCGCGCAGCGGGAGTCCAGTTAGTTCCTTCCCGGATTTATCGAAGAGATAAAAACGTACTTCCCGATTGACAACGGTGCGTTTCAAGTAGCGCCGCAGGCCCGCCTGCCCTTCTGCCTCATAGACCTTCGCCGCACCGGCCCCATACGGATCGAGAAAGACGCCTTCCAAGACGGGTTTCCACCGTAGCCCAACGATTTCCGGATCGAAGATCTGCGAGGTGACCACTAGCGCGATCACCATCGCCAACAAGGTCAACCCGAACCAGACGAAGACTTTGAGGAACAGGGGACTTTGCGTCAACGCTCTTGATTCTCGCACAGCTACAGAACGGGAAGCCGGCTCGAAGAGATGGTTGTATAGGCGTACATGTATCCGGCGCCGCGGATCGTTTTTATGCGTTCGGCATTCCCAGCGTCGGGGCCGAGCTTTCGCCGCAGCGAACAGACGTGGTTGTCGAGGCTGCGATCAAAGACCGAGAAGGGCCGTCCAAGGGCCTGACGGACGAGATCTTCGCGCGTCACGGTTTCCCCAGCCGACGCCAGAAGAACCCGCAGCACGTCGAATTCGACCGTGGTGAGATCGACCAGGTGGCCTTTGATCCGCACCTCTCGCGAATACGGGTCCAGACGCAGATCTGCGACCTCCAGCACCGATGCGGAGTCCGCTGGCGGCAACGACGGCGCAGATTTGGTCCGCCGCAAGATGGCCTGGATGCGGGCGACCAATTCGCGTTCATTAAAAGGCTTGGGGAGGTAGTCATCCGCCCCCATCTGCAGACCGGCCACCCGATCCACGGGGTCGCCGCGAGCGGTGAGCATCAATACCGGCACCGGAGATTGCGGTCGGACGCGCATCAGCACTTCGAAACCGCTCATGCGGGGCAGCATCACGTCGAGCACGATCAGCGCGTAGCCTCCAGCCAGCGCTTTCGCCACTCCGCCCTCGCCATCGTGCACCGTCTCCACCTCGAAGCCTTCCGCTCGAAGGCACTCGTCTAGGAGTTCGGTCAGGGGCGCGTCGTCATCAATTACAAGGATTCGGTCCATTGGACTCTTAACCCATGGTATCGCCAACGGAGCTGACGGCAATCTCATGATTCGTCATTGCGGAATCAGATTCCGTGGCAATTCTTGAGACGCAAGGCTCCAGATGGCGGTTCCGGATCGATCACCCTTCGCTTGCAGGTATCACGGCGCCTTACAAATCTCAAGAGTTTCTGACGTCGCGGCCCGCTCCTTTCCATTACGCTCAATTGACAGAGGTCAGCGAGCAATGGAGTTTCCCTTGATTCCACGTGGCAAGCGACTCGTCTGACCCATAAGAGAGGAACAAAAAGTGTTTTCAAAAGGAATAACGTTCGCAACAGCCATGTGCTTGACGCTGGCGTTTTCGCTGACGGTCAGCGCGAATGAAGACCAGGATGTCGTCAATCCCGGAGGGAGCAATCCCCAAGGCGGAAGACCCCGCGCGGGCGACAGCGAAAAACCCGCCATCGAATCCGGCTATCTCGGCGGATTGGGCGAAGTGCTTCCTCCCGGATCCCTGGCGCGCGTCACGGGTTGTCCGCAGGCGAACACTGATGATGGCATGCCGATCGATTTGAACGTGAAGATCGACGCCTCCTCACTTCGACCGGAGTACTTTCGGGTAGTCAGCAGGTCCGGAACCGCGTCCACTCCCAACTGCGCCACCCTCCGCCCGGCGGACGAGCCCAACGAACTGACAACGATCCTTCTCGCTGGTCCTTTCGTTGGTTTCGTCAATATGGCACCCAATCCCATGGATCTTCCTGCGTACGTCGTGATCGTTGGTCCCGTCAAGGATGTCAGCGGCAAGGTGCTGACCGGCCTGGTTTCTCCGCCTGTCACGATCGGGCCCCAAAGCGGACCTTCCCTCCTTCGCGCCAACGTCTTCCTAAGACCCGAACGTCCCGCCGGGGCTTCGCCAATCTCCATCCAATTGGTTTGGGCCGGCGGCGTGACCGGACCCATGAATGCCGAGCTTGGCGCCAATCAACTGAACGCCATCCGCATCATCGACCGCAACGGCGCCGCCCATGCTCCGCTCGCGTTCGACGATCTCGGCGATGGTGACAATTTCGTTGAACTTTACATCCCCGCAGGAATCGTGCCCGAACGTATTGAGGTTCGTGCCGGTTTCTTTTTCGACCCGATGAACTTTCCTAACCCGGCCACCGCGGTGCGGGTAACATGGCCGAATCTTGAGCGATTACAACAACTGCTGGGACTGCTGTAACGAATCGCTAATCCACACAACTAAACAGGCGCGGGCCAAGTGCCTCGTCTGGACTAGGGAGACACCCATGAGAAAACTCAACATCGTACTGGCGCTGCTGTTTTCGGCAGCCGCTTTCGCCCAGGAAGTGCAGCATAGCTACGATCAAAATGCCGACTTCAAAAAGTACCGGACATACCGCTGGGAGGCGCATCCGAAGTCCATGGCCTTGGACCCCGCGATGAAAACTCAACTGGCCGAAGCCTTCAATGCCGAATTGGCCAAAAAAGGGCTTAGCCAGACCTCTGACGGAAATGCGGATTTGGTCCTGGTCTTCCAGCTTGGTGTAAGGGACGAGAAGGAAATCACCTTTTTCAACTCCGGTTGGAACTACGGTCCAGGCTGGCGCCGCGGCTGGTACGGGCCGGCCGGTGGAGTGGTTACTTCCACGACGAACACCTTCCAAGTCGGTTCGCTTGTGCTGGACATCTTCGATGCCTCCCAGAAACACCTCGTCTGGCGCGCCGTTGCCTCCAAGGCGATCGACGAGGGTATCAAACCCGACAAACGGAAAAAGAACATGGCTAAAGCAGCGGAGAAAGTGCTGAAGAACTTTCCGCCGCGCAGGAAGTAGCTTTACAATCCTCGGGCTCACGGATGGGACCGGTGCCCGGTGTTGGTGACGCTGCCAACCCGGCCTGCGATCTGCTGCTGAATGACGGGCGTGCTGGTGAGGGCCGTTACGACGTCCGCGCGGGCTGGTTGCCTTCCGGCTCAATGATCGCATGCGATGTGACAGTGCTGGAATCCGCTCTGGTCCCTAGGTTGCCCCGGTAAAACGGGGAAGGGCTCCAAGAGCCAGAGCGGTCGTTTCCCTATGGATCGAGCTAGGCGTCAACCTCGATGCGTGCGCGCTTCGGCTGGAAGTGGCAGATCGCGGCTGAACAGGCAGAGGTGGTCGTAGGCCCAGAGTTTCACAAACGGAGTGCGAGATCGCCGTGCAGCGAGATAGTCGCGCTGCCAGGGCCAGCCGGAGTTGAAGTGGCCCATGAGGTAGCGGCAGTCGGTGCGTGGCCAGTTGAGGATCTCGAATGGGTAGCCGGCCATGGCGCGCACTTTGTCGATGTTGCGGTCGAGGCCGGCGTACTGGAAGCCTTCGATCATGAATGTGTCGAAGCCGCTGGTGGCCTTCAAGGTCCACTCGGTCGGCAGGTTGATGTACCGGTTCAACTGGCGCGTGTCGGGATCGTTGACGTCGAGCGGCCAGAGGATCTCGAACTGGGCGTTTGGGTGGCTGGCGAGGACGTGCGAGCGGATGGCGGCAACGTGGTGGCGGACGGTCTGGCGCAGGAAGTCGGCGTCGACGTGGCCGTTCACCGAAGGGTCGTCATTCGGCGTGACGAAGAGTTGCAGCGGGCGGCCGTGTACAGCCTGGAAGGTGGCGGTCGTGTAGGCGTCGTAGAACGCCATTCCGGACGCGTTCGGGAAGAACCACCACAGGACCTCGCCGAACTGGAGCCGGACCTCGAGTCCGGCAGCTTCCATCAGTGTTGCGACCTCTGCGTAGGCGTGCTTTATGTAGTCGCGGAACGGCGGCGCAAAAGCGCAGTGCGACGAGAATTTGCTGCCGAAGCCGGTTGCGGTTTGGACAGGATTGCCGTCCGGATATCGCTGGACCCAGACGGCAGTGGGCGGATCGTCGGGCGGCAGCACCAGTTCCTGGCTGAACGCCGTCACGCACGTCATGCCCTTGGCCACGAGCTCGGCGAAGTAGTCGGCGTGCCAGTCCCGCGCGGCGCGGTTCAGCACCGGCACGATGGTGTCGTCGATGACCCATTCGCCCATCACGCCACCGGTGAGTGATCCGGTCATGTTGACGGTTCCGGCGGCAGAGGAGTGGGTTTTGGACAGCGCATAGCTGTAGGCTGGCGCCGGCGATCGAACGGTGATGGTCAGTTGCCCGCCGTCAGCTTCCGCCCAAACCCCGACCAGCGTCTCGTTGATGAAGTAGGCGAAGTGCGCCGCGATCGTCTCGGACGTGTCCACGGGGAAGACGCTTTTGCCGATCAGCGTTCCGCTGAAGTTCAGGAACACCTCGTCGCCTCCGGCCCATGTGCCGGCAAACGTCACGGTGGCCGAGGGTAAAGATCCGCCCGAACGCCGGCGTTGATTCCACCAGTAGACGGAGACGTAGTGGTCGATCTCACCGACGAGGCCGAGCTTCTTGATGGCCCAGACCAGACGCTGCGGCGACAGCTTATAGGTGTGGTCCGTGCCGTAGTCGCAGGCCACGCCCACATCGGTGCGGACCTCCGGCGCATCGGGCACGTCGGAGAGAACGGCGCAATCGAGAAAATCGAAGTAGTAATAGAAGCCCTGGCTGTCGGCGTTCTTTGTCCCGGTGAGTCGGATCTCGACGGAGTGGTTACCAGCCGGAACGTTGGCGAAGACCCTGCGACGCACTTGGCGCGCGCGTGCGGCTGGCTCGTAGCAGTCGAGTTGGACGGGCGCGCCGCCATCCAACCGGGCCTCGATGATGCCGCAGTCGAAGTCAAGCCGAGTACCAAGGTACACGTCGTGGGTGCCGGAGCAGTGCGTCTCCACAATGGCTTTCGAGTTCACCTGCGCGGCGCGTACCGCGCGCCCTTGACTCCAGAATTGGTCTGGCGCCCACTCCCAGTAGCCGAGGTATTTCACCCACGAATCGTTCTCCTCGATTCGCACCGACAGCGGTCCGGCGACCTTCAGCGCTCGCTTGCCCTGCGGATCGGCAACGCTCCAGTTGGAGCAGGTGGCCGACCACTCCTCGGGTTCGTAGGCCTGCGAATCCCTCAATCGAGGGGCGAAGGTGAGCCAAAGCTTCTGGATGTCCGTGATCCCCTCGGCCGAGAAGTCGATCGTCACGCGCCAAGTGGCATCGGAGCCTCCGCCCGAAAGGTGCAGAACGCCAGGCGAGAAGTATAGATTCCCGTTCTTGTGCAGTTCATACAGCCGGACCATGTTGCCATCGACGCCGGGCCGCTCCGCGGTGATCGTGATCTGGTTTCCGGAAACGGTTGCCGACAGCGGAATGAGAACACCCAGTCCAACCCAGTTCGTGTTGTTGATCTGGTCGCGGATGGAGCGCAGGACCGTGGCTGGCTTGACCTGCCAGATCGTGTCGGCTCCGCCCCAGGTGGACGAGATGTTTGTTGCGGCACCGGTGTCGAGCTTACGCGTGAGCTTCACCATGTAGCCCGCACTACCGCTCGATGGCGTGACATCGGGATCGGCGCTGACGAGCGTCACGATCGCGGAAGCAACGTCTGCGCTTGATTCGCCCGGGCCCTCCGTATGGTTGTAGGTCCGGCCTGCAACGATCACGGAGTGCGTGAACCCCTGGCCTTGCGCGTAGAACGGGAACTCCGTCCACAGCTTGCCTGGCACGATGTAGTCGAAGGCGAGGTTCTGATACCAGAGCGTGACGCGATCGAAGGCCTGCATGCCCGCGTCGTTCAACGTGAACGTGCCATAGGCCTTCGCATACGTGCCGCCGATCTGAGTGGCACGGTCAAACAGGTGGAGTTGGACAGTCTGCCCTGAAATGGTTAGGCAGTTGAGGAAGGGCCAGTCGATGGTCGCGAACTTCGGAGAGTCGATCGGCTGGAGGTTTTGGTAGGCGAGGTCGAAGGTGAGGGTGATTCCGGTGAAGTCGGAATCGGGCAGGTAGGAGAAGCGGGGATGGCCGAAGAAATCGTCCCGGTCCCAGACGACGAGGACGCAGAAATCGGCGGCGTCACGGAAGACGCCGGAGACGGTGAAGCCGCTTTCGCTCGCGGAGTGGAGTGCGGCCGCAGCACCGAAATCGTTGAAGCCCTGGAGATGGTTCGTGCGATTCGGCTGGAGCTTGTAGATGGTCTCCATGGTTGAGCCCGGATAGATCAGTGATGGTTTGGAATAGACTGAGACTTTCGACGATGGTGGTCAAAATCAGTCCCAAAACGCTGCGAGGCCCATGGGCCTCAGGCTTTGCTCTGGATGTTCACACAACGGGCAGCACGTTCCTCGGCCACAACGAGTACGGCCATCCTGTTTTTGACACCGGGCGATCCCCCATTGGTGAACTTGTGTACCGGCTCAAGTACCGTGGCGACAAGGCGGCGCTCGCCGAGATCGTGGAAACGGCATCCGACTTCCTCTCTATGACTTGGAAGCTGAAACCAGACCTCCTTGTTCCCGTTCCGCCTTCGAACACATCACGACGCAATCAGCCGGTGATAGAGGTCGCCGCAAGCCTCAGCGACCGCTGTGGTATCCCATTGTGCGAATCCTGCATCAAGAAGGTGAAGAGCACAGCCCAGCTAAAGGACGTGTTCGAGTTGACCAAGCGCACCGAGATTTTGCAGGACGCATTCGCAGTGGACTCGACGAAGACCGCCGGGAAGACCATTCTCCTGGTTGACGACCTCTTTCGTTCTGGTGCAACGGCGGGCACGATCAGCCGGCTCCTCGCTTCCGAAGGTGGTGCGAAGGCCGTGTACTTGTTAACCTTGACTAGGACGCGCAGTTCCCTATGACTACGGTATTCATCGGCGGATCCAGGGCCATTTCTCGGCTGAATCCCGTCATCCGAGAGCGACTGGACGATCTCATGCATCGCCGTTGCGCGATCTTCATCGGAGACGCAAACGGGGCCGACAAAATGGTTCAGCAGTACCTCGCTGAGCAAGACTATCGGGATGTCGTCGTCTACTGCATGTCGCGTTGCCGGAATAACGTCGGCGTGTGGCCTATCAAGAAGATCGAAAGCGCCAGCAAGACAAAGGACTTCGCCTACTACGCCGCTAAGGACTTGGCCATGGCGCAGGATGCAAAGTGCGGGGTCATGCTGTGGGACGGCGCCAGCAAAGGCACGCTCAACAACATTCAAAACCTGATCGGGTCTGGGAAAAAGGTTCTGGTTTACCTGTCGACATCCAAAGCCTTCACCAAGCTGAATGGCCAGGCGGATCTCGACCAGTTCCTGCAGCAGTGTGACCCTAGGACTATCGCAGAGGCCCAGGAGCGGATCAGCCGCAAGCTGGCTCCGGTTGATCAACTGACCCTCGCGCCCCACTCATAGCCGAGTGCACTATTACATTCTGATCGTCACGACGAGGCGCTCGCCGGGATAGGTCAGGCCCACGCCCGTGATGTCGAGCGTGATGGGCTGGCTTGGCTGGATGGCCGAAAGGTCCTTGCCGTCGACCGAGTTCGCCGGGAAGGTCTGGCCGTTGTTGATGATCACGGTCCCGATGGCAGAGCCCGCCACCTTGACCACAGCGGTGATGTTGCCGCCGACCGGCGCGGTACGGCAGTAGGCGTAAAGATCGCCGATCGAGGTCGCCTGGGGCAGGTAGACGGGAGGCACGGCGTCGCTTTCGATGCCGATGATCCCTTCGACAATGAGGTCGACCTGTTGGCCACTCAGAATGCGGATCCGCCCATCGATGAAGCTCGATGTGTAGTTGTTGACCGACGTCGGCGAGTTGCCGAAGATGTTCGTGACGAAGAGTTCGACCGCGCAAACCGCCATGCAGCGAAATGGCTCGCGCGCCTCCCAGGCGCCGGATTCAGGCGTGCCGTAGAAATCGCGCGGCACGTTGTAGATGAACAGGCGTTTGTCGAGCCGGACCAGCCTTGTGCCGGCATCGTGAGCCGTCGCCGTCGAGTTCTTTGCCGCGCGGTCGACCACCGCATCGTTGCCCGTGATGCTGACAATGCGGACGATCTCTGCGCCGAGTACGGCGTAGTCGCCTTCGGAGAACGACGAGAGGCTGGCGGCAGTGATGGCCGTCTGGATGTCGTCGATCCCCGCAGCAATGGTGGTCTGCAGAGGTGCCGTCTCATCGTAGTGCCAGACGGTGAAAGTCAGGGTCGAGATCGTTTTGGTATTGGTCAGGTCGTAGAACCCGATGCCGGCGAAAACCAGCACACCAGGCGCGGGAGCGATGCCGAAGACGGGCTCGGGCGGAGCGGCGTAGTCGAAACCAGGCTCGATGGGGGTTGGATCCGGCACGACGTCCACCGGCTTCGGGCCAGCAAGCAGGTCGTACATGGAGTCCGTCGTGGTACGGCCCTGGATGTCGATCGAGTAATCGCGGTTGAGCCGCCAACCCGTCACGCGGAACTCGCCCGCGCCGTTCGGCATCTCGGGGTGTGTGAGCGAGCAGACCATGCCGGGCTCCGTATTCAACGCGAGCACGGTCGTCTTGAATCCAACCTGCCGTGTGACCTTCCATTCCGCCGGCGTGAGGCCGCCCAGTTCCTCACGAAGGCGGACGGTGATAATGCGTGCAGCCTGCGACTTCGAAGCTGTGCCCGCGAGGTTGACCGTCGATTTCAGGAACAGCGGGCGCCCTGCGCCACCCAACAGCGCCGCGTGATCGATGTCGTAAAGCGAGATCGAGTTGGCAACGAACTCGAAGTCCTCGTCGGCGAAGTTGGCGGTGAGGTGGTTGAAGGATGGCCGCAGCGGTGCGAGTTGCAGGCTCCGGAACAGGATGTTGCCTTCCGTGAAGGCTTCAACCGCAGATGAGTTCACGCGAACGCCCAGTTTCACTTTGCCGTTCGCGAAGGTGTAGTAGCCCAGGCAGTTCATCAGCACTTCCTGCAGCCAGTCGCGGAAAGGCTTTTCTTCCTGAAGTACGCCGCGGAACTTAAACTGGGTTTCATTGCCAGTGCCGACGATCTTGGCAACCTGTTCATCACAGATCGAGGCGGCCGACACGGCGGCATCGACCTCAAACAGAGTTTCGGCGTAATCGAGCAGATCCGTCGTGGCGGAGGCACCCGCGCGAATCCCGCGT
The DNA here is from genome assembly GCA_964385495.1 of uncultured Candidatus Solibacter sp. GTDB lineage: Bacteria > Acidobacteriota > Terriglobia > Bryobacterales > Bryobacteraceae > CADEFT01. Next base: position 22,244 of record CAYLPH010000067.1, read on the forward strand.
GCCCGCAGCAGCATGTTAACGACGATCCAGATCGGATTTGTCAGAGCCCCTTGCCAACTGCGCGTGCCGGGAGTGGTCCACTTCCATCCGCCGAGTCCCTGACTGACGATGACCTCCATCGCGTGCTCGCTTAGCCGGGAAAGTTGGAGTCCGCGCGCGTCGGCGCGGCGCAGCATCATGAATGCCGTCCCGGCGGCGCGATCTACTGGCGCATCTGTGTCCATCCCGAACGGCACCGGATTGGGATCTTCACCGAGGCTCGTCAGCAGACCCAGCGCACCCGGATAGCCGTGGTGGTACTGGCCGTCCAACTTATGGCCGGTACCGTACGCGCCCAGCGGACCTTCGCCCACAATGCCGACGGCAGCATAAAAGTCGCTCTCATCACGACCGGAGGCGATCTTGGCATTCACCGGGAGGTTCGAGTCGGTGTAGATCTCCGGAAGCACCTGGTCGTAGATGGAGTCGGCAACCAGCGAAACGCTCGTGATCGTCGAGCGGCCGAAGCCGAATACGCCTGTCGAGTTGTCTTTGATGCGTACACCCTGCGGCTTGGCGATGATGCCGCCGAAGTAGTTGTCTATGGCGTGCGTGCGGCAGCCGTTGGGCGTATCGAAGCCTTTGTCGCAGGTGGTGTCCGGGCCCGCGTAAGGACAATTGAGGCCATCCTTGAAAGGCTTCCAGCACGTGCGCGAGATGCGGCGGGTCGGATAGGGCAGGTTCAGTTCGTAGAGGCCGTCCGCGGCAGTGATGCGAAACTCCGGCCCGGCGTCGCAGGACCAGTTGACGATGTTGCCCTTCCAGAGATCGAGCTTGATGCCGGTGCCAGCGTGGAAGAGGCTGAAGGCGATCTCCGCGCGAAACAGGTCGACGTCGTTGGCCAGATCGCGCATGACGCGATCGGCGTTGCCGAAGTTGAATTGCGCTTCGTCGGATTCATTTCCGATCGACTGCGAGATGCCATCGCATTCCAAGAGCCGCGCCTGGTAAAGCTGCTCACCGATGGTGCAGCGGCGGTCGGACAGATGAATGGCGGGGTAGCCGGATTCCAGCGGCTGGATGCGCACCAGCGGAATGATCTCTTGCACCTGCGAAAGCAGCGCCGTCTGGAGAGACGCGGACGGGAAGCGGTTGACGGTCTGGTTCAGCGTGAACGAGGGACTTCCCGTCGGGATTTCGACCAGTGTGACGCCCAGGGAGCACGCCCAGTCGGCGACCATCTCCCAGGACAGCGGCTCATTGGCAAAGCGGCAGGTGATTGGTGTCGTTCCCGTGCCGTCATCGTTCGGCGCGTAGAACGTGAAGGCACCGTAAGGCCCGTACTTCGTCTCCCAGAAGTTGCGGAGCGCGATGCGATCGGCGTCGCGCACCCACTGTTTCCGGATGCTGAAGCGGCGTGCGCCGGTGCCGAGGAGGAAGCGTTGCTCGATCTTGGCGTTGCCCGATCCGAACTGGTGCACGACCACCTCGTGGTCGCGTCGAACCTCAATCGGATAATCCGACGTCAGCGGAAACACGCCGCTGGCGGCGATCTCGGGGACCGCGATGTTGCCGATGATGTCTGGCATGGGGTCAGCGTTCCTCGACGCGAATCGTGAAGGACCGGTCCTCGGTGCGGCCGGCAGCGGAAGTAATGCGGTTCGTCACGGTGTAGCTCTGGCCGGCGGTCCCGCCTGACAGCCAAACCGTGGCGGCGGTATTGGTCTTCGAGTCCGCCTGCTTGGTGAGGCCAGCAGGAACCAGCCACGTGCTCGTGGCGATGGTGTCACCGGCGAGCCATCGGTTCCAGTCGACGGTGTAGTCGAGCACCGCGTGTGGATCCTTGGTGAACGTCATGCGTCGATGCTCCGGCGTTCGCGCGGGATGGCCCAGGTTCGCGGTTCCTCTCTTGGTGTGATCTTCCGTCGGTCCGGAGCCAGGTGCCATGTGCGCTCCGGCGCGTCGGGAGGGCGCAGGTAGGCTGCGATCTGGCTTTGTCCGGCGATGTTGGCGGTCCTCGTCATTCCACGGTGTATGAGCGTCGACAGGCCCGATTGGGCGGCGATCTGAACGGATCGATATGCCATCAGCGGTGCGTACCAGAAGCGGACGCGCTTGCTCAGTAATGTCCAGGGGCCGAGTGCCAGGTCGCGAATCTCTTCCGTGTAGAGCGCGCGGGACCACGCGGCAAAGCCGAAGATCTCGACGAACATGCCGCTAGTGGCCGTCGAGAGCGGCCAGACCTCGAGATTGCCGGCCACCGAACTCGCATTCGAAAGCGTCCCCTGCACAGCGAGCACGCCGTTGTGGAAGATACTCGCCGTCCGATTTGCATCGCAGGGCAGCAGGAAAGTCACGCAGCAGATCTTCCGAAGGTCGGCGTTGTAGTTGCCCCATTCAAACGGCCCATACGGAGCCGAGCCATTTCGGAAGATCGCTTTGTACGTGCCCGTCGCCGTGCGGATGCCAAGCCACCATGCCGTCGAGAAGCTGCTGCCGATGATCGTCGGGAATCCGGTTCCATTGATCCGATTGATGCGGAACCAGACGGAGAACGAAATGGCCTTTCCGGTTCCGTCGCCCGAGTACATCGGCACATATCCAAGGCTGCCCACGGACAAGGCTGCCTGCTCGTTGCTGTACGCGAACGCGCGCCCAAACGGCGTGGGCACATTGCCACCCAATCCGCCGGGCACGGCAACGGTGGAGGGATTGGGGCTCGACTGGGCTCGCCGCCGATAGTATGCGGATGCCGATTCACCGATAATGGCGGCTCGCCTGCCGCTGAGGTGGGCCGCGTTGTAGGACGTTCGCGGATCGAGGCCGCTCGGTAGCCACAGCGAATACAGGCCGTCGATCAGCGGCGAGCCACAATCCAAGGACTCCTCGGCTGGGCCCAGCGGCGCCCACGACTGCGGTTCGATCTCTGCGATCAGTTGGCGCATCAGGACACCTCAAACTCGACGCCACGCCAAAAGCCGATGTTGTCCGCGGCATCGAGAGCCAACCCACTTCGGTTGATGGCCAGGATTCCCCAGACAGGCGGCAGGACGTTGCCGAACGCTGGGGCCACCGAGAATGGCGGCGTGATCAGTGTGCCGGACGAGGCGACGTACACCGAGCCCACAGGACGGAGCGACAGCGTTTCGAGCGCGGCGAAGATCGGCTCATCCACGCCGGTGATGCCGGCAGGAAAGGCCGGACTCACGTCATCCGCCGATCCCCAGGCGAAGAAGTATATGGCGTAACGATCACTCGGTGATCCCGCTGCCGTCTTCAGCTTGAACTGACAAATCGCATCAATGTAGCGGCTGTTCTGGTTCTCAACCTTCGCCGAACTGCGCCCCGAACCCGAGGCGAGCCCGTTGAGAGTCAGGGTGAAGTTCGTAACGGGACCGAATTGCGTGCGGATGGTGGACACGGAATGCCTCTAGCTCTGGAGTACCGACAGATCGTTTTCACGGATGATGACGAAGTCGCCATCGTTGACGGTTGCGGGCGAGGAGAGCGGTCCCCCTCCGAGGAAATTGCCACCAGAAACCGCATCCCACAGACCCAGGTGCGTGTAGGTGCCTGCCGCGACCTGGATAAAGAGCGGCGGCACGTTCCGCACTCGCTTCGCCGCGCCGTCGTCGTCGACAGCCGTGAATTGGGTGAGCGCCTTCCGCGCGTAGGAACCACCGGAGGCCTCATTGGTTCCCGTCGCTCCCGGATCCGCGGTGTGAAGGCTGATCCAGTGCTCGGTGACCTGGAAATCTTGCCCCAGGAAGGCCTTTTCCAGAAGCTTCTGCGCCAGGTAGGACGAAAACGGCATGACTATTCCTCAAGCGAGTTAGACGAGTTCCAACAAAACGTCCGCGCGCCCTCGCGACGTTGTGCGGAGACGCTTGTTAAACTCCACAAATGCACTTCCTTCGAGCGTTGCTGCTGGCGGGACTACTCCAGGGGGCACTGATCGCGCAGAGTGGTCCCGAATCGGCCCCAGCAGAGTTGGCGGTGAAAGCCCTGTTCGATGCCATTCATCGCGGAGATCTCGATGCCGTGTTCCAACTCTTCAGCAACGACGGCAGATACTATCTTTCGGGTGGCGCCTTTGGGCCTGTAAAGGGAGTGTTCGCGACACGCACCCTTCGCGAGCGCAAGAACTGCGTCCTTTACCTCCGACACGTTCAGTTGCTTACCTCCGACGCCGCCTATGTCGTCGCCCTGCGACGCTGTCCACAGGTTCCGCCGCCCAATGATTCGGGGACTCTCGATGTTACGATGCGCCGCGAGCCCACCGGCTGGAAGGTGACCAGTTGGAGGGAGGGTTTGATCGAGGGAGTGGCCCGAGTGCGCGCGTCAGCGGCCCCTATCGATTCTGCGCTTCTTACCCCCGACGAGCGCGCGGAAGGTTGGATCAGTCTCTTCGACGGCAAGTCGTTCCGGAACTGGACAGATTCGTCCGGCGGCGAACCGCCCTCCGTCTGGCGGGTCTCTGATGGCGCACTGGCCACCGTTCCGACGCGCACTGAGCCGCAGAGCCTAAGAACACTACAGGAGTTTATGCACTTCGATCTTCGGTTCGAGTGGATGGCGCGGGAGAACGCCAATTCAGGTCTCATGTACCGGTTCTTCGGCAAGACCGCTGCAGCCATGGAGTACCAAATCGCGGACGATAACGGCGACCCAGGAGCCAAAGTCGATTCCCGGCAGCGGTCGGGCGCGCTGTACGGAGTGACTCCGGTGGAGAAGTCCGTAGCGCGGCCGGCCGGGGAGTGGAACGACGCCCGCATTCGCGTGACGGTGGAGCGTATCGAGCACTGGCTGAACGGTGTGAAAACCGCCGACTATCCGGTTGACGTGCCGTTCGCGAGCCCAATCGCTCTGCAGCACCACTTTTCTGAGGTAAGGTTCCGAAACCTGCGGATCCGGCCGCTCCCTTAAGTCCTCCTTCCGGCCGAGTTGACAGAGCACAGATATTCGAAAGGACGATGTTGTGTGAATAAAGTCGTCACTCCCGGCGACTGACTATATGATCGGCCATGCGGAAGGCGGCTCATGCTAGTTCGAGAAGTTCGAAGGTAACATCCGCGCGGCCGAGCGACAAGGACTGGTTCCAGCCACCCGCGAAACGAACGGTGTATCGGCCCGCTGCGGCCTGGCCCGTTGGATCGTGCGAGAACTTCGGGCTGGTCTCGTAGGGGTCGTAGAAGTAGAACGGCTCCGTCGGACCCTTGCGGGCATCGAAGAAATCGCGGAGCGACTGAATTTGCGCCGAGGCGAGCCGCTTCCCGAGCCGCCATCGCTTCCGGCTATTGTTGGCTTGCGCCTTCCGCTGCGATTCCCCGTTGCGGTACTCGTTGTCGAGCACCGGATACTCCCGCTCATGCACGAAAGCCCGCGATAGGCTCGCCGGCAGCACCGTCAGCGGCGTCGCATTTTGAACCGAGCCAGGCATTATGCCGTCACCAGGTCCAGCAAGCGCTGCTCCGGCCGCGCTCCGATCCGGCTCGCTACAAAGCGGGCGTAGTTCGCCGGATGATTGCCATCCGCCGAGGGCGCGTAGACCCGGAACATCTCCTCTGCCGAAGGCTGCTTGCCTTGCGTGTACTTTCCATCGAGGTACTGGCCGATCAGCACGCGTAGGATCCGCCAGCCCTCGTCAATCGCTCGTTGGCTCATCTCCTCGCGCGAGGCGCCGGGAAACTGCGCGGCGGCCCACGCCACGAAGTCCACGTAGCCGCGATTGGTCGGATACGGACCGCGCTTGTCGCGCCACTGCCGGATGTTGCCCGGATTCGCATTGATCTGTGCCAGCGTCGGATGCGGGATCCGGCGAGTCTTGGCTTGCGCTGCGGTGAGATAGAAGCCTTCCATCTCCGCGATCGCCCGTGCGATCTTTTCGATGAGGTCCTGGCGGGTCATGACACGATCAGTCCGGGGCTGAGTTGCAGTCCGGTCATCTCAAGGCGGCCGACGTTTTGCTTGGCCGCCGCCATTGCCGCAGATTGGACGGCGCGCGGGTTCTCCACCACGACGCGGACCGTTTCCTTCTCGAAGAACTCCTTCGCGCCTGGCACGGTAATGTTGATCACCGTCGGTGCTGCCGACGCCGGCGTGCCGCTACCGATCCGATCCAGGGTCAGGCCGCCGGGGTTCGATTGGAACAGGCTTCCGCCTTGCTGGAGCAGCGAGACAGGCCGCATCGTGGATGGAAGCCCGGATGTCCCTTGTCCGGTGGAGAGCGCGTACAGTTCGACGAGATCGCGGATTTGCGGGCTCCGGATCGCCATGTCGAGATTCCCGCCGAAGCCCTGCTTGGCGATGTCGACAATCTGCTTGAGCACGCCTTTGTCGCGGATGTCGACCCCATAAGTGGCCTTGATCTTCTCGCGTGCCTTGTCCTGCGCACCCTTCACAAACAGCCGAACAAGACCAGCCACTGCGCCAATCCCCGCACCGATCGCCGCTCCGATCGGGCCGCCAAACTTGTAGCCGATCATGGCGCCGCCAGCCGTGGTCATCGCCAGGCCGGAGATCCCGCCACGCTGGAGGCCGTACATCGCGAGCATGGCTCCGCCCATCAGAGCCGCGTTCGACTTGCCGATGGCGGAGAGTTTCTGGCCCATGGTCGCGGCCTCCCACGTGGTGGCCACACCGGGCGCAAGTTGCACACTACCGCCGATGCCGGCGAAGGACTTCAGGTTCGCGAGAGTCGCGCCCCACCCGGCCTTGGACAGCATTCCGCCAGTCCCGGCAGCGCTCCCGCTCGGAATGAACGGAGGCGTGGCTACGGGCATGGAGGTCCCACCGAACACCGGTACCGCACCGACACCCAGCATGCCGCCAAGCCCGCCCAGCACACCACCTCCGCCGGCGGAAGCCTGCGCGAAGCCGACCCGCTGCCCCGTGAACAACTGCATCAGCATCGCGGCCACGCGCGACGTGACGACGTCCTTGATGGCGGTCAGCAGAGCAGTCTTCAGTGAGTTGCCTATCGCCGACCAGACCGACTGCGATCGGGTCAGCAGAGCATCGAACACGCCCTCGGCTTGCCGCTTGAACGAATCGAAGATGCGCTGGTTCTGGTCGCGGACGATCTGCGCCTGACGGACGGTGGCGCTCTCTCGGGCCCCTTGCACCGCTGCGTCGGTCGCCTCCTGCTGAAACCGCTTGATCTCGTCCCTCTGCGCCGTCAGTTCCGCGATCCGCGCCTGAATCTCGTCCACCCGATAGCCCAGTCGCTTGAGCGTGGCTTCTTCCTCCAGCACCATGCGGGATGTTTCGAGGTCAAACAGCCGCATGCGGATCTCGTGCACTCGGGTGATGTGCTCGATCTCGATGGCCGCCTTGCGCTGTTCGACCGCTACTTTCTGTTCGATTGTCTGCGCATCGCCGGCGTCGAGGGCCCGGAGTTGGGCGTCGCGAACGAATCCCGCGCGCCGCTCCTCGAACGAGTACACCGTCTCGATGTGCGCCAGGTTCGCCTCGACGATCCGTGCATTATTGGCGAGCCGCTCCTGAAACTGTTTGCCCTCAAGTTCGCGGCGGCGGTTGTCCGCCTCCTCCATTTCCTTGACGTAGTCGCGGAAGTACTCGACGGTGTTCTTGTGCAACTCCTCTTTCCATGCGGCCAACTTGTTCCGCATGATCTCCAGGACCGACTGCCATGCCGCTTGGGTGAGCGGCGCCACCTGCTCGATGCCGTTCTTGTCCAGGTACGTGGTGCCCTTCCTGATGCGCGTATTCATCTCCGCCACGTCGCGCGCGTAGCCGGTTAGACCCGACTTCCGGGACGCGACGGCTTGATCTTCAAGCTGAAGGGCAAACTCGGCCTGCTTCCGGGCGCGCTCCTTGGCAGCCTCGCGCGCTTCCTCCTCGGCGCGACGCTCGGCCTCGGTCTTCTCCTTCTTCGCGAACACCAGACGGAAGCCCTTGTCATCCCGCTCGATTGTGGCGAGACCAGCGGGACTCTTCCAATCCGCGGGGATCTCGTCTTCGAAGCCGGGAATCAGCTTCCGGCGACCGAAAAAAGCGTCCTTGATCTCCTGCTCGGTGTAGCCCGCCTTCTTGAGGTCGTCGACCGACTTGCGATCCATCGTGATGGCGTTGCGGATGGTCGCATCGCGGATGTCCTGCTCCATCGCCTTCTGCTGGTTCTGGAAGTTCTGATACTGCCCGTAGCCGACGAAGCCCGCGGCCGCAATCAGCATGCCGCCGGCAATCCACGGATTCAGCGCCATCGCGGCATTCAGCGCCAGCACGGACGTCCGAGCCGCCGCCATCCAACTGATAAACTGCCCGACCGCAGCGCCAACGGCCGTGGCGCCGAAGATCTTCACGAAGCTGGCAATCTCGCTCGAGTTCTTGCGCACCCACTCGAGCGACTCCGACAGCACCTTGATCAGCTTCGAGAACTCAGGCAGGAACTGCTCGCCCAAGGCGTTCTTCGCTTCCTGCCAGAGGCGCGTAAGCGAGGTCATCTGCTTTCCGGCGGTGCCCATCGCCGCCTCGTAGACGCCCCGGATCTTGACGCCCTCCTGGAGGACCCGGTTCAGCATCGCCTCGCGCTTCTCTGCCTCCGACAGGGCGTGGCCGCGCTTCTTGGTCTCCTCACGGATGACCTGCTCGAGGGAGACCTGCAGGCCCATCGTGTGGAGCAGTTCGGTCTGGCCGGTGGTGATCCCTTTGATGATGTTTTCGAGCGCTTCCGAGGAGTTGACGCCAGAGATGACGGCGGCGTCCTGGGCCACGCGCGCGAGATCCGTCGCCTTCGACAAGTCCAGTTCCGCGAAGATCATTCGCTGGACAACGCCATGGGCTTCCTGGGTCGATACGCCGAGCTGCTTGATCCGATCCACCAGCCGGTTCACGGAGGCGGCGTTGTAGTCGTTGACCTTGGCGAGTTGATTGGTGACCACGCCCAGGGTCTGCGTGCGCGCGGCGTACTTGACGATCTCGGCGCCGTACTCCTTGAGCCAGCCGACGGCCCGCTCGAACGCGTGGCCCAGAACCGTGCCGGCCGCCGCGCCCTTCACCATCGATGCTGTCAGCCCGTCAATTCCGGCAGATGCCCCACGCGCGCTCTTGGCGGCCGCCGCCTCCATGCTCGACAGGCTGGAATTGACGCTCTTGATGGACGCATTGGCCCTGTTCGTGTCGATTTCGACGACGAGTTCGAGCTTGTTGTCGATGGCCATGGAGGTCGGAGTCGGCGAAGCCTAATGTGGCAATAAGGTCTAAGTGAGATCAGTCAAGGCGGCAAGCGGACTGAACTGAAGGTGCTCCTCAGGGTTTGGCGAAGTCTGGCAATTCAAATCGGCAGTTACGCTATGCTCTCCACCGTTATTTCCGGCCATTCGTCTTCTCCTTGGTCAGGCCGAAAAAGAGGTAGCCATTCCACTTGGTGCGCGTGATCTCAAAGGCGACGGCGCTCAGCGATGGAAACAGGCAGCCCTCGTATTCGAAACCGTTCTCGCGCACGGTCACGACATACGTGTTGCCCCGGTACTGCTTGACGATCAGCCCGCCTGGCAACGGAGTGCGTGCATCGTGCGCCGGCTCGATGGTGGTCGTCGATGAGTTTTCCATCGGCATACCCGCGCGCCGCCGGTCTGCGTTCGTCAGCACGCGACTCCGGAGCGGCGTGTCCCGCGCAATGCTCCGCGCCAGTTCGATCGCCGACTCCGGCAACCCGCCTTCGGCCTGGGCCTGGAGATGCCACGCCAGCTTCCGGAACAGATGCTGCCGGTGTGCGCAGGTGGTCTCCGTGCCGAAGAACTCCAGGTGGCGGGTCTGCAGCGCGGCGACGTCCATCGCGGCCAGTTCGTCGATCTGTTGTCGGAGGGTCTTCTTCACGCGTCAACCTCATGACTATGAAGGCTCTCCGGGCGCGGGTTATCAAGTTCTCCGTTGACGGTTTCTCCGCCATCCCGACGGGGGACTTCGATGCGCCGGACGCACCGGTAGCGCTCGTAAGCATGGGCGAGTAGAGTGGCGATCTGGGCGACGGCCTCGGTCGTAGTGCGGTCGCGGAGTTCCATGTGTTGCCGGTCCTTTGGGTATCCGGCCCACAACGGCTTCCGCTGGGCGGCCTGGCGCGTCGTCTGGCTCTGTCAATAGATACTCACGCGAGTTCGAAACTGTCTAATCGGTCCCCCTCTCTCAAACGGAGTGTCAACAAACGCGGAGGTGTCAACAGAGAAACCCGAGAGTTCGAGAGGTTGAGGGAGGCCGATGGACTCAACCATCATGGTTGAGAGCGAGGCCCGGACGCGCACGTTTCGAACTGGAGAATGGCACCGAAACGCAAATACTGGCGAATGTTTGGGATACGGGCGGGAGGTCAGACAGGGAGGCTGTCAACCAAATCGGACGGTGGAAAGTTCGCGTTTGGAAAGTTGGCTCCCCGGCATGGATTCGAACCACGATTCACGGCTCCAAAGGCCGCTGTCCTACCGTTAGACGACCGGGGATCCTCTGCTAACTTTACCAGTGTAGAGCCTACCCCCTGCTCCCCACAACTCTCCCTCACGAATCCATCAATTCCCTTCGGCTGTTCTATTATCGATGGCGTCCCTCTGGCCGCGCATAGCCGATGCCACTCGGCGCGACCACCCATGCCCCCGTTGGATCCTCCACGAGGCCCATGATCCGGCTCCAACATGAGCGTCTTCTTCCCTGGACCCATCTGAATGGCCTCAAGATGAAGCTTCGATACAAAGGGCCGGAATCAAGGAGCACACTGGTCGAGTTTTTCCATTGGTTCCGGCGAGCATACGAACCGGCCTCAGCCGCTGTTGAATACGTAAGGAGCGGAAGCCTGTCCGGCGGTTGCGCGGTCCGGGGATCGCGTGCGCACCTGGGCGCCCGCCCCTCCATCGGATAGCCAGCCAGGCTGAGATATGCCGTGCCAGGCCGCGCTCGACTTCAACTCCTCCCGGATGATACGTCGCAAGGCCTCTTCGAACTTCGGCGCCTTGCCATCCAGGTACTCGCGCAGGGCGGAGTTGATCGGCGTCCGATACCCGGTTTCTCCACCGGAACTCGCGGCCATTGCCAAGAGAATATGCCAATAGTGAGCCGACTCGCCCAGATCTCTATGCCGATGAATCAGACCCTGCGCAACTTTCAGGCTAACACTTTCGCTGCGTTATCCCATCCCACACGGGCCGCAAGCGTCGATGCGCTCCGCGCCGGTGAGATGACGGCCGGCAGACTTATCGAGCAACGCAGCTTGGAACAGCCGAACGCATCATCCAGCTTTGCTCTGGGGGTCCCACTCGAATCCCACCCGCTCAGGGTATGCACATGTTGTCTGCACGTCAACCGGGGCGCTCGCAATCGACGTTGGACATCCAATTCGCCTGGCGGCACGAAGCCCTAGCCCTAGCCCGTTTTCAGAGCCTACCCCAATATTTTGTGTCCCGCTTGCTTTTCCACCCCCGCCCCGTTATCCTACCTACATCCCCCGAGTACGGGCAGCCCCCGCGCCCGTCCACCACACGTCTGTATTGCCGTTATGAGGTGGTGACCGTTGCTACAACTCAAACGTCTCGAAATCCAGGGCTTCAAGTCCTTTGCGGATCGCACCGAACTGCGATTCACCGGTACGGGCTTCACGTCCATTGTCGGCCCCAACGGCTGCGGTAAGTCCAACCTCTCCGACGCCATCACCTGGGTTCTGGGCGAGCAGTCCGCCAAAAGCCTGCGCGGCAGCCGCATGGAAGATGTCATCTTTGCCGGCACTCGCGAACGCAAGCCCGTCGGCATGGCCTCGGTCACCATGGTCCTGGTGGACCCCAACCCCGAGCCGGAGCCGATTGTCGAGAAGGAAGCGCAGCCGCAGGCGCCCGCGAAGCCCCGCGAAGTCACCATCACCCGCCGCCTCTATCGTTCCGGCGAGAGCGAATACCTCATCAACGGCAAGCCCGCCCGCCTCCGCGACATACAGGACATCTTCATGGGTACGGGCCTGGGCCCGGAGAGCTACGCCATCATCGAGCAGGGCCGCATCACGCAGATCCTCTCGACCAAGCCCATGGAGCGCCGCTCGGTGATTGAAGAGGCCGCGGGCGTCAGCCGCTTCAAGACGCGCCGCCGTCTGGCTGAAGCCAAGCTGGAGGGCGCGAAGCAGAACCTTTCCCGCGTCTTCGACATCCTGGAAGAAGTTGGCCGACAGGTGAACTCCCTGAAGCGCCAGGCAGCCAAAGCCAAGCGCTATGAAGAGCTGAAGACCGAGATGCTTGGCTACCTGCGCCGGGCGCTTCATGGCCGCTATAAGGTCCGCGAGCGCGAGGCTGCCAAAACCGCCCTCGATCTAAACGAAGCCACCCGCGAGTTCCAGACCCTTTCTACGACCGTCGCCGAGAAGGAGAAGCTGCAGGCCGAGTTTCAGGAGCAGTGCTTCACTCTCGAACACGAGCTCACCGGCCAGCGCCGCGACCTCTCCGAGCGGCGTGTCGAAGCCGAGCGCGCCAAAGGGCGGCTGGAATCCCAGTCCGGCCAGATCGAGTCCATCCAGAAGCGGCTCACCTCCGGCGAGGCCGAAACCAACCAGATCCAGGAACGTCTCGCGGTGATGGAAACCGACTTCCAGGGCCACGCCGACAAGCTCGCCGAGTTTAACTCGCAGCACGATCTGGTACGCGAGAAGCTCATGCAGAAGACGCAGGAGCGCGATCGCAAGCAGCACGAACTCCGCCAGCGCGAGCAGGGCCTCGAGCAGGGCCGCCAGCAGGTGCTCCGCCTGATGGGCGAGACCTCCACGCTGAAGAATCAGCTCGCCCAGGTTGGGGAGTACCTCTCCGGCCTCGACCGCGACAATGCCCGCGCCCGCCGTGAGGAAGAAGGCGCCACCGGTGAACTGAACCGCCTCGCCCTGACCAAGGAAGAGCTCTCCCAGAAAGTCACCGCCCGCCAATTGGAACTGACCAGCATCGCCGGCCAGCGCCGGGGTGTGGAAGAAGAGTTGCAAACCCGTAAGGCGCGCGCCGCCGAGACTCGCAAGAGCCTCGACCAGCTCCGCGCCGAACTGTCCCGCCTGAAAGCCCGCAAGGACTCCACGCAGGACATCCTTTCCCACCGGACCTACACCACCGAGTCCGTAAAGCGCCTCTTCACCGCGGTCGAAAAGGGCCGCACCAAGGAGATCGCCCCCCTTGGCGTGCTGGCGGACTTCATGGATGTCGACCCCGCCTGGGAAAAGGCGACAGAAGAGTTTCTCCATGAGGAACTGGAATACGTCGTGGTGCGCGACTGGACGGAAGCGCACCGCGGCGTGGATTTGATGCGCAGTGATTTGGACGGCCGTGCCACGTTCCTGGTACACCCCGAGCCGGACATGAGCATCCCGTCCACCGCTCCTCAGGAGCCGGCGCTCGGTCCGGAAACCGGCATCGTGGCGCGCCTCACCTCGCAGCTACGTATGACCAACGGGCTTACCAAGGCCCCTACCGAGCTTATTCCCCGTCTCGCCCGCTGCTTCCTGGTCCAGGATCGCGAGTCGGCGCAGCGCCTCGCCCTGCAGTATCCGGACCTCTACTTCCTGCTTCCGGAAGGCGTTTCCTACCATGGCCACGCCGTCAGCGGCGGCAAGAAGACCGGCACCGGCCCGCTCGCCCTCAAGCGCGAACTCCGCGAACTGACGACCGCTCATAACAAGAAGCAGGCTGAGGTCGAGAAGTCCTCGAACCTCCTTGCCGACCTCGAAACGGAGATCACGCATCTCACCGAGGACATGGAGCGGCTGCGCTCCCTGCAGCAGCACCAGGAGAAGGACGCCCTCGCCCTCGAGCACGAGATGCGCAAGCTGAACGAAGAGGTCAACCGCAACAACCAGCGCCTCTCCGTCGTCCGTCTCGAACTGCAGCGCCTCTCCACCGATGGCCAGAAGGCCCGCGAGCGCCAGGACGTCATCTCCATCAACCTGGAGAACGTCGAGGTCGAAAAGGGCGAGCACGAAACGGCTCTGGAAGCGGCCCGCCAGGAACTCACGGAACTCCAGCAGTTGGTGGCCCAGTTGGGCGAAGAGCACGGCCACCTGCGGGTGGAATTGGCCGGGTTGGAAGAGCGCCGCCGCGCCGAACAGTCGGCCCGCGCCCGCCTGGATAACCAGATCCGCGAACTCGCCAATCGCCGCCAGAACCTCGCCGCTGAGATGCAGCGCCTGAATGGCGACCGCGCCCGCCTCTCCGCCGACAACCTGGAACTGGAAGCGCGCCTGGCCGAACTGCGCAAGGAGATCGAACGGCTGGAGGGCACCGTGCGCGTTCTTGAGGAGCAGGAGCTCCAGGCCCGCGGCTCGCTTGCCCAGGCCGACGAAGCCCTGCGAGGCTTGCGTACCAGCGCCGCCACGGCCCAGGAAACCCGCGGCGGTATCGAGGTCACTCTGGTCAAGTTGCAGTCGGAACTGCAGTACCTGGATGAAACCTGCCGCAAAGAGCTCAACATCACGCTTGAAGAGCTTAGCCAGTCCGAAGAGACCATCCCCGATGACGAGACCCTGGCTGAATGCGAGGCCAAGTACGCCGAGGTCCGCACGAAGATCGACAACCTCGGCCCGGTCAACCCGCAGGCGCTGGAAGAATTCCAGGAGGCCCAGCAGCGCTACGACTTCCTGAACGCCCAGCGGCAGGACCTGCTCGACTCCATCCGCGATACCGAGAAGGCCATCCAGGAGATCGATGTGGAAACCAAGAAGCGCTTCAACGAAGCCTTCGAGGCCATCAACGCCAACTTCAAAGAGACCTACAAGGTCCTGTTCAACGGCGGCCAGGGCGAGATGCGGCTGACCGATCCGGACAACCACATGGAGTCCGGCATCGACATCATGGCCTCGCCTCCCGGCAAGCGCTTGCAGAACGTGCTGCTGCTGTCGGGCGGCGAGCGGTCGCTGACGGCCATGGCGCTGCTGCTGGCCATCTTCAAGTACACGCCCAGCCCCTTCTGCGTGCTGGACGAAGTGGATGCCGCGCTTGACGAGGCCAATACCACCCGCCTCGTCCGCTTGCTCAAGGAGATGTCCGAACAGACGCAGTTCGTCATCATCACCCACGCCAAGCGTACGATGGAGGCCAGTGAGGCCATGTACGGCGTCACCATGCAGGAGCCGGGTGTTTCGAAGATCGTTTCGGTGCGCTTCGGGGCGCAGATGATGACGAACCAGAATCGCCCCGCGCAACCCGTAACCGCTCCCGCCGGCGACTAACGCGCCCCATATCCCGTTTCACCTCCCCCCGAGGTGCACGGCCATGCGCAGCCGGTCAGGGGCCGCGCATGGCCCGCTCGCTCTTTTACCTCCTTAACGCAGACTTAACTGCAACCTTAACGACGGGTTTGCCTTGAGTTTCGTACTGTAGAAGAGGAGAGACCGCCCCCCATGCACCGCTTCCCCGTTCCACGTCAGACCCTGGTCCCGTGGCTGATCGTTGGCTTCCTGGCGGTACTCTGCACCGTGATGGCCGTCCTGCAATACCATTGGACCGGCCAACTCAGCCGCGCCGAGGCCGACCGCCTCCGCGAGAACCTCCACCAGGGCCTCGACCGGCTTAGTTCGGAGTTCAACGCCGAACTCACCCAGTTGGCCGTTGCCTTGACCCCGCCGAACAACCTCGTCCAGCAGGAAGGGCGGGAAGCCGCCTACAACCGCCGCTACCAACGCTGGCGCGAGTCCGGACGCCAACAGGAGATGCTGCGCCAGGCCGGTATCGCTGTCCCGTTCGGTGAGGATCTCAAACTGCTCCTGCTCGATCCTTCTTCGCAGTCCTATCGGGAGGCCGCCTGGCCGGAGGACTGGACCAATGCCCGCGAGTATCTGCGCTCCCGCCTCACCGCTACGCCCACTCCGGTGGACCCGCGCGCCCTCGATCACACCACCCTCATTGAGAACCCGCGCTTCGCCTTCGAGGCGGGCCGTCCCCGCGAGCAGGACTGGCTCCTGCTCGACTTTAACGACGCCTACCTCAAAGGCACGCTCATCCCCGGCCTGCTGCAGCGCTACGTTGGCAACGGCGCCGGCTCCGGCTTCGAGCATAAGGTCATGGACGCCAGCGGCGAGCCCGAAGCCGGTTGGGATGACTCGACGCGCCTCTTCTCGATCCGCTATGACATGGGCTTCCGCAATCGCGGCGGCTTCGGCTTCGGCTTCGGTGCCGGTCCCGGTTCGGGCGCGGGCAATGCCCAGAAGCGCGGCGGGCGGCCTGGCATGGGGCGTCCCGGACCTCCCAACATGGGAGGCCGCTGGCAACTGCTCGTCCGTTACAAGGGCGGCTCGCTGGAACAGTTTGTCGCCCAGACCCGCCGCCGCAACCTCGCCGTCTCCGGCGGCATTCTGCTGCTCATGCTGGCCACTGTCGTCGTCCTGGTTCGCGTCAGCCGGCAAGCCCAATCGCTGGCCGAACAGCAAATGAACTTCGTCGCCGGCGTCTCCCATGAACTGCGGACTCCGCTCACCGTTATCCGCACCGCCGCCTTCAACCTCAAGGGCCGGATGTCCTCCAATCCGGCGGCGGTTGAACGCTACGGCAACCTTATCCAGCAGGAGGCCGAACGGCTCACGATGATCGTCGAGCAGGTGCTGCAGTTTGCCAGCACCAAGGCGGGCCGGGCGATCCGGGAGCGCGAGCCGCTCCCGGTTACCCGCCTGATGGAAGATGCCCTGGCCGCCACCCGGCCGGTGATCGACGGTGCCGGCGTCAATCTCGAAACCAAGATCGCCGATAACCTGCCGATGGTGTTAGGAGATGCGGTCGCCCTGCAGCACGCCGTCCAAAACCTCATTACCAACGCCGTTAAGTACGGCACCGAAGGCAGCAACTGGATTGGCGTCTCGGCCGTTCTCATCGAAGAGCCCGCGCAGCAGGTGGAAGTCCGTGTTGCCGACCGGGGCCCTGGCATTCCCGAGGACGAGCAGACCCACATTTTCGAACCCTTCTATCGCGGGAAGCGCGCTGTCCAGGACCAAGTCCGCGGCACCGGCCTCGGCCTGACTCTGGTGAAGCAGATCGTCGAGGCCCACGGCGGCACCATCCATGTCGAAAGTAAACCGATGTTAGGATCAGAGTTCGTGATCCGCCTGCCCTTGGCACCTTTGGAGCTACAAGATGAGTTCGCGCATACTGCTGGTCGAGGATGACCCGGGCCTCAGTCTGACGGTGTCCGACCTCCTCGCCACCGACAACCACATCGTCGATACCGCCATGGACGGCCCTTCCGGCCTCAACAAAGCCATGAGGAACGAGTACGACCTCATCGTGCTCGATGTCATGCTGCCCGGCAAGAGCGGCTTCGATGTCTGCAAGGAACTGCGGGCGAACGGCCGCGATTGCGCCATCCTCATGCTCACCGCGAAAACACAGGTGGTGGATAAGGTAGTGGGGCTCAAGCTGGGGGCGGACGATTACCTTTCCAAGCCCTTCGATCCTTCCGAACTGCTGGCCCGCGTGGAGGCCCTGCTGCGCCGCGTGAAGAAAGAGAACCGTCCGGGCATCAAGCATTTTCAGTTCGGCGATGTCGAGATCGACTTTGAGAAGGGCGACGTCAAACGGCAGGGTAATCCCGTCCTGCTGGCCGCCAAGGAACTGCAGTTACTGCGTTATCTGGTCGACCGGCGGGACACCGTCGTGCCGCGCGAAGAGCTGCTGCAGAACGTTTGGGAATACCAGAGCGACATCTCGTCCCGCACCATCGACGTGCATATTGCCTGGCTGCGCCAGAAGTTGGAGGCCAATCCACAGACGCCGCAGTTCATTCACACGGTTCGTGGCGTCGGCTATCGCTTTTCGTCCTGAGTTCGCTGGCCGCCACGCGATTCCCACGGCATATCCTCCATCTCGAATACGATCTCATAGAGGGAATCGCTGCCCATGAAGAAGCGCGCCACTTGCCCGGCCTGCTTGTCGCTATCGCCCGCGTCCAACCCGATGACCTGCGGATACCAGCCGGCGGCTTCGGCCCCCAGCAATAATCGCGGCTCCGACCACGACAGCGGATCGCCGAGGTCCTTCGAGTAAGAGATGTAAATGCCGGCCACCGGCCATCCCGGTTCGCAGCAGGCGCGGTTCAACAGCATGACGTACTGCTCCAGGTAAGTGTTCCAGTGCAGGGCCGGGCCCCAAAGTGCGTCGGTGTCCTCGCGTTCCCAGGCGCTCATCACCGGCAGAATAGGCGTCACCCGCCCCCCGATACCGGGCTCGCGCCACTCGCCGTCAAAGTATTTCCATACCTTGCCCACCGGCGCCGCGCGATCCTCAAAAGCCATGCGCGCCACGGCGACGCCTTGGTTCTCCGCCGGTCCGCTGTAATTGCCGAAATAGAAGTAGAAATAGCGGCTCTCGCGGTCCAGCAGGACCGTGAAATCGCCGTGCCCGCCGGCGAAATAGCCGTTCTGGGCGTCGCAATTGGGCGGATATCCGGTTTGGGCGACAAGTCCCAGATCCCAGAAGGAGTTGCCTCCATCCCAGGAGACGAGCGCTCCGATGCGCGGCTGCGACAAGTCGCCGCAGGTGAGCTGCTCATTGTGATACCAGGCGTAGAGCGTGCCATCGCTATCCAGCCATGTAGCTTCAATCCAGATCGGGGTGTGCCGGTAATCGCTGAGTCCGACGGCTCGTGACTTAAGCACATCCATGACACCCGGACCTTCGCTCATGATGGGCAGGCCGGCCGATTGGTAAACGCGTAGCTGGCCGTTCCACCAATGCGCCGGGCTGTTCGAATCGGAGATGCCCGGCAGAAAGACTGGAGTTGCCAGGCGTAACTCGGCCCGTTGGCCAAAGCAGGCCAACGGTAAGATCAGGGACAAAGAAACCGCAAGATGCAAAAAGCCAACCTCGTTGCGTAGACGCTGGTGCCCGCGGGATTCGTTACAGCGATTGCATTACAGTGCCAGTTGGCCTTCGTAGACCATTTTGCGAAGTGTGAATTTATGAACAATGCGGAAACTGCCTGATTGCGCCGTGAACTCCACAATCCCGTCGTCTTCTTTGAGCGGCGGTTCTTTGGGGAATCGCAGCTCCGCGGTGAGATGGGTGCCATGAGGCGGCACGTAGGCCGACACCGCGGCGCGGCTGCGTTGTCCCTTGATGCTGAGGCGGGCGCTTTGCAGCAGTTCGGCCTCCAGCCAGCGAGCTCCCCGGGGCAGGGTGTTTTGCGGAAAGCCCGAGACCGTGAGGATATACTCGGCTGACTCGGGCTTCTCGCCTTCGGCGGGCCACTCCTGCGCCATGGCGCGGCGAATGGGCAGTGCGCTGGCCCAGCGAATCGTAAGTTCGGCTTCGGTCTGTGCCGGCGCATCGCCTGACGCCAGTACGAACTCATAGCGCACGGACAACTGCCGCGCCCACGGGGAATCGGTGAGCAGCTTATCGCGAAGGGAGGCGTCCCACTCGGGATAAGGGCGCCGCTCCCAGATAGCCCCGGAGAGCAGGGGAGATGCCGTCAGGCAGGTAAGGAGAGTTCGTCTGGTCATCATAAAGGTAAGTGCTGATTATTGGTGTTATTCGTGGAAGCGGCCGAACCCGCCCGGACCCATCCTTCCGCCACCGCCCATCTCGTCGTACTTCGCCTTCTGTTCCGCGGTGAGCAGGGCATAGAACTTTGCCGATGCTTTCGTCTGGATCGCGAGCGATTGGCCTTGGAGCACACCGGCGGCCGCGGAGAGACGGTCGATTTCAGCATCGGTGGCATTGGCTTTGATGGTGGCCCGCACGGCGTCGCGCGCGCCGTCCAGTTGTCCCTGCAATGTCTGCGAGGCGGTCTGGGCGGCGGTGAAGATGGTCTGCGCCTGGGTCTTCTGCGCCTCCGTCAGGTTGAGATAACCGGCCAGGTAGTTCAGCCGGTTGTTAGCGGCGCCGGGCCGCGGTCCTGGGTTCTGCTGCGCCGCCAGGGGCAGGCTGCAGATGGCTAAGAGAGCCGTTGCCATGTACTTCTTCATGTGTTTGAGTAACACCTCCTCTTATTGAAAACGCGAGCCGCTGACTGCCTGTTGCGACTCGTACAGTAAAGAATCCTTTACGTCTACACCGAGGCGATAACCTTCGCCGCGCACGGTGCGAATGAGCGCCGGAACCTTCGGATCGGCCTCCAGCTTTTGCCGCAGCGTGGCGACATGCATGTCGACGGTGCGTGTGAGACTGGCGGCGCAACCCCATACTTCGCGCAGTAACTCCTCGCGCGAGACGACGCGCGTGTGGTACCGGACCAGATAGTGGAGTAACTGCAGCTCCTTAGTGGAGAGAAAGATGCGCCGCTCACCGCGATACACCATCCCGGAGAGGAAATGCACCGTAACATCGCCGATGTGGTGGGTGGCGCCGGCGCTGTTCCGATAACGCCCCCGTCGCAACAGGGCTTGCACGCGCGCCAGCAGTTCCTCCGGATCGAAGGGTTTCGTCAGATAGTCGTCGGCGCCGGCGGCAAAGGCCTGGATGCGGTCCTCGCGCTCGCCGCGGGCGCTCAGCATCAGGATGGGTGTTTCGATTCCCCTTTGACGCCACTCGCCGCAGATGGTGAAGCCATCGCAGCCGGGGAGCATGACGTCAAGGATGATGAGTTCGACGACGGGCGGCCAGGCGTCCAGTGCTTCGGTGCCGCTTCCCACCCAGGTGACGGCGTGGCCGGCGGTTTCCAGGCCGTCGCGTAGAGCCGGGGCCAGGGATGGATCGTCTTCAACGAGAAGTACTTGCGCTGACATGCTACTCTCCAGCCGACGCGGGCCGGAGAGGGGCCGTTGCGAAAGGGGTGGTTGTTTTAACCTTCCTTAACCTGGGGCGGGCTGTCGATCGCTCGCGGTCCGTACTGGCAGTTCCGGGGCGCATGTTCATGCTCTGGCGGGAAACACGGAGTGGCCATACACTCGGAAGGCATCCACGCAACGAGGAGGGCTGAACGATGGCGGATTTCTTGGATAGTCTCAACAAAGCGGCCGGCGCTGCCGCGGGCGTAGCTGTTGGTGTCGCTACTGGTGGTGCTTTGGGCATCCCAGGTGCGGTCGCAGCCCTCGGGGGTGCGGTGGCCGGCACAAGCGACCCCGCCCAGGAGGCTATCCGGGCCGCTGAAAAAGCGCTGGTCACAGCTTCAAAGGTTGGCGCCGACATCGCCGTAGGCATCGGAGAAGTGATCGTCTCCGTCACGGAAACAGCAATCGAGATCCTCAAATACTTGACACCGGGAGCGATCGGCATCCGTCCGTTGCGGCAAGATGAAGCTGCTTTGGCGGATCGCGTCTTTAAGGGCTCCGTTCAACTGCATCGTATTCGGATTGTCTCCATATATGGCGCGGGTGGACGTCCGTTCACTATTCCGGGGAGCATGATTGGGTCGCTCGGCTGGCGGGTTCCCCTCATAGGTCCATTGCTCGCCTGGACATCGATTCTCACCGGTATAAGCAACCAGTACCTCGTCTTCATGGGGGATGATGGCTACCGTGATACGGTCAATTACCAGTTGGGGAACAAGAACTTCCCTGGTCAGACGCTGGTCCACGAACTGGTGCATGTTTGGCAAGGTCACCGTCACCTTTTCGCCTGGGACTATGTCCTAAGCTCCCTCTGGTACCAATGCAAGTGCGGCGTGGCGGGCGATAGCGCATATACGTACACGCCAGGGAAACAATGGTCCGAGTACAATCCGGAGCAACAGGCGTCCATTGTGGAGGATTGGTTTGTAGCAACGCAGGGGGTGATGAATCTGACGTTAGGTACTGACCTGCTACCGTATATCGAAACCAATATACGGCCAGGATCCCTCGATGCTCAATCCAGCAAACTGGGCGTTTCTGTTAGTGGCTTGACGAAGCTCATCCCCAACCGGCCAACAGCACCGACGATGAGTCAACTGTTGGACGTTCTTGATGCGCTTAGGCTAAAACGGCTGGGCCTCTCGCCTTATGGGCGCAACCCCGCGATAATGGCGGAGCTCGCGGTGCTGGACGCTCAAATCGCGCAATACAGGGGAATGGTGAGCGCCTTGGTCGCCCAGGGTCACCTCATCGAAGACAGGGCCAAATTCGCGATCAATATGGGGCAAGGCCCCCGTCTCTCGTCCAATGCTCCGGTCAATCGCATCAAGCTATGAACTTCCCGGCATGAACAGGAAGTCCACCCAACCATCGCGGCGGGCGATGAAGCCGTCGATACTCATCCCGAGGCTCAAGACAATCTGGCGCATGCGAACTTCAGCTTAGCGGAGCGCGGCGCGGTTGCCTAGTGTAGTGTAATCGAAATAGATTGTATAAACCGCCGACTTGTGCCATGCTTG
>CAYLPH010000068.1:0-43066 GCA_964385495.1 uncultured Candidatus Solibacter sp.
CCGGAAACGGCCAGGCTCAGTGATGCCATCAACCCGTACCGAAATGATCGTCTATAACTTTGCAGCTTCTTACTCATGGATTGACCCATTCGCTTGTGTTGGTGCTCTCATGACGCGCTCCTACCAATGCATCTTTGCCGCCGTTCCCCGGCGCAAGTAGAATCAAAGACTTCCAGGAAACCGGGAGCCGCATTCCGCCGGCGCCTTCGGCTCCTGCCGATCCAGACGCCGAAGTGCCGAAGCGCGGCGATCCTTTCATGGCACGTCACCGCCCTGAGCATCAACCCTCGCTGTCCATCGCGCCCGCGCCGTGCGTCCGAGCCGGTTCGGCGCCTGCTTATGGCTTCTGCCGAATATCGGCGTGCCTCCCCGCCGCAACCGCATGGTATGGCTCGGCTCTCCCCTGGCCTGTGGCGTGCACCTCTTCCGACGGAGAGGTTGTCCGCAGTGATTCGGATCTTTAAAATATTGATGAGGGAGGCCGCGCGCTTCTATCCCGCCTGGCAAGCCATGGCGTCCGCCTGAGTGCTGAGGGCGTCTATAGCTCCTATATCGTGGCCGAGGTCTGCCAGGACCCGCGGAACGGCATCCAAACGCCGGGCGCTACCGTTAGATAGCTAATCCTGCAGGCGGTTCACCAAGACGCCGGCCTTCGGCACTCTACTTCGGCATCTGCCGAACTGCGGCCATTTGCTCCCGCTAAGTCGTTGCATGCCAACAGTCGCTGCTTGGGCACCGGCATGCACACCGACCTTTCATGATCGAGCCCTCCTGCTCCCCGCGCCGGCGAGACGCCCATGCTGGCCGGTATGGGGATTCGTTATGATCGGGCCTATGGCAGTATCCAGCAGCGACATTCTACGAGGCGGTTCTAGCGCTTTCCCGGTCCATGGCCGGCCGCACCGACCTTGACGCCTTACTCGCTGGCGTCGCCGAATCTCTCGGCCGGGTTGTCTGCTTCGATCACGCCGCTCTCATCCTTCACGATCCGGACGAAAACCTCATTGGTGGGGCATATTCTGAATGCACCGGGGAATCCCGCCATCAAGAGTCTCAAGCTGCCTGTAGAAGAGGACCCGGCCGGTTGGGTTTGGCTGAACCAGAAGCCGCTCATCATCACTCACTTCGAATCGGAAACGCGCTGGCAGGGCTTCATCGGCCGCGCTCGCCGCGAGTTTGGAATCAAGGCCATGATGCTTGTTCCCTTAACGGCCGGCGACAACCGCCTGGGCGCGTTTGGCTTCAGCTCGGTGGCGCCACTCGATCAAAGTCCCGAACAGATCACCTTCCTGGAGCGTGTCGCCAGCGAGTTCGCCGTGGCGGTGGATGCCTTCCTCGCCAAGCGCCACGTGGTCCGCGAACGCGACCGGTTGCGCACGCTCTTCGATATCACCAACGCCCTTGTCTCAAAGCTGTCTCCCGATGAGTTGTTCCCGACGATCTCGGCCCAACTCTCCGCCGTTACCCGGCACGACCTTTCCATGCTGACTTTGTGGAATGAGACCGGCGGCCTCGATCTGTACGCGCTTGACTCAAGGGATCCGCGCCTTGTGGAGGTCCTCAAGGGTCCGCTGCCCGCCGAGGGCATGCCCGCCGCCGATGTCTTGCGTACCGGTAAGCCGGTGGTTGCCCGGCGGGAGGATGTCAACCGCTACCCTAACCCCACCTTCCGCCGTTTCCTGGAACTCGGGTATCAGTCCATTTGCTCGGTTCCTCTCATTGCCCGCGATCGCACCTTCGGCACCCTTGGACTTTGTCGAATGACGAGCGAAGCCTGGACTCCGGACGATATCGACTTCCTCGCGCAGGTCGCGCATCAGATAGCCATCGCTGTCGACAACTCGCTTGCCTACCGCGAGATCACGGAGATGAAGGAGCGGCTCGCCACCGAGAAGCTATACCTTGAAGATGAAATCCGCCTCGATCACAATATCGGGAACATGATCGGAGCGGGTCCGGCCTTCCAGTCGATTCTGAAGAGCGTGCAGATCGTCGCGCCCACCGATTCCACCGTTCTCATCCTTGGCGAAACCGGAACCGGAAAGGAGCTTGTTGCCAGGGCCATTCACGAGTTGAGCGGCCGCAAAAAGGGCAGCTTCGTCAAAGTGAACTGCGCGGCTATTCCGGCCAGCCTCCTGGAAAGCGAACTGTTCGGCCATGAGAAGGGGTCGTTCACAGGCGCGTTCACCCAGAAGATCGGACGCTTCGAACTGGCTCATCAGGGAACGCTCTTCCTGGACGAAATAGGCGAGATGGCTCTCGAACTGCAACCCAAGCTGCTTCGGGCGATTCAGGATCAGGAGATCGAGAGAGTAGGCGGCACCCGCACCATCCGCACCGATGTCCGTTTCGTCGCCGCTACCAACCGTGACCTCAAGACCATGGTCGACGAGAACAAGTTTCGCGCCGACCTTTACTATCGTCTCCACGTGTTCCCCCTGCATGTGCCTCCGCTACGCGAGCGCCGCGACGATATTGCGTTGCTGACACGCTATTTCGTCCAAAAACACGCTCACCGCATGGGCCGGTCGATCGACACAATCCCTACAGCCACGCTGGAAGCGCTCACGCGGTACAGTTGGCCGGGCAACATCCGCGAGTTACAGAACGTGATCGAGCGCTCTGTCATCCTCACCAAGGGGAGCACGCTTCAGGTGGCGTTACCGGAGTTCGCGGACAAGGCTGCGCCGGTTTCCTTGCATACCCGGAGTTCGAACATGTCCCCGGACGCCGAGCGAGAGCGAATCCTGAAGATGTTGGAGGCAACGAACGGCCAAGTCGGTGGTCCCGACGGCGCGGCTGCTCGTCTCGGGTTGAAACGCACGACGCTTCAATCCCGGATGAGGAAATATAACATCGAGCGGCAGTATCATTGAAGGTAAAGCCGTCGCACTCCGCTCGGTGACCAACAGATTTACGACCCGGCTTCCGGAACCCGTGAGGGGGAACGAGTCCGGCGCCTGCCCTTTCCCAACAACGTCATTCCTTCGAATCGCATCCGTCCCGCAGCCCGCAACTACAGGGCGCTCTTCCCCGATCCCAATCTCCCGGGCCGCGCGGATGGCGGCGATACAGCTTTCTTCGGCGCCTGGATTTGGGAGCGGGTTTTGCCGCGGGCTGCCGTTCTATCGTCCCCTGACTCCTTGGAAAGAGGCATGCTCACCATCGGGAACTTCCTCACCTGTCGTGGGGGGATCCTCCATGCGCACTCGCGAGACCACACTACCGGACCGGAAAACCCAAGACGGTATGTGGCACGTGATGCTAGGCCGCAGCGTTACGGGATTAATCCGCGTGACGGCAGTGATGATCTCAACCCCCACGCGGTATTCCGAAGCGGCCCGCGTGAAATGTCGAATGACTCCAAAAAGGATGCTGTCTCCTGTTGAGATACGCACGTGTTGCTCGTCGGAAAGCCGGTGCCAGCAGATAAGTCCAACGCCCTGCGAGCACCAGTCGATGACCAGCACGGGGATATCCGCAAGATCGGCTCGTCCCTCCACCATGAGCATGGCTTCCTGCCGGACTGGATCGCGATCCTGTCCTCTCCATTCCAGCTGTACCGATTTGCCGTCAGTTGCATCGCCTGGGGAGAAATGTGAACACAAACCGGCCTCCTCTCTGCTTCTAGCACCATGCTTGCGGCGTACTTCCGCAATGGTCTGCTCGACCCGCCCGGACTTCGGGCGGGTCGTGGCAGCGGCACAGGGCAAGTAGAACCATGCCTCATCCTGGGGCATCGCACTTGCCTACCGGCCCGCGGTGCAAGTCCCAAAAGACCGCTCGCTAGCGGCTCATTAGACCGAAAGCGTTACCAAGCCGCGACGCGCGGGAGCGGTCTTTGCCGCGGACTGCGATAGACATCTCCTCGTCAGCGGGATTTGAACCGTTTCTAGATTTTTTGCAGGGATTGTGGGCGTTCCCCAGTGTTCTCCCAATCCACTGGCGCCGTTCCGCCCAAGATCGGATTTGCCCGAGGCGCGGCAGAATCAATACGTTACGGAGCCGCGACTGCGCGGGAGAGGGGCTTGCCACCGGCTGCTGCCACCGATCGGTCTACCTGACGCTTGACGCACCCATTACGGATTCGCCGCCTGGGAACGCCGCGCCATGCCGGCTCTTCCGCGGATCACCACCACCGAAGATCTCCGCGACATACTCTCTCGTTTCTTTGAAAGGTGGAACCCCGCCATACTGGTCTACTCGGCCCGGGCCGGCATTGTAGGCCGCAAGGGCAAGTTTGACGTCGTTGTTGTATCGCGTCAACAACGTCTTGAGGTAGCGGGTTCCAGCGTCGAGATTCTGTTCCGCCACGGTGTGAGCTTTCAGTCCCATCGCCCGGGCCGTGTCGGGCATCAACTGCATGAGACCGACTGCCCCTTTGCCGCTGACCGCGCACGGGCGCCCCGCCGATTCGCGCTGCACGATCCGCTTGAGAAGCCACTCCTCTACATCATGACGTTGGGCGCTCTGCCGGATCATGTGATCCAGTCTCTCCGCCGGGAGTGGCCGGCAGTCGGGCCGCAACTCTGCCCCCGGCGGGACAGACAACAGCCGCCTGCGCGGCAACACCGCTTCTTGGAGGGGAGCGGCTGGCGGCTCCGCCATCGGCGGCGGTGGAAGAATCGGCATACGCGGGACTGCTGGTTGGGGAACTTCGGCCGAGTTCAGCATCAATGTGAAGGATAAGCTGCAAGCCACCATCACCAGGCAGGCGGTCGAAGTCGCCAGGGCCTTGTCCAGCAAATGGATACTCTGGCAAGGGATACGTACTCGCACCCGTTCCACTATGCACGTGGGTGGCCCGCCGGCGTTACCGCCGGGCATCGGCGGATTAACGCGAATGATGGGCGCCGGACCTGCGCCATTTCAACAGGATAGCCGGGCGCGCGAAACTTGCTAACGCGGATTGGCGCATCCTTCCGATCTCTCGCCCGCCGGAAAGCGACGATTTCGCGACGCTGCGCTGGCAATCTTCCGCCGCTAGTCTGGCAGCCCGTGGTGGAAGTCCGAAAACACGCTCCTTCGCCCGTGCGGCTCGGTTTGTGTTATCTGCTGATTCTGCGTCGGAAGCCTCGACCCGCAAGGGAGCGGGTGCCTTAGGTTTAGTTCACAAGCCCGCGAAGGGAGCGGGTTCTGCCACGCGCCGCTAAACCTGGAAAAAGCTCGCCATCGCGTCCATATCCGCTCGAAATCTTTGAAGGAGTCTCCCGCTGTATTGCTGCAACCCGAGGGCCGCAATGTGTTCCTCGGCCGTGCCAAACGTCTCACAGGCACAGGCCGGAATGGAAAAATCCAACAGGTTCACCAACGTGTGCGCCTCATGCAGGACGCCACCCAGAGTAATACCGTTGGTCGGAACGCTCTGGGTTGCTACCGCGAGTTGGATCTCCGCTGGTAGCTTCCATACCGCCAGCGCCATGGCGCACAACTCAGCGTGGGTACACCCGATCACCTCACGCTCGGCGTCCTCCATCGATAACCCTGGGTAGTCCTTGTACATCTGCAGGATCGCTTCGTATTCCGTGGGCAGGCCAGTAACGATCATCAGCTTACCTATTCCATGGAGAAGTCCGGCCGTAAAGGCGCCCTCCGGATAGCCAACCGGGAAGCACTCCGCGAGATGATCCCCCATTACCGCTACCGCGATGGAATGCAGATTGAACTGGCCATGGGACCAAACCTTGGGATTGGGAATCTTGATCGTCTTCCACATCCTTGTGATAGAAAAGCTGAGAGCGAGATTGCGAAGCTTGTTCACACCTAGAATCGCAACGGCGCGGCGGACGGAGACGATACTCTCCCTTCGTGCGTAAAGAGCCGAGTTCACCAGTTTCAGTACATGGGCGGCGAGGACGGCGTCTCTCTCCACGATGTCCGAGATCTCTCCGAAGGAAACGTTTTCGTTCTGCAGCGTGTTCAGGAGTTGGGTCAGGGTAGCGGTGAACGGAGGAATCTGATGCAGAGCATTCACGGCCTTCCCACGCACGGCGGAAGCCTGGGTAATCAACGTACTCACCCCCGTGCTATCGGAATAGTGCGGACGCCGCTTTAGGTTGTAAGACATCCCCGTCCCACGACTAAGGTAGATCTGTCTACATCGGGATTCCATCTTCTTCTTTTTCCCGCCGCCCTCACTTTTTACGCCCGCTCTCTAAAAATAGGATCGAAACTGTCGATCTACGGTTGATGGCAAACATCCGGCCCTGTGTCTTTGCCGCCATTGCCGCAATGGCCTTGCAGGCGCAAGAAGAGCGCCCTACCCCGCCGCTCCGCGCCGGCACATCGATCGAGAGGCAACAAGCGGCGATTCGCCGGCAGACGCGCCACGCTCCCTGTCCCTCCGGAGACGCCTGCTGGTTCTGGTCGGCGTGGGTCCTCCAGAACGCGGCGGCCGCCGTTTCCACTCCTCCACCGGTTGCCTTGGAATGGGACTCGCCGGAGCACGATGTGGAACCAGAGCGGCCAGAGCACCCCGCTAGCCGCCCTCAGGCTCTGAATCAAGCGCCTTCTTGTGAGGCTATGGACAAAGAAGATGTCCGGGAACTTGTCGAACAGGCCGCCGGGCAGGAAGGCTTGGAACCGCGGGTAATCATGGCGGTGATCGAACGGGAGAGCGGCTTTCGTCCCTGCGCGACCTCGCCGAAAGGGGCTCGCGGCCTAATGCAGTTGATGCCCGCGACCGCAAGCGATCTGGGTGTTGAGAACGTCTTTGATGCCCGCCAGAGCATCAACGGCGGCGCGCGATTCCTGAAGCAGATGCTTGACCGGTACCAGGGGAATCTCGGTCTGGCACTAGGCGCCTACAATGCAGGTCCCGCCCGCGTTGACAAGGCCCGCGGCATTCCAAAGATTCCCGAGACGGAAGATTACGTGCGAGCGATCCTTACTAAACTAGGGCAGCCGGACTGAGCCGGACTGAGCCGGACCGACTGGGATCCGTCGCGCCCCCGTCAGTAAGCGTCTAGTGCATTCCCTTCCCTTGCTGTGCGCGATGGGAAAGGCGGTAAATATGGGCCAGCACCTCGGCGATAGCGCGGTAAAGCACGGGTGGAATCTCCTGCCCCACCTCAACGGATTTGTACAGCGCCTGCGCAAGCGGGGGATTCTCCACAAGCGGAACCCCACTTTCGACGGCGGCTTTACGAATGCGCAATGCAACGTAGTTCTTCCCCTTGGCTACCACAACCGGACACACCATCGAATCGTTGTCATAGCGGAGAGCGACGGCGTAGTGCGTAGGGTTGACCAGGACCACCGTCGCCCGGGGAACTTCCGACATCATCCGGCGCCGTGATAAGTCGCGCTGCAATCTTCGAATCCGCGATTTCATCCGCGGGTTGCCTTCGCTCTCCTTCGCCTCTTCACGGATCTCCTGCTTTGTCATGCGAAGGCGCTCGATAAACAGGCGCTTCTGCCGGAACAGCTCCCATGCTCCGAAGGCCGCAAAGATCATGGCCGCCTTCCATAGCAGATCGTCGATGGACCGGAATGCGGCGGAGGCGCTGGCGGGCAGTGGCATGAAAGGCAGGCTGAGCAGCATCTCGATGTTCTTTCGGACGAGCCACGACAAGGCGACCCCTGAGCCGAACAGCAGTAGGATTCCTTGCAGAACGGCCGGACCTGCATTCTTCCTGATCTCGCGCAATCTTCCGAGCGGTGAGAAGTTGGACAGCCCTGATCCCACTTTGGCTGCATGGAAGCCGCCACCGGTGATCGCGAAGTTGGT
This sequence comes from uncultured Candidatus Solibacter sp., assembly GCA_964385495.1. Classification (GTDB taxonomy): domain Bacteria; phylum Acidobacteriota; class Terriglobia; order Bryobacterales; family Bryobacteraceae; genus CADEFT01. The sequence goes on from CAYLPH010000068.1 coordinate 7,730, forward strand.
TATCACGGCTGTGATGACCACCAGGATCCCCCCGCCCGCCAGGGGAAGCGTCTCCCCAGCAAGGTAATAAAGGAGTTGCATCAACCGCTGCCCGGTCAACTCCGATCGGAATGCCATTTGCACCAGCATCGCCATCACTTGCTTCAAAGCCGTGAAGCATTGGCTGCCCCAGAAACTGAGCGCGAAGAGGAAGGCAAAGAACTGGGCGGCGGCGACGAACTCACGCGAGTTGACGAAATCGCCCTTCTCACGCGCCTGCTGCAGTCGCCTTGGCGTGGGTTGCTCGGTACGCTCCGCCTGGGCGCTCACGGCAAACGGCTCCGCTCCAACATGGCAGGCAGGGACCCGAATAGGTGCGCGGCGCTGCTGGCGTAGATCTTCGGCCAGAGCGGCACAAGCCAGTTCAAACCAAGCAGCGCGATGAGCATTTTCGCGGAGAAAGCCAGGTTCAAAAGCTGCATGTGGCCATTGAGGCGCGCTAGCAGACCAAGGGTGAGGTCAATCGAGACAAGCAACAGCACAACAGGGAAGACCAGCCGCAGCCCGGCGGCCAGCATTTCAGTGCCAAGCCGTGCGACTTGTACAGCCACGGACTGGCCAAGGGTGAAGCTCCCCGGCGGGCAGGAGACCAGCGTGTCCGCCAGCGTCTGAAGAACCTGCCGGTCAAGGCCCGCGGCAAAGAAGAGCAACCCGGCAACCAGTTGGGCAAGCACCGAGAGAACCCCGGACTCGGCCTGCGTTGCCGGATCAATGGTGGAGGCGAAGCTATAGCCGGCTTGAAGGCTAAGCATCTGCGCGCCAAACGAGAAAGCCTCGGCAAGGTAGCCAACCAGCAAGCCGAGCAGAAGACCCAACAAGCATTCGAGGAGCAACGCCCTCAGGAGTTGTCCCCAGGTCGGATCGGTCCAGGTCAGGTTCGGCCAGAAGGGCTGAAGAGCCAACGTAATCGAAGCCGAGAGCACGATCCGCGCGATGTCCGGGCCGCTACGTATACCGGGAATCGGGACGAAGATGAAGAGTCCGCTGACCCGCGCCAGTACTAGCAATGCGGCATACAGGAAAGGGGGAAGGGCTTGCGCCTCATTGGGCATACCGGCTAAGGTCCCCCAGCAGAGTGATCGTGAACGTGATCATCCGTTTGAGCATCCAGGGCATCAGGACCACCAGACCAACGAAGAACGAGGCTAACCGCGGAATTGTGCTTACGCTGGAGTCCTGCAGGCTCGTAGCAACCTGGAAGAGGTTGACCGCGATGCCTACCGCGAATCCGATCAGCAGAAGCGGAGCACTCAGCAGGAAAGCCGTGTACAGAGTTTGTCCGATTAAATCAGCCACCATTTCGGGGTTCATGAGGCTTACCTTCTCTCAGCTTTGGAAGCTCTTCATCAGGGCGCCGAGGACAAGATTCCATCCATCCACTAAAACGAAGAGCAGGATCTTGAACGGGGCCGACAACATCACCGGCGGAAGCTGCACCATCCCGATCGACAGCGTGAACGACGCGACCACCAGATCGATGACCAGGAAAGGGAGAAACAGCACGGCCCCAATCTGAAAACTCGTTTTCAGTTCCGAAATGATATAGGCCGGAATCAACACCCTGAGTTCGAGATCAGCCGAACTGCGTGGCTGCTGGCTTTTGGTTAGGTCGAGGAAAAGCTGGACGTCTTTCTCCCGCGCGAATCTCGCGAGAAACGGCTTCAAGGGCTTCCCGCCATTGTCAAGAGCTTGTTGCCAGGTGATCTCGCCGCGTTCGAGCGGTTCCCATCCCGATTGATACATCTCGGTGGCAATCGGCTGCATGATCAGCAACGAAAGAAAGAGCGCTAATCCGATGAGGATCTGGTTGGAAGGAGTGGATTGCGTTCCCAGCGCCTGCCGCAGAAAGTGCAACACGATAATGATGCGCAGGAAGGGCGTTATCGACATGACCACCGCCGGCAATAGCGTCAGGATGGTCAGCATAATCGCGATTTGCATCGGCGAACTCAGGCCAAGAGGCTGACCGGCGGTGCGAAAGATAGCCTCCGTTCCACGGATCGATTCGGCCATCGCCGCGGGCGCCGTGGCGAGCAGCAGTGGGAGCAGAACGGGAAGAGTGCGGTTTACGGAGCGGCTCATCGGGATAGAGGGGAGTGGGCGGCGCCGGTTCGAAGAGCTCGATATGGTTCTGCATCCAGCTTTTCGAGAAGGGTACAGGTTCCCGGCGACACGGCCACAAGCAGAGTCTGTTGGTCCACGCGCACTAAATGAAGCGAATGGTTCGGGGTGAGGGCTAATCTCTCGATTACCTCCAGGCTTGCCGGCCGCCCCGCCGCCCGGCCCTGCATTCGAATCCAGCCTTGCCGCCGGCCGAGGATCACGGTGGCAGCCAGTGCGGCCGATACCAACACAATCGCCAGCAGTTGTCCCGCGAGTTCCATCCTACCCCACCTCAAGGGAAGCGATCTCCGCGGACACGGTATCGGTACAAGGCTTCACTTCTACCGACCCGAGCCGCAGATCGCCAATCTGAAGATCCAATTGCTCGCGGAGCAGCCGCCGGGTTGCCAACGTTTTCCCGGGACGTAGCGCGAGCAGATCGCCGATGCGGAGCGTGAGCCGGTCGATCACCACCTGTAGGTCCACCGGGACATCGGCGTAGGTTCCAAGCTCTTCGATTGGTGTCATTCCGTTGCCTTACCCTTAGAACGTCACCGCTTCAGGTTGAGAGTTTCCTGGTTCAGTTCATCAAGCGTCGTGATGACGCGGGAGTTCGCCTGGTAGCCCCGCTGATACACGATCAGATTGGTGAATTCCTTCGCGATGTCCACCGTGGACGACTCCAGGGCCGAGCCAAGAATGCTTCCCCGTCCCCCGGTGTCTGGTAAGCCTATCGTCAGAGCCGACGTATTGGCGCCCAGAGCGAAGTTGTTGTTCCCGAGTGAGACCAGGGATTCCGGGTTCACCACCGAGCCCATCGCGAGTTGCGCCACGACGGACTCTTCGCCCGTCGAATACTGGGCGATGATCCGCCCGCCGTCGGCAATGCCTACGCGTACCAGTTGAGCCGCCGCCGATCCGTTCTGCGCATTGGCGGAAGTTGCGGAAGGCGTCGCGAACTGAGTGAAACGGGGATTTCCGGCGGCGTTGTAAAGACTCCAGGTCACCGGAAGGTTGGCTGCCCCATTTGCAAGACCGTTGACGTTTAGGGTAACGTTGCCCGGTGCGGCCGGCGCGGTCATGACACCCTGCCCGTTGAACGCTAAGGTGCCGGTGGCGATTTCGCTTGGGGTGCCGGCCGTGCCGCTGGTCAGTTCCTCGCCCGGGATCGTCACTTTGTAGCTCCAGGCATTGTTGCCGGTTTTGGTGAAGGTCACCGTGAGCACATGAGAAGCGCCGAGAGAATCCACTACCTGCAGCGGCGTGGAAAACGTGCCGTTAGTCGCCGTACTCGCGTTCAGATTGACATCGGCGCTCGCCTGAGTGGTAGCGGCGGGCGGCCGCAGTGTTCCGAAAGGCAGACGGATGGGAGAAACGGCGCCGCCGGTGTCCAGCACGCCGTTAGCCTGGGTCCAGCCGAGAAGCGGTTCGCTGTTCGAGGTCAGCAGGTTTCCGCTACGGTCGACGGTAAAGTTGCCGGCGCGGGTAAGAAGCGTCTGGCCCGCCGCGTTCCGAGCTACGAAGAAGCCTTGCCCTTCGATGGCGGCATCCAGCGGCGCGGTCGTGTTCTGAATGGACCCCTGCGTGAACTGGCGGACGTTCACCGGGCGGTTCACACCGAGTCCCAATTGGCTGGTGCGTCCTGCGATTCCGATGTTCTGGCTGACCAAGTCCCGGAAGGCGGTCGCACTTGCCTTATACCCGGTCGTGTTCAGATTGGCGAGATTATTCCCGACCGTGTCAATGGCAGTCGAGTTTGCGTTGAGCCCCGAGAGGGCCGTGGAAAAAGAAGGCATAAGCTAGACTCCCGAGTTGGTGTTTGTCGAATCTGTACTACTGCCCGACGGCGTCCCCGCGATTCCTCCCGTTGCCGGCGCCGGAGCGGTGGTAGGCGCCGGAGCGGGGACGGTAGAGACCGCGGTCGCCAGGGTCGTGAGTTGTTGACGGATGTCGATCAACTGCTCCAGTTGGCTAAACTGCGCGAGTTGCGCCAGGAACTGGGTGCCGTCGGTTGGCTTGAGCGGATCCTGATGCTGGATTTGGGCGATCAGCAGTTTAAGGAAAGTGTCTTTGTTGACCGTGGATCCATCCGCTTCCGTCTGGACCGGCGGGTAGCTGGCGCCGGTCGCGCCGTTAGCGGCAACGTCCGGAAAACTGGTGTTAATGATGCTCATGGTTACTTGCCTCCTGCGGCGTTGCGAAGGTACTCATCCCAACGGCTCCTGTCCTGTCGCGACTGACGTTGTTGGCTCGCGCCTTCCCAAAGATTCGGATCGTGACGCTCGCGCCAATCCTGTGGAGAGGAGCCTTGCTCCTGGCTCGATGCCGCTCCAGGCGGGACGCCGGAGGCGCCGGGCCAGAACTCCGAACTCATGCCGGCCCGCTCCAATCGCTGCGTCAGTTCGGGAAGACTACGCCGCAGCATCTGCGACAACTGCGAGTCCGGCGTGCGGATGGACACTTCCAGTTGCCCCCCGCCGTTCGAAGAGAGCCGGAGAACCGCGCTCCCATACTGCTGCTCATTCAGGCGAACCGTCAACGCGCGATTCGCGGTTGAAGCCGGCTGTTGTGTTTCCCATTCCGTCACGGTAGCCGGCGGAGGAGCGGAGGGCGCTGGCGTGCCATCCGTGGTTCGCATCTGGGCGGGCTGCGGGGCATCGAGAATGACGGGGGAGCGGTCTGGCGCCGTTGCCGGCGCGGCCACCTTCGGCTGCGGCAGCCGCGATGGAGGGCCGGCCGGATCTTTCGTGTCCGGCTGACTTGCAACAACCGGCTCCACCCTGGACGAACGGGCTGCATCGAAGGGCTCGGCCGGTGGTGCGCTCTCCGCCGGTGCTGGAGCGAAACGAAGCCCCTCCTCGGTATGAATACGCCCGCGGATGGCGACCGGCCCCTCCGGGATCTCGGCCGAATCGTTAGCCGCGCTGCCGGTTTCGAGGAGGGCGCTCCGGGACCTACGATTCGGGTGCACACCGGATTTCATGACATCCCCAATCTCACCGGGCGTCGATGAGACCTGAAGATCGGCACCGCCCGCTTCGACGAGCGTGGAACTCCATGCGGTCGTTGGCTCGGCAGCCTCCGATCTACCCCCGCCGGCGCCGGTCGCGGGGGCGCCCACCGTCGCGGACTGGGGAACTTCAAGACGACGGAACACCTCGGTCGCTCCACGTAGGGGGAGACTTCCGATTCCGGGGCGCGAAGCGTCTTCTTGTAGCCCCTGGTTTGTTCCTGAAGCTTCCAGGGCAAGGCTCTCGGTTGGAACCTCATTGCTATCGCTCTCGGGAGAGTTGATAACGGCCGCCACCTTCTCCGATGACGGCTTCGACTCCACCACTCCCTCTGGCGCGAACGTGGCGGATGGCAGTGTCGCTTCCGTGCTCCGTGCCGGGTGCTGCTCCCGCTCAAGATCCCCTTTAGCGCCAGGCGGCAGGGCGGGAAGGACGTCTTCGACATAGCCCGAGTGTTGCCAAGCCCTGACCTGCAACGTTGGGTCCTGGCGAGAGGGCCCCGGGCGATCGGACCACCGCGCGCCACTCACTTCGCCACTTGGGGCCGGGTTCTGTGCATCGGGAGTTACGGCATCTCCCTCCCCGCCTTCCCCCGGAAGGGCCTCGACGGCCTCCGTCGGACCGAAGCATCCCATACAAAAAGGAAGCAGGCGAACCAGATCCACCTTCGGGCTGTCGCTCGGGAAACCCGCGAATGATTCTGTTTCCGTGAGATCGCGCTGCCGTTGCTCCTCCGGCTCCGGAGCTTGCCCCGACGAGTTGCGTCCCGCTTCCCCTTCCATCTCCGCTAGCGGTGGAAAAGGCATCTGCCCCGAGGGAGCCGCCTCGATAGTGCCCTGCGGAGGGATCGCCGGGAGCGCAAGAGAGGTGGGCGTTCCGGCTGCGACAGTAGCTCCGCTGATCATGGATGCAAATTGATATGCAGCCGTAGTACCAAACCGGAAGTGCTTGTATTCCTCTCGTTTTGAATCGCTTTTCAACGGGGCAGGCGGATCTTCGTCGTAAGAAATGCCGGAATTCCGACGGTCGAAAGAATCGGCTTTCCCGCTTATCCATTACCCGTTTCATATCTTCTAGTAATTCTGGGTTCCGGTTTGGCTACCAGCGTGCAAGCCGTGATTCATCCATGGATCCGATACTTTCTCACGCTACTGCCGGCTTGCGTTCGCGGATGGTGTCGCTGGACATGCTGGCGAACAACCTCTCGAACGCCTCGACGGCCGGCTATAAGCTTGATCGCGAGCAATATGGACAGTACTCCGGCGCTGAAGACGAAGCAATGGAAGGATTGATGCCCGACATTCAGGGACAATGGACGGACTTCACGCAAGGCGTTCTGCATCCCAGCGGAGCGCCTTTTGATCTGGCGCTATCCGGCGCAGGCTTCTTCAAAGTGCAGGGGCCCAACGGACCCTTGTATACGCGAAGCGGGCAGTTCCAGGTGGACGCCGCTGGGAAACTGGTCACCAAAGAAGGATATCCGGTGTTGGGCCAGAATGGAGTCACGCTAAGTATTCGGGCTAATGAGACAGCCGAGATCGGCGCGGATGGCACTATTCGGCAAGGCGGCAATTCGCGCGGGCAATTGCAGGTCGTAAATTTCCAACAGCCGGCGGCATTGGCCAAACAAGGTCACACATATTTCCGGTACACAGGTCCGGAAAGCGGGCTACAGGAGGCCCCGGCCAAGGTTCTGCAGGGCCATCTCGAGGCCTCCAATGTTGGTACCGCCGAGTCGGCGGTTCGCCTGGTCAGTGTAATGCGCCAGTTTGAAATGTTGCAGCGTGCCGTCTCGGTGACCAGCGAGATGGGGCGGAAATCCGTGGAGGATCTGGCGCGAGTCGGGTCTTGAGGAAGAAGAGAGGACAAATCAGGTGATTCGAGCACTTTACAGCGCCGCAAGCGGGATGACCGCCCAGCAAATGAACGTCGACAACATCGCCCACAACCTGGCGAACGCCAATACGGCCGGGTTCAAACAGAGACGGGCGCAGTTCCAGGACCTTCTCTATCAGAACATTGTGCAACCGGGCGCTTCGGCGGGACAGCAGACCGTAGTGCCCACGGGACTCCAACTCGGATTGGGAACCCGCACCGTATCAAACGAGATCGTCTTCAGCCAGGGCGATTTCAGCGCCACGAACAATCCACTCGATCTCGTCATCCAGGGCAAAGGCTTCTTTCAGATCCGAAGGCCTTCCGGCGAACTGGCGTACTCGCGCTCCGGGTCGTTCCACCTGGATCGGGACGGGAATCTGGTGACCGCCGATGGCGACACCCTCGAGCCGCAGGTCACGATCCCACAGGATGCGCAGACGATCACGATCGCCTCCGACGGCACCGTGAGCTACACCCAGCCCAATCAAACCGCCGCGCAGTTGGCGGGCCAGATCCAATTGGCGAACTTTATTAACCCGGCGGGCCTGAATAGTCTCGGCAAGAACCTCTACCAGCCCACGGACGCCTCCGGTGACCCTATCGTCGGCAACCCGGGTGGGCAGGAGGGATTAGGTTCCCTTCTGCAGGGATATGTGGAGCAGTCCAACGTAAATGTAGTTGAGGAGTTCATTAATCTCATCGTGAGCCAGCGCGCGTACGAGGCCAATTCGAAGGTGGTGAAAGCCGCGGATGAGATGTACCAGCAAGTGAACAATCTCAGCCGGTGACACCGATGCTTCCCCTCCTTCTGCTCGCATCGGCCTCGGCGGCGAGCCCCGGTGACTGTATCGAGGTTCGCGGCAACCGGATCACTCTAGCCGACTTGGCGGCCCGTGTCCCCGAATTTGGAGCGCTGCCCGGCTCGGAGGTAGTAGGCCTCGCGCCTCATCCCGGTGTGCATCGAACTTTTCGATCGGAGGAAGTCCAGGCGATTGGGCGCAAGCATGGCCTCGAACTCGCCACACCACCCGGCGTTTGCGTACAGCGGGCGATCCGCTGGCTGCGGAGGGACGAGATTCTCAAGGCAATGCGCGCTGCCCTTCCCTTCGAGCCTTCGACACTCTTGGTCCACGAATGGAGCCGGTTTCCCATCCCCGACGGTGAAGTGACGTTCAGCATCGAGGGAATGCAGCCGTTGGGAAAGGGGATCGAAGTCCTCTGGACCGGCTACGTCCGCTACTCGGCGAACCAACGCCTCCGGGTTTGGGCAAGGGCCAGCGTCGGCGTGAAGAGCACCCGGGTGATCGCGGTCACCGCCTTGCGCGCCGGAGCCAGCATCAATCCGGCGGATGTACGCGAAGAACTGGCGGAGGTCCTGCCAGGTAACAACGCGGGGACTCGGACGAGCGGCGTGGTCGGACGCGTTGCCAGGCGGGCGCTTCCGGCTGGGAGTGTCGTTCGAGCGGAGCACCTTGATACACCGGCGGCCGTCCGTCAAGGCGACGCGGTTCTCTTGCGATCCCGGGTCGGAGCGGCTCTTGTTTCGATCGAGGCCATCGCCCAGGCCGATGCGAAAATTGGCCAACCCGTGTTGCTCCTCAATGCCGCCACCGGCAGGAAGATACGGGCTACGGTTCGCGCGCCGGGGGTGGCTAGCGTCGAGCCGGTCAAAACGAAATCAAACCAGGAGGTGTCCATTGAATAAATCCCATCTGGCGGGGCTAGCTTTGGTTCTCGCGCTGTGCGGAGTGGCCCCGGCAAAGGACCGCCCCAAAAAGCATCCGGATCCGCTTCAGGAGTACCTCGAGCAGGCGAGGGGTAGAGTGAATCAAGTGGCGCCGGCCTCCCCTGGGAGCCTCTGGCAACCGGGCGCGCGGTTGGGCGATCTGGGGCTCGACCTGCGCGCGGCGCGCGTGGACGATATCGTCACCATCCTTGTATTGGAGCGCGCATCGGCGGTTTCCAGGGGCGCGACGAAGTCGGCCCGCGCCTCCAGCGCCAGGGGCAGCGTAAATGCCATCGGCGTAATTCCAGGAGTGAACAGCCCGCTGCCGAACCTCGCACGCCTTTCTTCGGAAACGGCCCTCGACGGCAGTGGAGAGACTAGCCGCGAAAGCACCCTGACGGCGACCTTAACGGCTCGCGTGGCGGAGGTCCTGCCCAACGGCTTCTTACTTGTGGAAGGCGCCAAGAAAACTGCCGTCAATTCCGAACTTCAGACCGTAGTGGTGAGGGGCGTCGTGCGTCCGGTGGATCTCGGTCCCGGAAACACCGTGCACTCCGACAGGATCGGGCAGTTGGAGATCTTCCTGAACGGGAAAGGCGTGGTGGGCGATGCCATCCGCCGCCCGTTCATCCTGTACCGCATACTCCTCGGACTGCTTCCTTTCTAAGGATAATCATGCCTATAATCCTCATGCTTTTCCTGGCGGGAGGCACCGCTTGGCCTACCCGCTTGTGCGCCGCGAGCCGGCTTAAGGAATTAGTCTCAATTGGGGGTGTGCGCGAGAACCAACTCATCGGGTACGGCCTCGTGGTAGGGCTAAACGGCACCGGCGACCGCCGCCAAACCGTCTTCTCCACCCAGAGCCTCACCAATCTATTGAATCAGATGGGCGTTTCCGTACCGCCAACCGCCATTCGCGTTAACAACATCGCGGCGGTGATGGTAACCGCGAATCTGCCGGCATTTGCCGAGCCCGGCGTCAAAATTGACGTGACGGTGGCGGCCATTGGCGACGCTTCTAACCTCCAAGGCGGACTGCTGCTGCTCACCACGCTTCGCGGCGTCGATGGACGGGAGTACGCCGTTGCGCAGGGCCCCGTTGTCACCGGAGGATTCGCCACTGGACGCGCCGGAACCTCAACTACCGTGAATCACCCCACCGTTGGACGGATCCCCAGCGGAGCCACCATCGAGCGCGCGGGTCCGCGGTCCGCGCTAAGCGATGAAGTGGACCTCCATCTGCGAAATGCCGATTTCTCGACCTCCGTCCGCATTGCCGAGGTCATTAACCGCCAATTCGGTTCCCAGGCCAAGATCGCTCAAGCTCATAATTCGACCTTGGTTAAACTACGCCTTCCAGAGGAATACAAAGCGCGGCCGGCCGAATTCCTAGCCCGCATCGAGGTTCTCACCGTCGAAACCGACCAGGTGAGCAAGATCGTTATCAATGAACGGACCGGAACCATCGTTATGGGGAAGGAAATCCGAGTCTCCCCGGCGGCGATCATGCACGGCCCTCTTACCGTGGAGATTGAGACGGCTTTCGACGTTTCCCAGCCCGCTCCGCTTTCCCAGGGAACAACGCAGGTAGTTCCCCAAGTGTCCGTCGGAGTGAAAGAGGAAAAGGCCCGCAGCCTCGTCCTGAAGAACGGAGCCTCGGTGGAGGAACTGGTGAAAGCAATGTCTTCGATCGGTGCGACGGCTCGCGACATCATTGCCGTTTTGCAGAATTTAAAGGCAGCCGGCGCGCTCGAGGCGGATCTGGAGGTAATCTAATGCAGCTCACCCTAACAAGCGTCGCCAACCTTGGTTCAACGCCCAAAACGGACGGCAATTGGCGGACAGCCGCAAAAGATTTCGAGGCCATCCTAATTGCACAACTGCTTCGCGCCGGGCGCGAGGGCGGGGGGTGGTTAGGCGCCGGAGAGGATCAGACGGCCGCCCCCGCAATCGAGATGGCCGAGGAGCACTTCGCCAAAGCCATCGCCGCGCAGGGCGGACTCGGGCTGGCAACCATGCTGTCCGCAACCTTGGACCAGTCAAAGCCCGCTACCGTCTCAGGCCTCAGCGCTGAATCCGGAGCCTCCAGCCTCGTTCCCGCCACCCCATCCGAGGAATGAAAATCTGCTGTCCGCACCCCGCTTGCCGCTCTCTGCCGCCCCGGATGCCACCTGCCGCCAAGCTTCGAGAAGGCTCAGCAGCAGCAGCCTAACCTGTTGCAATGCAATCACTTCTTCTTTGCAGGAGTTGGCGAATAGAAGCCTTTCCTGCGCAAAGAGATAGAGCCCGCGCAAGTTCTCGGCGAGCGTGCTGCCGGCGGTTTCCCGCAAAGACATCTGCAGTTCCTGGATAATCGCGAGCGCTTTCGAAATATGCCCTGCCCGCGCCCGCGCATCTCCACCGGTGGTAGCTGTTTCGGCCAGACCCATCACTTCCACGGCCCTTTCGTACAGCAAAACCACTAGTTCCGTCGGGGAAGCATACAACACGCGACTTTGGAGATATTCTTCCGAGGCAAACATAAGTAACCTTTTCACTGCTTATCGCCGCCTTTTCGAGGGCAAGCGAAAAAAAGTTATACCAGGAATAATCCTTGGCATACAGAGAAGTCCTTGTCATGCCGATGTGCTATTTATCACGGATATTTTTTCGAAAGTCCGATACCGCACTTCTGGATATTTATGTCTCTCCCTAAACGGTTGCTGCTGCTCGCTGTATCTGTCCCACCGGCAGATTTTTCGAAGCTGTCCGAGGCGTTTAAATTGGTTCGGATGGACGATCCCGTCTTATCCGAACCCGACGTGAAGATTCCGCCCGTTGATGCCGTAGCCGTCGAACATGCTGACCTGCTGGAGTCAATCGACGCCAGGCTTTTGTCCGATCAAACAGTAATTTTTGCAACTAACGGAGTGAGTCAGCGCGCACAATCGGTTCACAGGTTGGAACTGACCCCCGCTCTCCTGCAGTTGGCCAGTTCTCTGGCGTGGAAAAGCACCCTCGTTGGCGAGAGTGTGGCGATGGCCCGCATTCGGGACACCATTGAACTCGTGGCGCGCCGGCGCTGCACCGTTCTCATCAGCGGCGAAACCGGCACCGGCAAGGAAGTCGCCGCCCGTGCAATCCATATGGCGAGCGACAGAGCCCACATGCCGTTCGTGGCGGTGAACTGTGCGGCTTTGCCGGATGCGCTCCTCGAGGCGGAACTGTTCGGACACACCCGCGGCGCTTTCACCGGAGCCGTGGGTCCCCGTACCGGACTCTTCGAGCGCGCTCACGAGGGAACGCTCTTTCTTGACGAAATAGGAGAGATGCCCCTCGATCTGCAAGCCAAGCTACTGCGTGTGCTGCAGGAACGCGAGATCCTGCGGCTGGGTAGCTCTACGCCCACGAAGGTCGATGTACGCGTCTTGGCTGCTTCAAATGTGGATCTGGCCGAGGCCGTCCGCCAGCGGCGGTTTCGCGGCGATTTGTACTACCGGCTCAACGTAGTTCCCCTGCATTTGCCGCCACTTCGAGAGCGCCGCACCGACATCCGTCCGCTCGCCCAACACCTGATCGCCAAGATCTGTTCGCGTGAGGGACTCTCGACGAAGCAGTTCACTCCCGACGCCCTGGAACGGCTCGAAAGCTGGGACTGGCATGGCAACGTCCGCGAACTCGAGCACTGCATCGAGATGTCGGCAATGATGAGCGGCGATCGCGCCTTCCTCACGGCGAACGACTTCCCGGGAATAAACCCACTCGCGGTATCCGCCCAACTCGCTGTGGAGATACCGGAACACGGCCTCGACTTCGAAGCCGTAATCATCCAAATTCAAAAGGCTTTACTCAATCAGGCGCTCCAGAAATCGGGTGGCAACAAAGCAAGGGCGGCCGTGCTCCTCGGAATGAAACGTACAACGTTGACAACAAAGGTGAAAACCCTAAGTCACAGCGCCCGGTAGGCGAGACGTCGGAAGACTGCCATGTCCCAAGCGAAAGAGGCTACCCTCGCTCTACCGTTCGATATGCGGGCCGTATTCGGCGGTTTGCGCGAGATGGCTGTTCCGATAGCCATCCTCGCCATTCTCATATCGTTGATCGTTCCGATTCCTCCGCTCTTGCTCGACCTCCTTCTGGCCACCGATATCATGATGTCGGTCGTGGTCCTCATGGTGGCTCTCTTCATTCGCAAACCGGTGGAATTTAGCGTTTTTCCGACTGCGCTACTCCTACTCACTTTGTTCCGGCTCTCGCTCAACGTCTCAACCACGCGTTTGATCCTTCTCAACGGCAACAGCGGAACGAAGGCGGCCGGCCACGTAGTCGAGTCTTTCGGCAATTTTGTCGTGGGTGGGAACTACGTCATCGGATTCGTGATCTTCCTTCTCCTGATCGCTATCCAGTACGTCGTCATCAACCACGGTGCGGTTCGCATCTCCGAAGTGACCGCGCGCTTTACCCTGGACGCAATGCCGGGCAAGCAGATGTCAATCGACGCTGACCTGAATGCCGGCTTGATTGACGAGGTGGAAGCGCGGCGGCGGCGCCGGCAGTTGGCAAAGGAATCCGAGTTTTACGGCGCGATGGACGGAGCCTCGCGCTTCACCCAACGCGACGCGATGGCAAGCGCTCTGATTACGGCAATCAACATAGTGGCAGGCTTCCTCGTCGGCGTGCTCCAGCATGGGATGGACCTCAAAAGGGCATTGCAAACCTACACAACGCTCACCATTGGAGATGGCCTGGTAACCGTAATCCCAGCGCTTATGATCTCCGTGTCGGGTGGTCTCGTCGTTACCCGCGCCGGATCGGATGAGCAACTGGGGCCGGAGTTCCAACGCCAGTTGTTTGGCTCGTCGCAACCCCTGCTCCTCTCCTCGGGCGTGCTTACCCTCCTTGGACTCCTGCCTGGCCTGCCCACCGCTCCGTTTCTGGTTCTGGGCGCGGCCCTCGGGTTTGCCGGCTGGCAACTGAACAAACGGCAAACCGCGGCCGAGATAAAGCCAGCCGCCAAGCAGGAGGCCGCCAAGGAGAACGTCGAGTCGCTGCTTCGCGTCGAACCGCTGTCGCTTGAGATCGGCTTGGGATTGGTGGGCTTGGCCGCCGGGGGCCCGAACTCGCCTCTGCTCCAGCGGATCAGTGCGATCCGCCGGCAATTGGCCAATCAACTAGGTTATCTGCTTCCCCCTTTGAAGATTCACGACAACGCCAGTCTGCACTCGCGCGAGTACGTTCTCAAGCTGAAGGGAGTGGAGGTGGCCAGATACGAACTCGTCCATGGCCACGAGATGGCCATTCCCGGTCCTGAGGCGAAGCCGGACCTGGTGGGCCGGAAGACCATCGATCCCGCCTTCGGAGTGCCGGCTCTGTGGGTCACCTCGGATCGAGTGGAATTGGCGCGCCGTTCCGGTTACACCGTGGTGGATGCCGTGAGCGTGCTTGGTACGCACATGGCGGAGCTCATCAAGCGCAACGCCCATGAGCTGTTCACGCGGCAAGACGCGAAGGTCTACTGTGACCGCGTGGCGCAGGAACATCCGAAGGCGATTGAGGATCTCGTTCCGAAAATGGTGTCCCTCGCCACGGTCCAGAAAGTACTTCAGAACCTTCTTCGCGAACGGGTGCCCATCCGCGACGCGGTCTCGATTATCGAAGCCATGGGCGAAGCGTCAGCCATTACGCGCAATCCCATTCTCATCACGGAGTACGTCCGCCAGGCGATCCGTCGCGCCATCGTCGCGCCGCACCTCACCAAAAATGGCGAACTGCCGGCATTCTTTCTCGGCCAGACCCTGGAAAAGATGATCGAAGGCGCGGTCGAGCACACCGAGCAGAATAGTATTCTGACGCTACCCCCGAATTCCATTCGGGTCGTGTTGACAAAACTGACCCAGGTTCTGGAGAGACCCGACACCGCCGCCGCGATCGTCACCTCGACAACCGCGCGCTATTTCTTACGGCAGATTACCGAGACGTCTTTTCCCAGCGCCGCGGTTTTGTCGCATAACGAGGTACCTCCGAACGTGAAAGTAATCTCCCTCGGCGTGATCGAGTCAAGGTAAGGAGCGCAAGCAAATGAGGATCAAATCCTTCTTCGCCGACTCTGTCGATGCTGGCATGAAAGCGGCTCATCGTGAGCTTGGCGCCGAGGCGCTTGTGCTCACCTCCCGCCGCAGCCCCGCGCACGCGATTCATCTCGGGAAGTACGAAGTTGTCGCCGGTCTGCTGGACGAACGCGGCGCCGCCTCGGTCAACCTTCAGGACGCTTCAACCACAGTTCCCTCACAACCGCCTACATCCGCCGAACCCAACGCGCGGAAGCCACCCCTTACCGATCAGGTGGCCGAACTGCGCCGCCACATCGAGGGCCTTCGCGATTACCTCGGAAGGGCCGATCTGCCTCCCCTTACCGAACTGGAAGATTGGCCGGCGGAGGCGGAATCGCTCCTCAATGATTTAACGGCGCGCGAGTTGGAGCCCCAACTGGCTCGTTCGGTTATCGAAACCGCCTTGCGCCAGGGTGGACGCGCGGGACAACTCACCAGGCTGGTAACCGCCGAGTTGGAAAGGCGGTTTGTTATTGCCCGCGATTTTGAAATCGAATCCGCGGGACTTCGCATGCTCGCGCTGGTGGGCCCTCCCGGCGCGGGCAAGACCACCACGCTGATCAAACTGGCGGTTCGGTACGGATTGCTCCAGCGCCGTCCCATCCACCTGGTATGTACCGACTGGATCCGCGTGGGAGCGGCGGGGCAACTCCGCACCTACGCCTCCCTTCTCGGCATAAAGCTGCATCATTTCGAAAACCCCGCCGCGATTTCCACCGGACTGGCCCGGTTTCGCGCGCCGGACCTCGTCCTGATCGACACGCCGGGGCTTTCCCGAGCCGCGATGGACATTGGGAGCGATCTGGCCGAAGCCCTGGTGCGCCAACCCGGACTGGAAACCAGCCTGGTCCTTCCCGCCTCCCTGCGGGGAGCGGATTTGCGCGCTGCCGCCAAGCAGTATTCCCTCTTTCAGCCGGCAAGCTGGATCGTCACGAAACTCGACGAGACGGCGTCGCACGGTTGTTTCGTCAGCGAATCCCTGCGCTCGCGCCAGCCGATCGCCTTCGTCGCCGCGGGACAGCAGATTCCCGAGGACCTCGAACCGGCTTGCAGCGAGAAACTCGCCCGGTTGGTGCTGCCCGGCGAAGCCCGCCGGATCGCTTCGGTAGCGTAAGGAGGCAACATGATAGGGTACGCCGCGGCAGCAGCCTACGAGAGCACACAGTCGGTCGACCCGGCGGAACGTGAGAGGCTAATCCTCGAGCATCTACCTCAGGTCAAGCTGATCGCTCACCGGATCATGGAACGGCTCCCGGCCAGTTTCCAACTCGAGGATCTGGTCTCAGCGGGGATTGTCGGCCTCATCGCGGCCGTCGATAACTTCGACCCCAGCCTGAATGTGAAGCTCAAAACCTACGCCGAGTTCAAGATCCGGGGGGCGATTCTCAATAGCATCCGCGGAATGGACGGCATCCCGGTCCAGCGCCGGCCACAGGCCAGGCAGATCGCCGAAGCCATGCGCAAGCTCGAGCAACGGCTGCAGCGAACGCCTTCGGAAGAGGAAGTGGCTGACGAACTTGGAATGAAGTTACCGGACTACCACGAGCTTCTCCTTGAAGTGCGGAGTGTGACCATCGGGAGTCTCGATGGAACCCCCTCGGACGACGATGACCGGTCCTACGCCACCATGATCGCGGACTCGCGCGAGGAACTGCCGCTGCAAAAGCTCCAGAAAACGGAACTCAAGAAATTGTTGCAGCGCGGAATCGAGGCGATGCCGCGCCAGGAGAAGATGGTTCTCAGCCTTTACTACTTGAATGAACGGAATCTGCGGGAAATCGCCCAGGTGATGGGCGTCCATCTTTCGCGCGTGGCGCAACTGAAGACCCAGGGCATCCTGCGATTGCGCGGCCTCCTGGCGGCGCAGTGGCCGTCCGAACGCGGTCTCTTCTAGAATCCGGCTACCACGGGAGCATCCATGACAGTGCAAAAACTCAAGAAGCAGTCGTTGCTTGATCTGGAATTGGCGGTGACCATTTGCTTCGGTTCCGCCCGCATGCCATTGAAGGAAGTGTTGGACCTCGATCAGGGATCGGTCCTCGAACTGGACCGCTCCTTTAATGATCCCGTGGAGATTCTCGTGAACGATACGGTGATCGCGGCAGGGGAGGTCGTCGCCGTCGACGGCCATTACGGCGTGCGCATTACCGAGGTATTCGCACAGACGCTGTCCGGCGCGAATCGGGAGCTTACCATCCCGGCCGGGCCGGATATCGAGGGGGACGGATTGTGATATCGCCGTATCTGCTGGACCATCTCTCCACCTGGTATGCCGCGGCAGCCCTGTGCTTGTTGAGCGGCGCTTTGGTCTTTGCCCTGCGGCTTGTTCTCTTCCGCAAGCGCACCAGGAGCCGCGCGAAACAAGCGGCGAAGCCGGTGGAAGACCTGGCCAACACGCTCCAGAAGCTTCGGGATTCGATGCGGCGGATGGATGCGCGGCTGACCGATGTTGAACAGCATGTCCGGTGGCGCGATCCAGCCGCCGCGGGGTCGGGAGGGCTTAACCTGACAGCGCGGGCCAAGGCGCTCCGCCTGTACCGGCTAGGTCAGGCTCCCGAGTTGATTGCCGGGCAGTTGAACATGCCGGCGGGCGAGACGCGCTTTATGTTGAAAATCCACCAACTGGTGCTCGACCGGCTGATCGACGCGCCGGAGTCGAGTTTCTCCAGCGAACCCGGGGAAGCTAAAAGTTAGCTCGAATCCTATGGTACGTTCGTGATAAGTCGTTAGAGCCGGGAGTGAGAAGGGATTAGTCAGATGCGCATTGATACTCGAATTCAACAGCAGGGCGCCGGCGCCGCTCGCCTCGACGAAACCGCCGAGGCCTCCGCGCTGAGCGCGGAGCGCTCCATCGCATCTTCGGTGTCCGGTGGGCCCGGCGAAGACAATCTCGCCTTGTCCGGCCTCGCCAATCTAACGAGACTTGCCCTCGAAGGAAGCGACGTTCAGCGAACGGCGCAAACCGGGAAACTCACCGCGGATTACAATGCCGGCCGGCTGGAAGTGGATGCCGAACGCCTGGCCGAGGTCCTCGCGGAGCGGATCCTCGGTTGATCCTTACGGGCATGAGGACCTACAATGACGCGACACCCAGCGCTGGCGGTTGTTAAGCCCCCCCCTCGGCAGGGCTCTCCGGAAGAGGAAGCCCGTCAGCTCCTCCGAGACACCGGAACTCTCCTGCGGAACCTCCAACAGCGCGTCCTGCGCGAAGGTTCCACGGGACTCGCCCAATCCGACGCTATCCTCGGAGAGGCTCAAGACAACCTGACCCGGGTCCTCTTTATGCTGCGCCGTAACCCCGGCATGAGGGAAGAGGGTATCGCCGCGTTGGCAGCCAACTTGCACTATGAATTAAAGCAAGTGGATCTCATGATGCAACAAGCGGTGCAATTCTACGCGGAATGGACTCGAGTCGTTAACCTGAACTCCGCTTCTTACACGGGCGCTGGACTTGCCGAGGCATCGGCAACGGCGGCGCGCTTCTCCGTCGAATCCTAGGAGCGGGTCATGCCAAACCTCCTGGCCACCCTCAATACCGCGGCCCAGACCTTGCGGACATTCGACCGCGCGCTGGCCGTCACGCAAAACAATGTACAGAATTCGCAAACCCCAGGTTATGCCAAGCAGCGCCAGACCTTCGACTCATTGGCCTTCGACCCGCCCAACGGGCTCCTTGGAGGCGTAAAGGCCGGGCCTATTTCCAACTCCCGCGACCGCTTCGCCGAACAGTTGGTGCACCGGCTGCAGGGATCCTACGGCTTTGACAAAGCCAAGGCGCAAGGTCTTCAGCCCGTTGACGGCGTCTTTAACCTGCAAGCGGG
The DNA here is from genome assembly GCA_964385495.1 of uncultured Candidatus Solibacter sp. Lineage (GTDB taxonomy): Bacteria > Acidobacteriota > Terriglobia > Bryobacterales > Bryobacteraceae > CADEFT01. Next base: position 26,397 of record CAYLPH010000068.1, read on the forward strand.
CAACGGCATCGCCGCGCAATTGCAACAGCTCTCGGCCTCGTTCAGCGCCTGGAGCGTCAGCCCAAATTCCCAACCCTCGCGGCAGACCGTTATAGACCAGGCGAGCGGATTCGCCGGCGCTTTGCGCGATACCTTCCACCGCATCCAACAAGAGGCGGCCTCCACCGAACGGAGAGTCCGGGCCACGGTGACCGAGGTCAACCACCTCGCCTCCCTCGTGCGCGACTACAACGTCGCCGTTCGCCGCACGGGCGCAAGCGACGCCGGATCCGAAGCCGCTCTCTATGAGACGCTCGAGAAACTCAGCTTCTTGCTTCCCGTCACCCCACTCTACCAGCAGGATGGCTCGGTTACTCTTCTCACTTCCGGCGAAAGCCCGCTCGTCATCGGCGAAGACGCGTTCCCGCTGAGCGTCGAAACTTCGACGCATTCCGTTGCCTTTCCCGACGGTCTTTCCACGCTTCAGCTCATCGACGGTCAAGGCAACGCGATCACTGCCGCACTCGAGGGGGGAGAACTGGGCGGCTTGCTGGATTTGCGGAACAGGGTGTTCCCCAGCCTGATCGGAGGTGGGGATCGGCAGGGTTCGCTCAACCGCTTCGCCCAGTCGCTGGCGGATAAAATGAACGGCCTCCTTACCGCCGGCCAGACCGCGGACGGCTCACCCGGTTCCCCGCTGTTCACCTATGAAGCCGCCAGGCCGGCCGCCATTGCCGGAACGATCGCCGTAGCCCTCTCGGACGCCTCCGGACTCGCTGCCATTAGTAGCGGGCCGCCGGTTGTCGCCAACGGCGTCGCGTCGAGTCTCGCTCTGTTGGCCGCTTCGCCCGATCCGGCGAATCAGATCGACGGGCAAAGCTATGAGACCTTCTTCGCCAACTTGGCGGCAGGCATAGGACGGGAGGTTAACCGCGCGGCCGGCGGGGAAGAGCGTGGAGCCATGCTGGCCGCCCAGGCGAGAACCCTGCGCGGTGAAATCTCGGGCGTATCCCTCGACGAGGAAGCGGCGCAGTTGCTCGCTTTGCAACGTTCCTACGAAGCCGCCGCGCGGATGGTGACCGTCGTCGACGAACTTACCCAAACCATTCTCAACATGGTCCGCTAACCTGGAGGTTTCCATGATCTCGCGCGCTGCATCCAACGACGAGTTCTTTCTCATTGCCTTGCGTACCCTCGACTCCCGGCTTGGGCGCGTGCAGCGTGAGCTGAGTTCCGGTTACCGCGTGGAAACGCCCGCCGGCTCGCCGCATGAGGTTACCGACATCGTGGAACTCGATAGTCGCAACAATCGCGTTGCGCAATGGGTTACCAATCTGGAACGCGTCAAGACCGAGGTCGACGTCTCGGAAAGCACGCTCCGCGAGGCCGTTCTTATCCTCGACCGTATCCGGCTGCTTGCCGCGCAGGCCGCCAACGATGCCGGCGTCGACATCTCCAGGCCCGCCATTGCCATTGAAGTGCGCGGACTCCATGAGCGGCTGGTGGAACTGGCGAACGTCCAGGTAGGTAACCGCTACGTCTTCGGCGGGGATGCCGATACGGCTCCGCCCTATGAGTTGGATCTGGGCTCGCCAACCGGGGCGCGGCGCCTCACCAACGCGCAGGCTACGATCCGGATCCAGAACGGGCCGGGATCGTCCTTCGTTGCGGGTCGAACCGCCGGCGATGTTTTCGACCTGCGGAATCCCGATGATACGATCGCGGCCGGGAACGTCTTCGCGGCGGTCAACGCCCTCCGGCTGGAACTGGAAGCGGACAATGTGGGTGGGGTAAGGAATGCCCTGGACTCCCTGCATGCCGTCGCCGATCACGTCAACACCGAGCTAGCCCGCTTCGGCGCCTTACAGAATCGCGTCAACGGCTCCATCACGTCTTTACGCAGGATGGGAACCGAGCTTACCGAACGTCTTGCCGGGCTCGAGGAGACCGACGTTCCCGCGGCGATTCTGGAACTCCAGTCGCTCCAGACGCAACGGGAAGCCACCCTTGCGACACAGGCCAAAGCTGGCTCCCGCTTAAGTCTATTCGACTATTTCTGAATCTCGCGGAGAAGAATCTACAATCTCTCGTACATTTAGGGATGAGTAAAGCATGATGCGAGTTAGTGATCAGGTTGGACGGACGGCCCGGCGCCTTCATCGCGCGTTGTCCGCGGAAAGCGGCTTCGTGGATCCCGCATGGCTCAGCGCGCCCAGCCTCCGGGACACCCGCCGTTCCAATCTCACGGGCGGTGACAGCGAACGGCTGGATCTGCTGGAAACGATCATCCTGTCGATTCGGAACCGGCTGTCGTCGCGAGAGCCGTTGCCGCCCGCGAAGTACGACGCCGCTCTGTGCCTCCTCGCGCACCTGGCGAACCCGGCCCCTGAACCGGCTCCTGCCGGCTCACCGCATGCACCAGCAGCCCACGCTTGTTGCCGGCCCGCACGACCTCTCCGCTCAACTTGTTGAGTCCCCCCAGGGAGCCGCGAACCGGCGCGTCCAACGCAGCGTCGAACAACAGCACGTCTCCTGGCTGCAGACTCAGCAATTCCCCGAAACGGCTGGAGCCGGCCGGCAGAACCGCTCTCACCAACAGGGAACAATCGTTTAGCCGCCGCAGCATGCGCGATTGCCGCTCCGGATCCGGCTCTTTGGCGGCCGCTCGCTGGCTATCCTCGCCCGTCCGCCGCGCCTGGCGCAGCAGCCTTGCCCGCATCGCCAGCCACAACTGGCCCGCGATACCCTCTCCGCCCGCCGATAGTGTGGCCACCACGGCCTGTTCTTGCCCTAACACCACCTCTTGCCTGGGCTGAAGCTCGCTTTCCAGGTCTTCCGAAGTCAAACGCAAGGGCGCATACGCCTGCCACGTGTTTTCCCATTCCGCGCATATCCGGCTGGAGAGGTCGTTCAGCAGCGCGAGTTCTACGTCCGTCAGCGTGCGGCTCGGAGCGGTACTGCGTGGCTTCCCACCCAGGATCAGCTCGAGTAATGCCGATGCCAGTCCCGAATCGAGGAAAATCGCTCCCGCCGCTTCGTGCTGCCATTTCACCGCGAACTGGCACGCCGGGTCCAAGGCCGCCACGGATGCCAGCGATGCCTGCTCCACTTTCTCTAACTGGAAATTGACGCTGAATCGAAGTACGGCGGAGATTGTGGACGTCAGAACTCGCGCCAGCTTCTCATGCTGGGCACGGATCAGCTCCAGTTCGCGCCGGGACAACCCGTCCGACCCGGCGATATCGGTATAAGTAAGCTGAGTTTCCATGGGAAATCGAGGTTTCAGCCTCGATCTCTCAATCGGGTGAATCGCGGAGCTTCATTAGCCCTTTATGTCGATCCTGGTTATCAAAAGTCCGCCATTTGCAAAGTTTTTGCTTTACGGAGCCGATAGAGGTGTATCGGCAGGCATACAACCTTGATCCAGCTAACCAGGCTCAACCGAGTGCCCCTGATTTTAAACTCGGACCTCATCGAACACATCGAAATCACTCCGGACACGGTGATCGCGCTCACATCGGGACAGCGCTACCTCGTTCTGGAATCCGCCCAGGAAATCATCGAACGCGTCAAAGCATTCCGCCGCGACATTCTCGCGCCCGCGGCTCACCCGCTTCCCAGCGAAAAGGAGGGCTCGTCCCCGTGTCGGAAAAGCGGCCTCTGACCCTCGATCCGGCAACCATCGGCGGCGTCCTTATCTCCGTGGGAGCGCTCGTGGGTGGACTCCTCCTGGAAGGTGGCCGGCTTTCGGATGTCACCCAGTTGACCGCCGGTCTGGTGGTACTGGGCGGCACACTCGGCGCCGTTATGGTCACCACGCCCGTGCGCGCCCTGGTAAGGGCCGCCCAACATTTGCGCTATGTCTTCCTCCGGGAAGACCACGATGAAAGCGCGGTCGTCGAGGAAATCCTGCTTTACGCCTCCAAAGCGCGCAAGCAAGGGTTGATCTCACTCGAACGGGATCTGGATTCGATTGAAGATCCTTTCCTGCGGAAGGCGCTGTCGCTGGCTGTTGACGGCACCGACCTCCGCGATCTTCGCGAAATGATGGAACTCGAATTGCTCGCCGAAGAACGCCGGGCCGAGGCGGCGGCGAAGGTCTACGAATCGGCGGGCGGCTACGCGCCCACGATTGGCATCATCGGCGCCGTCATGGGGCTGATCCAGGTCATGAAGCACCTCGAGAATATTGAGGAAGTGGGACGCGGCATTGCGGTCGCCTTCGTGGCCACCGTCTATGGCGTCGGCCTGGCCAACCTGCTCTTCCTCCCCGCCGGAAGTAAACTCCGGGCGCATCTGCAGCAGCGGTCCCTGGTGCGCGAACTCATGCTGGAAGGCGTGGTCAGCATCGTTGAGGGCATGAACCCGAAGCTGATCCGCATCAAACTGGAGGCCTATCTCGAATCGGGTGGACCCGTGGCCCCTGAGGCCGTCGAGCGGGCCAGAGCGCGGGACACCGCGCCGGTGGAAGGCTGATGCGCAAACGGACGCGCGCAACTCAACACGGGAATCATGAGCGCTGGCTGGTCTCCTACGCCGATTTCATCACCCTGCTCTTCGCCTTCTTCGTGGTGATGTTCGCTTCTTCCCAGACGGACAAAGGACGCGCCAAGCAGGTCTCGGAGTCCGTCCAGAAGGCTTTCAATCAGAGCGTTAGCAAAGACGCCATGACGGTGCTCGCTCGCGTCCTCGGCGGAACGCCCGATCAGGCGGGACAAGGCAATGCCATGATGCGCGGTCCCGGCGGCGCCAAGAAGCAGCTAACCGAGCCGCCGGATCCGGTGGTGGAATTGCTCCCGTCCGTGCAGAAGCTCTCGAAAGAACTGGAGCGGGAGATCCGCGACGGAAAACTCGAAGTCAATCTGCAACCTCGAGGTCTCGTGATCAGCCTGCGGCAAGCGGCTTTCTTCCCTTCCGGCGGGGACCTTATCGACGAGACCGCGTTGCCGGTTCTGGAGAAGCTCGCCAAGGTCATTCGAAGCGTTGAGAACCAGATCAGGCTCGAAGGGCACACGGACTCGATCCCGATCCGCAACTCGCGGTTCGACAGCAACTGGGAATTGTCGGCCGCTCGTAGCATCGCCATGCTCCGGATCCTCACGGCGGACTTCGAACTTCCGGAGAAACGTTTCGCCGTCGCCGGCTACGCCGACACTGCTCCGCTCGGGGCCAATGACACCCCGGAAGGACGGATGCGCAACCGCCGTGTCGATATTGTGATTCTCAACTATGCGGCGAAGCGCGAGGAGCCCGCCGCCGGGAAAGCCGCGGCGAGCCGCTCTTTTTCTAGAAACGGCACCGATATGCAGGACAAGTAGCTCACCGCTGTAAATCAAGCGGCTTCGGTCGGAAAAGGCGCAAATAGCTGGTTGACCGCCACGGGCGGCAACCCTCACCCTAATGCCGGAAAGACACCGAAGATCATCGTCGAAAGGACAAGACAATGGCTGTTTCTATTCAAACGAACGTGAGTTCCATCGTCGCCCAGGAAAATCTTCGGGTGAACAACGATTTCCAGAACCGGACGATCCAGCGCCTGACCTCGGGCTTCCGTATCAACTCTTCCGGTGACGACGCCGCCGGTCTCGCGGTTGCCAACACCTACCGCAGCGATATCGCCGAACTACAGCAGGGTATCCGCAATGCCAACGACGGCACCAGCACCCTGCAGATCGTTGACGGCGGCCTGAACAACGTCTCCAAGATTCTCGACCGGCTGAAAACGCTGGCCACGCAGTCCGCCACCGAGACCTTCACCGGAAGCCGTGCCACGCTCGACGCCGAATTCCAAACCCTCCTCGGCGAAATTGACCGCCAGGCCGCGAACATCGGACTGAACACAGGCGGCGGCAACAACACCGCCATCTCGGTTTACATCGGCGGCGGCAGTTCGCAGGCTAACGCGCAGGTCACCATTGATCTCAGCGGAGCCGCCAATCAGGTGGATGCCGCCGGCTTGGGCGTCGACGCCGATGACATCACGAGCAACACGAACGCTCTGACCGCGCTTACCAATATCAATGCCGCGGTGGATGCGCTCGGCCTGGTCCAAGGCGTCGTCGGTACCGGACAGAATCTACTCCAGTACGCTTCGCAACTGGCGCAGGCCCAGGTGGCGAGCTTCTCGGCCGCCGAATCCCGGATTCGCGACGCGGACGTGGCTGCCGAAGCCGCCAACCTCACCAAGGGTCAGGTGTTGCAGCAGGCGTCTCTGGCGGCGCTGGCGCAAGCCAACTCCGCGCCCCAGTCGGTCCTGGCGCTGTTGCGTTAATCGGAAGCGCCTCACACCCTGGTCGATTCGGAGCCCGCGCAACGGCGCGGGCTCATAGTGCTTTGAGGAGGTATTGTCATGAGTGCAACGATCTTCGCTGGAAATAGCCGCTATGCGAGTGACTTCCAAACGGTAGTCGATCGCGCCGTGGCCATCGCGTCTCTCCCCATCAAGCAGTTGCAGACCGAAAGGGGCCGCCTGGATTCCGAGGCGACCGCCTGGAGTACCATCGACGCCAGATTCAGCGCTCTTCAATCGTCTTTCGATAGCATCAGCCGGGCTACCGGGCCGGCCGGCTACCAGGTATCCAACTCCAATGCGGCGGCCGTCACGGCGAGGCTTGGATCCCAACCCTCGGCCGGATACTACAGCATTGAAGTACTGAGCACCGGACGGCGTACAACCACCATCAGTTCCGACGCGTTGCCGCGGGTCGTCGATCCAGCCACCCAGAACATCTCGTCGAGCGGCGACTTTACGTTGACCGTCGACGGTACCAACTACCTGCTCGGCACCGCCAACGGCTCTCTCTCCGGACTTGCGGCCCAGATAAATCAATCCGGCGCTCCCGTGGTCGCAACCATCATCAACTATGGCAGCGCGTCCGCGCCCGAGTACCGCCTCGCGGTTCAGGGCACCCGGCTCGGCAATGTGGCAATCTCCCTTTCCGACGGCAGCCAGGTTCTAGTGAGCACCGTCGCCGCCGGCTTTTCCGCCACCTATCGGGTGAACAGCGTTCCGCCTGTCCCTATCCAGGCGGATTCCCGCAACGTTTCGATCGGTCCCGGACTCGACATCGAACTGCGCGACGTCGGAGCCGCCGACATCGAGATCACCCGCTCCTCTGCCCCCGTGGGCGATGCCTTGGCCGATCTCGTTGCCAATTACAACGCCGCCGTCGACGAGTTGGACAAGCACCGCGGCCCGGCCGGAGGAGCCCTCGCCGGCCAAAGCCTGGTTGCCTCGCTCGGACAACTGCTGCGAAAGATCGGCTCCTACGCCGGAACGGGGGACGTCCGGTCGTTGGCCGATGTCGGCTTGACGCTGAACCAGTTCGGAAAACTGGAACTGGATCGTTCTAAATTCGACCAGGTTGCCGCCGCGGACTTGGATGGTGTTCTTGAGTTCCTTACCGGGCCCGGCGGCCAAAGCGGCTTCGTCAAGGCCGCAAGCGACACGATCGAGCAGCTTCAGGATGTAGACGGCGGCGAACTTCGCAATACGATCGATCTCGTCAAGTCTCAACTTAAAAACCAGGATTTGCTGATCGCCGAGAACGAAAACAGAGTCGGCGTGGTGCGAGACAACCTGCTTGCCCAGATGGGAGCCGCCGACGCGCTCATCGCTTCGCTGGAACAGCAAGTGAACTACTTCAATGGGCTCTTCGAAGCCATGCGTTCGAACAACAAGTAGAAAGCGCATGTCTGAACTGCTTCAACTCGCGGACCGGCTGCGCGCGGCGCTCGAAGCGGAGGATCACGCCGCAGCCGAAGCGCTCGCGGCCCGGTACCGCTCCACGCTCGAACAGAGCCTTGCCGCCTCCCCCCCGCACTCCGCTCAGTGGCGGACCCTTCTGCGGGAAGGCCTCCATCTGATGACTTGGGCATTGGGCATGGCGACCAGCGCTCGGGCTCGCTATCGCCGGCAATATCAATCCGTGGCCCACGCGCCCGAGTACCGCTCCAACTCCGCCGCCTCGCCAATTCGCTTCCGCCTGGAATGCTGATTGCCGGAATCGCGACGGCCCCGGTGTCGGAGTTCCGTCGCCCTCCCCCGTAAAGCATTGAGCCTCGGAACCCCGCTCGTGGTAATCCGCTTGCACTGCCTTTCCATCATGCTCTCTGCTCTCGGTTCCAGCCTTGAGGCTTACCTCACCGCCCTGGCCAATCGCCAGCGCGTCGTCTCCTCCAACATCGCCAACGCGGATACCCCCGGCTACCGCGCCAGGGACATCGACTTTCGCAACGCTCTTCAACAGGCCGCCGGCAACCGGACCGTATCGACTGTGGAAGTTTCCGGCCTCGCGGTAAAACCCGATGGAAATACGGTCAGCGTGGACCGTGAAGCACGCCTGTTGGCCGAGAATGCCCTCCGCTTCAGTATCGGCGCTAACCTGGTCCGCTCCGAAGTGCGCTCCGTGCGCATGGCCATTCAGGAGAAGGGCGCATGAACCTGTTCTCAGCCATCTCGGTCAGTGCCTCCGGCATGCAAGCCCAACGGGAGCGCGCCCAACTCCTCGTGCAGAACTTGGCAAACGCCGAAACCACCCGCACCGAAGGCGGCGGTCCCTATCGGCGGCAGGACGTCGTCTTTTCCCCTGCCCCCGCCGAAGGAGACTTCCGAACGGAGTTTGCGGCCCATCTCACCGGTGGACCCGCCGGCGTGCGGGTTAGCGAGGTCGTCACCGACACGCGCGAGCCGGAGAAGCGTTACCTGCCCGGCCACCCCGATGCCGGCAAAGATGGCTATGTCGCGTTCCCAAGGCTAAACCCCGCCGAGGATATGGTCGATCTACTTTCTACAACGAGAAGCTATCAGGCCAACCTCGCGGCGATCTCCGCCGTGAAGGACATGATCGTGCGCTCTCTCGAACTATTTCGCTAGGACAGGCCCTTACCTATGTCTCAAGTCTCTGCTCTTCAAGGCATTTCCCTGCGGCCCTCTTTGGATTTCAACCGGCCGAAGACCGAAACCGCCGGCTTTCAAAATCTGTTTCAGCAAGCGATCGAGCGGGTCGAGGGGGCCAGGGCCGGCGCCGAAGAGGCCACCAATGCCTTCCTCACCGGAGAGAGCCGGGAGCTTCACTCGGTGGCGCTCTCCGTGCAGCGCGCGGAGTTGGAACTGGAACTGGCCCTCCAGGTTCGCAACAAAGTCGTTCAGGCTTACCAGGAAATCATGCGCATGCAGATCTGATTCGCCGGAGTGAACACCACGTCCCATGCAACAGCTTAAGGCGCTGCTCGCCTCTCTTACCTCCGGACAAAAGATCGGCATAGCCCTCGCCCTGATCCTTACCGGCGCCGGCCTGACTTGGCTTGTGCGCTACCGCGAAGAGGCCGGCTTTCGCCCCCTCTACGAGAAGCTCTCCGCCGAGGATGCCGGGCAACTGGTTCAGAAACTGAAGGAGAGCGGCGTGCCTTTCCGCATCTCGAATGGCGGGACCAGCGTCAGCGTGCCTTCCCAACAGGTGGCTGAACTGCGGCTCGAGATGGCAAGCGCCGGTCTTCCGCGTACCGGCCGCATCGGTTTCGAACTGTTCGACCGGTCGAACTTCGGCACCACTGACTTCGGCGAACAGGTGAACTTCCGCCGCGCGATCGAAGGCGAGTTGGAACGCTCGATCATGTCGCTGGCGGAGGTGGAAAGCGCGCGCGTCCACGTCACCTTCCCCAAGAATTCCGTCTTCCTCGAATCCCGCGAACAGGCGAAAGCCAGCGTCCTGCTTCAGCTTCGAACCGGCATGGCGCTCACGCCCCAGAACGTGCTGGCCGTCTCTCATCTGGTCTCCAATGCCGTCGAGGGACTCAAGCCCGAGATGGTCTCCATCCTCGACAGCCGCGGCAACCTCCTGAGTAAGCAACGCCGCGGTGTGCTCGAGGACGGCTCCGAACCTTCCGAAGCGAGTCTCGAGTACCGCAAGAAACTCGAGAATGAGTTTGTTCAGAAAATCAGTTCGACGCTCGATCCGCTGCTCGGCCCGGAGGGCTTCCGGGCCGGGGTCTCGGTGGAATGCGACTTTACCAGCGGCGAGCAGAGCGAAGAAACCTTCGATCCCGACAAGTCCGTCATGACTACCTCCACCAAATCCGAAGACACCCAGCAGTCCGCAACACCTGCCAGTGGCGTCCCGGGTACCGCATCCAATCTTCCTCGTCCGGCCGCCCGTAGTGGAAACGGGCCGGTAACCATTAGCCGCCGCAGTGAGAACATCACCTATCAGACGAGCCGGGTGACGCGGCGCATGAAATTGCCCCAGGGAGCCATCCGCAAGATCTCCGCATCCGTCCTCCTCGACCAGACCGTGAGTTGGGAGAGACAGGGATCTGAGTTGCGGAAGGTGATTACGCCGCCCACCGCCGAAAAACTGAAAACCATTCGGGAACTCGTCGCTGCCGTCATCGGCTTCGATGAAGAGCGGGGCGATCAGCTCACCGTGGACAGCCTGCCGTTTGACTCCACCTTGAAGCTCGAGCCACCACGGAAGCCGGCCCCACCGGTACCCGCCAAACCAGACCCGCTTCAAGAGTTTCTCGCGCTTCCTGCCGTGCGCTACGGCGTACCCGCGGGGGCCGCACTCCTCGTCCTGGCCGGCTTCCTGCTGCTTCGCCGGAACCGGAAGCGCCCGATTCGTCCCGCGAGCGCCATTGCACTGCCCGCGGGGGAAGTCTCCAAGGCGCTTGCCGGACCCGATGACGAAAAGCCCGTCTCCGGACTCCCGGCCCATCAGCCGCAGGCGCTTCTCCCCCCATCGGACCCCGGCCCGGCCCTGGAAGACCTAACCACCGTGATCCGCAAGAAGGTGGACGATAATGCCGGCCCGTATGTCCAAGTGCTGCGCGTCTGGCTGACCGAGGATCCGAAATCATGAAACAGGTAATGGATGCCAGTCCCCCGGCTTCGCCGCACCCGCCCGCGCCGCGACTGACCGGTCCCGAGAAGGCAGCGGTGCTCTTAGCCGCGCTCGGCGAGGAGCAGAGCGCCCGCCTGCTCAAACAATTGAGTCAGGAGGAAATCCAGGTGGTCAGCCACGCCATGGCCGCCATGCCCGTCGTCGGTGCCCCGCAAATTCAGGAGGTTCTGCTGGAATGTGAAGGAGCCGTGGCGGACGCCCAGTTTCCCATCCGCGGTGGCGTCGAGTTCGCGAAGCATCTCCTCACCTCCACCTTCGGCTCCGATACTGCCGGCAGGATTCTCGAACGCCTCCCTGGCCAGGCCATTCGTGAGACCGCCCACTTCAAATCGATCCAACGCGCCGAACCCCGGCAACTCGCCAAGATTCTTGAAAGCGAACATCCCCAAACCGTGGCCATTATCCTCAGCCGCCTCAGCACGCCTCACGCCGCCGGATTGCTCAGCGAACTTCCCCCCGCGCTCCGGGCCGATGTGGCCTTGCGCATGGCAAGCCTGGAACATATCTCCCCCGATGTTACCCAGAAGATCGTCGCTATCATCGGCAAGAAACTCACCACCTTCGGCCAACTGAAGCGCGAATCGTTCGGCGGCGTGCGCGCCGTCGCCGACGTCCTCAATCAGATCGATGCCGTCGCCTGCAAAGACATTCTCGAGGTAATCGACGAGCAGGAGCCCGCCATGGCGGACGCCATCCGCCACCTGATGTTCGTATTCGACGACCTGATGCTCGTCGACGCCAACGGAATGAAGGAACTGGTCGGCCGCCTGGACCGCAAAGTGCTCACCATGGCGCTTAAGGGAACCAGCGAACAATTGCGCAATCACTTCATGCAATGTCTTTCGCAGCGTGGCGCGGCCATGATGCTCGAGGATATGGAAGCCTTGGGAGCGGTGAAGATCCGCGACGTCGAAGCGGCCCAAAAGAAGATTCTCGATACGGTTCGTGCCCTCGAATCCGAAGGCGTCGTCAGCGTCAAAGGTGAGGGGGCGCAACAGTATGTCGTCTAGGGTTGTAAAACCGGCCGAGGTTGGATCCGTAACCTGGCGCTCGGTGACCGTCAAGAAGTCGTCCCGGGCTCAGCCCCCACCGCCTCCTCCCACATCCTCCGCTGAGCAACACGCCCGCGCGGAATCGCTCTGGCGCGAGGCCGAGCAGAAGATGATCGACCTGCAACAACAAGTAGAAGCGGCGTTTCATCGCGGCGTCGCCGAAGGCGAAAACCGGCTGCGCGCGGCCCAACAACAGGAGATTGCCGAACTGCGGGAACGATTCTCCCGCTCTCTGGCGGCGCTCGGTTCTCTGCGGTCCCGGCTGCGCAAAGAAGCCGAATCCGATCTTGTTAAGCTCTCCATTGAAATCGCGCGGCGCATCTTGCATCGCCAGATGACCGTGGATCCCGGCGCGCTCGAAGCGCTTGTCAGTACCGCTGTCCAGCGCCTGAATGGCTTGGATTGTCTGCGAGTTCGCGTCTCCCCGGCCCACGCCGCCGCCACCCGGCTGGCTCTGGCACGCATCGGCAAAGCCGAACAGCTCGAAGTCGTGGAAGACGCCAGCCTGTCGCCCGGCGACTTCCAGTACGATACCGCTCGCGGCAGCCTGGACGCCTCCATCGAAGTTCAACTCAAGGAGATAGAACGTGGATTCTGCGACCGGCTTTCACTCTGAATCCGAGGCTTTCGACGCCATTAGCCTCCTGCCGTACTTCCGCGCCCTCGAACGTATCGAGCCCATGCCATGGAACGGTTCGGTCAGCCATATGTCGGGGCTCCTGGTCGAGTCCGCCGGCCCTTCGGCGGCTATCAACGACTTCTGCGAGATTCGGACTGCCTCGGGCCGGAGAGTTCGTACCCAAGTCATCGGGTTCCGCGATGGACGCGTGCTTTCCATGCCACTGGAAGAAACCGACGGGGTGCAACTCGGCGATCGCATCGTGACTCGCGGTGAGTCCTCCGGCGTTTTGGTTGGCCCCCATTTGCTGGGCCGCATCCTCGACGGCTTCGGGCAGCCCATCGACGGCGGAGAACCGCTGGAACCGGAGACCTCCTATCCCCTCTACGTGACCCCGCCTAGCCCGCTCGACCGCGAGCCCATTACCGGCAAACTCGTGACCGGCATCCGCGCCATCGATTCCCTTCTTCCCTGCGGCCAGGGTCAGCGCATTGGCATCTTCGGCGGCAGCGGCGTCGGAAAGAGCACTCTGCTCGGCGAGATGTGCCGCCAGAGCGAGGCCGATGTCTCGGTCATCGCGCTCGTCGGCGAGCGCAACCGCGAAGTGCGCGACTTCGTGGAACGCGAACTGGGACCCGGCGGAAGACGGCGGGCCGTGGTCGTCGCCGCCACGTCCGACCGGCCCGCCCCGGTGCGCATCCGCGCCAGTCTCGTGGCCTTCGCCGTCGCCGAATACTTCCGCGACCAAGGCGCCAACGTCCTCCTCATCGTCGACTCGGTTACCCGGCTTGCCATGGCCCAGCGTGAAATCGGTCTCGCCTCCGGCGAGCCGCCCAGCCAGAAAGGCTATACGCCATCGGTGTTCGCCCTCCTTCCCAAGCTCTTTGAGCGCGCCGGCCGCTTCCGCAAAGGGTCGATTACCGGCTTCTTCACCGTGCTGGTGGAGGGCGATGATTTCAACGAACCCATCTGCGACGCCGTTCGTGGCATTCTCGACGGACACATCGTCCTGTCCCGCGACTTGGCGCATGCCGGGCACTATCCGGCTATCGACGTCCTCCAGTCCGTTAGCCGTCTTGCAACCCGCGTCTCCACTCCGGAAGAGACCGCCATGGCCACGCAGTTGCGCGAGGCAATGGCGCTTTACCGCGCTTCGGCCGACCTGATCCAACTCGGCGCCCACGTTGCCGGGGTCAATCCGAGGCTCGATAAAAGCATTCAAATGCAGGATGCAATCAATCGGTTCCTGATCCAGCGCGGCGGCGAGCACTCGCCCGTCAACCAGACCCTGGAACAAATGCGCCAACTCGTCGCGCAACTCGCATGCTGAGGCCGCCAAATGAGCAAGTTCAAGTTTCGTCTTGATCGCGTGCTCTCCTGGTACCGCACGCAAGCCGCGCTACGGGAGCAGACCATGCAAACCCTGATTCGCCGCCGCGAAAAGCTACTCGCGGCGCTACGCCAGTTGGATGAGCAATGGACCTCTACTCACGCCGGTCTGCTGAAATCCTCCGTCGTCTCCGGGCACGACCTCCGTTCCTGGTCCGCGTTCCAGATAAGGCTAGCCAACGACGTGACCCAGACTCAAGCCTTTCTCCAGGATTGTCTCCAACAGATTGCCAGCCAGCGCCAGGCGCTGCTCGAAGCGAAACGCAAGGTGGAAATGCTCGAAAGGCTCGAGGCGCAATCGAGGCAGGCTTGGCAAGCGCGGGCGGACGCCTGCGAACAACTGCTCGCCGAGGAGAACTATATGTACCGGCGCCAGGCCCGAAAAGCCGCGGACGCCGCGAAAATGTTGGAATCCGTCTAAGACTTGGTGATAAGAAGTATCACCTACTATGTTTGCACTTCTGGGCATTCTTGTCGTCATCGGCGCCGTGGTGGGCGGGTATCTGCTGGAACACGGTAATCTCATGGTGCTGGTTCAGCCAGCGGAGTTGGTCATTATCGGAGGAGCCGCCCTCGGAACCCTGCTCATCGCCAACCCTCCGAGCGTTGTGATGGACATCGTCAAGGCGATGACCGCGGTCTTTAAGGGAAGCGGCTTCAACAAGCACTTCTACCTGGAAGCCTTGAAGATGCTGAACGATATGTTCTCCTATGCCAGGAAGAACGGCCTTGCCAAGCTCGAAGCTGATGTCGAGCAACCCAATCAAAGCCAGCTCTTCGCCAAATACCCGAAGTTCGTTAAAAATACGCATGCCCTGCATTTCGTCTGTGACACCATGCGCCTGATGATCACGGGCGGGCTGAACAACCACGACCTCGACCAGATGATGGAGATGGACGTGGAAGTCCATCATCACGAGAAGAGCCTACCGATCAAGGCGCTCAGTACGGTCGCCGATGCGCTGCCGGGATTAGGTATTGTCGCCGCCGTGCTTGGCGTCGTCATCACGATGGGAGCCCTCGGCGGTCCGCCGGAAGAGATCGGTCACAAGGTCGCCGCGGCGCTCGTCGGCACGTTCCTCGGCATTCTCCTGTGCTACGGATTCCTCGGCCCCCTCGCATCGCACATGAGCAGACTCGCGGACGACGAATCGCAGTACTACCACTGCCTGCGGGTGGGCTTGATCAGCTTCGCGAAAGGGTGTGCGCCCCTCATCGCCACCGAGTTCGCCCGCCGGTCCATCCCTTCCCATGTGCGCCCCAGCTTTAAGGACATGGAGCAGGCCGTCCGGGGCGGCGGAGCGGCGGCGTAACCTCATGGACGAAAAGCACGGCGATACAATCATCATCATCAAGAAGAAAGGCCGCCATGACGGTCACCACGGCGGGGCCTGGAAAGTGGCTTACGCCGATTTCGTCACCGCCATGATGGCCCTGTTCATCGTCCTCTGGCTTCTTTCCAGTGACGAGAAGGTGAAGCAGGCCGTGGGAGGCTACTTTCAGGATCCTTCGGGCAACGGCAAGCTCCTCGGATCCACCCAGGCCGGCATCGGGGAATCTCTGCCTATCCGCGAGCGGGACATGAACAAGATCAAAGAGAAAATCGAGGCCGCCCTGCACCAGATGGACAGCTTCGAGAAGCTCAAGAAATTCGTGACCGTCACGGTAACGGCCGAAGGCCTCCGCATCGAACTGATGGAGGACGAGGCCGGCCTGTTCTTTCATAGTGGAAACGCGGAGCCGAGCGGCCCAGGTCAGGAGTTACTGGTGAAACTCGCTCAGGAGCTCGGAAAACTGCAGAACCGCATCTACCTCGAGGGACACACCGATTCTAAACCCTTCAGTAGCGATAAAGGTTACTCAAACTGGGAACTCTCCGCCGACCGTGCCAACTCGGCGCGCCGCCTGATGCAGCAGAATGGAATTCGCCTAAACCAGGTAGCTCAGGTTCGTGGATTCGCCGACCAGTACCTCCGCCGCCCGGACAATCCGGCTCATCCCGGCAACCGCCGCGTCTCCATCATCGTCGGCTACCCGGAAGTGCGCCAGAGGGGAGCCTCCGCCGAAAAGGATCGCCAGACCGGTAAGGAACATGCGCCAAGCCACGCAACCGGGAACGAGACAAAGAAGGACCACACTGGAGCCGGGAATGAGCACGGCGGGAAGGTTGCAACCGCGCCAAGACCTGCGCCTGCTCATCATTGAGACATCCACGCTCCAGGGCGATGTGACCGGCATACCTTTTTAAACTCCATGGACCTATTTGTTGCTCGACAGCCCATTTTCGATTCCAGCTGGAATGTTGTCGGCTACGAGTTGCTGTACCGGTCCGGAGAGTTCGTCCAGGCCTACAATGGGCAGGACGGTAACGTGGCGACGGCCAAGGTAGTCGCGGCCAGCTTCTTCTCTTCGGATTGTGAACAGATCACCGCCGGCAAACCGGCCTTTATCAATTTCCCAAGGCAGATTCTGTTGGGTGACCTTAGTTTGTTCCTCCCGCCCGGCAAGGTCGTCATCGAGATCCTCGAGGACATTGAGCCGGACTCGGAAGTAGTGGACCGCTGCGTCGAACTGAAGGCGAATGGATATCGGCTGGCGCTGGACGACTTTGTATTTTCAGCGGCCCGCAACCCGCTGGCGCAACTCGCTGACATTATCAAGGTGGATTTCCGCGGCACCACCGCCCCGGAACGCGAGATCATTGCAAAGGAGTTTGGGCGCACGTGTAGC
>CAYLPH010000069.1:0-42921 GCA_964385495.1 uncultured Candidatus Solibacter sp.
CCACGCCTGGCGCGCCGCCCTCAAGTTCCAGCCTAAGAACGTCAAACTGATGCAGGTGCTCTCGGTGGAGTATACCGCCGGCCGCTACTTTCACGACGCGGCCGCCATCGCACGCCAAGCCATCGCCATCACCCCAGACGACGCCAACCTCTACTTCTTGGCCATCAAGGCCTCACAGGATGCCGGCGATCACAATGCCGCCGCCGCGCTGGCTGCCCAGGCGTCCACCCGCTTCCCTCAATCCGGCCGCGCCCAGTTCGAACACGGCTACTACCTTCAAAAGAAAGGCAATACCGCCGCCGCCCTTCCCTTTCTGAAGAAAGCCATGGACTTAGACCCCGGCTACGAAGAGCCGTTCTTTTTCTACGGAGACCTGCTCGTCAAACAAGGTAAATTCGAAGAAGCCCTCGACCCGTTGCGGAAAGCCCTCGCCCTCCGCCCGGGCTACTCCCCCGCCCGCGTCGCCCTTGCCCGCGCTCTCAGCCGCCTCGACAAGCTCCCCGATGCCATTGCGGAACTCGAACAGGCCGCGCTCCTCGACCCTCGCAACGCCCAGCCCTGGGTCCTGCTGGCGCAGCTTTACTTCAAGCAGGGTAACGAGGAAAAAGCGCGCCTTGCCCGTGAAACTTCGCTTCGCCTACGCCGCGAAAATCCCGAAGTCCTGGAGGCCGCCCAGACCCGTCCTTTCCCCGCCAAGTAATTAGATAAATTACAGTTAGCCACCACACCGCCACGCTATGGATGCCGCCGATAGAGCCTATAGAAGGAATCTATTGGTAACCGTTCCCACCGTGAGAGAAAATTACGAGTGACCCGTCGAGAGTGGAGGTAGTCGCGGCCGAGTCCGGGCACGGGTTTAGCTGTCCGGTGGAATTCGCTGTGGACGGTCTCCGTCGACTTCGACACAACTCGCAAATCAACTGCGCAAAGGACTTACGTGAACGAACTACAGGATTTTCTGCGACTTTCCTACGGCGAACTGGAAGAACTGAACCTTCGCGCCAAAGAACAGCGTATGAGCCGCACCCCGGTGGATAAGATCCAGGAAGAGCGCCTCAAGTACCTCACGGACGAGAAGCGGATTAAGGCCGTTACGCTGTTGTTCAGCGACCTCGAAGGGCGCCTCCACGTTCTCGACTACGACAAGAAGTTCCTCATCAAAAGCTGGGACAACTTAACGTTCGACGGCTCCTCGATCCGGGGCTTCACCGCCCAGAAGGAATCCGACCTCCGCCTCCACATCGATTGGTCCGCGTTCTACTGGGGCCCCGCCGACATCTTTGGCCCCGGCAAGGTGATGGTCTTCGGCGAAGTCATTGATAAGGATGGCACCCCTTACTCCGCCGATATGCGCGCCGTCCTCAAGCAGTACGCCGAGGGAGTCCACAAGTCCAAGGGCTTCACGCTAAACGCCGCTAACGAGATCGAAGGCTTCCTGTTCAAAGGCACCGACGCCGAGCGCAACTTCCACGAAACCGGCAAGTTCGAGTACGTCAACACCGGCGGCTACTACCACTCGCTGCCCGGCGACCCGCTGCGCCTCTTCATCGACGCCGCCGCCGAAGTCCAGCGCGCCATGGGCTTCCAGAACGAAAAGGATCACCCGGAAGTCGCGCCCTCGCAGTTCGAAATCAACTACAGCTACTCCGAGGTTGTTGCCGCCGCCGACCAAATCCAGATCTACAAGCTCATCTGCCGCCAGGTGGCCACCAAGCTCGGCATGACCGCCTCGTTCCTGCCCAAGCCCATCGTCGGCGTCAACGGCAGCGGCATGCACACCAACGTCTCCATCACCGGCAACGGCGATAACCTCTTCTGGGATCCGAACGGGCTGGAAAAGGTCAGCGGCTTTGCGTGGGAGTTCGTCGACCGTATCCTCACCCATGGCAACGATATCTGCCTTGCCTTGAACGCCAGCGTCAACGCCTACCGCCGCCTGGACCCGCACTTCGAAGCCCCCAACCAGATCAAGGCTTCCGCCACCGACCGCGGTTCGATGATCCGCATCCCGATCGGCAACAAGCGCTCCGCCCGCGTCGAAGTCCGCTCCGTCGGTCCCGACGCCAATCCTTATATGGTGCTCTACAGCATCTTCAAGACCGGTCTCGACGGCGATACCGCCAGCATCGAGAACCTGCGCAGCGCCGAGCGTTACCTGCCCGACAATATCTACGACGCGATGGAGAACTTCGCCAAGGCCGATTGGACGACCAAGCTCTACGGCGAGGACGTGAAGGGCCGCTACCTCGACCTCAAGAAGGCCTCCGCCGACCGTTGCGCCCGTGCCCTCGGCACCATCGTCAAGGTCCCCGAAGTGCAGTTCCACCACGAGGTCTACAACCAGTACCTCTGGAACCAGTTCTAAACTGGGCCGGGCCTATCCTTCTAAAACGCAAAAAGCCCCGGCCGAAACCGGGGCTTTTTCCTTTGAATCTTTCTTCCTACCGCCGCTCTTCTTTAGCCTTCCGCTCGCGGTCGCGGGCGTCCCGCTCTTCAATCATCTTTTGATACGCTGGCTGCTGCTCATCCCGCAGCATCGCCTTAATCTCCCCGCGCTGTTGCTCCTGGACTCGCTTCATCTCGGCGTCCGAACGTTGCTTCACGTCGCGGTACCGGGGCCCATACTGCTCAAAGATGACTTCCATCTTCTGCATCTGGCCTTCGTCCAGGTTCAGTTTGGTCTTCATCTGCCGCATATAGCGGACCTTGAAGTCTTCGCGCGGAGGAGGCGTCACTTTCGCCGCCACCGCCTTGGCCGAGTACAGCTTGTGGCCAAATCCGCCAACTACCGCACCGCTCGCAAACACCAGAAACAGGTACAGCCCCAGAATGCCGGAGCGCGTTCTTACTGCCACAAACTTTCTCCGTGCGGCTCTACATCGATATCCGCGTAGGCCACCGTTTCCACTTCATCCTCTACGAGATCCATCAGGCCGATCACGCCGTTGGCGTTTCGCACCGAAGGCGTGATAAGCAGCGTTCCCATCAGCAGCGACATCGCCGCCGCCGCGGACACAAACACACGCGTAAACCGCCGCATCGCGAACGGCACGGTTTGACGAGCCTCAATCTTCTGCCACAGCCCAGGCATGAAATTGGCGCCCGGCTCCACCTCCGGACACGCTTCCCGGTAGTCCCGAAGCAGATTGTCGAATCTACGGTCCAGGTTCTCGTTGCTCATCGCTCGTCCCTTCGTGCCTGTCCTATTCTACTCATTTGGCAGGCGGCGTGGCATTCCCGCCCTGTAAGGCTTCGAATGCTTTCAAAACGCGCTGCCGCGCCCGGAAGAGCCGCACCTTCAACGCGTTTTCGTTTACTTTGTACACAGCTTCCAACTCCTTCAACGAAAGCCCTTCTACTTCCTTCAAAGTCAGTAGGATGCGATCCTCCTCGGATACGTTCCCAAGGAGCGATTGCACGAACTCCCGCAGATTCGCCTTCTGCTGTTCTATATCCCGTTCGCGGCCGCCGGCTTCGGCATCCGCCGTCAACACCTGCTGCTCGCTCAGATCCGCCATGCGCGACTCCGGACGCCGCCGCTGCCGCCGCATGTAATCGTAAGCCGCGTTTACCGTCAGGCGGTACAGCCAGGGCTCGAATACCTCCGGCGACCGCAATTGGTCCAGCGAATAATATAGCCGCAGGAACACTTCCTGTCCCACGTCCTCTACATCTTCCGGACGCCCTATTAACCTTGCTATCGTGCCAAGTATGCGTTTCCGATAGGTCTGGACGATCTTGTTGAACGCTGCGTCGTCCCCTTCGCGCGCCCGTTGAATCAGTGTGAATTCTACGAGCATGCCGCCGTCCACTGGTCCGGAACGGCTGGGTCCCGCCCCACCTGCCAGCTATAGGCAATCGCAAATCCGTTTCCCGCAAGCACGGTTCTCCCGCCGCTCTTAGGCGCTTCGCACTCACATCTCCTATGGCGCTGGCTCAAACTGTTAGGTTACAAGGAGGCCGCCCCGTTGCCAAGCCGCATTCCCGGCCGCATTGTCCCGGTCCTCCGCAACGGAGTCCCCGCGCTCGCTAACTGCGATGCTTTCCGGACAAGAGAGTTGCGTTCTCCACCAGTACCCATCTGTTCGTAAACCT
This sequence comes from uncultured Candidatus Solibacter sp., assembly GCA_964385495.1. Lineage (GTDB taxonomy): Bacteria > Acidobacteriota > Terriglobia > Bryobacterales > Bryobacteraceae > CADEFT01. The sequence goes on from CAYLPH010000069.1 coordinate 4,096, forward strand.
GCAGCGCATGGATCAGCCGGTCAATCGCCGACCGCCGCAGATACAGTTGCTGCAACTCGGTTTCGACATCCGAAGGTACCGGGGGAGGTAACGTAATGTGTGACATGTGTCTTCCATGTTGGTACTACTAGTACCGTATAACAATAGCCCTAAATAGGGGTACTCTCTCACTCTTTTGGGGGTAGGCCACTACCCCCACTCGCGCCCTAACTTTACCGCTGTATCAGGCGCTCCAGCCGCTCCATTGCTCCCTCTAGTCGTTGCGGCCGATCCAGAACTCCTCCAAATAAGTCCCCAAGCCGCGAGAATCTCTCCAGGATATTTCGCAGATGGAACTGCTGCGGCGTTAGCCCCGGACGCACTTCCCGCCACTCCAAAGGCGTCGCCACCGGCGCTCCGGGATAGGCCCGCAACACATACGGCGCCGAAATCGTCTTCCCGCTCGATTGCTGCATGTAATCGAAGTAGACCCGGTTTTTCTCCCGCTTCGCCACCGCCCGCGGCGACGTGAACAGGTCCGGCCGCTCCAGGGTCACCAGGTGGCTGATCACCTGGGCGAACCCGCGCGTCTGCTCATAGCTGTATACCGGCTCCAGCGGCACGTAGATGTGCATCCCGTCCCCGCCGGTGGTTTTCGGATAGCCAACCAGCCCCACCGCCTCCAACTTGCTCCGCACCAGCAGCGCCGCCTCGACGATCTTGTCGTACGGGCACTCCTGCGGATCCAGGTCGATCAGCAGGAAATCGGGATTGTCCAGGCTCCCCACCCGGCTCATCCACGGATTCTGGTCGATGCAGCCGAGGTTCGCCAGATACAACAGCGAGGCCGCATCGTCGGCCACCACGAAGCGGATCGGCGCCTGGTTGTGCTCGGAATAGATCGGCTCCACGCGCAGCCAGTCCGGGAAATGCTCCGGGGCGTCCTTTTGAAAAAAGGACTCGCCATGAATCCCATCCGGATACCGCCGCAGCGACAGCGCCCGGTCCCGCAGATAGGGCAGAATCAGGTCCGCCACCTGGTAGTAGTAATTCAGGACGTTCCGCTTCGTGTAGCCGTGCTCCGGGTAGTACACCTTATTCAAATTCGTGAACGTCAGCCGCCGCCCGCCGACATCCAGGATTTCCTTCTCCCGATCCCCCGGCAGCAGAGGTTCCGGCGGTTGCCACTTGCGCGCCGCCGTTTCGGTATCGGCGCTTTCAAAGACGCAGTCCCGTGCCGATAGATCGTTGCGAAATCCCAGGAACACTGGAGCCCGCAAGTGCCGGTCCAGCGTCCAATTGCTGAATTTCACCTCCGCCACCAGTTGCGGCTTCACCCAAATGGCCGGTGCCGCCATTTCCGGCTTCCTGGGAAACGGTATCTCTCTCGTCACCAACGGCTGCAACTTCTCCCACGCCAGCCGGAGCGACTCCTGGTCAAACCCCGACCCTACATTCCCCACATACGCCAGCCGGTTCGATTCCGGCTCGTACAACCCCAACACCAGCGACGCGAAGTAATCCCTCTTTTCTCCCTCCGCATACCCGCAAACCACGAACTCCTGCTGCTGCGTCACCTTCACCTTCATCCACGCCGGCGACCGCCGCCCTTCGTACGCCGACCCGGCCCGCTTCGCCACAATCCCTTCCAACCCCGATTGCCGCGCCAGTTGGAACAGCGCCTCGCCCTGGTCCACGAAATGCTCCGACAGCTTCACATGCGCCGATGGCCGGATCAGCGTCGCAAGAAGCCGTTTGCGATCCTCGATCGCGCAGCGCCGCAGATCATAGCCGTCCAGGTAGAGCACATCGAACAGATACAGCAGCACCGGCATCTTCCTGGACAACGTCAGGGCATGGCCCGCGTCGCCGACGTGCATCCGATGCTGCAACAGACCGAAGCTCGGCAGCCCCCGCTCATCGAGCGCCACAATCTCCCCATCCACGATCGCCGCCGCACAGTCCAGCAACTCCGCCAGGTTTCCCAACTCCGGATACTGCCGGTCCATCGCGTTGCCGTTGCGCGATACCAGGCGCGTCACCCCCTCTTCCACATAGCAGAGCGACCGCACGCCGTCCCACTTCACTTCAAACAGCCACCCCGGATCCCCTGGCGGGCGCGCTGCCGTGAACGCCATCATAGGCGACAGATCCCGCGGCATCGCTGCCTCCACCGCTCCGGGAATCCGCTCCAGCATCGGCGCCTCGCCCCCGTGCGCCCCGGCCTCCACCTGCGCCGCGATCTCCTCCTGCGTACGGCCCGTCTTCACGCTGTACGTATAAAGATTGATGTCGTAGTTCTCCACCACCTGCCCGTCGCGCTTCTTAATCAGCAACCAGTCCCGGCCCTGGTTCTGCTTGGTCCGTGCCAGCACGAAATCGCCCTGCAGTTTCTTGCCGGATAACCGGAACTTGAAGTCCCCGCGCTCGATCTGGCCCTCGGCCGCCGGCTCGCCCACCACCTCATACGTCCCGTGGTCCCACAGCATCATGCTGCCCGCCCCATAGTTCCCCGGCGGAATCACCCCCTCCCACGTCGCGTACTCCATGGGGTGATCTTCCACATGCACCGCCAAACGCTTGTCCTTCGGATCCAGCGACGGCCCCTCCGGCACCGCCCAGGACCGCAGCGCCCCGCTCACCTCCATCCGCAGATCGTAATGCAGACGCCGCGCCCGATGCCGCTGCACGCAGAACACCCCGCCCCACGTCTCCCCAGGCCGGTTCTCCCGCCGTTCCCCGCGCGGCTCCGGCGTCTTTTCGAAACTGCGTTTCCTGTCGTATTCCTCGAGCGCCATTCCCTAATGGTAGGGCGGGCCTCCAGGCCTGCGCGCGACGGCCACGTCGCGCACTGCCGGAGTCCTGTAAAAAGTTGTCCCCGAAACCAGCCCCCCGCATCCGCTTGCCTACAATAAAAGCAGCCGCCCATGTCGGAAGCCTGGCGCAGACGCGTCTTTCTTTTGCAGTGTCTTCTGCTGATAGCTACCGGTGTGCTCGTCTTTTTCCAGTACCGCACCCTGATGCGCCTCCAGGCCGCCGAACGGGCCGCCAGCGCCCCCGGAGGCCTCAAGCCCATCTCCATGGAGCGTGTCTTCAACTTCCCGGAAGTCACCTGCGCCCCCAAATCCCTGCCCGTCTTCACCGAAGATAAGAAACAGACCGCGGTAGCCGCCGCAGCCCCGCAAAGCCTCACCATCCTTGCCCGCCAGCAGTTTCAATACGGCTTGCTCGTCAGCGGCTGCCTTCTCGGTGGGCTCTTTATGGGCGTCGCGCTCTCTCATCGCGCCGCGTCCCGGGAAACCCGCCTCGCCACCCTCAAATCCAACTTCGTCTCCAACATCTCGCACGAGATGAAAACCCCGCTCGCCAAAATCCAGATGTTCGCCGAAACGTTAGAAGCCGGGCGCGTCCGCGATCCCCAGAAAGTCGTCGAGTACACCCGCGTTATCCACAAGGAATCGCGCCGTCTCGGCCAGATGGTAGAAGACGTTCTCGACTTCGCCCGCATGGAAGCCGGCACCCTCCGCTACCGCCTTGCCCCCTGCGACACCGGCGCCCTGCTCGACCGCATCGCCACCGAGTTCGAATCCATCGTCCAAATGGCGGGTGGCACCTTCCGCGCGCACCTCGCCGGCGACCTCCCGGTCATCCTCGCCGATGAAAAAGCCCTCGGCCAGGTGGTCCAAAACCTCCTCGATAACGCCCTCAAGTACTCGCCCGCCGAGCGCTTCATCACCCTCACCGCCGCCTGGCAACCCGGTACCGTGCGCATCGAAGTGGCCGACCGCGGCATCGGCATCCCCGAACCCGACCGCCAGCGTATATTCGATAAGTTCTACCGCGTGGAAGGCGGTTCGGTCCACAATACGAAGGGAGCCGGTTTAGGACTCGCCATCGCCCAACACATTGTCCAGGCGCATGGCGGCAGAATCGAAGTGGCCAGCCGCCCCGGAGAAGGCAGCCGCTTCACCGTCACCATCCCGGCCGCCCGCGTCGAACATGGACAGCACGCCGAAACTGTTGATCATCGAGGATGAGCCGGACCTGGTCCTGGGCCTGCGCGATAACTTCGAGTTCGAAGGATTCCGTGTGCTGGATGCCGGCGATGGCGAAGCCGGCCTGGCGTTAGCCGTCAGCGAAGAGCCCGACCTTATCCTGCTCGACCTCATGCTACCCAAGATGAGCGGCTATGACGTCTGCCGCGAACTCCGCCGCCGCGGCTTCAAGATGCCGGTCATCATGCTCACCGCCAAAAGCCAGGAGTCCGATATCATCGCCGGCCTCGAACTCGGCGCGGATGATTACGTCACCAAACCCTTCTCTATCCGCCAACTGGTGGCCCGCGTCAAGGCCCACCTCCGGCGATCCTCCGGCAAGGGCGAGCAGAACGAATACACTTTCGGGGATATCTGGCTCGACTTTCGCAACTACCAGGCCAAACGCGCCGGTGAGCCCCTCACCCTCTCCCCCAAGGAGTTCGACCTGCTCCGCTACTTCGTCCGCCGCCGGGGCGAAACCGTCAGCCGCGAGGATCTGCTCAACGATGTCTGGGACATCCACGACTATCCCATGAGCCGTACCGTTGACAACCACATCGCCAAACTGCGCCAGAAGATCGAGGCCGAGCCCGCCAATCCGCGGTGGATCCTCACCGTCCACCGCACCGGCTACAAGTTCCTAGGCTGAGGCCTTCGCTTTGATCTCCATCCGCGCCAGCAGCCGTCCGGTGATCGCCGTGATCTCCGCGATCGCCTGTTCATAAGCTGCCTCATGGGCACGCGCCGGATTACGGGAGCCGGTCACCTTTCGGATGAACTGCCGCGCCGCCGCCGAGACCTCATCATTGGTAGCTAACGGCTGCCCGGTCTTACGAAGCACCTTGATACTGCGACACATCCCCCCATCTTACGCGCTTCTCTTAAATGTCCCCATCCCACGAATACACATGCGCCGCATCCGCCGCCTGTGCCGCCTCGAAACGCAGCCACTCGCGCGGCTTTCCCGCCCCCAACTCCAACGTATATTCCGCAATCGACCGCGAATACGGCCACGACTTCAAGTAGATCGGCCCCGTCGCCCGGTTGCCCAACTCGATCAACTCCTCGGTCGGCCGCGCCCGCTTCACATACTGTTTGTGCTTATACAAACTCAGGTACGCGCAGTTGTGCAGCACCATCAGGCAAGCCAGCCCCAACGCCGCCCGCCGGCTGCGCGACTCCACCGCCAGCATCGCCCCGCCCACCAGCAGCGCCAACCCCGCGCTAGGAAGATAGGTGTGGCGGCTCGGCACCCGCGCCTGGTAGGTGACAAAGCTATAGGGCAACAGCGTCAGCACCATCCAGAGAAAGCCGGCCGCCAGCCATCCCCGCGCTTCCTTTGGCCGCAGCCACAACAGCAGTCCCACCGACACGCCCCCCCAAAACCACAACAGCCTTCCGACGCTATTTCTGATGGTTAGCCAAAAGGGGGCCGAGAGCGAAAACGTCCCGTCGTGAAAATGCTGGTTCTGCTGCTTGCCGGTGAACACCATCGCCGCGTAGGCCATGGCCATCACTGCCATCGGCGCCAGCGCCCCCAGAGCCGTCCCGAGCGGTACTTGCCGGCGCTCCACCCACCACGCGAGGGCGAATAACGGCAGAACGCCAACGGCCGACTCCTTGGAAAGCAGTGCCAGCGCAAAAGCCACACCCGCACCCACGACCCACTCCCAACGCCGCCCACCGCCCAGCAGCCACCGCATCCAACACCACAACGCCGCCAGCCCGAATGAAAAGACGAGCAGCTCCGGCAGCGCCGAGAACCATATCACCGCTTCCTGGTGCCCCTCATAGACGGCGAAGAAAGCCGCCGCCGCACCCGCCCGCCACCACCCGATTCGCGGGAAGGCGCCGAACGCCAGGATCAGCCATGTATTTAACACATGGAAGCCAATCGTAACCAGATTATAGGGAAGCGATGCCAGCCCGAACCATTTGTACACCCACCACGTGATCACCATCGACGTGGCCCGGTTGCGGTAAAGCGGGTCGGAAAACAGCGATCCCCAGCGATCAAGCGGGCCAAAGTCGCGGCTCAGCCCGATCACCAGGTAATCATCGGATATTAGGGGCATGCCGAGCGACCGCCAGTAGGCAAGTACGCTCAGCAACAAAAGTCCGCACAAAGAAACAACGGTGACAGCGCTATGGCGTGAAATCCCCGGCACACCAACTCCTGTTACCCCTAAGGCTGGCTATTCACCCGACCAGCCAGCCTCCCACGTTACGACGGCGTTATGTACAGAATACCGCACATCGCAAACAAGATGGGGTAACCACCGCGCTTTTTCCGACGTCAGGCGTCTTTTCGACCCATCGCCGCAGTCCCCAGCATCCCTCCCAGTCCCATCGTCTCCACCGCCGACGACGGCACAATCACCATCGACCCCTTCTCCTTAATCGCCTCGTACAACATGTTCATCGCCCTCAGGTGCAGCGCTACCGGATTATTCTGATACACCTCCGAAGCCTTCGCGAACTTCTCCGAAATCTCCGTCTCCGCGGTTCCTAAGATGATGCGCGCCTGCCGCTCCCGCTCCGCCTGCGCCTGCCGCGACATCGCATCCTCCAGGTTCGCCGGAATGTGGACGTCGCGGATCTCCACCGATTGGATCGTAATCCCCCACGGCGCCGTCCGCTCCTCCAGCAGGCGCTGCAGTTCCCTTCCCAGGCTCTCCCGCTGGCTGATCATCTGGCTCAGCTCATGCCGCCCGATCGACTCCAGCAACGCCGTCTGCGAAGCCAGCGAGATGGCATAGAAGAAATCCTGCACCTCCAGAATCGCCTTCCGCGCATCCCACACCACCCAGAACACAATCGCATCCACGTTGATCGGCACTGTATCGGCCGTCAGCGCCGTCTCCGCCCGCACGTCGGTCACCCGCACCCGCTGGTCGACGAACTTCGTGATCGTGTCCAGGATCGGCACCACATGGAACATCCCCGGTCCCCTCATCCCGGCGAACTTGCCCAACCGCAGCACCGCGCACTTCTCCCATTCGTTCGCCACCTTGATGGCGAACAGACAGTAGGTCGCCGCCGCGATCAGCGGTACCGCCACCCAGACCTGCCGCATGGCCGCCGCGGCCCCCAGAGCCAGGGCCAACAGCACCACCGCGATGGCCGCGCCCGGTACACTCACAATCTGCAGATTCGCCATTGGCGAGGTCTCGCGGTCTGGCATACTTTCGGAATTCGTTGGCATCAGAGTCAGTTCCTATTCTTCCGGTCCTGTTCCGGAAAGAGTTCCAGCAGAGTCTGGCGCAGTTCCCCGACCGAGTAGCCCTCGGCCCCAGCACGCGCCACCAGTTCGCCCACCAATTGATGAAGCCGCCGCTGCCGTACCGCTTCGTCCGCGGGCGCCGGCGCTTCCGTAATGAATGTGCCCGTGCCTTGCTGCGAAGCGAGAACACCGCGGATCTCCAATTCTTTATACGCGCGGATCACCGTGTTGATGTTGATGGAGAGGTCGACAGCCACCTGGCGCACCGTGGGCAACTGGTCGCCGGGCTTTAGGGCATTACGGGAGAGCGCCACCAGCACCTGATCGATAAGCTGGCGGTAAACCGGGACGCCGCTGGCCGCATCGAGTTGGAAACGGAACGGAGCGGCGGCGGGTTTGGCGCTACCCATGACAAACTTAATGTACTAGTTAACTAGAACAGTGTCAATCGTCTCTTTTCGCCGCTACCACCCGCTCCAACTCCGCTACCTCCCCCGACAGGTCTACCCCATACCCCGCCCACTTCTCCGCCACTTCCCGCACCTTTCGCGCCTCGCTTGACGGCGGATACAGACGCCCGGCGCGCCCCTCCTCCGCGGCCAGCCGGATCGCCTCCCGCACACCCTCCGCATACGCCCCCGGATCCGGCACCGGATTGTCCCGCAGAAACACCAGTGCCGCCATGTGGTGGCCGTTGCGGAGACAGGACTGCAAGCGTGTTTCCCAATCCGGCAGGCTGCGGATCTTCTCCAATGCCAGCGCCCGCACCTGGCGATGCGTGTGCCTACTGCTGAAGTTCAGAAGAGAGCCGAAGTTCTTCACCGGATCGGCATCTTGCACCATGGACAAAACGAAGCCATCAGGCTTTCCGGCCCCCTGGATCCGCAACACCTGCCTGCGCCCCGCCTGCCATCCCACATAGCCGGCACAGCCCGCCATCACCAGAATTCCCATCACACTCATCGTCAAAAACCCTCGCTGCGCCCATGGCAACGGCCCAACGCGGTAGACCAGCATTACGGCTAGCACCGTCATTACAGGCAGGATCAGCAGCCCAGCCAGCGGCAGTTTCCGCTCGATGCTGGCCACGAACACCAGCAGCATCAGCCCGAAACAGCTCACTACCACCCAGCCATACTGCCAGTTGCGGCTCCAACCGGAACTGTCGAACGCGCCGCGCCACACCGCCAGCCCGAACGCCAGCCACCACAGCAGCAGCACGGGCAGCAGATAGCCCGACAGGATATAGAAGACCGCCCCGTTGTCCGGACCGTGCGTGCCCTTCTCCACCAGCAGCGAGAGCACCGCCACGTAGGCAATCACAGACCATGCCAGCCCCAGGTTGATTACCAGCAGCACAAGGCTTTCCATCTCAGCGCTCCAGTTTGCGGGCCTGCGCCAGCAACTCTTCGTAATCCAGCACGGCTGTCTTCAGATCCACTCCGTAGCCGCCGAACTTAGCCGCTACGTCCCTGATCTTCGAAGCTTCGGCCTCCAGGTCGTCGCGCCACAGGTCGCGATTGTTGTCTACCCGCTCCTTCAAGTTGCGTGAGGCCAGCACAATGGCATCGCGTACGGCCTCCGCCACCGCGCCTCCGTTCGCGACGTCGTTATCGCGCAGAAAGGTCAGCGCATCGCCGTAGTGCATGTTGCGCAGGTGCAGGCCAAGCAGGCTATTGAGATTGGGCACGGACCGCACCTTGCGGAGAGCCAGCGCCCGGATCGGCTCGCTCTCCCACTTACTCGTATGGGGCAAAAGGGAGCCGAATCCATTTACCGCGTCGGCCCGCTCCACCTCGGCGAGCATCGACACGTCGCGTTCGCCGGCATAGGCCTGCCGCGCGGCAAGCTGCTGTTGTTGACTGCGCAGCACCGCCAGCATACCTTCCCCCGCCAGCAGCACGCCCATCCCAATCCCAAACGCGCTCAGCAGGCCGAATGCCTTGCGGAACAGCACCGCCGGCCCCACCGCGTTCAGCCACAGCACCGCCACCAGCAGCAATAGCAGCGGCACCAGGTAGGCGGCCCACCCCGACACCAGCCGCACCATCCACGGCACCTGCTGCCGAGGCTCATACCGGAACACCCCGGAACAGAATGACGTGGACAGCAGCGTCACACACGCCAACCAAACAAAGCCATACTGCGACGCCCTTTGCCAGTCCCAGGCGTCCAACCCCCCACGCCACACCACCGCGCTATAGGCGAGCCCGAGTAGTCCCAACAAGGGCAGGTGTAGCAACAGATGGGCCCACAGCAACCCGCCGTCGTTCCGCGGCTCTTCAGCCAGCACCAACTGGTACGGCACGAAGTACACCAGAGCCGCCAACCCCACAAACACGTTGCCGGCGATCAGCGCCACTTTGTCCATGTCACAAAGAAGAGGCGCGAACCGCCGACCGTATCGATCAAATCATTGGAAAGGCCCGCAACGTCAAGCGCTCATGACTTCTTCTCCTTCGGGTAGACCAACTTTTTCCCTTTATCCTTGTAGTCGCTCAACCCGCAGGAACCAGCCGTCTTGAATCCAGCCTTGGCAAGAATGTCCGCGGCACGCGCGGCTCTTCCGCCCCGGTTTCAAAGGGTGATGATGAGCTTGTCCTTGGGCACCTCTTTGAGGCGCTTTTCCAGTTCGCCCAGCGGGATATTCACATACCCCGGCACCGAGCCCAACTCAGTGATCTCCTTGGGCTCGCGGACGTCAAGATAGAAGATGTTCTTTCCATCTTTGAGGTATTTTTCGAGTTCTTCGGTGGTGATGTTCTGCCCCATGGCAGCGGCGGCGAACAACACCAGCGTCAACAGCGTTCGCATTGCCTCAGTATAGTCGCTCCTCCAACTACCGCCCGCCATGCCGTTAATCCGAGTAAAACCGCCGTTTGCCTCTCCCGCTGGGCAACGTGGTGTAATATAAGGGCCTTTGTTCATTTTTGTTCTTTGTTCGGGAGGAGTGTATGCGACCCTTGCGTCTGCGCACCTGCGCCCAGAGCGCAGTATTGCTGTTAGCTTTGCCAAATATGGCCCTCTGGGCCAACCAGGGACTCATGCCTCCCGGACTGACCGGGGCACCGGGCGAGAGTACTTGCGCCCAGTGCCACACCAGCGCCCCTAATACCCGGAATGGCCGCATCTCCGTCGATTTCGGCGGCCTACTCACGTATACCCCCGGCGTCAAACAGACCGTCACCGTGCGCGTGCAACCCGGACTTTCGGTCAACCTGGCCACCGGCTTCATGGCCAGCGCCCGCCTCGCCGGCGGCGCCAACGCAGGCGAGTTCACCGCCGGCAACCGCACTATTGTCCAAACCAATAATGGCTTCCAGTACGTCAGCCAAATCACCATCAGCCCCGACCTCAGTTTCAGCTTCGACTGGACTCCGCCCGCCAGCGCGACCGGTAACGTCACCTTCTACTTTTCCGCCGTTGCCGGCCCCGGCGACCTGACGGCGAATGCCATCGACGAGGTGTACAACTCCACCTTCACCCTGCGCCCCATCAATGTAACGCCGCCCTCCGGCTACCGCTATACCTTCTTCAACCTCAACGGATCGACCTCTTCCCGCGCCACTGGTATCTCCAGCAATGGCCTGGTGACCGGAAGTTTCGTGTCGGCCGGCAAGAGCCGCGGCTTCCTCCGCGCCGCCGACGGGTCCATCACGTCCTTCGATGTACCGGCTTCCACCAATACCTACCCGTTGGGGATCAACGCCAGCGGCGTGGTGGTGGGCGGTTTCGACAACACCAACGGCCAGCGCCGCGGCTTCCTGCGCCGCGCCGATGGGACCTTCGTTACCTACGAACAAAGCGGCCTGTCGACGGAAGTCACCGCCATCAACGACGCCGGCCTCATCGCCGGACGCCTGTTCAACGGCACCATTTCGTCCGGCGTAAGATTGAACGCGTCGCTGCAGGCCACTGGCAACCTTACCTATCCCGCCACGGGCATCAGCGGCGCCGGCTTCCTTACCGGCGTATTTCCGCAGGTGGATACGGCCCGCTACGGCTATATCACGACCACCGACAACTACACCCAGCAGTTCCCCACCCCATGCGGCGCCACGGCCACCGGGAGCCTGACGGGCTTTGGCATCAACGACAACAACGAGGTTGTCGGCTTCTGCACCAACACGCCGGACAACGCGGCCGCCTACAGCTACTCGTTCCTGCGCTTGGCCGACGCCCGCACCGTGACCCTGGGCGACCAGAGCCTGAACGGCGCCGGTCCCTACCGCGCTTTCGGCATCAACAACTCGGGGGTTATCGCCGGCGCGGGCGGCGAGGTGGCCTACTCCGAACCGCGCGCCATGATCGCTACCCCCTGCGCCGCCTCGCTCACGCCCGCCAACTATACCGCCAACAATGGCGGCGGCACCATTAACGTTCCGGTCAACACCACCTCCGATTGCGATTGGCTCGCCTTCACGGACTCCAGTTGGGCCACGGCCACCGCCAGCGCCGCCGGCAACAACATGCTGGTGAATGTCCAGCCGAATCTCACCGGTATTGCGCGCACGGCGCGGATCGCCATCGGCGCCACCAGTATCACTATCGTCCAGGAGGCGCAGCCTTGTTCCTTCACGCTGTCGCAAACCTCGGCGCTGATCAACAGCTTCGGCGGCAATGGCGTGATCACCTTCATCGCGCCCAATTCCTGCGCCTGGAATATCACGACGGACTCGACCAGTTGGATCACCTTCGCCAGCGCCACCCAGGGTGTGGGCAGCGGCCAAATCTATTACAACGTCGCCGCAAACAACGGCGTGCTGCAGCGCAACGGAACCATCACGATTGGCTCCAGCATCTTCACGGTCAGCCAGTTCGGCTCGGCCTCCTGCAACTATCAGGTCAACGTCTCGACGCTGCCATATAGTTCAACGGCGACGACCGGCACGGCCACGGTAACCACGGGCGATGGCTGTACGTGGTCGGCCACCTCCGGCTCGACCTTCCTCAGCATCGACGGCAATCTTCGAACAGGTTCGGGCACTATCAACTTCCTGCTGGCGGCTAACACCACTGGCGTGGACCGAGTAGGGACGCTGTTCATCGCCAACCAGACGTTCAACATCACGCAGAGCGCCACGCTGATCAGCACCGGCCTGCGCTTCGTGCCCGTAACCCCGTGCCGCATCGCCGACACGCGCGCCGGCGGCGGCTTTGCCGGCTCCTTCGGACCGCCCACCTTAACGGCCGGCAGCACGCGCGACTTCCCGCTGCCCTCGTCGGTTTGCGGCATCCCAGGCAACGCGCGCGCCGTATCGCTGAATGTCACCGCCGTGCCACAGGCCGTCCTGTCGTTCCTGACGGCCTACCCGACCGGCATCGAACGGCCGTTGGTCTCGACGTTAAACTCCTTCAACGGCCGGGTGGTGGCCAATGCCGCCGTAGTACCCAGCGGCACGAACGGATCGGTTAGCGTCTATGTGTCCGACGCCAGCGACGTGATCCTGGATGTCAACGGCTACTTCGTGCCGCTTGATACGCCCAATTCGCTAGTGTTCTACCCGGTAACGCCCTGCCGCGTCGCCGATACCCGCACCGGCGGCAATAAGACCGGCGCGTTCGGACCGCCGTCGCTTACCGCCGGGGTGGCCCGCACCATTCCGGTCACCACGGCCGGGTGCAGCATCCCATTCGGCGCACAGGCCTTCTCGTTGAACGTGACGGCCGTGCCGCCCGGCCCGCTGTCCTTCGTCACGGTTTGGCCCGCGGGTCTGACGCGGCCGAACGTGTCGACACTGAACTCGTTCGACGGCCAGGTGGTGGCCAACGCCGCTATCGTCCCGTCCGGCACGGTGTTCGAGAACGGCGTGTCGGCCGGAGCCATCAACGTCTACGCCTCGAACAACACGGACGTGGTGATCGACGTCAACGGCTACTTCGCTCCGTCGGGCTTCGCCTTCAACGGGCTGAACTTCTATACGCTGTCGCCCTGCCGCGCGGTGGATACCCGTGCCGGCAGCGGCAAGACCGGCTCGTTCGGCGCTCCGTCGCTGGCATCCGGCGTCAGCCGCGACTTCGCGCTGCTAGGCGCCGGCTGTAATGTGCCGAACACGGCACAGGCCTACTCCCTGAATATGACCGCAGTCCCCCCCGGTCCCCTTCCCTTCGTCAGTATCTGGCCGACGGGCTTGACCCAGCCGGTGGTATCGACGCTGAACTCGTTCAATGGCCAAGTGGTGGCGAATGCCGCCCTGGTACCGGCGACGGGTGGGTCGGTCACGGCGTTTGCGGCCGGTGCCACGGACCTCATTCTCGACCTCAACGGCTACTTCGCGCCGTAATTGGGATCGGCAATCTTTGTGTAGTCAGGCGGGCGCCGGGATCACCTCCCGGCGCCCGTTTTGTTTCAATCGGGCTACTCGAACGGGATTCGTCCGGCCGTTGCCGGAGCGTCCAACATGGCACAATAGAAGGTTCCCACCCGGAATAAAGTCTGACCAAGGAAACTATGTCTGAAATCATTCGCATCATTGGAAGAGAGATCCTCGACTCGCGTGGTAACCCGACCGTGGAAGCCGATGTAACGCTTGCGGACGGCAGCATTGGCCGCGCCGCCGTACCCTCCGGGGCGTCGACCGGCGAGCATGAAGCCGTGGAGCTTCGCGACGGCGATAAGGGCCGGTATCTCGGCAAGGGCGTCGCCAAGGCCGTCACGCATATCAACACCGAAATCGCCGCCGCGCTGGCCGGCAAGAATGCCGACGCGCAGGGCGAGATCGACGCAAAGATGATCGAACTCGATGGCACCGCGAATAAGGGCCGCCTCGGCGCCAACGCGATCCTGGCCGTGTCGATGGCCGTGGCACGCGCCGCCGCCGCCTCGCACCGCCAGCCGGTTTACCGCTATCTGGGTGGCGTGTCGGGTAACGTGCTGCCGGTGCCGCTGATGAACATCCTCAACGGCGGCGCGCATGCCGACAACTCGGTGGACATCCAGGAGTTCATGGTTGTTCCCCATGGCGCCGCGTCGTTCAAGGAAGCGCTGCGCTGGGGCGCCGAGGTATTCCATACCTTGAAGGCCGTGTTGAAGAAGGGCGGTTATGCGACGTCGGTGGGCGACGAGGGCGGCTTCGCGCCGAACCTGAAGTCGAACGGCGAGGCGCTGGACGTAATCATGGAAGCCATCCAGAAGGCTGGCTACAAGCCCGGCGAGCAGATCGCGCTGGCGCTGGACTGCGCGGCGAGCGAGTTCTTCGACAAAGCCAAGAACGCCTACGTCTTTAAGAAGAGCGACAAGAGCGAGCGGGCACCGGAAGCAATGGCGGCGTTCTGGGGCGAATGGGCGTCGAAGTATCCGATCGTGTCGATTGAAGACGGCATGGCCGAGGACGATTGGGCCGGTTGGAAGGCCATCACCGACCTGCTGGGCAAGAAGGTGCAGTTGGTGGGGGACGACCTGTTCGTGACCAACACCGAGCGTTTGGCGCGCGGCATCAAAGAAGGCATCGCGAACTCGATTCTAATCAAGGTGAACCAGATCGGCACGTTGACCGAGACGCTGTCGGCCATCCGCATGGCGACGGAAGCCGGCTATACGTCGATCAGTTCCCACCGTTCGGGCGAGACCGAAGACGCGTTTATCGCCGACCTGGCGGTGGCCACCAACTGCGGCCAGATCAAGACAGGATCGGCGAGCCGCACGGATCGCATCGCCAAGTACAACCAGCTTCTGCGGATTGAAGAAGAGTTGGGCGGCGCCGCCCGTTACGCCGGACGCGGCGCGTTCCGGCAATAGGCAGCGATCATGGCAAACAAGAGACCGGTGGTATTGACGATTCTCGACGGGTTCGGGTACAGCCCGGTCCTGGAGGGGAACGCGGTCTATCATGCGCGCAAGCCCAACTTCGACCTTCTCATGAAGGAGCATCCGCACACGTTGATTGAAGCCAGCGGCCCTTGGGTAGGACTACCCGAGGGCCAGATGGGCAACAGCGAAGTGGGCCATCTGAATATCGGCTCCGGGCGCATCATCCAGATGGATGTGACGAAGATCGACTCGCTGCTCGCCAACGGGGAGATGGGGAATAACGCCGTGATGCAGGCGCTGTTCGCGCATGCCCGCAATCATCGCCTGCACCTGTTCGGGCTGTTGAGCGATGGCGGCGTGCACTCGCACATCACCCACCTGTTCGGCATCCTGGGCCTGTGCAGGCAGGCGGGGTTGAAGGACGTGGTGGTGCATTGCTTTATGGACGGGCGCGACACGCCGCCGAACAGCGGTGTGGGCTTTGTCGAAGCCCTGCAGGCGAAGATGGCCGAGTTGGGCGTGGGGCGCATCGGCAGCGTGATCGGCCGTTACTACGCGATGGACAGGGACAAGCGCTGGGAACGGGTGGAGATGGCCTTCAACGCCTTGGTGAAGGGCGAAGGGCAGACCGCCACGGATCCGGTGGCGGCGATCCGGCAATCGTACGAAGCCGGGGTGACCGATGAGTTTATCCAGCCGGTCGTAATCGTGGATGGCGCGGGCGAACCCACGGGCCTGGTGCGCGACGAAGATGCGGTGTTCTTCTACAACTTCCGCGCCGACCGCGGGCGTGAGTTGACGATGGCGCTGCTGGATGAGACGCTGGCACAGCCGCCGCGCTCGGCCGCTCCGAAGGGCCTGCATTACGTCACGATGACGCAGTACGACAAGAGCTTCCAGGTGCCGTTCGTGATTGTGAACCAGGCGCCGGAGAAGACGCTGGGGGCGGTGTTGTCGCTACACGGCAAGACCAATCTGCGCACGGCCGAGACCGAGAAGTACCCGCACGTGACCTACTTCTTCAATGGCGGTATCGAGAAGCCGTACGCGGGAGAAGAGCGGGCGATGGTGCAATCGCCGAAGGTGGCCACCTATGATCTGATGCCGGAGATGAGCGCGCGCGGCGTGTGCGACATCGTGGTGCATGCGCTGGAGTCGGGCAGCTTCGACGTGATCATCGTGAACTTCGCCAACCCGGACATGGTGGGCCATTCGGGCAAGTTCGAAGCGGCCGTGAAGGCCGTGGAGACTTGCGATGAATGCCTGGGCCGGATCTATCCACTGATTAAGGCGAAGAACGGCGCCTGGATCGTGACGGCCGACCACGGCAACGCCGAGACGATGATCGACCCGGTGACGAAGGGGCCGCATACGTACCACACGACGAATCCCGTGCCATGCATTGTGGCGACGGGCGAACCGGCGGTGTTGCGGAAGGACGGGTCGCTGCGCGATCTGGCGCCGACCATCCTCGGATTGTTGGGAGTTCCGAAGCCGGAGGACATGTCGGGGAGCGACTTGCGCGCCGGAGCGGATTAGAAGCCTGATACAATCTGTCGTTTATGAACCGCAGAAGATCGCTGCAGGTATTGACGGCCGCCTCCGCAATCGGGGCGGCCGTTCCTTTTCTGGAGGGCGCCGTGGGCAAAGAGCCGATTCAATTGCACGTGGAGCTGTTTGTGGATCCGGCCCGGGAAGCGGAGATGGTAAAGAACTACCATTCAATCTTCAAGCCGGTGATCAGCAAGCAGCCGGGCTTCGTGGACGTGAAGTTGATCAAGATGCGGTCGGTGTTGGAAGGGGAGAAGCCAAAAACGGCGTGGCGGCTGTTGATCAGCTTCAAGACCGAGGAGCAGCGGCTGACGTGGGTGAAGACGGACGACCACCAGCGGGTCTGGCCTTCGATCGAGAAGACGCTGGTGGGCAAGAAGTACGCCATCGTGCTTTACGACATTCAATAAGTGAACGTCGCACTGAAGGAATGGGCCTCACTGGTGCAGGCCATCGAGCAAGGGCGGCAGATCGCCCTGCTACGCAAGGGCGGCATCGTCGAAGCGGAGCGAAGCGGCTTCACGCTGCGGCATCGCGAGTTCCTCTTCTATCCCACCTATGAGCACCAGCATGCGGCGATGATCCGGCCGGAATGGCAGGGATTGGTGCAGGCGCCGGAGCCGGGGGTGATCCGGGTGAACCTGCTGGCAAGGGTGGAGGAGGCGTTCCCTGCCCCGGCGGATCGGGGAGCGTTGCTGGCGGCGGGCGAAGCGTTCGTGTGGAACGAGGCGTTCGTGAACCAGCGGTATGACTACCGGCCGGATCTGCCGTTGTGGCTGATCGCGGTGCGGGCCTACCGGATCCCGGAGGTGGTGATCCCGGAGCGCGGGTCGTATGCGGGCTGCAAGAGTTGGGTGAATCTGACGGAGGAGATTGCGATCGACGGGGCGGTGCCGGTGCTGCCGGATGCGGAGTATGACTTCCGCAAGGGGTTGCTGCCGCGGTAGTTCCGGGAAGTGGCTTTGTTTGGTCAGCGTGCCGTTCGCTTGGGCTCCCGTTGTTTCTCTTGCACTGCCCGGAGAAGGCCGTCCTTTTCCTTTTGGGCGGTGGCTTCATCGAGGCTTTCTCCGCCGAACGCGCCGGAAGGGGAATGAGTTTGGAGGGAAGCGCGGTCGAAGTCGTAGAAGAGGATGCCTTCTTCGTACAGGCCGGTGGAGTCCAGCTTTAGATACCACTGGAGTTGAAGCAGGAGGGCACGGTTGTCGGGGAGCCAGCGGGCCTGTATGAGTTCAAGGGAATGCCGATAAGGAATGCGATAGGTAAGACGCATCGCGGGTTCGGCGTAGAGGGTGATTTTGAGGCCGGTTTTCGGCCAGCGATACTGCTCGAGCGAGAAGCCGGCATTCCCGGTTGGGCTCGGGCGCTCTTCGGCCGCGATGGTCTCAGTCCAGTAGTCCGATAAAAACACCCCGGCAGCGACGATTGCGAACAAAGCTGCCAGGATCGAGACGTAGGTGCGCAGGAATGCCACGATCTCAATTCTCGCGCAGAGCCCTTGCAGGAGTTGGAAGCCAGAACGTCCCACAAGGCGTGTTAGGCTCGCGATTGTGGCACTACAGTTTTCGACTTCGTACCTGGACGATTCGATCAGCCTGTTCCGGCACTACAAGAAGCTGGGCGAACAGGCTATGGCGCAGATGACGGATGAGGAATTACTGGATGATCCGGCGGAGGCTAACTCGCCTGCATTGATCGTGAAGCACCTGGCGGGAAACATGCGGTCGCGATGGACGGATTTCCTGACAACCGATGGAGAGAAGCCGGACCGCAACCGGGACAGCGAGTTCGAGGATCCGCCGCGGACGCGGGCGGAGTTGCTGGAGACGTGGGCGGCGGGATGGCGGTGCCTGTTCGCGGCGTTGGAACCGCTGCGAGACGATGATCTGGGGCGAACGGTGCAGATCCGGGGGGAGGCGCATTCGGTGATGCAGGCGATCAACCGGCAGTTGACGCACTACGCCTATCACGTCGGGCAGATAGTGACCCTGGCTAAGTTGCGGCGCGGGACGGGATGGCGGACGCTGAGCGTGGCGCGGGGTGGAAGTACGGCGTTCAATCAGAAGGTGGCGGCGGGCGAGGCGAGCCAGCGCTAGATTATCGGCCGGCAGGGCAACTCTGCTGGCGGATCTTTAGCGCTTCGGGCATCCACTCCTGGAACTGGCGGATGCGGGTTTCGTGACTGGGGTGGGTGGAGGTGAACTCGGCGGGTCCGCGGCCACCGGCCTGTCCCATGCGCTGCCAAAGGCGCGGGGCTTCCTCGGGATTGAAGCAGGAGCGGGCGACGTAGATGAGGCCCATGTAGTCGGCTTCGGACTCGTGTTCCCGTGAGAAGGGCAGCAAGACACCGAACTGGGCGCCCATACCGAAAGCGCCAAGGACGAGGCGGCGGGCATCGGGGTCCATGTCGCTGACGGCGACGCCGGTGGCAAGTTGACCGATCTGGACGAGCTTCTGATGGGCCATGCGTTCGGCGCCGTGGCGGGCAATGGCATGGGCGATTTCGTGGCCCATGACGACGGCGAGACCATCCGCATTCTTGGTGATGGGGAGGATGCCGGTATAGACGGCGACCTTGCCGCCGGGGACGCAAAAGGCATTGGCTTGCGGGGAGTCGATGACATTGAACTCCCATTTGAAGCCGGGATGCTCGCTGACGGCTGCGATGCGGCGGCCAATCTCGCGGACAGTATCGACGACCGGGCCGGAGGGCACGATTTCGGACTGCCGGAGGATCTGGCGATAGGACTGGATGCCGAGCGCGGCTTCCTGCTCGCGGCTCATGTCGACAATGTGTTTGCGGCCGGTGAGGGGGACGGTCTCGCGGTTGGAGAAGTAGAAATAGAGGCCGTAGAGCCCGAAGGCGAGAATCGGCCACCACATGACACGGCCGCGGTGGTTGAACATAAGGTACTCCGCGGGTTCAAAGCTAGCGGCTGAAGAACTTGCCCATCATGCCGAGGACGTCGGCGGCGCCAACGCTACCATCGCGATTGACGTCGAGCACGGGGGCAAGAAAATCGAGGGCGCCGAGAGGACCGGGTTGCGCGGCGGCCGCCTGCCCCTGGTTGGTTTGCTTACTAAGGGCGCCCATGGCCATGGCGGCGACGATGGGGAGCATCTGCTTGAGCAGCGAATTGTCAATGCCGGTTTGAGCGGAGGCCTGGGAAGCAACACTGCGGCTGACGTCCTTGGAACCAAGGATATGGCCGAGGATGGCATTGCCGTCCATGACAGTGTCTTCCTGCTCAAGGGTCTCGGGGTTATCAAGGTATTGTTCATGACGTCCGCCGGAGAGGGCGCCGAGAAGGGATTCCAGGCCGGCGGGTTCCTGGGCGCGATGGGCAAGACCACCAGCGAGGGCCGGCAGCAGGGCCTGGATAGCCGAGGCGGTCTGGCTTTCGTCCAAGCCAAAGCGGCCGGCGAGTTGGCGGACGGCGCCGCCGTCCTGGGCGGACAACAGGGTTTCAAGCAGATTCATGGATTGCATCCTCCGAGGTAGTAAGACAGGCTGGGGCGCCAGAAAGTCACACGGTCGTGCCTGACTGGCGCGTATTCTTCAGTATGCATCACGGCCACGCGAGGATAACTTGCTTTTCGTGTGTGGTCACGCTAATGGTAGAAGGGCGCGGCGGGCCTTTCCGGGTGAGAGAGGTAGGAAAACCGCTGCCCAAAGGAGTAAAAAGCACATGGAGCAGTTCGATCAGCTCAAACTGAAGTATCAATCCGTAATCAATCTGGCCAAGACCAAGGGCGTCTCGCTATCGCACGTCCACATGGAAGGGGGAAAGCTGTTGATTCAGGGACGGGCCCCCTCGCAGGACGTCAAGAACGAGGTCTGGAACCAGATCAAGCTGGTGGACGCGGCGTTCGCGGACCTGACGTGTGACCTGACGGTGGACGAAAGCCTGGCGCCGCCGCCGCCGGCACAGCGGATCTACACGGTGAAGAAGGGCGATTCGCTGTGGAAGATCGCGGCGGAAAACCTGGGCAACGGGGCGCATTATCCAAAAATTATCGCCGCCAACCCGGACCGGTTGAAGGACGAGAAATCCGTGATTCATCCGGGCGATGAGTTAGTGTTGCCGGAAGCGTAACGAATTCAGCGGAGTTGGGGCAGCGCGGGGCTGCCCCACAATGTTAGAGAAGTTCCAGGTTTTATTCCAGCATCCGGATACTCAATAGCAGCCCCCCAACCACCACGATACTGATCACCGCGGTGACAACATAGCGCATCCACCGTTCCTTGGGAGTCGTTTGCTCCTGGTCATCGTGTTTCATCGTCTCGTCGAGACTGTCGAACATAGACTAACCTCCATCCCGGGTACAAGGGGATTTGAAGCCCCCACTGGCATTGGGCGCGAACGCTGGGTATTGCGATCCTGGCGTTCGAAAGCTGACGGACGCCGATCATGGGCGCCCGAAAAGTGCCGGATGACGATGAGAAAGAACTGGAATTTTACTTCGCCCCGATTATACACCTTGGGGTGGGAAATGGAAGGGGGGTGCAAGGACCGCCTGCAAGAGTAGCAGACGCGGCGGTTCTCGGGTACACTCGGTCATAGCGGGCACCCGCTCCCTCGCGGTCGCGGCTCCGTAGTAGAGTCAGCGATTTACGTCGTTTCATGATCCGAGCCATCCTGTACGGTTTCATTTCGATCCTCATCCTGACCTTCATCCGCATGGTGATGGGGATCATCATGAAAGAATTCAGCGGTCTGATGAAGGAAGAGACGGCCGGGCAACAACCTCCGTCCGGTCCCAAACCCGGCGGCGGCAAGATGCCGACCGGCGGGGAGTTCAAAGCCTGCAACGTGTGTGGAACATATGTGTTACCGTCGAGCGCGTTGACCAGCGGCGACGCGGTATTCTGCAGCGCGGCATGTAAAGAGAAGGCGGGGAAAGGCTAAGGCCCCGGGCTTAGTACCATACAAAGTCCCGTTCCAGTACCAGGGCGAGCGTAATGAGGAGATCGCCTTAGGGGATTCGCTCGCATAATCGGTTCATCCGATATGCGAAACCTACTGAGTTCCGTCCTTGTCCTAACCTTACTTTGCCCTGGTCTGTTTGCTGAGGCGGTGGAGCAGCCGCGCTATGAGCACGGCTCCAAACGCTCGTCGATCTGGAAGGCGAGCCTCGCCATGCTGGCGGCTTCGTCGATGGTGGACGCCCATTCTTCCTGGGGACGCTATGAAGCCAATCCGCTGCTGCGCGGTGGGAACGGGCGTTTCGGCTGGCAGGGCGTGGCGATCAAGGCGGCGATCTTCGGCGGTGTCGTCGGAGCGCAGTATTTTCTGTTGAAGAAGAATCCGTCGGCGGAGAAGTACGGCACGGTGACGAACATCGTGCTGAGCGGTGTGCTGACGAGCGCTGCGATTTCGAACCACCAGCGGGCGGCACGGAATGCGGCGGCGCGGGAGGCAGCGGCCTCGATAGCGAAAACGCCGGCCTCGTTTGAAGTGCCGCTGGCGAAGTAGCGGGGCGCTACTGCCAGTCGGCTACGAAGATGTTGAACTCGTAGCGGGACTTGGCGCCTTTGTCGGAGCAGAACACCAGTTTCTTGCCGTCGGGGGAGAATTCCGGAAACGACGAGAAGCCGCCGAAATCGGTGATCTGTTCCAGGCCGGTGCCATCGGGGTTCATCAGGAACAACTCGAACTTGCGGCCATCGCATTCGTGCTTGTTGGAAGCGAAGATGATCTTCTTGCCGTCGGGAGTGAAGGACGGGGCAAAGCTCGCGCAGCCGAAGTTGGTGATCTGCTTCGCATTCTTACCATCGGCGCCGGCGATGAATATCTCCATCTTCATGGGCGAGGTAAGGTTGTCCTTCAGCAGAGCGGCGTAGCGTTGCTGCTGCTCGCCAGTGGGGTGATTGGCGCGCCACACCAGCTTCTTACCATCGCGGGAATAGAAGGCGCCGCCGTCGTAGCCGTTCTCAGTAGTGAGGCGCTTCTTGCCGGAGCCATCGAGGTTCATCGACCACATATCCAGGTCGCCGGACGCCAGCGAAGTGTATACGATCTTCTTCGTCTTGTAATTGATGGTGGCTTCGGCATCGTAGCCGGGAGCGTCGGTGAGTTTTTTGACGATCTTGCCGTCTTCGTTGGCGAGGAAGATGTCAAAGCTGGGGTAGACGGCCCAAACGTAGCCCTTGCTGCGGTCGGGCGCGGCGGGGCAGGCGTCGCCGGCTTCATGAGTGGAGCCATAGACGATGTGTTTGTTATCGGGCAGGAAGTAGCCGCAAGTGGTACGGCCTTTGCCGGTAGAGACCATCTTCTGGTCGCTGCCGTCAGCGTTCATCGTGAAGATCTGGTCGCACTTCAGGTCGCCGCGGGTGGATTGGAAAACCAGCTTCTTGCCGTCCGGAGACCAATACGCCTCGGCATTCTGGCCACTATCGGTGAGTTGTTTGATGTTCTTGATGTACTTGGGTTCGGCGTGCAACAGGGACGCGATTGCGAGCAGATAGACGTAGCGCATGGTTGCGTTAGACCCTTCCTTCAAAGAGATTACGGCCGTTGACGAGCGACCGCATTTTGCCATCGGCGACGCTGCGCTGCAGCATCCAGAAACCGCAGTCGGGGTGGATGTAGGGGATGCGATGGGCACCCAGCACAGCGGCGGCGTGTTCCAGGCGTTTGGCAATGAGGTCCGCGGGCTCGATGAGGTTGTCCTTGATGTCCACCACGCCCAGGCCCAGGCCGATCTTCGGATCGAGATCCTTGAAGGCTTCGAGTTCGTCGTAGCCGCGGCGGGCGAACTCCAGCACGAGGTGGTCGGCTTTGAGGCCGTTCAGAAACGGCATGAGGTCTTTCCAGAAGCCCTTCTGGACCGTCTGGCCCCCGTAGTTGCCGAAGCAGATGTGGACGGCGCGGGTGCCGCGGATGCCTTCGAGCACGTGGTTGATGGCCGCCAGCGCCCATTCGCGATCCTCGGGATGTCCGCTGATGTTGGCTTCGTCGATCTGCACGATGCTGGCGTCGATGCGTTCCATCTGGCGGCGCAGGACTTCCGCAATGGCCATGGCGAGCTTCTCGCGGCTGTTGTAATAACGGTCGGTGAGCACCTTGGTGAGCATGTGCGGCCCGGTGCAGGTGAACTTGAGCGGGCGTTCGGTGAGGCCTTTGGTGAACTCGTAATCGCGGGGGAGGTTGAGGGTGCCTTCGGTGACGGCGTCGATGACGATGCCGGCGGGGTCGGTGCGGTAGGTGAGGCCGGCGTCCTTACGAAATTGATCGATGTCGGTAATGGAGTAGCGGCTGCGGATGCCGTCCATCTTAGTGACGAAGTAGTCGATCATGCCGTTGGTTTCCGGATGCGAGGGGTCGAAGCGGTTTAGTTCACCGTCGGCAATGACGTCGATACCGGCCAGTTCCTGGGTTTTCAGAACGACGAGGATGGCGTCGCGCAGCGCCGTGCGGCTGGTTTGCCCGAAGAACCACTGGGGCGTGGGATAGCTGCCCACAACGGTGGTGAGGATTGGCATAAAAGAAGATGGTAGCAACGCGGCGGGCTTTGCGGCCTGATATTGTGGGGCGGTGAAGCCCCTCCTCCTGTTTCTGGCTGCGATGGCGCCCGGTTGGGCGCAGTTGCGTTTTGAAGAGCGCGTTTTGGCCACGGATTTGAAGGGTGGGTACCAGTTGCAGGCCGTGGATATGAACGGCGATGGACGGCCGGATCTGCTGGCGCTCGCGAGCGGGATTACGGAGTTGGTGTGGTTCGAGAATCCGGGGTGGCAGCGGCACGTGGTGGCGACGGGGCTGAGCCGCATGATCAACGCGGCGGCGCTGGATGTGAATGGCGACAAGATTCCGGAGTTACTGGTGGCGCACCGGTTTGAGAATGTCGCGAAGAATAGCGTCGGGATTGTGTCGTTGTTGGAGAGCGAGGGCGATCCGCGGAAGCCCTGGAAGCAGCGCGAGATCGACCGGCTGACGACGTCGCACCGGCTGCGCGTGGCGAAGTGGAAGGATGGGATGGTGTTCGTGAACGCGCCGCTGACGGGGGCGAAGGCGGAGCCGCCGGAGTATCGGGATCGGGTACCGGTGGTGGCCTATCGCGCACCGGAGTTCAAGCGCGAGCCGCTGAACGCGCAGTTGCAGGGCGTGCTGCATGGCATCTTCGTGGTGGATTGGGACGGCGATGGGATGGAGGAGGTGCTAACGGCTAGCTTCGAGGGCGTGCATTTGTTGCGGCCGGGGGCGGCGGCGGAGAGGATTTTGCAGGGGAGCGAGGCGGCGTGGCCGAAGGGCGGGTCGAGCGAGATCGTGGTGGGGTATCTGGGCAAGGAGCGGTTTCTGGCTTCGATTGATCCGTGGCATGGGAACGAGGTGGCGGTGTATCGGGGGAAGGGAAATTCCTGGCGGCGCATGGTCATCGATTCCTCCGAAGCCGACGGCCATACGCTGCATGCCGCCGATCTCGATGGAGATGGCAACCAGGAGATCATCGCGGGGTTCCGGGGCCCGGGGCGGAGTGTGTTCTACTATCGCCACACGAAGGGCGGCTGGGAACGGCGGATGATCGATCGCGGCGGGATCGCGGCGGCGGGCTGCGCGATCGCCGATTTCAATGCGGACCGGAGGGTGGACGTGGCTTGTATCGGGTCGGCCACGGCGAATGTGAAGCTGTATCTGAACCTGGGGAAGCCAGGGCTACGCTAGTCCGACGGGTGGGGGAGCCATGGTGCCGGCGCCGGCGGCTGGGGGCAGATGCTCGATCCCGGCTTTGACATCCGGGATGATCCAGCGGGCCTCTTCAAAGCCGACAAACTTCAGCAGCCGCATGTCGTCATTGGGGGCGACGAGCAGGTCGCCCACCTGGAGGGCTTCGGGAGTGTCCTTCATCTGGGCCCAGGCGGTGTAAGGGGAGGCGGCTTCAACCGTGCCGTGTTCTTCGAAATCTTTCGGCTTGACCATGGTGACGCCGGAGGTATGGGGCAACGTGCGAAAACGCTGGCGCTCGTTTTCCTTCATACGGAAGATGCGGTAGACAGGCATGGGGAACTTGAATTATGGCATAAAACATTCCTGGCTCGGGATGTTCGTATTGGCGAGGGCGGAGGTGGCGTCTTCGCGGCCGAGGTCGATCCAGCGGGCGATCTCGGCTTGCTTCCAGAGCAAGCCTTGCTGGAGGCGGCCCAGTGGTTGGGATGGGGTGAGGACGAGGGTGTTTTCGGCGGAGAGTTTTGGCGGGCGGGCGCGCATGCTCCGTAGCGGTTTCAGGGCGGCGCGGATGGGCCAAGGCATACGCGGCATAACGTTGAGGGCAACGACCTGGGTTGCGTGGCAGTGGCGCGCGGCCCATAGCGGGAGTGCGCCCAGGAAGCCGCCGTCGGTGTAAAGGGTGTTGCCGATGCGGCGTTGCGGCAGCATGCCAAGCAGGGCGCAGGAGGCTTCGAGGTGGCAGGGCTGGAGGTGGCGTCCGTCGACGAGAGTTGGCTTCAGGCGCAGGAGATCGGTGATGACGGCGTGGTACTCGATCTTGGGCTGGTAGCGGCTGTAGAGGGTGCCGATCAGTTCGTGGAAGAGGGTGGGGTCGAGGATGCCATCAAGGGGGTTGCGGGGGATGCGGAGTCTGTTGTCGCCGCGACGGGCTGTTTCGAGCCAGAGAGTGGCGAGTTCGTCGGGGGTGGCGCCGCCGGCAATGGCCCAGCCGTTGAGGGAGCCTATGCTGACTCCGATTACGACGTCGAACGGGAACCGATCTTTTAGGACGGACCAGGCGCCTACTTGCCAGGCTCCGAAGAGACCGCCGCCGGAGAGGATGAGAGCACGTTTGGGCATGGGTGGAAGAGCGCGACGTGGACGTCGCTCGCAGACCTGGAGGTCTGCCTTACTAGTTTCGCAGTTCGGCCCGCCAGGCGCGTAGGCCGACGATGCACATGGCCAGGAAGATGGCGTAGAGGAGAGCCGTCAGCCATAGGTCGCGGGCGATATAGAGATAGACATAGAAGAGGTCGGCGGTGATCCAGAACCACCAGTGTTCAAGCTTCTTGCGGTTCTGGAGGATTTGCGCGGCGAGGCTGAGGGCGGTGGTGAAGGCGTCCAGCCAGGGGGCGGCGCCGCCTGCCATGCGGAGGAGCGTTCTCAGGCCGAAGGTGGAGGCCACCACGAACGCGCCCATGAGCAGGAGAAGCTTTGGGCCGGAGCGGGTGATGGTGAGGCCTTGGTGCGTCGCGCCGCCTCTGGCCCACAGGTACCAGCCTTGGGCATTGAGGATGATGTAGACGATCTGCAGGCCGGCATCGCCGTACAGGCGCGACCGGGTGAACAGCACCAGGAAGAACAGGCAGTTCGCAATCCCGATGGGGTAATTCCATACATTGCGTTTCACCACCAGCCACACGCAGGCGGCGCCGGTGAGGAAGCCGAGCCACTCCGTAACGCTGGGCATCAATCCTTCGATTTGCCGGACTGCGATTGGCCGAGGCTGAGGATCTGCTCGGCGTGGCGAAGGGCTTCGGGGGTCTCCTGGCCGCTGAGCATGCGGCTGATCTCACGGGTGCGGGCGGGGCCTTCGAGTTCTTCGATGGTCGACACCGTGCGGCCGCGCGATTCGTGCTTTTCGACGAAGAAGTGATGGTCACCAAAACCGGCGATCTGGGCCAGGTGGGTCACGCAGAGGACCTGGTTGCCGGCCGCAATGCGCCGGAGGCGGCGGCCGATGGACTCCGCCGTCCGTCCGCCGATACCGGCATCGACTTCGTCGAAGACCAGCGTGCGGCCTTTACGTTTGGTAGCGGCGCCCATGGCGGCTTTCAGCGCCAGAGCCACGCGCGACAGTTCGCCACCGGAGGCGATGCGATCCAGCGGTTTCGGCTCCTCGCCGACGTTGGGCGCGATGAGGAACTTGACGTGATCGAGGCCGGTGGCGGACCAGGGCGCCTCGTCGAAGCGGACTTCAAAGCGCACGCGCTCCATGGCCAGGGATCCCAGTTCGGTGACGACCTTCTTCTCCAATTCGCGGGCGGCTTTGCGGCGGGACTGGGAGAGGGTTCGGGCGGCGGTCTGGAAGGCTGCCGCAGTGGCATCGAGTTCCTGCTTCAGGCGCGTGCGGCGGGCTTCGGTATCTTCGACGGCATCGAGTTGACCGCGCACGTTGGCATGGAAGGCTAGGATCTCGGCGATGGTGGCGCCGTACTTGCGTTTGAGCTTTTCGATGGCAGCAAGGCGGGTTTCGACGGCTTCCAGGCGGGCAGGGTCGGCTTCGAGCTTGCCCAGGTACTCGCGGAGGGAGAACGAGACGTCGTCGATGAGGGCTTCGGCGCCGCGCAGCGACTCCAGCCAGCCGTTGACGGAAGTGTCGATGCGGGCGAGGTCCTCGATCTTGCGGTGCGCCGTGCGCATCTGGGCGAGGCTGGAGGCGGCCGAATCGTAGAGGGCTTCGTAGGCGGCCGAGGCGGCCGATTCCAGGCGCGTGACGTTCTGGAGCAGGCGGCGCTCGTGTTCCAGTTCGTCATCCTCGCCGGTTTTGGGGGCGACGGCCTCGATCTCCTTGGCTTGGTAGGACCAGAGGTCGGCCATGCGGACGCGCTCCTGCTCGGTGCGGTCGAGGTCATCGAGAGCGGATTGCGCTTTGCGCCAGGCTTGGAAGGCGGCGGCTGTGCGGGCGAGTTCGGCGTCAGTGCCGGCGAATTCGTCCACCATGGCGAGTTGCTCGGCGTCGGCGAAGAGTCGCTGCTGGTCGTGCTGGCCGTGGATGTCGCCGAGCAGGGGCGCCAGATCGCGCAGGATGCCGGCGGTGATGAGGCGGCCGGCGGCAAAGGCGCGCGATTTGCCGCTGGCGAGGATTTCGCGTTCCAGCACGATTTCGCCCTCTTCGGCGGCAAGGCCGAGTTCTTCGAGGGTGGCGCGGGCGGCGGGGTCGGTGGGGAGTTCGAAGATGCCGGAGATGCGGGCTCGATCTTCGCCGGTGCGGACCATTTCGGCGGAGGCGCGGCCGCCGAACAGCAGGCCGAGGGCGTCGACGACAATCGATTTGCCGCTGCCGGTTTCGCCGGACAGGACGTTGAAGCCGGCGTGGAAGCGGACGCGCAGCTTTTCGATGACCGCATAGTTCTCGACGAGCAGCTCCACCAGCATTCGAGCCCAGGATACCGCAGCGGGAGGGATCACCAAGCCGGACTATCCCTACGATTGGGCTACCGAGCCGCGCTGAGCAAGCGGGTTCCAGGGCGTCCATAAGGGAATCGGCGCGGATTGCGGAGACTTGACAGGGGAAAAAATAAGCCGGGGCGGAGGGTCCCCGGCTTGTCTCTCTTGTCTCTCTCGGAGAAGAACGTTCGACTCTATATCACTATAGTGGCGGGGGTCAGGAGAACCTCTCAAGAGAAATCGGGATCAGATCGCGCCGCGCCTCAGTAGGCTCCGGAGCCAGATTCAGGTATCCGGCGGAGAGCCTTTGCTCAGGCCGCTCCCTAGCATGAGAGTATGCCGGTGCCTATCTTGGTGGCTCTGACCCTTGCCAGCTTATCGACTGATGCCGTTCTGCGGAGCGGCTGTAACAGCGACGATACCGCGGTGGCTTCCCTGCCGGCCGGGGCGGCGGTGGAGATTCGCTCGTCGCTCTCGGGGGATGCGGGCACCTGCTACAAGGTCAGCGGCACGGTGGACGGCAAGACCGTGACCGGCTACGTCCCAGCCAAATCGGTGGCAAATGCGTCTGGATTCGACGACGCACGGAGGGCGGGCCGGGGCATTGGAGGCGGCACGGGCAGTCCCAAGATAGATGCCGCCGCGGTCGTGCAGCGGGCGGGGGCGAAGGCGACGCGGGAGCATCCGGCCAACAAGGCACACGCGCTGATTGAAGCCAATCAGCCGGCCGAGGCGCTGGCGATGCTGGAGAAGGATCTGCAACGCTACCCAACGGATGCCTATCTGCACGCGGTAGCGGGATTGGCCTACTACCGGATGGACAACCTGGATCGCGCGCTGTGGCACTGGAAGGAATCGCACGAGATCGACCCGAATCCCTCCGTGCAGGCGATGATCGACCGGGTGAACCGGGAGAAGGGCGCGGATAAGGGATCGGAGCGGATGGTGGGGTCGCGCGTGGCGCTGCGCTACGACCGGGCGTTGATTTCGACGGAACTGGCGCGGTCGATGCTACAGGTTCTGGACGACGAGTACAGCCGCATTTCGGTGCAGTTGGGTTGCCGGGCGAGTGAGCGGGTGACGGCGGTGGCGGCGAGCCGGGATGGCTACCGGCAGGCAACGCAGGCGGTGGAATGGAGCGGTGGGCTCTATGACGGGCGGATTCACGTGCCGGTATCTTCCACGCGCGAGGTGAGCCCGGAGTTACGGCGTACGTTCGCCCATGAGTTGGTGCACGCGTGCGTGTACGAGTTGGGGCAATGGCCGAGTTGGCTGCACGAAGGGCTGGCGCAGAAATATTCGGGGGCGCCGTTGCCGGGGGGCATGATGGCGGGGATGAAGGCGATGGCGGCGGCGGGCAAGTTGCCGAAGCTGAGCCAGTTGGGGCGCGACTGGGGCGGGCTGACGAGCGAGGGCGCGGCGGTTGCCTATGCGCTGGCCCGCATCGGCGTGGAGAAGTTGCTGGAACTGAAGGCGAACACCGGGTTGGCGATTGTGCTGCGGGACCCGGCCGCTTTCGCCCAGGTGGAACGGGAAGTGGAGTCGGCGCTCGGGTTATAACTGAAGAGAGTGACCTCTCTCTCGATCGACGAACAGTTGGCCTACCTGCGGAAGGGTTTGTCGGAGTGTATTCGCGTGGAAGACCTGCGCGAACGCCTGACAGCCTCTCAGAAAAGCGGTAAGCCGCTGCGGGTGAAAGCGGGCTTTGACCCGACGGCGCCAGACTTGCACCTGGGTCATACGGTGCTGCTTCGCAAGATGAAGCATTTTCAGGACCTGGGCCACCAGGTGATCTTCCTGATCGGCGACATGACGGGGCTGATTGGGGATCCGACCGGGCGCAACCTGACGCGGCCGCCGATGACGCGCGCCGATATCGACCGCAACGCGGAAACCTATAAATCGCAGGTATTCAAGATCCTGGACCCGGCCAAGACCGAAGTGCGGTTTAACAGCCACTGGCTGGGCGAGATGAAGTTCGAGCAGGTGATCCAGCTTTGCGGGCACTACACGGTGGCGCGCCTGCTGGAGCGCGACGACTTCGCCAAGCGCTACGCGGCCCAGACGCCGATTTCGGTTCACGAGTTCCTGTATCCGCTGGCGCAGGGGTATGACTCGGTGGTGCTGGAAGCCGATGTCGAGATGGGCGGGAATGACCAGAAGTTCAACCTGCTGGTGGGGCGGGAACTGCAGCGGGACTTCGGACAGAAGCCGCAGATTGTGGCGACGGTGCCGCTGTTGGAGGGCTTGGATGGCATCGAGAAGATGTCGAAATCGAAGGGCAACTACGTAGGCATCACCGAATCGCCGGAGGACATGTTCAAGAAGCTCATGTCGATCAGCGACGATCTGATGTACCGCTACTATGAACTGCTGACCGACTTGAGTCTTGCCGAGATCGCCACCATGCGCGAGCGCATCGAATCGGGCTCTGACCATCCGATGGACGCCAAGATCTGGCTGGCCAAGCGGATCATCGCCGACTTCCATACGCAGGCCGACGCCGCCCGCGCCGCCGATGAGTTCAACCGCGTGGTGCGGCGCGGCGAGGTGCCCGCCGATATCCATACGATGGCGCTGCCGGAAGGGGTGGCGGTGGAAGGCGGCTGGCATATTCCGCGGCTGCTGGCCAAAACCGGCGTCGTGGAATCCGTTTCGGCGGCGAATCGAAAGTTGAAGGAAGGGGCGGTGGAGATCAACGGGGAGAAGGTGGCCGAGATCGTGATTGCGGCGCCGGTGGGGGAGGCGATCGTGCACGTGGGGAAAAAGTGGGTAAAGGTCGCCGGATAGTCGTATAGACTGTTGGGGGGAGAAACGCAAACAGTCATGGCATCTTTTGGCGATCGATTCATCGGCGCGCTGAAGTTGGACGCGCGCGCCTACGAGGACGTGGAAGCGGATCCGAATGCGCTGGCACAGGCGATGGTGGTCGTTGCGGTGTCGAGCGTGTGTGCCGCGGTGGGATCGGCGGGGCTTTTCGGCACTACGGCGATGGTGAGCACGCTGGTGGCATCGCTGCTGGGCTGGGTGATCTGGTCGGGGGTGACGTTCGTGATTGGCACGAAGGTTCTGCCGATGCCGCAGACGCGGGCGGATATAGGGCAATTGCTGCGGACTACCGGTTTTGCGGCGGCGCCGGGTGTGATTCGATTGTTGGGGGTTGTGCCGTTTCTGGGCTGGCTTTCGTCGATCATTGCGGCGATCTGGATGCTGGCGGCGTTCGTGGTGGCGGTGAGGCAGGCTTTGGATTACGACAGCACGCCGCGGGCGCTTGGCGTGTGTCTTATCGGGTGGGTGGCTTACTGGATCATTTCGTGGCTGTTGCACGGGTTGATCCCATCGTTCTAGACGGTGACGAGGCCGCCCGCTTAGAGCAGGCGGCCGCGGCTGGAATTGGTCAATGAGGATCACAGCACGGGGTGTATTCCCAAATCCGATTGCTCCAGGCAACGAGTGTTTGCGATCCAACCGGGCTGACCAGCGCCAGGGAAGCGCCGGCTCCCATCCGCACCGTGTTCCCGAAGAGTTGGGAAGCGCGCTGGGCAGCGGACAGATCGCCGGCGCGCACAGCGGTTTCCGCCTGCCCGATTTGCGCAAACAGCGTCTGGAGCAGTTGCGGGTCGCTAATGAAGGCGGCGGTGAGTTCGCGCAGGGCGGTGAAGGTGAACGTCGCGGGCGGCGTAGAGCCTAGCGCGTCCGTCATGCGGATGCCGGGCAGCGCCTGCCAGTTCTCCCCGTAGACGCCGAGTTGCATGGCCTGTTTGACACGCGCCCAAGTGGCATCAAGGGAGCCCCTGAGGGAGACGTCACCAACCGCAACGTAGGTACCCCCGCTAAAGGCAGCGTCGAAAGCGCGGAAACTCACCGTGCCGTCGGGACCCTGGAAAGAGTAGCCAGCCGAAAGCAGCAGCGACCGCGATCGCGAAGCCTGGATGACGCCGGCGGTCAGGGCTCCGCGTTCGGCGGCGGTAGCCGGCACAGTCATGACCTCCGCGATGCCTGTCGCGAGCGCCTTACGCACCGCGGCGAACATGGCGGCATGCCCTTGCGAGGAGCCTGGCGTGGCGCGCCATTCGATGGCGATGCGGCCATCCTTGGCGCCGCGGGCGTAGGCCGTCTCAGTGCCGGTGACGCCGGGCATCGGCTCCATCGCAATGGTCCATTCCAGATCGGTGGCGGCGTAGGACGAAGCCTTGAAGCCGTCTACTTCTCCGCTGGTGGGCAGGCCAGCCGCTTGCATCGCGGCGGCCAGCGTGGACGGGGTCTTCGGCGCGTTGTGAAAGGCAATGCCGAGTTGTTTGAGGTTGTTCTGGCACTTGGTCCGCGCCGCCGCTTCGCGCACCTTTTGCACGGCAGGCAGCAGCAGGCCAATGAGCACGGGCACGGTGGCAATTACCACCAGCAGTTCGATAAGTGTAAAGCCGGCCCGGCTTTTGCGGGCGCCGGGCGTTGTGTGTTGGTTCATCATGTTGGTTCTCCTCCGGGGTGTTATCCGGCAGCCTTTGTTTGGCTGTCCGTCCCCACTTGGAGTAGGGTGGAACCGGGGGGAAACCAGTCACGAATATCAAGTCTGTGCGGGGCTCTAAACGGCAAAAAGGCCGCCCGCGCGTGGCGGGCGACCTTGGGTTGGGTGAATTGGGTTACAGGTCGCAGCAGGCGTACTGGTACATGCTGGCGCCCCATCCGCCCAAGGTTTGGGCACCAACCGGGCTCACCAGAGGCAAGGGCATGGAGCCTGCCGCGCCCTGCACCGTATTCGCGAACGTCTGCGCGGCGCGTTGGGCAGCCGCCCGGTCGCCCTTCGCGATCGAGGCGTCCGCCTGAGCAATCTGCGCGTACAGCGTCTGGAGCAGTTGCGGATCGCTAATGAAGGCGGCGGTGAGTTCGCGCAGAGCAGAGAAGGTGAACGTCGCGGGCGGCGCGGTGCCCAGCGCGTCCGTCATGCGGATGCCGGGCAGCGTCTGCCAGTTCTCGCCGTACACGCCAACCGACATCGCGTTCTTGACACGCGACCAGGTGGCGTTCAGCGAGGACTGGAGAAACCGCACCGAGCCGTCGCCCATCAGCACGTTCATGCCTCCTGTATGCGCCCGTTCGAGGGAGCCGAAGCTGACGGCGCCATCGGGACCCTGGAATGAGTAGCCGGCCGAAATCAGCAACTGTGGGGAACGGGACGCCTGGATGACACCGGCGGCGAGGGATCCGCGTTCGGCGGCGGTGGCCGGTACAGCCATGATTTCCGCGATGCCTATCGCGAGTGCCTTACGCACCGCGGCGAACATGGCGGCATGCCCTTGCGAGGAGCCTGGCGTGGCGCGCCATTCGATGGCGAGGCGGCCATCCTTGGTGCCGCGGGCGTAGGCCGTTTCGGTGCCGGTAACGCCGGGCATCGGCTCCATGGCGATGGTCCATTCCAGATCGGTGGCGGCGTAGGACGTTGCCTTGAAGCCATCCACTTCTCCGCTGGTGGGCAGGCCAGCGCCTTGCATCGCCCCGGCCAGCGTGGGCGGGGTCTTCGGCGCGTTATGAATCCCGATGCCGATCTGTTTGAGGTTGTTCTGGCACTTGGTCCGCGCCGCCGCTTCGCGTACTTTCTGCACGGCAGGCAGCAGCAGGCCAATCAGCACGGGCACGGTGGCAATCACCACCAGCAGTTCAATGAGTGTAAAGCCGGCCCGGCTCTTCCGGGCGCCGGGCGTAATCTGTTGGTTCATCATGTTGGTTCTCCTCCGGGGTGTTATCCGGCAGCCTTGGTTTGGCTGTCCGTCCCCACTTGGAGTAGGGCGGACCCGGAGGAAAACCAGTCACGAATATGCAGCTTTTTTCGAGCCGCGTTTATTTGCCCTTGCTGAGGCGGCGGAAGTACTCGGCGACGCGTTCGGCATAGCCAGTGGGAATGGGGTCGGAGACGCCCGTCCGCACCTGGCCGCCCTGCTTTTCGTCGAGCTTGCGGCGCAACTGGATTTCCAGTTGTTCGATGCTAGGCAGCAACTGCGCGCGCATCTGTTCGAGCAGCGCGGGGTTACCGGGGAACTTCGCGGGATCCAGCCGCTGCATTTGCCGCAGCAGTTCCTGCACTTCCTTTGCCGTCTCCCCGTCTTCGCCCTGCATCGACTGGCCAATCTCCCTGAGATCCCGCAAGCCTTCGCGATAGGTGGATTCCAGGCCGCGCTGCGTCTCGGCGGGCATCATGCCGCCGGGCGCCCGCATACTGCCGTCGTTCAACGCCGAATAGCCGTGCTGGCGGAAGCCATCGGTGCCGCCGCCCTGCGTGCGCTCGCCGAGCCGCATCTGGCCGTCGCTCTGCGTCATACCGCGGCCCGGCTGGCCCTGGCCCTGTTGCTGGCCCTGACCCTGCTGGCCGCCGGCACCGGGAGTGCCACCGGGATTCTGCTGGTTGCCGGCCTGCTGGCTTCGGCCTTGTCCCTGGCCCTGGCCCTTTTGCCCTTGCTGGCCCGATTGGCCCTGCTGGCCTTCCTGGCCCTCGCCCTGGCCTTCGCCCTTTTCGCCGCGCTGGCCCTGTTTGCCCTGCTTGCCCTGTCCGCGCTGGTCGCCCTGTTCCTGGCCCTGCCCGCGCTGGCCTTGCTGCCCGCGCTGTTGCTGGGCGAGTTGCTGCAACTGCGACCGCAGTTTCTCCACCTGGGCCAATGCCTTTTCCAGGTCATCGCCGCCCTTACCGCCGGCGTTGGCGTTGGGGTCGAGTTGCTCCTGGGCTTTGCGCAGGCCGTCGCGCATGCGTTCCACAGCGTCGGTGACGCGCTGCTCGCGCATATAGGTGGACTGGCCGTAGCCGCGGCGCAGCCACTCGGCGCCGAACTTCATATCGCGCTGCGCTTCGCTGCCCTGTAGATCGCCGAGCGTTTCGCGCACGGTGGAGGCCGACTTCTTGTTGCCGGCCGCCAGATCGCGCGCGGCCTTCTGCATCTCGCGCTCCAGCCGTTCCAGATCCTGGCCCATCTGGTCCTTTTCGCGAGCCAGTTCGCGCGACTTCTGCATGTTCTCGGTCATCTGGCGCATGTCATTGCCGCCGTTGCCCTTGCCGTACATCTCGCGAAGCTGGTTCATCATCGCGCGCTGCTGCTCGGCCAGCTTGTTGGCTTTGTCGACCAGCTCATCCATCTGGGAACCGGCTTCCTGCTTGCGGAGGTTCGATAGCAGGTCCGTGGCTTCCTGGAGACGCTCGGCCGCGCGGCGCGATTGGGCGTCGCCGCCACCCTGCTCGCCGCCGGTCTTGCGCATGTCTTCGGTGGCCTGCTTGAGGCGCTCCAGGGCGCGTTCCACCCGCGGATCGATGCGCTGCTGCTGGCCGCTCTGCCCGCGCTGCTGCTGTTGTTGCGCCTGCATCTGCTGGCGCATGCGCTCCATCTGCTGTTGCTGTTGCGACTGGCCGCTTTGCCCGCTTTGCCCGCTCTGGCCGCCTTGCGAGGACTGGCTTTGCTGGCCCTGTTGGCCTTGCTGACCCTGCTGCCCTTGCTGGCCCTGCTGGTTGCGGCTCATCTGCTCCAGTTGCTTTTGCAGTTCCTCGGCTTCGCGGCGGAGCATCTCCTGCTGCCAGCGGCTCTGCGGGGTCTGCTTCTGCTGCTGCTTCATCTGCTCGGCGAGTTCCTTCTGGCGGCGGGCCAGTTGCTCGAGCTTCTGCAGCGCTTCGTCGATATCTTTCTTCTGCTGTTCCTGCGAACCGCCGCCGGCCTGCTGGCCGGTCTCGTACTGGTTCTTTTCGGTGTCGAGTTCGAGATCGAAGAGGCTGGCGAGGTCACGGCCGCCACCGCCACCGCCGCCGCCCCCACCCTGGTTGCCGAACGCAACCTGGATATCGCGGAAGGTGGCTTCGGCGCGCAGCAGGTGCTGCAGAGCCTTCTGCTCATCGGGCAGGGCGGCCTTCCAGCCCTGCTCCTTCAATTTGCCCGATGCCACGCCCATAGCGGTGGCGGCGCTCTCCATATCCTTGGTAAAGCTCTTGAACTGCTGGTTAGTGCCGGACAGTTCGCGGCTCTGCATGCGCTTGGCGAGCGACGTGGCCTGGTCGCGCAGTTTGCCCTGCACCTCGGAGAGGAACTTGGCGTTCTCGGCGGCGGCGCCCTTGTCGTTGGAGCGGTCGCGGA
The DNA here is from genome assembly GCA_964385495.1 of uncultured Candidatus Solibacter sp. GTDB lineage: Bacteria > Acidobacteriota > Terriglobia > Bryobacterales > Bryobacteraceae > CADEFT01. The sequence goes on from CAYLPH010000069.1 coordinate 40,830, forward strand.
TTTGATTCCAGGTGGCGGCGATGATTTCCTTCTGCCGCTGGGAGATCTTCTGCTGTTCCTCCTGCTCGCCGCCACCACCGCCGCCGCCCATCTGCTGCGACTGCTGGTAGGTGAACTCGAACGGGATGGTCTCGATGAAGTTCATGTCGGTCTGGGCCGACGTGCGCGAATCGCGCGCCACCGCATAGAGGCTGATCACATCGCCGGGGGCGAGCTTATAGTCCTCCAGCGTGATCATGGTCTTGTTCTGAACCGACTTGGTACCCTTTGACGGCAGGAGATTGACGGTCTTCTCTTCGCCGCCGTTCACGGAGTACTTGAGCGACACTTCCTGGAGGCCGAAATCGTCCTGGGCGTCGATTTCGATAACCACCTCTTCGATCGGACTGACGCGGGCGTCGCTGCGCGGACGGGTGATCTTCACCACGGGCGGGTTCTCCACCTGTGCCTCGATGAAATAGTCCTGGGAGATGCGCACCTTCTGGCCCTGATCGATGGCGGCGATGTGATAGAGGCCGTCCTTTTCGATCTTCACGCGGGCGGTGAGCCAGCCCGATTCGCTGGCCGGCTGCAGTTTGATCTCGGTCTGGTTATCCAAAACCAGCAGGCCATCCTTCAACGGCTGGTCGGTCTGGACGAGCACGTCGGCTTCGGTGCCCACCACGGCGCGCAGGTCGCCACTGCCTTCGTCGGTGACGGGGCGCAGGCCGGACCAGCCGGGGTAATGGTAGGTGACCTTCATCTTCTTCACGCCGGGGAGGTCGACGACGTTGATGCGGAACTGCTTGGAGCGGATGGCGCCGGCTTCGACATAGTAGTCGACGGATTCCGGCAAGCCGGCGAGCAGGAACTCGTAGCCGATGCCGGAAACCCGCGGCGTCATCTGCGTCTGTTCCCATTTCGTGGATCCCTGGTAACGGACCATCAGGCGCACGTTATTGGTCTGGAAGCCGAGCAACTGGGCGGAGATCAACTGATCGGTCTTGCGGCGGACGCGGCTGTCGCCGGGCTTCACGGTGACGTCGTAGAACGGCTGGACGTCGCGCGGCGTGCCCGCCCACAGCAGCGACGCGCCATGGCCCCAATAGCCGGGTCCTGCCGTGGTGAGCCAAACGAGAACGCCGGTGGCCAGCAGTCCGCCGATGAGGAATGCGGCCAGGCGCAGCGAGGGGACGATGCTGGAAGGCTCGGCCCTGCGGGCGGCCTCCAGCGTATCCATTGCCAGCAGTTCCAGGAAGGGGTCGGCGTCACCCTGACGGCGCTTTTCGGCGAACGTCAGCAGGCGCTCCTTGAACTCAGGGAAGCTGGATTCGGCGCCCTTGGCCGCGTTGTTCCGGTTCAGGCGCAGCAGTGGCGCGATGATGCCGAAGCCCACCGCGAACGCCAACGAGAGGAATAGGGCGAAGCGGGCCCACTTCAAGCTGGCTTCACTGAATGCGAAGCCGTTGACGATCATCACCAGCAGTACGGTGGCGATGAGGGCGCTAGCCGCCGTTATAGCCGCCCCGCGAGTGAGGGCCAACATCCGCAGCCGGCCTTCAATCCGCCGCAGATACGATTCGAGTTGTTCAAAGGCGTTCACACATGCCTCCCTTATGCTTCTCCCGGAGCCTCAGTGAGGTACCGGTTGGCGAGCAGCGACTCCGCGATAATCAGCAGACACGCCGCCAGCAGCACGTACCACCACACACTCTGTTTCTGTTCCTCTTCGGCCTGAGCCGCCGCCGCAGCCTGGTGCTGCTTTTCGGTGCCCTGCCACAACGCCAGAGTTTCCTCCGGCGCGAGAGTCAGATCGGATTCCTTGCGATCGGCATTCACGGCCACCAGTTCATGGCGCCCATTGGCGCGGCCGATGTCGTAATAGCCGGTTTCAGTGACGAGGAAGCTCTGCGCCGCGGCAGACTGCTTCAGATCAAGAGCGCGTTTGCCCTTGGGATCGAGAACTTCCACGGTGCCCGCTCCTTTTTCGGCCCGCAGTTCCACATAGGAATCGACGGGCAGGCTGGAGGGACGTACCTCACTGCCGAGCAGGTAACGCGCGGATTGCTCCACGAAGGGCACGAACGAGGGGCGCAGCGGGAAGTCGTTCGAG
>CAYLPH010000070.1:0-39033 GCA_964385495.1 uncultured Candidatus Solibacter sp.
GGAAAACACATCGGCGCTCTAGACGCTCTTGACAGGTCGCTCCATATCAGAACAGATATTTGAGGGCAAACTGCAGTTGGCGCATGGTGCGGGCCGAGGTGACAACGCCGAAGGTTTGGGCGTTGCGGGCGTCGGCACTGGGGGCGTTCCAGTTGGGGTGGTTGGCGGTGTTGAAGGTTTCAAAGCGGACGTTGAGGGTATGGCCTTCGCGGATGCGGATGTTGCGGATTAGCGAGAGGTCGCCCTGGCGGGTGCCAGGCCGGAGCAGCGTGTTGCGGCCCATGTTGCCGGGGCGCCAGTTGAGTTCTGGATTGGTGACGTTGATAGCGGCGATGTTCCAGAACTGGTACTGGGAGCGGTTGGCCGGGATGGGGCTGATGCCGGTAGCGTCGGGCTGATTGCCAAGAGTATTGAGGGCGGCAGTGTCGCCCAGTTGGGTGACGTTCATGGGAGCGCCATCGGCGAAGGTGACGATGCCGCCCAACTGCCAGCCGCCGGCGAGCTTGGAAACGATGCCTTCCTTGAGCAGACTCTTGCCAGGGCCGAAGGGGAGTTCGTAAACGAAGGAGCCGACGAAGCGGCGGCCGACATTGAACTGGGAGAGGCCGCGTTCGGCGCGAAGGTTATAGCTGTTGACGGGCCAGAGCGTATCGCCGGAGTTGGTGCGGATAGCGCTGCCGCCATCAATGGACTTCGACCAGGTATAGCCCAGCATGTAGGTGAGGCCGTGATGGAAGCGCTGGGTGAGTTTGGCGCTGAAGGCGTGATAGTTGGATTGATCGACGCCATCGACGAACTGCAGGCGGCCGTAGGCAGGCCAGGGCGTGCGCTGGGAGACCGTGCGGGTGTCGGTGGGGCCGGTCTTGAGGATGGGCTGGTTGTAGACGCGGAAGCGCGGGAGGCGATTGCCGGCGCTGCCCTGGTAGCCGGTTTCGAGCACGAGGTTCTGCGACAGCTCGCGCTGGACGTTGAAGAGCCACTGGTAGACGATGGGGGTCCGCAGGTTCTGGCTGTTGGCGAGGATCTGCGGGGTAGCGAGACAAGGGCCGGTCCAGCCGGTGCAGGCGGCACTGGCGCGGGAGGAGGCCCAGGGGTCGGTCATGCTGGCGTTGCGGCGTTCAATGTTGGTGATGAGGAGGTCGCGGCCGCCCTGGTTGCGGGACATATCGAAGGTGGGATTGCCGGTGTCCTGGACATAGAAGATGCCGGCGCCGGTGCGGAAGGTCCAGCGGTTGGAGGGGCTGTAGGAGAGGCCGAAACGCGGCGCCCAGTTATTGTTGTCGGGGTTGACGAGGGCGCGGCCCATGTATTGGTCGCCGGCCTGGGTGGCCTGGCCGTTGGCGAAGCGGAAGTTGAAGCCTTCGTAGAAGTCGCCGTCGCCGGGGCGCGTAATAATCGGCTGGCGGGAGTTGGGGAGGAAGCCATCGGGGCCGACGAGCGGGTCGAACAATTGGATGTTCATAATGCCGCGATACTTGTCGACCCAGGGGCGGGCGTTCTCATAGCGGACGCCGATGTTGAGGGTGAGGCGGGTAGTGAGTTTCCAGTCGTCCTGGACATAGGCGTAGTAGCTGGTGCGGCGAAGCATGCCGTTGGCCATGGCGAGGACGCGGGCGGCGGTGGAGGTTTCTCCAAGCATGAAGTCGGCGAAGATGAAGCCGGTGGCGCCGCGGTTGGCGGGGTTGAAGGTGGCCTGCCCATCGAACAGGAACTCGCCGGTGGCTTTCTGGTTGCCGTACTGGTTATAGCGGTCGCGGCGGATCTCGCCACCGAGTTTGATGGAGTGGCGGCCGCGGATGATGGACAGGTTGTCCATGAACTGGAAGCTGTTGTTGCGGGTGACCCAGGGGGTGACGCCGCCGAAGCCGCTGATGCCGCCGCCGAGGCCGATGGCGGGGACGCCGAAAGCGAGCGGGCTGGGGGCGTTGAGGCCAGGGATGCCGAGGCCGGCCTGGATATCGCGCTGGTTGGCGAAGTACCCGACGAAGTCGTTATTGAACTGATTCCAGGCAAAGCGGGATTCGTTGACCGTGGAGCCGCCGAAGATACGGGTGTTGGAGAGCATGGCCTGGCGGACGACAGTGAGGGTTTGGGTGGAGTCGGTGAGGATACCGGCGCCGTTAAGGAGGGCGTCGTCGCCCCAGCTATAGCGGCCGAACCAACTGCTCTTGTTGGACTCATTCCAATCGAGGCGCTGGTTGAATTGGGTGTTGTCGACGGTGGAGGGGGCGTTACGGGCGTAGTTGCCGGCGGTCAGCGTATTGCCGCCGGTGGTGGGCGAGGGGAAGAATTCGAGGAGGCGCTGGGATTGGGCGTTGAGGCGATTGCGCGGGATGATGTTGCCCGGGAAGGCAGTGGCGCCGGTGGCGACGCCCGCCTCGTTATAGGTGCGGGTGAGGGGGTCGAAGATGGTGCGGGACTGGCCGGAGAAGTCGCCGTTGCGCATGGCGTCGGTGGCGACATTGACGCGGAGGAAGTTGGTGGTGCGGTCGCGGTTCTGTTCGAAGTTGGACATGAAGAAGAGCTTGTCGCGTCCATTGAAGAGCTTGGGGATGCGGACGGGTCCGGCGAGGGTGAAGCCGTACTGGTTGCGGCGGAAGGGATTCTTCTGGCCGGTGGATTGGAGCCACTGGCGGGCATCGAGGGCGGAGTTGCGGAGGAACTCGAAGGCTGCGCCGTGATACTCGTTGGTGCCGGAGCGCGTGGTGACGTTGATTTGCGAAGCGCCGCGGCCGAATTCGGCGGAATAGATGCCGGTTTGGACTTTGAATTCCTGGAGGGCGTCGACGGAGGGCTGGATGATGTAGGAGTTGAAGTTGGGGTCGGTGTTTTCGACGCCATCCAGGGTGTAGCGGTTGTATTCGAGGCGCTGGCCGGCGATGGAGAGTGAGGTCTGCGAGCGGGCGCCGCCCTGGAGTCCGCCGCCACCGCCCGCGCCGCCTTCCGTAGTGACGTTGGGGCTGAGGGTGACGAGTTGGAGGTAGTTGCGGCCGTTCAACGGGAGGTCGACGATACGGCGGTTCTCGATGACGGTGCCGAGGGCTGCGGTTTCGGTGTTGAGGAGAGGCGCGCCTCCGGTGACTTCGACTTGCTGGGTGACCTCGCCGACCTCCATGGTGAAGTCGAGGCGGGCGACGGCGCCGACCTGGAGTTCGATGCCTTTACGGGTGGAGGCTTTGAAGCCGGCGATCTCGACCCGCAGGTCGTAGGTGCCGGGGACGAGGTAGGGCAGCGAGTAATTGCCGGTGTCGTTGGTGACGGAGGTACGGGTCTGGTTGGTGGCGGTGTTGAGGATGGTGACGGTGGCGCCAGCCATGACGGCACCAGTGGAATCGGAGACGGAGCCGGTGATTTCAGCGAAGTTCTGGGCGCGCAGGAAAGGCGCGACGGAGAGAACCAGGAGCATAGCCCAATGCAGACGTAGCATGATGCGTGACCTCTTCGACGGATAGTATTGGGGCGGAGCGTATCAAATGCGTGGGCGGGGCGCAACAGTGGCTTCGCTTTTTCGGGCGGGAGTTTAGCGCGGCCTTACACGTTACGGAGCCGCGACTGGGAGGGGGGCGGGCTCTGCCACGGGCCGTTAGGGGATCTTGCTAGACTCGAAAACGGTGATGATCGCAAGCCTTAACGACGTCCTTCGGGTACTTCGGGAACATGAAGGCGAGTTGCGGCAGATGGGTGTGTCGCACACGGCAGTGTTCGGTTCGGTCGCGCGAGGGGAAGCCAGCAGAGACAGCGACATTGATGTGCTGGTAGAACTCGACGACAGCCGGCCGATGGGGATCTTCGAGTACGCTAAGCTCCGGCTTTACATTGACGCCATATTGGGTGGGGCCGCGGATGTCGTTAACCGGCGTACGATAAAGCCACTGCTTCGAGAGAGCATCCTGCGCGATGCGGTCAATGCCTTCTAAGAACCCGGCCCAACGCTTGCGTGACATTGTGGAGAACATAGACGCCATCCGGGTGTTCGTGATGCAGATGGATTATGAGGGCGTTCGTAGCAGATCGAAAAACCGTTTACGCGGTGGTTCGGGCACTTGAAATCATCTCTGAGGCATCCCGCCGGTTACCGGCGGAATGGAAGGCCCGTCATGCGGGAGTGGATTGGGTCAGCATCGCGGCGGCCGGCAACATCTATCGCCACGAGTATGATGGGGTTGATCAGAAGATGATCTGGCACACGATAACGCATGATCTGGAGATGCTGCGGACCGTCGCTATGGGAGAGCGGCGAGAGTAACAGCCGCGACCTGGAGGTCGCGAGCAGGCGTGACGCCTGCCCCACTTAACTACGCCTTTTTCATCTTGGAGCCGGCGAAGTCGAAGCCATCGTGCCAAGTCGAGTCGGCTCCGCCGCCGTACCTTGCCGTGGCCACTTCGATCACGTAGGGGTTGCCATCCTTGCCGGCCTGCGTGCCCCGTTTAATCGCCTTCTCCAAATCCGCCGCCGTGGCCACCTTCTCGCCCTTCACCCCCTGCGAGGCCGCCAGTTGCACGAAGTCGATATCGGGATCGCCCAGATACATACCCACATACTTGTCGGTATTCTTCATCTTGCCCGCATAGGTATGATAGGCGTGGCGCACGGTCTGATAGTTCTTGTTGTTGTGGACTATGGTCAGCACCGGGATCTTATAGCGAGCCTGGGTCCAGAAGCCGGAGGCGCTATACATGACCGAGCCGTCGCCGATGGAGCAAACCACTTGGCGGTCCGGCGCGGCAAGTTTCGCACCCGTAGCCGCCCCGATGCCCCAGCCCAAGCCGAGGCCCATGTTGGTGCAGTACATCTGCTCGTCCTGCTGATGAGAGAAGCGGAAGGACTCCCACTTGGCCGTCAGGTTCTCGGCCACGACGATGGCATCCTTGTCGATGGCACGCGCCATGACGGCGCCCAGTTCATCGGGGTGCACGGGCGAGCGGCCGGCGGTCGCCTTGATGGCCGCTGCCACCGATGCCTGCGTTGCGGCGAAGTTGGCCGCCAGCGCCGTCTTACGAGCCGCGCCCAGTTGCGTGAGCCGCTGTTTGGTAGCGATAGCGCCCAGCGCCGCGATCAGATCGCGCAGGCTGCTGCGGATATCGCCGACCAGCGCGGCGTCGGTGGCGTAGTTGCGGCCCATGCTTGCCAAATCAAGGCCGATGCGCACGATTTTGGTAGAGGACGAGACTTCCGGCATCTTCGGCACCAGCTTGCCGCCGGCGTCGCGCGAACCGATGAACACCATGACGTCGGCGTTCTTCACATACGGCGATTCGGAAGGATAAGCGCCCACATTGTTCACGTGGTAGGACGGAAAATTGCGATAAGCGGGCCGATCTAGGGACACCGGCAGCGACAGCATCTCCGACAACTGGATCACTTCCGGCACCGCCTGCGCCTTCCAGACCTCGTCGCCCACGATGAGCAGCGGGTTCTTCGCCTCCAGCAGCATGCGCGCGGCCTCTTCCACGGCAGCGGTATCGGGCCGCACGCGCGGGTTCAGCAGGAAGCGGCTGGCGGGTAGGATTTCCGATTTAACGCCCTTAGCTTCCAGCGCATAGTGCGCCATGGCTAGGTAGACCGGGCCTCCTGGGGGCGTCACCGACATCTTGAAAGCCCGCCGCAGCATCATGGCCAGACTGCCGCCCTGGCGGGCGTCCCAACTGATCTTGGTGAACTGGCGATTGACTTCCTTCTGGTCGTAACCCGGACGCGGCGCCAGCAGCGCTTCGTCGCTCCAGCTTTGGTTGTCGTTCAGCCCGGCGGTGACGACGAGAGCCGATCCATCGCGGCTGGCATTGTAGAGCTGGCCCGCGGCCTGTGCGGTTCCGGCAATGACGTGCAGGTTCACGAAGCCCGGCTTGAGGCTGACGCGATGGTAGCCATCCGCCATGGCAATAACGATGCCTTCGTGCAGCCCCATGATGAGTTGCGGGCCCTGGGAGTCAACCAGCGCATCGAAGAAGCCGACTTCGAACGAACCGGGGTTGGTGAACACGTACTCGACGCCGGCGGCTTTGGCCTGCGCGACTACCAGTTCCCCGCCAGTCCCTTCCACGACGGTGGCCCCCGCGCCGGTGCCTGCCGCGACCGCCGCCTCCGGTGCCGGGGCATCGGCGGCGTCCAGGTCGCTCACGAACGCGTTGGCGGCTGCCGCTGAAAATCCCAGCTTAGCCAGGCTGCGCGTGAAGCCCCGCCGCGACAGGCCTTCGTTGAAGTAGCGTTGCACCAGATCTCGCATTTCGTGTACCCTCTGTACCGGATACTGCGGAGGATAGCACGATGACGCCGGTTGAAATCGAAGAATCCAATGAGCAGTTCCTGGGGGCGTTCGAGCGCTTTGCCCGGGGCTGTCCAAACGGTGTCGTACGTGAGTTCAATGGCGTGGCGGCTCTCTATGGCCGCGTACCTCTGTTCCTGTTCAACTGCTTTGGCTTTGTTACGCCAGTGGAGAATGACGACGATCTGCGGAGCCGGGCCGATTCCCTGACGCGGTTTGCGCGGCGCGAGCGGCACCCCTACTTCGTGGGATCGTGCGTGGAGCGGCTGGCGCCCGGGTTGGCGCCGCAAGCCGATGAGTTGTTGGCGGAGTTCGGGCTGGCGCCGGTGTTCCAGTGGACGGGCATGGTGGCCGACGAAGTGGTGACGGATAGCCGTCCCTGCGAAGGCCTGGAACTACGGCGGGTGTGGGACGCCGAGACGCGCATCGCCGTGAACGATATCAACAGCTACGCGTATGGGATGGATGTAAATCCGGGCCGCGAGACCTTCAACTGGCCTCCGCTATGGCGCGACCTGTTCGGGGTGGTGGGGTATAAGGACGGGCTGCCGGTTTCCACGGCTACGGCGCTGCCGGTGGGGCCGTGCCTGTATGTGGCGATGGTGGCGACGCACCCGGATCATCAGCGGCGCGGGTACGCGGAGGCTTGCATGCGGGAGGCGTTACGCGTCGCGGGCGAGGAGACCGGCCTCCGGCGGACGGCGCTGCATGCTACCGATGCGGGGAAGCCGGTTTACTCCCGGATGGGGTACCGGGAGGTGGCGACGTTCCAGTTGTACGCCGAACAGGTGTAGCGCCTGTGTTATCGTAACGGCGACATGTACCAGCAGATTCTCTATGATGTGACCGATCGCGTCGCTACGGTCACTTTGAATCGCCCGGACAAGCTGAATGCCTGGACCAGCCGCATGGAGGCGGAGGTGACTACGGCGATCCAGGCGGCGGTTGCCGATGACGGAGTCGGGGCGATCGTCTTGACGGGCGCTGGGCGCGGGTTCTGCGCGGGGGCCGATATGAGCCTCCTTCGCGACATCTCGTCGACTGGCCTTACCGAGCGGCATCGCGATGTCAGCGCAAACGAGGGTTTGGGCGAGAACCAGCGGCAGCATTCGTGGCTGATCACGTTGCCGAAACCCGTGATCGCGGCGATTAACGGGCCGGCGGTAGGACTGGGCTTTGTGATTCCGCTTTACTGCGACTTCCGCTTCGCCGCCTCTTCGGCGGTTTTCAACGTGATCTTCTCCCGGCGCGGGCTGATTGCCGAGTACGGCATTGCGTGGATCCTGCCGCGGCTGATCGGGCTGCCCAACGCCATCGACCTGATCTTCACGTCGCGGAAGATTGACGCGGAGGAGGCGCTGCGGTTAGGCCTGGTGAACCGCGTGGTGCCGGACGACGACCTTGTTCCGGCAGTACAGGCCTTTGCGCGCGAGTTGGCGGCGACGGTTTCCCCACGGTCGCTACGGGTGATGAAGCGGCAGTTGTACGCGGCGCAATCGCAGTCCTTGGATCAGGCAATGGACCTGGCCATCACCGAGATGCTGGCGAGTCTGGAATGCGACGACTTTAAAGAAGGCGTGGCGCACTTCCTGGAGAAGCGCGCCCCGCGGTTTACCGGGCGATAGCCTCCTCGAGTGCGGGCACCAGGTCCGCGATGGATTCGACTACCATGGAAGGCGCGAAGGGATACTCGCGAAGGGTTTCGCGGGTCGTGGATCCCGTCAGCACCAGGATGCTGCGGAAGCCCAGGTCCGTGGCCCCGCGGATGTCGGTATCCATGGTGTCGCCGATCATGATCACCTCGTCCGTGGCGAGGTTAATGCGTTTGCGCGCGGCACGCATCATGAAGGGATTCGGTTTGCCAACGTGGTACGCCTTGCGTCCGGTGGCCGATTCGAGCATCGCGGCAATCGCGCCGCAACCTGGACGGGGGCCGTTATCCGTGGGGCACCAGGTGTCGGCGTTGGTGGAAATGAGGTGTGCGCCGTTGGCGATGGCGCGGTGCGCGGCCTCCGCCAGTTCGAAGTTCAGAACGCGCCCCTCCCCCACAATCACGTAATCGGGATAATCGCGGCTGATGGCATAGCCGACGTCGTTAAGAGCGTTCAGCAGCCCGCCTTCGCCGATGACGAGGGCGGTGCCGTGCGGGCGCTGGCGGTGGACGAATTCGGCGGTCGCCATGGCGGACGTGTAAACGTGCTCCACCGTTGTGGAGATGCCGAACTTCTTCAGTTTCACCACCACATCCAATGGGGTGTACGCGGAGTTATTCGTCAGAAACAGGAACGGAACGTCCGCTTCCTGCAAATACTGGATGAAAGCCGCCGCGCCTTCAATGAGTTCGGCGCCGCGGTAAATGACACCATCCATGTCGATCAGATATCCGTGCTTCAACATCTGTCTCCCAGCCTGCCATGCAGGCGATTTCAGTTTTGTGTTGATGGGGTTAACGGCGGACGGGGCTGACCGGAAAAACGGGGGTCTTTCTTAATGTTAGCATGAACGCTAGTTGCTCCTCCTCTTCAGCGTGGTGCTGTTCGCATCCGTGCCGGCGCAGGGCGCGGGCGTGGAGTTGCACCTGCAGTACAGCGCCATCCAGAAGGTTTTGAGCCAGCAGGTGTTCACCGATAGCGGGCGGCTGTATGTGAAGGGAACGCCGAAAACCAAGTGCGCCTATGCCTACATGGAGAAGCCGGCCTTGGGCGGCGAGCAGGGAAAACTGCGCATTGAGGCGCTGTTTAACGGGCGCAATGCAGCCAATTTCTTCGGCAAGTGTATCGGGTTGGGGGATGAGTTCGCGGTGCGGATCCGGGCGCTACCCTTTTATGAGCAGGGGGTGCTGCGGCTGAAAGAGGTGGAAGTGGAAACGGCGGGCAAGGAGACGTTCTATGCGCGCAAGGTGAAGGAGACGATCCGGGAGAAGCTGCCCCGGGCCTTTGCCTATCCGGTTTCCGCCGAAGCGCGCAAGATCCTGGAAACGCGGCGTGGCAACGAACCATACCAGCAACAGCTGCGGAGCTTCGAGATCACTCGCATTCAGGTAACCGCCGAGGCACTGGTATTGTGGCTCGAGTTTACCCTCGTGGTGAAGTAATCAGGCGTTCTTGGATCTGCATTTCTCGGCCATCCGCTTCTGCAAGGCGGCCATCAGCCTGTCGCGCACGGGGTCGGGCACGGTTTGCGCCTCCACTCCCTTGTAGACATGGATGGTCTTTTTGCAGGTGTCCATGATGACCCAGCAGTTCGGGCACTCGTTGATGTGCCGCTGCAGTTCCTGCCGAAGCTCGACATCGACCGTTTCGTCCAGGTACTCGTTAAGTTCTTTGAGAAAGTCCTTACAAGTTAGCAAACACGTCTTCTCCTTTCTTCTTGAACAGGCGAGTCAGCCGTTCGCGCAGTTCCAGACGCGCGCGCAGAAGGCGGCTCTTCACCGCCGGCACCGACAGATTCAGCAGGTTCGCGGTCTCTTCGGTGGATAGCTCCTCCACGTCGCGCAGCACGAACACGGTGCGAAAGGCGGGTTTCAGACCTTCGATCGCCCGGTCGAGAATGGACCGCAACTCGGATGTGGAGTAGCGGTCTTCAGGGTTGCCGTCCCAGACGGCGATTTCGCGGACAATCGGCTCGTCGGCGTTCTCGGGAGTTTCGTCCAGAGAGACGGTGCGGTCGCTCTTGCGCTTGCGCAGTTTCATCAGCGCCTCATTCACGGCGATACGCACAATCCAGGTATAGAACTTGCTATTGCCCTGGAATCCGTCCAGATGTTCGTAGGCTTTCAGGAAGGTTTCCTGCAGCACATCCTCGGCATCCTCGTCAGAGCCGGTGATGTGCTTGGCGAGGCGATAAATTTTGCGGTCATAGTGCGAGACGAGTTGCGAGAAGGCATCCGCGTCACCCTCACGGGCGCGCAGCACCAGACTCGACTCGTCAAACCCGTTCGTCGATTCCAAGCCGTTCGTCACGAGTTGCGTTTTCTTTCCCCTATGACTATACCAAGGCTTCCTGGGCCGTCTGCCAAATGAGATGCGGATGCAGTTACAAAAGTCGCAGGGGCGGCCACCCCTTTTTGGGTGCCGCCCCTGTTTGTTTAGCGCTTCGCGGTGAGGCTTACTTGCCCTTCGCGACCCGGAGGTTGTTCTCGACGGAGAACACGCCGGCAACCTGGTTGGCGCGGATGTTCGCGACATTGCGATCCATCTCGTTCATGACCACGCCTTCCAGCTTCACGTTGCCGTTCTTCACGATGATGTGAATGCCGGGCACGGCGCCAAGGGCGTAGCGGTCCAGACCGGGTTGCGAGTAGATGGTACGGAACAGGGCCAGACGGAGCCGGTCGTCAAAGGGCGACAGCGGCAGCACTTCGATCTGGTTGTTCACTTTGGCCACGCCTTCCAGGCGCTTCACCACGTTCCCGGCGCTGGACTTCAGCGTCGGACGGGTGACCTGGCCCATCAGCGTGACTTCGTCGCCGTTCACCGCGAAGGTGAAGTTGTCGAAGACGTTGTAGAAGGGAAGCGTCACCAGTTCCCGCCGGACCCGCTCCTCCAGGCTCCGGCTGGACTTTTCGGCGTTCGGCGTTGCCCCCATGAGGATGGATGCCGTGAGCAGGCCACCCATCAGAAACGTCGCGATTTTATTTGTCTTTTTCATTGTTTTCCCGGCTCCTCTCATTGCCGTACACCCCATCTGACGAGGCATGGGGGCAGGAAGTTTCGGGCCTGGGCCACAACTTACCAAAGACTTACAAGCTTCACAAAACCCTTACAAATCGCTACCCGTACCCGGAGTTGGCGCCGTCCCCAGCATACTAATAGGTATGCGGTTCCTTTCGTTCCTGTTCCTGGCCTCCAGCCTCTCCGCCGAAGTGATTCCGATCAGTCTGAAGCAGGCCCTTGATCGCGCCCTGCGCGCCAACCCGGATGTCCTGCTCGCCCGGGTGGAGGAGCAGAAGGCCCAACTCGCCATCCGCATCGCCAAGGATCCGTTCCGTCCCAAAGTTTTTGTCGGCAGCGGCCTGGCCTACACCACCGGCTTCCCGATGAGCATTGAAGGCTCCGCCCCCTCGGTGCTGCAGGCCCGCGCCGTCAGTTCCGTTTTCAACCGGCCGTTCACCCACCAGATCGCCCAGGTACGGGAACAGGCCCGTACCGCCACCATCGACACCGAAATCAAGCGCGACCAGGTGGTTCTGGAAACCGCCGAACTCTTCTACGACGCCGCCCGTTGGGCCCAGACCGCGGAAGCCATCCGGCCGCAGATTGCCGCCCTGGAACGCGCCGCCGAAACGGTCCGCTTTCGTGTGAAGGAAGGCAGGGAACTCGAAATCGAAGCCCGCCGTACGGACCTTGCGGTTGCCCGCACCCGCCATCGGCTGGCTCAAATCGAACAGGAACAGGCGGCGGCCGAATCCACGCTCGCCATCGTCCTCGGCCATGGTCCGGAAGACCGTCTGCGCCCCATGGATCTGAAGCCGCTTCCCGCCCCCGGCTCCCAGGATGCCCTGGTCCGGCGCGCGCTCGATGAAAGCCGCGAAGTCCGGCGTCTGGAAAGCGCCATCCTCGCCAAACGCCACCAGTTGCGGTCCTTCAAGGCCGCCCGTCTCCCCGTGTTGGATCTGGTGGCCCAATACGGCCTGTTTACCAGGTTCAACAACTACGAAGATTACTTCCGCACCTTCAGCCGCCATAACGGCCAGTTTGGGGTGTCCATTCAGTTGCCGCTGGTGCCCAGTGCCGCCTCCGGAGCCCAGGCAGGACAGGCGGAGGCCGAAATCAGCGGTCTACAGACGCAGATCGACCGTACGCGCTCCCGCATTGTCGTTAACACCCGCAACACCCACCGCCAGGTGGAACTGGCTGAAACCACCCGCGATCTGGCTCGCCAGGATCTGGAAATCGCCCGCGACCAGGTGAACATCCTGCTCGCCCTGATCGACGAAGGCCGCGCCACGCTCCGGCAACTGGAAGACGCGCGCTTTGCCGAACAGGAGCGCTGGATCGTCTGGCACGACGCCCAAACCGCTGTCGAAAAGGCCAAACTCCGCCTGCTCGCCGCGACAGGCCAATTGCCGGCTGCGCTACAGTAGGCTCTTAATGCCGCCCGCCGGGCGCGCGCAACTTGCCTTGACGGATCGTGTTCATTTCATGCTGATGTCTCGCCTGCTTCTATTCCTGCTCTCGCTAGCCTGGACTCCGCTCGTGGCCGCCACCTTTGGCACCGTCACCACCGTTGTCGGCAGCGTTGGCGACATCATATTGGATGAAGGGCGCCGCCGCCTCTATCTGGTCAATACCAACGCGAACCGGCTGGAGGTCTACTCGCTCCCGCCAAATCCCATCCGGCTGGTGGCCTCTATCCCGTTGGATTCGCTGCCCTTAGATGCCGCGCTGTCCCCCGACGGCAACTTTCTGTATGTGGCCTGCCATAACGCCGCCACGCTCAACATTGTCGATTTGAACGCGCTTCGCGTGGCTACCCGGCCCTCGGTCCCCGCCCGCCCCGAAGGCATTGCGATCGGTAACGATGGCCGCGTGCTCATCACGACGATCGGTACCGGCCCCAACAACTCCCAGAACACCCTGCTGGTCTACGATCCGGAGCGCGCCGCCTTCGATAGCGTCGTGGTGGTTGTGCCGCCCCCGCAGATCCCCCCCGGCGCCCCTGCCGCCGGCCGGGCCTTCCTGGCCAATCGAAGCCAACTCGCGGCTACCCCCGACGGCGCATACATTATTGGCGTCAACATCCCCAGCAATACGCAGCGGGTAGTCTTTGTTTATGAGGTCGCGTCCGGCACCATCGTCCGCAGCCGCGTAATCAACAACATCTCCAGCGTTCTTACCATCTCTCCGGACGGCAAACGCTTCATGTCCGGCCTGACCCTGATCGACACGGAAACGCTGGAAGTGCTGGCGCAGCAGAACCTCGCCAACGCCCCTTACCCCATCCAGCCAGGCACGAACTTCAACCTGCAGCAGAACCAGGGCGGCAGCGTCTTCTCCCCCGACGGCGGCACCATCTATTCCGCCTTCAACATTGCCCCCGTGCAGGTGCCCGCGGCGCGCCCCAACGTTGGCCAATTGATGGTCAACGATCCGGATAACCTGCTCATCCGCCTGGCCTACCAGATGCCGGAAAACCTGGTGGGGAAGATGGTTATCACCAGCGACGGCGCCACCATCTACGCCATCTCAGAATCCGGCTTTGTCGCGATCCCGGTGGGCGCTGCCACCCAGAGCCCGATTGTCGACCTGCCGCAAAGCGCCGTCCAACTTGCCAATGACCAGTGCGGGGTGACCGCCGAGCAGCGCCGGGTCCAACTCCCGCTGCAGAACCTCGGCCGCGGCCGGTTCACCGCCAATGCCCAGGTTCTGCAGCTGAATCCCACCGGACCTGGCGGGTTGGGCGGCGTCGGCGGACCCGGCGGTGGTTTGGTGGGTGGCGGGGTTATCATCATCTTGCCCCCGGTGCTTCCCGGCATTCCGGTACAGCCCGGCGCGCCAGTGCCCGGCCAGCCTGGCGGCGGCCCGCAGAACAACGCCATCGCCCAGACCGCCCCCACGGTGCGAACCACGAACACGGCCGACGGCCCACTGGTGGAAGTCGCTTTTAATGCGATCAACAGCCGTACCCTGGGCACCGTCTCCCCCGTCCACGACTTCCTCATCCAATCTCCGGAAGCCATCAACATCCCTCCGCGCCTGCGCGTTTACCAGAACAACCGCAACGCCGAACTCGCGGCCGATGTGCGTCCGCTTCCCGTCGGCATCTCCGCCAACGAAGGGTTGGAAGACATCGTCCTCGATGCGGTCCGGCAGAGGCTGTACATCGCCAACTCCGGGCTGAACCGCATTGAAGTGTTCGACACCCGCGCGAAGACCTTTCTGAATCCCATCAAGGTTGGGCAATTGCCACGGGTGCTGGCCATGTCTCCCGATAACGGCACGCTGTACGTCGCCAACACCGGCGGCGAGAGTATCTCCGTGATCGATTTGGCTTCGGGCGAGGTGACCGGTCGCATCAAGTTTCCGCCGCTGCCCTTCAACGCTACCGCCGCTCTGGTCTCCCCCGCGAACATCGTGGTTACCCAGCGCGGCCCGCTGGTGGTGATGAATAACGGGTCGCTGTGGCGCGTGGTGGGCGACGAACTGGTGCCCCGCGAGCGCAGCAACGTCATCGGCGCCGATACGGTTCCCGCTCCCCGCACGCTGGCCGTCACCCCCAACGGCGATTACGCGATCCTGCTGGCCGGCAACGGCTTCGCTTACCTCTATGACGCCGCCGCGGACGATTTCGTCCAGGGCCGCCAGGTCTTCACGAACCCGATACAAGGCTACTTCGGCCCGGTCTCGGCCGGACCCGGCGGCCGCTACTTCCTGGTCAACGGGACCGTTCTGAACGCCGCCCTCACGCCGATCGGCTCCGCCGGCGCCATCTCGATTCCCGGCCCTGGCGGACAGCAAACCGCTCAGGTGCGTCCGGTGTCCGCGGTAGCCGCCATCAACCAGCAGCAGTTTCTCCGGTTTACGCAGCCGATCCGCGCGGGCAACAACGCCATCGCGACCGATGTTCCCAACCTCGAGGTGGCGGACGCCAATACCGGGAACATCATTCGCCAGATCCCCACCGTGGAAGGCCCAGTGTCGATCCAGACTGGAAACCAGCGCGTCAACGTGGGGGCGCGCAGCATGGTGATTGACGCCGCCGACAATACCGCCTACCTGCTTACCGCCAGCGGTCTGAGCATTGTTTCGCTCACCGCCGTGTCTCCCGCCGACCGGCCTACGCTGGCCGCCCCTACCCCCGTGGTGAATACCGCCAATCTGAAGGCGTCTATTGCGCCCGGTAGCCTTGTCGCTATCCAGGGCCGCGGGCTGGCCGCTTCCTCCACATCCGCCTCCGCCCCATTTCCCACCCTGTTGGGCGGTGTCTGCGTTACGCTTAACAACCAGCCGCTTCCCCTCGCCGCCACCGCCACTGGCGAGATCCGCGCCCAGATCCCCACGACCCTCGCCGCCGGACGCTATCCGCTGGTAGTTCGCAATATCGAACGGCGCGCCGCCAGTCTGTTCCCCGTTCAAGTTACCGTTGCCAAGTACGCCCCGGCCGTAGTGGTTGACCCGCAAACGAAACAGGCCGCCATCTTTCACGAAGACGGCCGTCCCGTTACGAAGGAGAATCCCGCCAATCGCGACGACCGGGTGGTGGTCTACGCTGTCGGGCTTGGGGCTACCAAGCCGCAGGCCGTGGCCGGACGCCCCGCTCCCGAGGGGGCCCTCACCGATCCCATCAAGGTCTACTTCGGCGACCCGCGCATGGCGCAGTCGGAAATGGCGGTGGAATGGTCCGGGCTTGCCCCAGGGCTGGTTGGGGTGTACCAGATTCAGGTGTATGTGCCCGGCTTCCGCATGCGTGGCGACGATCTGGATGTTACGCTTACTATCGGCGGCGTAAGCAGCCCAACCAAAGGCGAGCTTGATCCGAGGGTTACGGTACGGTAAGCCCCCAATGTTGCCCTTACGCATGGAACCTATGCGCCTCTGAGCGGAACCGCACCGGCGTATTATCATAGTCTCTGGTAAGGAGCTGCGTTGTATGTTTGCGAATCGACTGGTGTGTCTCGTCATCACCCTGCTGCTGGTGGCCGTGTCCTGCAGCCGCGACCCCGAAAAGGTTAAGAAGGCTTACGTCGACCGCGGGAATGAGTATTTCAAGGCGGGTAAGTTCAAAGAAGCTTCGATCATGTATCGGAGCGCCCTCAAAAAGGACTTGAAGTACGGCGAAGCCTACTACCGCCTCGCGCTGTCCGAATACCGCCTGGGCCGCTTCGCCGACGCCCTTCGCAGCTTCCAGCGGGCCATGGAATTGCAGCCCGGCAATATCGACGCCGCCACCCAGCTCGCCGACCTGTATCTCGCCATCTACCTGCAGGACCCGAAGCATCCCAAGCAGGCGCTGGATGAGTTGAAGAACATCGGCGACAAGATCGGCGCGAAGAACCCCAACGATTTCCTGGTGCTCCGCATCAAGGGTTACGTCGCCCTGGCCAACAAGAACAGGGAAGAGGCGCTGGCCGCGTTCGAAGCGGCGCAGAAAGTGAAGCCCTTCGCCAAGGAGATCATCCTTCCGCTGATTGAGTCCCTGGCCACTAACGACCGCTTCCCCGAGGCCGAGAAACTCGCCTACCAGGCCATCGAGAAAGACAAGTCCTTCGCCGCCCTCTACGATTGGCTGTACCTGCGCTATATCGGCCAGCAGAAGAATGATCTGGCCGACAAGATCTACATCACCAAGGTCGAGAATAACCCCAAACAGGTTTTCTACATCCTCCAGCTCGCCGGTCATTATTTCCTTACCAACCGCCGCCCCGAGATGGAGCAGACCTTGAAGCGCGTGCTCGATAATCCAAAGGATTTCCCGATGGGGCGGGCGCAGGTGGGTGATTTCTATTTCCGTACCAAGGCCGTGGATCTGGCGGTGCAGCAGTATGAGGAGGGGCTTCGCACCGCTCCCGATAAGGCCACCCGCGCCTCCTACCAGAAGCGGCTTGTCGACACCCTGGTCACCCGCGGCCGCAAGCAGGAAGCCATGGACATGGTCAACAATATCCTGAAGGAACACCCGCAGGATACCGACGCCATCGCGATGCGCGCCTCCCTATGGCTGCAGGACGGTGGCAAGGACAAGGTCAACAGCGCCATCCAGGAACTCAACTCGGTGATCATCCGCACGCCGGAGAACTTCGTCCTCCGTTACAACCTCGGTCGCGCCTATGTGGCCAAGGGCGATGTGGAGCAGGGCCGTATCCAGTTCCAGGAAGCCATCAAGTACCGGACCGACTATACGCCGGCCCGCCTCGCCCTGGCCCAATTGCATCTTGCCAAAAAGGAATTCACGAAAGCGCTCCAGGCGGCCGAAGACATCCTTGCCTACGATCCCAATAACGTCACCGCCCGCATGGTCCGTACCAGCTGCCGCATCGGGCTAGGTGACCTGCCCACCGCCCGCGCCGAACTCACCACCGTTCTTGCCGCCAACCCCAACTTCCCCGACGCCCTCTTCCAGATGGGCATCCTGAACCACCAGGAAAAGAAGTACGCCGAAGCGCAGGAGAACTTCCTCCGCCTGCAGAAAGCTGCCCCGAACGATCCCCGTGGCCTGATCGGACGCGTGGAAACCATGGCCGCCACGGCCAAGTTCGACGAAGCGATCAGTCTGCTGGAGTCCGACCTTAAGATGAATCCGGAGCGCTCCTTCTACCGCCTGGCGCTTGCGAACGTAGCGGTGCGGGCCCAGAAGTTCGACTTGGCCTCGAGCGAGTACCGCAAGCTCCTGGACGCCAGCCCGAAGAACTTCGACGTCCAGATTCGCCTGGCTGAGGCCCTCCGCCTGAAGGGCGATCAGAAAGCCGCCGCGGCGGAATACCTTAAGGCGAAGGAACTGAACCCCAACGACCCGATCGCTTATGTCCGGTTGGCGCTGATGTACGAAGGCTCGGGCCGCATCAACGAAGCCCGCCCGCTCTACGAGCAGGTGCTGCGCATCGAGCCCGACAACCCCATCGCGCTCAACAATCTCGCCTTCTGGATGGCCGAGTCCGGCGGCGACCTCGATCAGGCCCTCACCTTCGCCCAGCGCGCCAAGGCCAAGTTCCCCAATGAGCCCAACATCGCCGACACGTTAGGCTGGGTTTACACGAAGAAGAACCTCAGCGAACAGGCCGTCAAGATCTTCCAGGAGATCGTCGAGAAGCAGCCAAGCAATCCGCAGTACCGCTACCACCTGGCTGTCGCTCTGGCCCAGAAGGGTGATAAACTCGCGGCGAAGAAGGAATGCGAGAAGGCCCTGCAGAACGGTCCGAATGCGCAGGACGCCGCCAAGATTCGTGAGTTGATGGCCCGCATCTAGCGCCCGGCGCCCCAGGAGCACTCCCCTGAATAACCCGTCGCTTCCCTACGTCGCCCCGTTCCTGGCGTTCCTCTTCCTCCTTGCCATGGAGGGGAAATGGGGTGTCGGGCCCGAGATCGAGTACCCCGTCCGGGTCATCCTGTTGACCCTGCTGCTGTGGTTTCTATCGCGCAAGGTCATTGATCTGCGGGTCCGCAACGCCGCCGGCAGCATCGCCCTGGGCATCGCTGTCTTCGCCGTCTGGATCGCTCCGGACGCTCTTATCCCGGGCTACCGCCAGCACTGGCTTTTCAACAATTCGATTGTCGGAGCTGGGACGGCCGGGGCACTCCCCTATGCTTCGATGCCCATGGTGGCGCTCGTCTTCCGCACCATACGCGCCACCATCCTCGTCCCGATCATCGAAGAGCTCTTCTGGCGCTCCTGGCTGATGCGCTGGATCATCGACCCTAAGTTCGAAGCCATCCCCCTGGGCACCTACCAGGCGCGCGCTTTCTGGGTCACGGTAGTGCTGTTCGCGCTGGAGCACGGCCCTTATTGGGAAGTCGGCGCCCTGGCCGGCATCGCTTACGGCTGGTGGATGCTGCGCACCCGCTCCTTGGGAGATTGCATTCTCGCCCATGCCGTCACCAACGGCATCCTCTCCGCCTACGTCCTGGCGACCGGCAAGTGGCACTACTGGTAGGGCCCCGCCGGCCGCTGTGAGACAATTGAGGGTTCCCCCATGATTGAAATTATCCGCCGGGGCGCCCACGCCTCCCACGCCAAGATTGCGCTCTTTGACTTCGACGGCACCCTCTCCACCATTCGCTCCGGATGGGTGGAGATCATGGTCCCGATGATGGTAGAGGTGCTTGCCGAACTGAAGACCGGCGAATCGGAAGCCGAACTCCACGACATCGTTCTGGAATTTGTCGGCCGCCTTACCGGCAAGGACACGATCTATCAGATGATCGAACTGGCGGAGCATGTGCAGCGCCGCGGCGGCACTCCGCTCGATCCCAAGCTTTATAAGAAGCGCTATTTGGAGTTGCTCTGGGGCAAGATCCAAACCCGCGTCGAAGACCTGCGCGCCGGGCGTGTCGCCCCGGATTCCTGGACGGTGCCCGGTTCCCGTGCGCTGCTCGAAGAACTCAAGGACCGCGGCATGAAGATGTACCTGGCCTCCGGTACCGACCATGCGGATATGAACGCGGAAGCCAAACTCCTGGATGTCGCCCGCTACTTCGATGGCGGCTGCTGGGGCGCTCAGGACGACTACACCAGCTTCTCCAAAGCCATTCTCATCAGGCGCATCATCGACAAGGCCGAGGCCTGCGGCGAGGAGTTCCTTGGCTTCGGCGATGGCTTCGTCGAGATTGAGAACGTGAAGCAGGTGGGCGGCATTGCGGTGGGGGTGGCTTCCCATGAGCCCGAATGCCTCGAGATCGACACGTGGAAGCGCGACCGCCTGGTTAACGTCGGCGCCGACTTCATCGTGCCGAACTATCTGCCGCTGGATACGCTGCGCGCCACGCTGTTCCCCCAATAAGGTCCGCCATGCCCTCCCGCTATCCGCTATTTGACCGCTCGCGGCTCTCCGTGCTGCCGTTGGCCGAGCGTACGCACGACCTGCAACTGGAGCGCTGGCTCGGTCTGGACGATGAGACCCCGCCCTTCTCTCATCCCGATCTGGATGGCATCGCCGCGCACCTGCATAAGGCCCAAGCCAGCGGCGCCGCCCGCATCCTGCTGATGGGCGCCCATGTCCTGCGAGCCGGTGTCAATCGCCACGTTATAGACCTGCTGGAGCGCGGGGCGATCAACCATATCGCCATGAACGGCGCGGGCGTGATTCACGATTACGAAATCGCCCGCATTGGGGCGACCACGGAGTCGGTGGCGCGTTACATCCGCAGCGGCCAGTTCGGCCTCTGGAAGGAGACCGGCGAACTCAATGATTGGATTCGCGATGCCTCCACCGAACGGCAGGGATTAGGCGAAGGTATCGGACAGCGTATCGCGGAATCGGACTTCCCCCACCGCGACCTGAGTGTCCTGGCGGCGGCATGGCGTCTGGGGGTGCCAGTTACTTCGCACGTGGGTATCGGCTACGACATTCTTCACGAACACCCCAATTGCGACGGCGCGGCGCTGGGCGATGCCAGCTACCGGGATTTCCTGATCTTTACCAAGACCGTGGAGTCGCTGGAAGGTGGGGTGCTGCTGAGCTTCGGGTCGGCTATCATGGGCCCCGAGGTTTATCTGAAGGCGCTGGCCATGGCTCGCAATGTCGCTCATCAGGAAGGGCGCGCCATTCGCAATTTCGCCACGGCCGTGTTTGATATGGTGCCGATTCACGGCGATATCCACAAGGAATTGCCGAAGTCGGATCCCGGGTATTACTTCCGTCCGCATAAAACGATTCTGGTTCGCACGGTGGCCGATGGCGGGGAGAGTTTCTATTTCTGTGGAGATCATCGCGCGACGCTGCCTGCGCTGCGGCGGGCGTATCTGGCATGCACGCACTAGAGACCATACTCTCCGGCATTCCCAAACTGCGCGCCCTCGTAGTCGGCGATGTGTGTCTCGACCGCTGGTGCCGCTACGATCCGGCCCTCAATGAGCCCTCCCGCGAGACCGGCATCCCCCGCACCGCCGTCATCGCCTCCGAACTCACGCCGGGCGCCGCCGGTACGGTTGCGAATAACCTTGCTGCCCTCGGTGTCGGCGAGGTAGCCGTGCTAGGTGTCATCGGCGAAGACGGCAATGGCTGGGAATTGCGCCAAGCCCTGGACCGGCGTGGCATCGCCCATGACCGCTGCGTACGCTCTTCCCGCTTCTGCACCTTCACCTACACCAAGCTCCTCAACGCGCAAACGGGTGAGGAAGACCTGGCCCGTGTCGACTACATAAACGTCACCCCGCTGCCCGAAGCTGAAGAGGCCCAACTGGTGGCGGGACTAAACGAAGCCATTCCCCACTTCGACGTGATCCTGA
The DNA here is from genome assembly GCA_964385495.1 of uncultured Candidatus Solibacter sp. Taxonomy (GTDB): domain Bacteria; phylum Acidobacteriota; class Terriglobia; order Bryobacterales; family Bryobacteraceae; genus CADEFT01. The sequence goes on from CAYLPH010000070.1 coordinate 21,147, forward strand.
TCTCCGATCAGGCCGAAACCCACCAGGGCGGCGTCGTCACAGGCAAGGTGCGCGATGCCATCAACGCGCAGGCTGCCGCAAACCCCGGCAAGGTCGTCTGGGTAGACTCCCGCCGCCGCCCCGAGAAGTTTCGCCACGTCATCGTCAAACCCAATGAAGACGAGGCGAATGCCGCGCTCGACCGTCTCGGCTTGCCGCGCCAGTACCGGCATCTGCTGGACATCACCCAATCGCCGTTTCTACCCGTCACCCATGGCGATCGCGGCGCCCTGCTGCTCGACGCACATGGCGAAACCTGGGTGCCCACGACGCCCGTCGCCAACCCTGTCGATATCTGTGGCGCGGGTGATAGCTTCAGCGCGGGCGCATCGCTGGCGTACGCCATCACGAAAGATCCCGTCACCGCGATCCAGTTCGGCAATCTCGTCGCCAGCATTACGATCATGAAGAAGGGCACCGGCACCGCCAGCCCCAGTGAATTACGCCAGGCCCTTCATGCCTAACACGCTCGCTATCGACATCGGCGGCACCAAGTTCACGGTCGCTCTATTTGCCGATGGCGCAATGCGGGAGCGCGTCTCCACTGCCACTGATCGGGAAGGCGGCCGCGATTGGATGCTCGCCCGCATCGAAGAGACCGTCCGCTCCTGGAACGTCCCCCTTCATAACGCAGGCATCGGCTTCGGCGGCCCGGTCGACTTCCACAACCAGCGCGTTTATCTCTCGACCCACGTCGGCGGCTGGGAGAACACGGACCTCATCGGATGGGTGCGCCACACCTTCGATATCCCCGCCGTCATGGATAACGATGCGAACGCCGGCGCGCTCGGAGAAGGCCTCTATGGCGCGGGCCAGGGCCACGATCCGCTCTTCTACATGACTCTCTCCACCGGCATCGGCGGCGGCATCGTCGCCAACGGCCGTGTCCTGCGCGGCGCCGATTCCTATGCCGGCGAGATCGGCCACCTCACCATCCGCCCCGGCGGCAAGCCCTGTCTCTGCGGCTCCGCCGGTTGTTTCGAACGCCACTGCTGCGGTCTGTGGCTGGAGCGCGATCATGGCCGCTCCGCCAAAGCCCTGCTGGCTGACCCCGATTTCGTCCGCACCTACGTTGTGGATCTCGCCCTCGGTCTGAAGGCCTGCCTGATGCTGCTAAACCCGTCCCGTATCGTCATCGGCGGCGGCATGGCGAAGGCCGGCGATGCCCTCTTCCTGCCCTTGCGGCAGGAACTGGCCCGCCAGATGACCGCCTGGTCGCGCGCCCGTATCGACGTGGTGCCCGCCACCCTCGGAGATGATTCCGTTCTCTGGGGTGCGTTAGCCTTAACCCAAGAAGGAGTTTCGTGATGAGTTTCACCGCCGCCTACAAGGCCGATTGTCTGAAGGCCCTCGATACCATCGACCTCGCGAAGGTTGACCAGGCTATCCAGTTGTTTGAAGAAGCTCGCAAGGACGGCCGCAACATCTTCGTCTTCGGCAACGGCGGCTCGGCTTCCACCGCTTCCCACTTCGTCTGCGACATGGTGAAAGGCGCCAGCTTCAACAAGCCGACCCGCTTCCGCATCAACGCGCTTACCGACAACCTCGCCACCATCACGGCCTACTCCAACGACGTCGCTTACGACTGCATCTTCGCCGAACAGCTCAAGAACTTCGCCCGCCCCAACGACCTGGTCATGGGCATCAGCGGCTCCGGCAACTCGCCCAATGTCCTCCGCGCCTTCGAATATGCCAACTCGATTGGCTGCAAAACCATCGCTCTGACAGGCCGCGACGGCGGGCAACTCGGCCCTATGGCGCAACTCCAGATCCATGTCGCCAACCCGCATATGGGCCGCATCGAAGACGGCCATATGATCATCTGCCACATGATTTGCTACTTCTTCATGGACAAGTCGTAGGCCCCTCTCATGCGGCTGCTTGTCTTCTCCGATATCCATTCCGACCTGCGTGCCCTGGAGCGGCTGCTGGACATTGAGGCCGACTACTACATCGCCGCCGGCGACATGGTGAGTTGGGCCCGCAATCTGGATAAGGTGGGCGAACTCCTCGCCCGCCGCGCCGGCGCTGTTCATGTGATCCCCGGCAATCACGAATCGGAGAGCGACATCGCCCGCCTTTGCGAGCGCTACAACCTGAATAACCTCCACGGCCGCGCGCTGCTGGCGGGCGGCCACCACATCGCCGCTCTCGGCTACTCCAACCGCACCCCGTTCGACACGCCCGGCGAGTACACCGAATCGGAACTGGGCGAGCGGCTGCAGCCCTTCGCAGCCTTAAAGCCGCTGATCCTGGTCTGCCACTGCCCGCCCAAGGGCACCGCCCTCGACCGCGCCGGCGAAGGCCTCCACTTCGGCAGCAGCGCCGTCCGCGAGTTTATCGACCGTCACCAGCCCGTGTATTTCTTCTGCGGCCACGTCCATGAAGCCGAAGGCAAAGAGACCCTGCTTGGCGCGACCAAAGCAGTCAACGTGGGCAAGCGCGGATTTCTCCTGGAGATCGACGAAGCGCTAGAATAGAGCGGTTCCCCCATGCCCATTTCCGGACCGATCGCCGCCGCGATTACTCCCTCCCGTAAAGATGTATTCCAGATCAATCATGCCGCCGCGCTGGAAGTGATCGACTTCCTTTGCGCGCGCGGTGTTGCCGGCATTGCGCTGTTCGGCGCTACCGGCGAGTTTCAGCATTTCCTCGTCGAAGACCGCATGAAGCTGGCCCACATGGCCGCTAAGCGCAGCCGCGTCCCGCTGATCGTCAACGTCACCCATACCAACATCACCGACGTTCTCACCCTTGCGCAGCACGCCGCTGGTGTCGGTGCCGCGGCCATCATGCTGCAGCCGCCCTATTACTTCCGCTACGGCGGCGCCGAGATCCGCCAGTTCTATCTCACGGTGCTGGAGGAACTCGAAGGCGAGGTCCCGCTGCTGCTCTATCACATCCCTGTCTTCAATAACGGCATCCCCGGGGAGATTGCCGCCGAACTGCTGCTCGGCAGCCAGGCGGCGGGCATCAAGGACTCCAGCGGCAACGCCCCGTACTTCGAGATGCTCGCCGAAACGCGCCGTCAGAAAGAATTCAGTCTGATCCTTGGCAATGACAACCTCACCCGCGCTGGCCTGGATCACGGCGCCGACGCCATCATTTCCGGCTGCGCCTGTGCCGTCCCCGAACTGAGCGTTGCTTTGTGGAACGCGCATAAAGAGGGCCATACCGGCGAGTTTGATCGCCTGGAAGCGCTGATGAACGAGTTCATCTCGCACATCGACGCCTTCCCCGGGCCCTATGGCGTGCGCGAAGCGCTGGATACCCGCGGCATCGCCGTTGGCGCCCGCGCCATTCCTTACTCGCCCGATACGGAAGCCAAGGCCGCCGAATTCCGCGAATGGTTTACATCCTGGTACCCCTATCTGTAACCTGCCGCCGACCATAATAAAGGGATGCCCCATCCCTCCCCGGATATGTCGCCCGAAGACTTCCGCGCGGCCGGACATCGTGTTGTCGATTGGATTGCCGACTACCTCGCCGACCCCCGCCGCTATCCCATCCAGCCGGATCGCAAGCCCGGGGAACTGATCGACGCTCTTCCCGCCCACGCGCCCGATCAAGGCGAACCGATGGAAGCCATCCTGCGCGACTTCGAATCCTTGATCGTCCCCGCCAGCACGCTCTGGAATCACCCCAAGTTCTATTCCTTCTTCTCGGTGAGTTCGTCCGGTCCCGGCATCCTGGCCGAGGCGCTCATCGCCACGCTCAACATGAACGGCATGCTCTGGAAGAGTTCGCCTGCCGTCACCGAACTCGAACAGGTCACGCTCAACTGGCTGCGCGAATGGCTTGGCCTGCCGGAGTCCAACTTCGGCGTCATCCACGATACGGCATCAAGCAGTACCTTGCATGCCATCCTCGCCGCCCGCCATGCGGCGCACCCGGCCCAGCGTGCCGAAGGCGCCCAGCCCGGCTATGTCCTTTACTGCTCCGAACACGCCCATTCCTCCGTGGAAAAAGGCGCGCTTGCTTTGGGCGTGGGGGAGGCCAACGTTCGCAAGATCGCCACCGACGCCGAATTCCGCATGGATCCGGCGGCCCTGCAAGCGTCCATCACCGCCGACCGTGCGGCCGGTCTGCACCCGTTCTGCGTGGTCGCTACGGTTGGCACTACCTCGATGACCAGCGTTGATCCGGTTCCGGCTATCGCCACCATTTGCGAGCAGGAGAAGCTCTGGCTGCATGTCGACGCGGCCTATGGAGGCCACGTTGGCCTGGTTCCCGAATACCGGCACTATCTCGATGGCTGCGACCGTGCCGATTCCTTCGTCGTCAACCCGCACAAGTGGCTGTTCACGCCGATTGATTGCAGCGTTCTCTATACGCGGCGGCCCGATGTGTTCCGCGACGCGCTGGCCATGACGCCCGCCTATCTGCGCTCCAACTACGATCCGCGGCAGGTCAACTTCATGGACTTCCGTATCCCGCTGGGCAGCCGCTTTCGGGCGCTGAAGCTGTGGTTCGTGATGCGCTATTTCGGCCGCGACCATATTTGCGGGATTATCCGCAGCCATATCCAGATGGCGCAGCGGCTGGCCGCCGAGATCGCCCAGGATGAACGGTTCGAGATCGCCGCTCCAACAACCATGTCGCTGGTCTGCTTCCGGTTGAAGGGCTCCGATGAGGCGAATGAGAAGTTGCTGGCGGCCATGCAGGCGAGCGGCGCCGGCTTCTTCTCGCAGACGGTGTTGAACGGACGGCTGGTGATCCGATGGGCGATTGGGAACATCCATACCACCGAGGAAGACCTTGCGACGTCATGGCGTATGGTGCGGACTTTGGCTACTTGAGGATACCTTGTGCTTTTCTTACGGCTCAAGTCCTGCGGTAAGCTAGCGATCAGTGCTTCATGCGGGCATTTCAGAGCTGCGGCGAGCCTTTCGCGCACACCGGCGTACTACGGACGAACCGGACACATCCGATCTTCTTCTTAACTTCTATGCCGCGGAATGTGGATTGAAGGCTGCGCTGCTGCGGCGCCGCGGGTTAACCAATACGGCGTCCATGGCGCCCTATCTCAAAGAGCGAGGACACGATCTAATCGCGATTGCAAAGGAGCTAAGGATGCCCGCCAAACTGTTGGACGTACCCGCGCAAATCTTGCTCAAACGGGATGGGAGTCATATAGCGGTGGGTACAGCGCATGAAGCGTGGCGGTATGGTGTTGCGATTGAGCCAGACGACGAATCGAAACTGCATCGCTGGATGGAAACCCTCTGCCACTGGGCTGAGGAAGAGGAGCAGCGATGATAGCTGAGGCCAAGCTGTATACCTGGATTGACGTCCAGGATGTCCTCGTGGAATCCTTGCGCCGCGTCCAGCCTTGGCCAACTTGGTTGTTTGGCTTTCGCGCGTATTGGGATTCGTTAACGGTGTTCATCGGAGTTGGGCAGCGTGAATCTGCGCTGAACTGGCTGCGCGACGTGTTCGATCCCCGCTTCGAAGCTGAGGGGGTGGCGCGTGCCGCCCCTGCAGCCTACATCAATCTGGAGAGCCTTACGGGATTCCCGCGGGCTTTACCCATTGTTATCGAGGAATCGGCGGCAGGCCTTGGTGGGCAACAGCCCACGCCAACCCTTAGCCGTCCGGGTATGATCCAATCGCGCATTTTCGAGACGTTGAGCCCTATCCCACTCCCGGTGGACAGCCCGCGGATCTATGCATTCCACTCTTTCAAGGGTGGCGTCGGCCGAACCATGCACGCCATGGCGCTTGCTAATCTTGCGGCGAAACGCGGTCGCCGCGCGCTTTTGGTCGATGCCGATTTCGAGGCCCCAGGCATAACGTGGATGTTGGAGACGCGGTTACCTGCGCCGCCTCTTTCCTTTGCGGATCTCCTCGCTCTTGCGCACGGCGACACATCCGAGGACCTGACCAACACGGTGTCCCTTGCGGCCAAGCAGTTAAGATCCGCTCTCGTCGACGGCGTGTATGTCGTTCCCGCATTTCGCCCGGCGCAGAGCCTTGCCGCGCTGGAGATTCGGCCGGAACATCTGGTGGGTGGTCATGCCGACCCGTTCATTCTCACCAAGCTTCTGTCTGACCTCGGCAGGGCACTCGGTGCCGACATCATTGTCGTTGATCTTCGTGCCGGGTTCTCTGAATTATCGGCCGGATTGCTGCTCGACCCGCGGATTCAGCGAATCCTCGTATCGACCTTAAGCGGCCAAGCGATCCATGGAACCCTAGCGGTTCTTGAACTGCTGGCCGAGCGTGCGCCATCGCAACGCGATGATGATCCCGCTCCGAACGTTATACTCAATCAGGTCCCCCCCGATCAACTGCCAACGGGCAGTTTCCGCAAGGTCGAAGAGAGCCTTTACGCGAGTCTCTTGCGAACCATACGTACCCCTGAGAACACGGACGGCGTTCGTGACGCGGCCGCCTTGCTGAAAGGCCCAACATATTTCGATCCTGCGCTGATGATCGGTCCGAAGTCCTGGGACGATGTCATAGCCGCTCTAAATCGCAGCCGAGCCCTGGAGACCGTCGAGGACTATATTGGGGACTTGGTTGCCGCTACATCCGATGTTGGCGTGGGTGAGCCTGCGATAGGCGCCCGGCAGAAGCTCCAGGAAGCGGCACGGCAGCTTGTTTTCGCGGAAAGTAGTGGGACGGGGGATTTCCTGGCTACGTCGCCTCTTCGTAAGCTGGCTGCAGACCACCGGTCGCAAGTTCCCATAGCTATCGTCGTTGGCGCGAAGGGTGCAGGGAAGACCTACACCTTCCTGCAGTTGGTGCGACGCCAGAATTGGGCTGAATTTTTGCAGGATGCCAACGCCGGCCAAGGCTCGATAGCCGCCGCCGTAGCACCGGTGCTGGGCTCGCTCAATCTGCGCGAGGCGGCTGCTCAGTCCGTCGGCGACGCTAAGAAGCGCGTCGCCACGCAGTTGGGTGAGACTGATGTCGCGCCGGATGCCGACATACGCGATCGAATTCGCAAGTCTCTAAACAGCAATCTACATGAGGGCCAATGGCGAGAGGAGTGGCTGAACATCTTCGCGCTGGCCGCTGGATTCAAACTGGAAACCAACGGAGGCCGTGCGTTCGTCGAGAGCCTCCGGCAAAGAGGGCATCCCCTCGTCTGCGTGGTTGACGGTCTCGAAGACCTCTTCCAAAATCTTCCTTCCGACACACGGGAACAGACCTCCCTTCGGTCGCTGCTTCAGGAAGTCCCGGCTTGGTTGGCACAGCAACCGGAGCGGCCCTTAGGCTTAGTTGTCTTTGTGCGCCGGGACATGGTGCTGAATGCGGTTAAGCAAAACGCGGGCCAACTGATGGCGCGCTATGAACCTTACGCGCTACGCTGGGATCGCGTTGAGGCGCTTCGGCTGGTGCTCTGGGTGTGCAGGGAGGCTCGGTGCATGGAGCAGCCGGACACCGCCACCCCTATTGCCGAGATGGCCGAGTCTAAGTTGATCGAGTTTCTCCTTCCGCTCTGGGGCCGGAAACTCGGCCCCGACCGGTCCCGAGAAGCCCGCTCAGCCGAATGGGTCATTGCGGCTCTATCAGACTTCCGCGGGCAAATCCAGGCAAGAGATCTGGTCCGTTTTCTCTATCTCGCGGCAAAACACTCGATGGCAAATCCCGAAGGCAGAACCGATCGAATCCTTGTGCCCAGCGGAATTCGCTTAGCAGTTGCCGACTGCAGCCGGGAGAAAATTTCCGAGATTCTTCAGGAGAATCCCCCCCTGGGCGTGGTGCTGAACCACCTTCGAAGCCTGCCGCCGGAGAAGCGATCTGTTCCTTTCGATCGGGATGCCGCTGGGCTTAACCCCGAACAGATTAGCTTACTAGAGGCCAACGGTGTTATTGTTGCGGACGAAGGACAGTACTACATGCCTGAGATTTTCCGCCGGGGTTTGGATTTCAACCTCCCGCAGGGAGCAAGGCCAAAAGTGCTCGCGCTTGCGCGCCGGCGCTCGTGAGTGATGAGTGGCGAAAGCTTGGCGGAGGCTGTTAACCGGCCCAACGAATAGGCCGCCTACTTCGCCGCGCGATGATCAAAGCTAATCACTCGCGTGATCTTCCAACCCCCATCCTGATACCGCCACAAATGCATAAACCTCGCCTCGCCCGGCGCCTCCTTCGACTTCGGGTGATAAAACCGGTGTACCCCAATCTGCACTGCGCCAAATCCCTTCATCCGGTGAGCTTCCAAACTGCCGGCCACCACTTCCCGCCTGACATCGCCACCGCAGATGTTCTTCTTCAGGTTGCCCACCACCGTCTCCAACCCATGGCTCGGGCCCGCCTGATCATGGTAGAACTCCACATCCTTTTCAAAGAACGTGCGGAACTTCTCTACATCGCAGTTGTTGAACGCCGCAAACAGATCCGCATCCAGCGCCGCCAGCACTGCCTCCAACTCCGCTTGCGACTTGATCCCCGCGGGATCCTGCGCCCGCGCCAGTGGACAGCAAAGGGCCAGGACGAACAATAGAAAGAATCGGGTGGGCCCTTGGACGCGGCGTGAATGCATAAACAGGATACGCCGCCGAGCCGCCACTTGTTCCTCGATACACCAGCCCTCAACTCCCTTCCCGCGCCGCCCGCTCATCCCCCGGATACGCCGGCAACAACAACGTCAACAGCGCCGAAACCAGTGTCATCGCCGCCAGAACCGGCAGCGCCGATCCGTACCCGCGCGTCTGATCGAAGAACCTCCCCAGTCCCACCGGCCCCACCGCTCCCGCAATCGCGTAGGCCGTCCACGTCAACCCATACAGCGTCGAGAACATCCGCAGCCCGAAATAACGCGTCAGCAGATAGGGAGTCACATCCGCCTCGCCCCCAAGCCCCAACCCAATCAGCGCCGTGGCTACCAACGCCGAACCCAGCCCACTCGCTTGCCCCAACAAAAAGAGTCCCGCCGTCACCCCTAACAGCAGCACGAACGAGACCCGCGGCCCAAAGTAGCGGTCCAGCAACAGACCCGTCACCAACCGTCCCGTCAGGCTCGCCACCCCCAGCACCGACAGCGCCAAGGCGGCGCTCCCCGCGCTCAGCCCGCGGTCCGTCAACAGCGGAGACAGATGCGCGATGGCTCCGTTCACCGCGATCGATGTCAGCATCAGCGTCGCCACCAGCAGCCAGAACGCCTTGGATCGCAGTCCTTCTCTTACCGAACTGCCCTCCAACGCGCGAGGCGCCCCGCCTTCCCTCGGCCGCTCGCGCAGGTAAAGCACGCTCAGCGGCAGCCCCACCAGCAGCACCGCCGCGCCCAACGCCTGGTATGCCGCGCGCCAGCCGTACGCGCCGATCAGCCATTGCGCCAGCGGCGGCAACACGATGGATCCCGTGCCTGCTCCCGCCACCACCACCGCAAGCGCCAGCCCCCGCCTCTCCTCGAACCAACTCGAGACCGCCCGCGAATAGCCCATCTGCGTGGTCCCGTTCCCCACCACCCCAATCGCGAAGAACGTCAGATAGAGATGCGCCAGGCTCGGTGTCAACCACGATAACGAGCCGAACGCCAGTCCGAAAACTACCATGCACGGCAGCACGACACGTCTCGGCCCGTAGCGGTCCAACAGCCGGCCCAGCACGGGGGAACTCGCCGCTACCGTCATCGCCGCGATCCCGAAGGCATTGGAAATGCTCTCCCGGCTCCAGCCGAACTCCGCGCTCAACGGCTTCACGAAGATACTGAACGTGAATACCAGCAGCGATCCGAAACTCACCATCACGCCGCAGAAGGCCGCGGCCACCACCAGCCATCCGGCGTACATGCCCCGAAAGTCTATCCCGTCAACCGGCTGCCCGCAATAACCACAATCTACTACCAGGCACGCGGGCCGCCGCCGTTATAAAATACCGCCAGGAGGCGGCTATGCATTTGGTTCTCCTGCTGGCGGCGGCTGCTGTTCTCGCTCCAGCGCAGTCCACCCGAACGCAGTGTTCCCTATCCGCGCCCGCCGAAAAGGCTGTCGCGGCTCTCCCTTCCCTCAACGACCTGTCCCTTTCGTGGGAGGAGCGCATCGCCCCCCGCCGCGCCCTCGCCGAACGCCATCCCGATAACTGGCCCCTGCAGTTCCTCGTGCAGGATGCCATCCGCCGTCACTTCCACATCGGTCGCGAGTGGGACCGCGCCCTCGCGTTCTACCGCCGCCTCCCCGATCGCGTCCTTGGCGAATTGCTCGAAGCCCGGCTGATCGGCAGCTTTCATCGCAAACGCTCGCGCGACATCCTGGATCGCCTTTTACAGACCGCGCCCAATTCCCCTTGGGTGCGGCTGACGGCCGCCGAATGGGCCGCCAACCCCATCGGCCGCGACCCGGCCTTTGGCGCCACGCATCTCGAAGAGTTCCGCCGCCTCTGTCCCGACAACCCGCGCGCCTTCCTCCTCCTCGATCTCGTGCGCGATGCCGAAAAGCTCTCGCGCCACGTGCAGGATCTCCGGTCCCTACTCCAATCCAAGAAGCGCGGCACGATCGCCGAAGCCGATCTTCTCCTCTTCCGCGCCGCATGGCCCTGGGAAAAGGCCGCTGCCGCCGCGTCCGGGGAAGCCGAATTCCAAAGGACCGTGCGCTCCGATCTGGCCGCCATCCGCGCCCTCAAGCTCTATCACTCCGCCGATTGGTACACCGTCCTGCGCCTCGGCTACGAGCAGATGCTGAAGAACCCCGCATTGCTGGAACCGCTCCGCGAGGAGATCGTCCGCAATGCTCCCAAGGGCCAGTTGGCGTGGTGGATCGACGAAGAGCGCAATCGTTCCCAACCGCCCCAGGGCGCTCCCCGCGAAGAGTACGAGCGCTGGCGTGCCGCCGAGGAGGCCGCCCTCCGCGACCGCCTCCAACGCTTTGACGGGCAACCTTTCACCCGCTTCTCTATCCATCGCATCCTGTACGACCCCAACGGAAAGATCGAGAACGCCGAGGTCGAACGGCTCGCCGATCTCGCGCTGCGCCTCCAGGAGCGCTATCCCGACCAGGGCTCCAGTTGGCCTCCCGTGCAAATGCTCATCGCCGAGGTCTACGCCAAACGCAAGGTGCGTCTCGATCGCGTGCCCGCCCTCGTCCAGCAGGGGTTGGAAGAGGTCGAGTACCAGGAAAAGCATCGCCGCGACAGCGATGCCATCCCCAACCGGCCGGGAGGCGGCCTCATGGACACCATCGCCATGACCCACAGCCGCGCCCGCGAAGTCCGCCTTCGCCACGCCCTTGCCACGGGAGAGACGGAGAAAGCGAACGCCATGCTGGCCGACTTCCGGCGTACCCTGGAACAGTCCAAGCCCGCCAACGATGCCGCCCAATCCGCCGCCATGTGGCGACGCGATCACTCCACCTATCTGGAACTCGCCAAACTGGCCGGCCTAACGCCCAGCCCCGTCGCCGAACTGCTTCCGTCCAACCCCGAGCACGGCGAGCGTTTCCCGGTCGCCGGCTTCGAAGCCAAGGACTTGTCCGGCAGAACCTGGCGCTTGGCCGACCTCAAAGGCAAGGTGGCCTACGTCAATGTCTGGACCACTTGGTGCAGTCCCTGCCGCGCCGAGATGCCCGGCCTCCAGCAGTTGCACGAACGCTGGAAAGACCGCACGGACCGCGTCGTTCTCACCATCTCCGCCGACCTCCACGAAGCCTTGGCGCGCGAGTTTATCCGCGACTACAAGTACACCTTCCCGGTCCTGCACGGCGCCGCCATCGCCGAGAAATTCTTCCCGCCGATTGCCTTCCCCCAGAACTGGCTCATCGATCCGCAAGGCCGCCGCCTGGACATGCACGCCCCGCGCGCCTACGACACAACCCTAACGCAAATCGAACAACTGGCCGACAAACTTGCTCCACAAAACTCAAAGTAGGGCAGACGTCCACATCTGCACGCGACGTCCACGTCGCGCTCTGTGCACCCTGCTCCTCCTGGCAACCCAATCAGCAGCGCAGCCCGTTCACCAACCCGAAATCCTATCCGCCCACGACCTTGTCGCCGCCTGGGCCGCCGAGCGCAAGGACTACAATGCCTCCCGCAACACCTGCCGCAAAGGAGCCGTCTGCGGTCATTACACCCAACTCGTCTGGCGCCGAACGCAAAAGGTGGGCTGCGGCATCGCCAGACGCGGTAACCGGCAAATCTGGGTCTGCAACTACGACCCGCCTGGCAACTGGGCCGGCCAGCGTCCTTTTTGACCATCGCGGGCATCTCCCGCGGATCGTCAACGATGCCCAGGAAGAAACCAGCCGCGACGGGAACGCCATTGCCGGCAAACGGAGCGCCTTCAACTGGTGCAAGGACCGGCTGGGGACTGAGCTGGCTCTCAGGCCTTGCAGATTCTGCTTAGTCCCGGCCAGCGGTCATAATCCGCGTCGAAACTGAGCAGGGACACGATCCCATAGCGCTCCATCACGGCAATGTGCAGGCTGTCGCGCGCTGACAGCAACGCCCGGCTTTGTACAATTTCACCGGCCCGCACAACGTCCGCCTTCTCGATGGGCAGCACCTCATCTACGATCTCGAGCAAGACTTCGAACGCCGCTCCAATCGCCTCTCTCCGCCCGATGGCGGTGTAGCGGTGAATGATCTCCTGAAGCACCTCGGCATCCGTCACTAAACGGTTCCCCTCCGATATCAGGCGCTCCAGCAGGATTCGGGCATCGTGCTTGTGCGGGTGGGCCGCTCCGATGATGTACATCGGGACATTCGAGTCTATAAAGATCAAGGCTTGTAGCCCCGATCAATCTCGCTAAGCATCTGGTCGATATCCGCGGTAGGAAATGAGAATTCAGAAGCGCGCCGGATCGCTCGCAGTTTAATACCCGGATCACGTAAGGATTTCTGCCGGCAGGCTTCCCGTAACGTTCGACGCACCCACTCGCCGACGCTCATCCGGTCACGCTGGGCAATCATCTGAACCTCCAGCAGTTCCCGCTCGGGCATCAGTACCTGCAGTCGCTTACTCATGCCATGAGTATAACCTGCTACGGATTGACTCGTAATCAACGCAATGCCAATCCAAGCGGCCCGCAAGCGCTTGCAACGTTCAAAATCGCAGTACTTGTCTCGCCGCCCCTGACTCCCTTATGGGCTTCCCGCCCCCCGGACCCCGCTCGGCGCGCGGGCTCAGTTGCAATGCACCGCACACACACCTCGCGGCGCCTGCCCCCTCCCCCGCGCAGCGCTATATTCACAAAGGCAGCCGCCCCGGCCGCCCCATCACCCTATGACACCCAAGAACACCATTTGCCTCTGGTTCGACAAAGACGCGCATGACGCCGCCCGTTTCTACGCCGCCACCTTCCCCGATAGCGAAGTCACCGCTGTTCATCACGCCCCCGGCGATTTCCCCGGCGGGAAGGAGGGCGATGTCCTTACGGTCCATTTCACCGTCGCCGGCATCCCCTGTATGGGTCTCAACGGCGGCCCCATGTTTCCCCAGACCGAGGCCTTCTCCTTCCAAATCGCCACCGAGTCCCAGGAAGAGACCGACCGCTACTGGAACGCCATCGTCGGCAACGGCGGCAAAGAGAGCGCTTGCGGCTGGTGCAAGGACCGTTGGGGACTAAACTGGCAGATCACCCCGCGCGCGCTGACTGATGCGATGGCCGCCGGTGGGGAAGAAGCCCAACGCGCCTTTCAGGCCATGATGACGATGACGAAGATCGATATCGCCGCCATCGAAGCCGCGCGGCGCGGTTGACGCGACTGCCGCGCCACTGGTCTCTAGCGGCTGGGGAGGCCTCGAACAAAAGACTGTATCTCGCGCAGGACCTCCGCTTCGTGCGATTGAAATACTCATGTCGTGACCGTTACATGGCTATGGGGTCGACCCGTAACCGCGGCCCCGAGGTTCGCCCCGCCCATTCCCGAAACCCACCCGCTCACGGCCCTGCGATATCCTCCGGCTCGAATCCCCTCGGGAAAATCCACGCCTCCATCTAGTCTGGACCTTTTGAACAGGGGAGAGACGAACGCAGATGTGCCGTGTCCTTTGGATAGCTTTCTTAACCATGGCAGCGTGGAGCCAGACCTTTCGCGGCGGAGTGGCGGGGCGGGTGGAAGACCCGTCCGGGGCGGCCGTTCCCGGCTGCACTGTCACGGTTACCGGCCCGGCCAATAGCTTCATGCGGTCGACCGAGACCACCGGAAGCGGAGACTTCGCCTTTCCCGAACTTCCGGCCGCCGAGTACACGTTGACGGCGTCCTGCGCCGGATTCGACCCCATCGAAATGGCCAGCATCAAAGTGGCTGTTTCGGTTGTCTCCGGCATCCGTCTGCGGACGCAAATCGCCTCGGGCCGGACGGTCCTGCTGGTGCCGGACACCTTGGAGCCGCTCGATCTGACGAACAGCAGCCGAAACATCGATATCCAAAACACGCAGGTCGATCAGCTTCCGCTCAACGGGCGCGATTTTCTTCGTCTGCTGCGGTTGTCTCCCGGAGTCGTCCTGCAAGGATCGTCGTTCTACGCGGTCAACGGGAACCGCGGACGGAGCAACAACTTTCAAATCGATGGCGCCGATAACAACGACGCGTGGCAGAATGCCTCGGCCGCCAATCAGGGCGGCGTCTCCGCCGTGCCCAACTCGTTGGTTCCCGTCGAGGCGATCGACCAGTTTTCCCTCGCCTCGATTGGCAACAGCGAACAGGGAAGGAACAGCGGCGCTCAGGTGAACCTGGCCATCAAGAGCGGCTCCAACGGCTTCCACGGCAGCGTCTTCTATTTCAACCGCAATGAGGCGCTCGCGGCGAACTCTCCTTTCGCGCCCCAGGGCAGCGCGAAGCGCAAGATCCGCAATAACCAGTACGGACTCTCGTTGGGAGGCCCGCTCCGCCGCAATCGGACGTTCTTCTTCAGCGCCTGGGAGGGACAGCGGATCAAAGTAGGAAATGCGCTGTTTGCCACGGCGCCGTCCGAAGCCTGGCTGCAGCGCGGCCGGGCCGTTCTTCAGGCATTTGGCATGAGGCAGAATCCCGTATCGGCGAACCTGCTCGGCCTTTGGCCTGCCAGCGGCGGGAACCTGCCGGCCACCGCGAACAATTTGTTCAGCAACGACGATAACGATTACGCCAACGACAACGGGGTCCTCAAAATCGACCATGCCGTGAGCCGGAAGCACCAACTCTCTGGCCGTTACCTCATCGGGGATGGCGTGCAAACGGCGTTCAGCGGCTCGCCATACCGCGAATACTTCCAGGTCGCCACCAACCGGCTCCATAACGCCGTGCTCGTGTTGAACTCGGTTCTCTCCCCGCGCCTTCTGAATCAATTCGTCGCCGCCGCGAACTATTACGCGCCCACGTTCAACGACAACGACCGTACCGCCGACCCCGTCGCGCTGGGGTTGAATACAGGCGTTTCCGAGCCGTCCCTCCGGGGAGCCCCAACCATCAACGTTGCCGGGTTCGCGGGTATCGGCCCGACGCAGCCGCAGGGCCGCGTCGACACCACCTGGCACTTGGCGGACACCGTGTCCTGGCAGCGCGGGGCCCACCACTGGAAACTCGGCGCTGAGATCCGCCGCGCGCGTCTCGACGTCTTTAACGAAATCAACAAACGCGGAACCTTCGTCTTCGACGGCTCCTCCGGACCCTGGGCGCGAGGGTCGGCCGCGGAAGTCGCGCTCGGGCAAACCTTCCCGCAGAACGATCGCGTTCTCGCCGACCTGCTCGGCGGTTTCGTCAGTACCAACAACGGCGCCCGCATCGTGCGCGGCGATTTACAGCGGGACTTGCGCCAGCCGGGCTACGACGCGTTCCTGCACGACCAGTGGCAGGTGGCGCCTTCCCTCAGTCTCAACTTCGGGGCGCGGTACACCTATGTCGCGCCACTTAAGGACACCCGCCAGCCGCTCTCGACGTTCCTTCCCGAACGCGGTATCGTAGCCGCTGGCGCGCCAGGCCTGGACCGCCTCTATCCCCGCGACTGGAATAACTTTGCTCCCCGTGCTGGATTTGCCTGGTCCCCCCGCCGCAGCCGCTGGGTCGTTCGCGGCGGTTACGGGATCTACTACGACCTGTTCCATATCACCTATTTCCTCTCCAATGGTCTCGCGAACGGCGGCGCGTCGGGCGTCAATGCCAATCCAGGCGGCCCGCAACCGGTTTTCACGCTCACCCGAAGCGCGTTTACCTTGGTGCCGAACCAGCCGGTCTTCGGCGGCGTCAACCCGCTCCCGCCCTTCGGGGCCTACTCGGTTAGCCAGGATCTTGCCTTGCCGTACGTGCAGAACTATCACCTCACCGTCCAGCGTCAGGTGGGCGCCCGCGCAAGTCTCCAAGCGGCCTACGTCGGCGGTGCGGGACGCAAGCTTCCCCTAACCCGCAATAGCAACGCGCCTGTTGCCGGCCCCGGCGGCCTGCAACAACGGCGCCCCTTCGCTGCCCGTTATCCGGACCTCGGTGCGATCAACGAGTTGCAAACCGTAGGCAAATCGTCGTACCACTCGCTGCAAACCATGCTCAACGTAACCGGCTGGCGTGGCCTGACCGGAAGAGTCGCCTATACCTGGTCGAAATCCATCGATCTGGCTTCGGACGCAAGATTCATCCTCCCCGCCGACAGCTACAATCTGCGCCGTGAGCGTGGGCGCTCGGACTTTGACGCCACCCATGTTTTCGTCACCGGCCTGACCTACCAGGCGCCCGCCCTGGCCGCTCTGGGCCGCCGTCTGGGAAGCGGATGGGAACTGGCAACCTTCGCGACCGCCCATACCGGTCTGCCCATCGACCTCCGCGCCGGAACCAACGTCAGTAATAGCTTCGACGGAATGGATCGTGTGGACATCGCCGGCGACCCGTTCGCTAACGTCTCCCCGGCCTCAAATCCCGCCACCGTTCGCTTCTTCAATCCCTCCGCCTTCGCCCTGCCCACCAGCGGCGCCTTCGGCAACATCGGGCGCAACGCCCTCTCCGGCCCGTCCTTCGCCGCGATCGATTTCTCCCTGAACAAGACCACCGCCGTCACCGAACGTATGTCGCTCCAGTTCCGCTTCGAGATATTCAATCTGACAAACCGCGCCAACTACGCCAATCCGGGCGCCTCCCTGACGGCGGCAACCTCCTTTGGCATCATCACCAACACGCGGCACGGCGGAAGTGCCCCTGGGATCGGCCCCGGCGAACCCCGCAGCGTCCAAATGGCGCTGAAACTGAGGTTTTGAGCGGAGCCTCGCAAAATCGTTACCCCGAGGTAGTGTAGCGCTCTCGCTCCCGAGGGGTGTCGGATTTTGTGCAGTGCCTCAACCCATTCAAATTAAACTTCTTCCTTTCTTCTCAATCACTTCCGCCTCAGTCCTTCCGTCCCCCTCTTTACTCTTGAGGCATGCCTCGCAGCAATCGTCCGCTGACACCCGAACAACGCGCTGAGATTTCGCGCCGCAACGGGGCCAAGTCCCAGGGCCCCACTTCCGCCGCCGGCAAGGAGCGCGTCTCCCGAAATGCCATCAAGCATGGCTTAGCCAGCCACAAGCACATCGTCCTCGATGACGAAATGCCCCAGGCCTACGACGAACTTCTCCAGGCCCACCTCAATCTCTTCGATCCCCGTAACGAGGTCGAAGAGGAACTCGTTCACCGCATGGCCGAGGCCACCTGGCGCATGCGCCGCGCCGGTTGCATGGATACCGCCGTCCTCAACTGCTCCCGCGCCGATGCCGAAGCCATCGCCGAAGACCACTACGGCGAGCCTGGCCTTCAGGAAATCGCCTATCTCGCCCTCAAGGAGAGCCGCGCCGAAATCGACTCGCTGCACCGCTACGACACGCGGGCCATGCGCGCCTACGACCGCGCCCTCGCCAACCTTGTACAGATCCGCAAGTTGTTTCCGCTCGCCCCCGCCGAGCCGGAACCGGAGCCGGAGCCGATGCCTGCCTTTGCCACCCCCGATGTACCGCGGGTTCCCCCT
>CAYLPH010000070.1:39133-40535 GCA_964385495.1 uncultured Candidatus Solibacter sp.
TTGCCGAACAAACCTGAGGAACATGCCGCGCCGCCGCCACCGGCCGCCACGTCCAACGGCCGGCCGGAGCCGGATGTACCGCGGGTTCCCCCTTTGCCGAACAAACCTGAGGAACATGCCGCGCCGCCGCCACCGGCCGCCACGTCCACCGGCTGGCTGGAGCCGGATGTACCGCGCGTTCCCCCATTGCTGGCGGGGAGGCATCGCACAAGCGATTCCTCCTTGCCTTTCATCCATTTTTCGCATTTAATTTAGCGGAGTATTGGTTTCACGCCACAAGGTGTAAAGAAGGGAAGTGTATGCTTTCGCGACCCTGGGCTTCTCGTGCTCAACATTACAGTTTCGCCGTTGTGGGTTCCGGCTACGGCGGAGCCATCACCGCCGCCCGCATCGCCATGGCGGATCTGCATCCCAAGCCGTCGGTATGCATCCTGGAGCGGGGCCGCGAGTGGCCAGTCGGTACGTTCCCCGATACATTCGATGGGCTGGTGCGGAACCAGCGCAACGCCGCCAATCCGCTGGGACTATACGAAATCCTTAATTACCCCGATATTTCCGTGATAAAGGGCTCCGGATTGGGCGGCACTTCCTTAGTGAATGCGAACGTGGCTATCGTTCCCGAAGAGGATGTCTTCCGGCTGTCCGGGTGGCCCGCGTCCCTGAATCTGGCGTCGCTGACGCCGTTCTACCAGGACGCGATCGGTGTGCTGGCTGCCAAGGCGCACCCGCGGGCTAGCCAACTGGCGAAGGTGCAGCGGCTGGACGCTCGCGCGCAGCAACTCGGCACGCGGGCCGTTCCGCTGAACCTGGCCGTCAATTTCGACATCGACGGCAGGAACGCCCATGGCGTGGAGCAGCGCCCCTGTATTGACTGCGGCGATTGCGTCACCGGGTGCAATGTCGGCGCGAAGAATACGCTCTACATGAACTACCTGCCAATGGCGGCGAATGCAGGGGCGCGGATCTTCACCCAGACCAAGGTGGAATGGGTGGAGAAGGTGGGCAACGGCTGGCGCATCCACGGGCGGCACTACACCTCGGAGTTGGTCAGCGAGGCGTTCACTCTCACCGCGGACAATGTGATTCTGGCCGCCGGATCGATCAATTCCACCGAGATCCTGATGCGGTCCGAGATGCACGGGCTGAGCGTGTCGCCGCGTGTAGGCTCGAACTTCAGCGGCAATGGCGACTTCTTCGGGCTTGCCTATAACGGCGATACGCGGGCGGAGGTGCTGGGCTTCGGCAATCATCCGAACTCGCCGTGGCGGGCCCATGCGCCGGGGCCGACGATCGTCGCCGGCATCCGCTACAACGGGCACGCGGGGACGCCGCAGCGCATGTACGTCGAGGATCTATCGTTCCCGAAAGGCTATGTCGATGCGGCGCGCGCCGCCTTTGCCCT
>CAYLPH010000071.1:0-40032 GCA_964385495.1 uncultured Candidatus Solibacter sp.
CCGCACGTACGGATCTGTGCGGGGGGTGCCGGGTAACTGGCATCCCTACCGCGACCGTTCTCGCGATTGCGTTCCGTGAAGTCGTGTTGATCGGTCATAGCGGTAAGACCATAGCATGGGGGTTTGGGGGAGGCCTTGCAACATGTTGATTCTATTGAAAACAAGGCTTGTGATCGGCCGGCGGGGTCTGTGCGATCGACGGTGTCGACCTGGGGAACTTCCGGCCCGCCGGTTTGGCGGATGAGGATGGCTTTCCTATGGGTAGGTGTAGCAGTCAGGGTGCCCCTAGCTTGGAGAGGGCAGCCTGTGTGTCGGCCTCAAGCTGCCGAAAGGCCGTAAGCTGGCGTAGGGGAGACCAGTCGTCGACGAGTTCCGCGAGCCGATGGGCCGCTTGGGCCGGTCTGAAGTTCTTGGCACGTCTACCGGTGGCGCCGCTGGCAGCGATAAGCGCCTCATGCAGGATCTTCTTGGGATCCGGCACGTGCTCCCATGCCGAGGCACGAGGCAAGTTCAACGGCTCCTTTCCAGATGGCCTTCCCGCCGCTTCCCGTAGGGCCGCCTCGTTGTGCAGCAGCCACGCTTCCTGCATCCGGATTGGGACAACGCAGACGTGGTCGATATCGGTCTGATTCGCAAGTTGAATCTCCTTGTACCGCAGGGCTGGAGCCTGGTTTTCGGCGTCGCGGTGGACAAACAAAATGTCGCAGGGGCGTAGGTGGATTGCAGCGGCAACGCGTTCGGCAAGCCCCCGAGGCGGCCTGCGCAGATTCCTCACGTCAGCCCAGTGAATCTCAATGGCAATTGACGTGAGTTGAGGTAATAGCCAGCGCAGCATCGGCACGAGCACGACATCGGAGGACCCATCGGTGACGAGGGTAGCCCGTAGATTCCTGGTCATGCATCAGTTCTCAAACAAGTTCAATTGCATATCCTCGCGATCGAGGACCCGCACATTCTCCCCGCTGGCGGACTCCAGCCCAAGTACACTCATTGGGTCGAGGTACGCCAGCAAGTCGCTCTTGGCGATGCTGGGTTCCGCGGCATGCTGGCTGTCCCGCCAAGTGCGGGGAAGATATCGGATGGAAAGCTTATTGGAGTCGGCTCCATTCCAAGGCGCCGGTGTCGACTGGGCGAGTAGCAGGGCGTTGTCGTCCACACACGCGACTACCGAGGGAGAGTGGGTGTTGATGATCACCTGACGCAGAGGATTGCCGGCATCCACGGGTTCATCGGCATCTACCGCCAAATCGCGCAGAAGTTCAATTACAGCCTTGATCCGCGCCGGATGCATCCCGTTTTCCGGTTCCTCAAGGCATAGCAGCCTCCCGCTGTTTGGATCCGCTTCCATAACGGTTAACGCCAGGAACCGCAACGTTCCATCGGAAAGCGCACTGGCGATGTGCTCGGTGTTGTGACGGTCGGTCATTGCGACGTTAAGCAGTTGCCGTTTTTCATCGACGTCCACCGACACGCGCCGGACATTCTCGACCAACTGCGAAAGCCGGTTGGCGACGCGGGCGTACACGTCTAAAGACCGGCCGGGCTCTTCTTTGTCGGCGGCCTGCGCCAATCCATAAAGCGTTGCCGCCACATGAGCACCGTTTGGGCCAATACTGCGAGGAGCGGTAAACGAATCGGGAGAGCGCAGAGCAGAGGGTTCGAGTTGGAGTTGCGTCCAACTGGCCATCTCCTGACGCGCCAGCACGAGGGTCCGGTGTTCCGCTGCATTATTCACCGAGGAAAGGATGGTTCTCGGCAAACTGGCTGCCGAAACCTTTCGAGGCCGTCCGCCGCCATATCCTTCGCTACTGTCCGCGTGTAGGGATACAAAGGCCCCGCTGTCCTCGACTTCAGTTGAGATGTACTTGCTCGTTCGCCGGCCACGAATGACGGAATCGCGCCAGACCTTCTTGTGCGGGAAACCTAGCCGTGCCTTGGCCTCCGAGAGGTTGATGTGGGCCATGTTCTCCGAGAGCACTTCGAGCGTTCCCATTGTCTTGATCGTAGAGTCGGGCCGGTACCCTAACTCCAATTCGTAGCGAAGAAACGTCATGGATGCGGTGGCTTTCTGGCCGAGCGCGTCTTCGCCCTCGTGGGGGATCACGAGTTCCGCGGTGAACTTCATCCGGTCTGCCACGTGTCCGCCGCTCCTGCGGAACAAGGACCTTAGGTCGCCTCGCCGGGCGTCTCCGCCCCGTACACTCAAGGCGGCTTCGATCAGCGGCATCTCGGCCAATGCTGACAGGAAACGAATGGCATCGAAGATGTTTGACTTCCCCACGCCGTTGGGCCCGGCGATGCACGTGAACGGCCCGAAACGGATGTCGACGGCATCCAGGTTCTTGAAGCCGTCCACCTTGAGGCGCGTCAACATTCCCGTTTCCCCCCAGACCATTAATGCACAAGCGGCGAGTATAGGAAAAGCTTCAAAGGAGCGGTCTGTGATCCCCGCTGTGCCAGAATAGAGAGTTCCACTCCACACGAAAAGGATCCATCACGAATTCATGTCTCTGGTTGTCGTTGGGTCGGTAGCCTACGACGGTGTCGAAACACCCCATGGCAAGGTTGATCGCATGCTGGGCGGGGCCTGCACTTATATCTCGTTGTCGGCCAGCTACTTTACGCCGGTGAAGATTGTTGCCGTGGTCGGCGAGGACTTCGCGTCGGAAGATACCGAATTGCTTGCGTCGCGGGGCATCGATCTAGCTGGTCTGGAACGCGTGCCGGGGAAGACGTTCTTCTGGGAGGGTGTTTATTCGCAGGACATGAACGACCGCACTACGCTGCGGACGGATCTGAATGTCTTCGCCACGTTTGACCCGAAGCTGCCCGAATCTTATAAGGAACAGCCCTATTTGCTGTTGGGCAACATCCAGCCGGGACTGCAGCATAACGTTCGCCAGCAGATGAAGGCGCCGCGGTTGACCGGCGGCGATACGATGAACTACTGGATTAACGACTTTCGCGGCGAACTGCTGGAGACCATCCAGCATTGGGATTTCCTGCTGATCAACGACAGCGAGGCGCGGCTGCTTTCGGGCTTGAATCATATCGGACAGGCGGCCAAGAAGATCCTGGAGATGGGGCCGAAGGTGCTGATCATCAAGCGTGGCGAATATGGGGCGATGCTGTTCCACCGCGCCGGCCACTTCGCCATCCCCGGCTACCTGCTGGACCAACTGCGGGATCCTACCGGGGCAGGCGATTGCTTTGCGGGCGGCTTCATGGGGTACCTGGCGGAGCAGGGTGTGGATCCCAGCGCGGGGAAACTGGATGCCCGCCTGCTGGGCCGCGCCGTGGTCTATGGCAGTGTGATGGGCAGCTTCTGCTGCGAAGAGTTTGGGGTGGAGCGCTTCCGTACGCTCACCCGCAAGGAGATCGACCGGCGATTTGAAGAGTTCCGGCACTTCACGGCGTTCTAAACGCACCTCGGGGAAGGGCTCCGGCGGATGGCTGGACCTGGTGGGGGCGCTCTTGCTGCTGGTGGCGGTGAGCGCCGCGGCAGCGTGGTATCACGTGTCGCACGGGCATGTGCTGTGGTTCGGCGACGCCGAGGCGCATCTCAACATCGCGCGACGGGTGGTTGATAATCGCCAGCCTGGCTTCGACCAACTGGGAACGGTGTGGCTTCCGCTGCCGCATTTGCTGATGCTGCCCTTCGTGGGTAACGACGAGTTGTGGCGGAGCGGGCTCGCCGGCACTATCCCTTCGGCGGCGGCCTTCGTCATCGGGGGCCTGTTCCTGTACGGCGCGGTGCGGCGGGTTACGGGCATCCTGCCAGCGGCGTGGGCGGCCGTGTTGCTCTACGCCCTGAATCCTAACTTGCTCTACCTGCAGGCTACGCCTATGACGGAGCCGGTGTTCCTGGCGTCGCTGTTGGCCTTGCTGTACGCCACCGTGTGGCATGCGCAGAGTCAATCGATGGCGGCGGTTCTGCTGGCGGCGGTGGCCTCCTGCTGTGCTTCCATGACGCGCTATGAAGGCTGGTTCCTCATTCCGTTCGTAGCGCTGTATCTGGCTTTGGGCAGCAAGCAGTGGCGGCTCTCTCATGCTGTGTTATTCGGCGCCATCGCCTCGCTGCCGCCCGCCTTCTGGCTGGCTTACAACTACTGGCATTACGGGAATCCGCTGGAGTTTTACAACGGCTACTATTCGGCGAAGATGATTTACCAGCGGGCGCTGGAATCGAACATGCGGCCTTACCCCGGCGATCACGACCTGCGTGCCGCGGTGCGCCAGTACCAGGCCGCGGCGGAACTGTGCGCGGGGCTGAGCCTGGCGATCCTCGGCATGGGCGGACTGGCCGTCGCGCTGCTGCGGCGGTGGATCTGGCCGGTCGCCTTTCTCTCGTTGCCTGCGTTGTTCTATGTCTGGAGCATCTACGGATCCGGTACGCCCATCTTTGTGCCGCACCTGGAGCCGTTCAGCTACTACAACACCCGCTATGGCTTGGGCGTGCTGCCGCTGTTGGCCTTTGGAGGGGCGGCGCTGGTGACGGTGGCTCCGCGTGTCCGTGGGTTGTTGTTGGCCGCGGTGGTGTTGACCGCCATCGTCCCCTGGATCGCGTACCCGCGGGCAGAGAGGTGGATCACGTGGAAAGAGTCGCAGGTGAACTCGGAGAAGCGGCGCGCGTGGACCCGCGAGGCGGCGGCCTATCTGCGCCGGCATTATGCAAAAGGCGATGGCATCTACGCCAATTTCGGAGACCTCACTGGCATCCTGCGGGAGGCGGGGATTCCGCTGCGTGCCTTGCTGCACGACGGCGTGCATCCCACTTACAACGCGGTGGCGCAAAGGCCAGATCTGTTCCTGCGGGAAAGCTGGGCGATCGCGTTTGGGGGCGATGCCGTATCGCAGACCTTGATTCGTTCGGGGCAACGCGGCCACCCCTATGTCTGTGTGAAACTGATAGAGGTTCCAGGGGAGCCTGTGGTAGAGATCTACCGCCGTGCCGATCTCATCGGCGAGCCCAAACGAAAGGCCCCGGACGAAGAATCGGAGCTGGATGAGGATCCCATTCGCTAAGGCGCACGGCGCGCGCAATGACTTTCTGTTGACGTGGGCCCATTCGGTGCCGCAGGTGGACCACCGCGCCCTGGCACGGGCGATCTGCGACCGCCACGCGGGGATTGGAGCCGATGGCTGGATGATCGTCACTCCGGCGGCGGCCGGCGAGGCGCACCATGGCGCGATCCAGTTGTACAACAGCGATGGGAGCGATTCGGAGATCTCGGGCAATGGCACGCGCTGCGCCGCGGCGTTTCTCATCGATGCGGGCCATGCGCTGCCGGAGATCCGTATCGCTACGGGCGCCGGGCTGAAGCATATCCGCGTGTTGGGGCGGGAAGGGCTGGCTTTCGACTTCGAGATGAACATGGGCCAACCGCGGCTGGCGGGCGGCGAGTTGTATACGAAACTCGAGGTGGATGGGCAGCCATACGAAGCCGTTCTGCTGGATGTTGGGAATCCGCAGTGCGCATTGCTGGTGGACGACTTTGATTTCGAGTGGCGGCGACTGGGCAAGGCGCTGGAGCATCATGTGCACTTTCCCAACCGCACCAACGTGTCCTTCGTGAAAGTGAAAGACAGGCACACGGTGGATGTCCGGTTCTGGGAGCGGGGCGCGGGAGAGACGGAAAGCTCCGGCACGGGGAGCACCGGAGCCGCCGCGGCGGCTGTTCTAGCAGGACGGGTGGAAGCGCCGGTGAGTGTCGAAACGCCAGCGGGTCCGCTGAGAATCCGCATGGAGCAAAGCGACTATTATTTACAGGGGCCAGCGGAAATCATTGCCGGCGGCGAATTTTACTTTCCAGGTTAAACTATTCGGAGGATTATGCACTTGTCAAAGTACGCCGTAATGCTGGAGCAACGGCTCAAGGACCGTACGGCCCATGTCGGCGTGATTGGTCTTGGCTATGTCGGGCTGCCGCTCGCCGTCGAGTTCGCCAAGGCCGGCTTCACGGTTACCGGCATCGATATTCTGCAGGATAAAGTGGACCAGTTGATGCAAGGCCGTTCCTATGTGCAGGACGTGCCGTCGGAAGTGGTGGCGCCCTTGGTGGCGGCTGGAAAACTGCGGGCTACCTCGGACTTCCGCGAGATCGAGAAACTGGACACTGTCAATATTGCGGTGCCAACGCCGCTGCGCAAGACCAAGGATCCCGATATGTCCTTTGTGGTGGCCGCTTCGCAGCAGGTGGCGAAACATATCCAGCCGGGATTGTTGGTGATTCTGGAGTCGACGACGTATCCGGGGACGACCGCCGAGCTGGTTCTTCCTATGCTGGAGCGCGAAGGGATGCGCGTGGGGGAGGAATTCTTCCTGTGCTTCTCGCCGGAACGGGTGGATCCCGGTAACCCCAACTTCCAAACGGTGAACATCCCGAAGGTGGTGGGGGGAACGACGGCGGCCTGTACTCACCTGGCGGCCACCTTCTACGCGCAGGCGCTGGAGACCGTGGTGCCGGTCAGTTCCACGCAGGTGGCCGAGATGGTGAAACTGCTGGAGAACACCTTCCGCATGATCAATATCGGGCTGGTAAATGAACTGGCCATGATGTGCGACCGGATGGGAATCAACGTTTGGGAAGTGATTGAAGCGGCGGCTACCAAACCGTTCGGCTTCATGCCGTTCTACCCGGGACCGGGATTGGGCGGCCATTGCATTCCGATCGATCCGTTCTATTTGTCGTGGAAGACCAAGCAGGCGGGCATTGAGGCGAGGTTTATCGAGCTGGCCGGCTATATCAACGGGCAGATGCCGCACTTCGTGATCGACAAGGTGCAAAACGCGCTGAACGATCACGCCAAGCCACTAAAGGGCAGCAAGGTGCATGTGCTGGGCGTGGCGTACAAGCGGGATATCGACGACGTGCGCGAATCGCCGGCGCTCGACATCATTCACCTGCTGAGCAAGCGCGGCGCCACGGTTAGTTACAGCGATCCCTATGTGCCAAAGCTGAACGCGGACGGCATTCACCTGCTCTCGGTGGATGCGTTAGAGGCTGCCAAGTCGGCCGATTGCGTGGTGATTGTGACGGACCACAAGGGCTTTGATTATGCGGCGATTGTCGACGCAGCGCCGCTGCTGGTGGATAGCCGCAACGCGCTCAAGAAGATCAAGTCCGAAAAGATCGTGCGGCTATAGTCCGGGCGCCGGTGCGGGTTGGTATGATGACTCGGCAGATATGAATCGCCGGGACTTTGTTCGCCGATGTTTGCAGGCCGCCAGTGCGGCGGGAGTGGTAGGGGTTTTGGCCGATGAGGCCGATGCCGCCGGGCTTCCGAAGACCAAGATCACGCGCATCCGTTATTTCAAGACGCCGACCGATGCGGCCGGGCGTCCGAACACGCGCCAACCGCTGTTTAACCAGAGCACGAATATCGTGATGGTGGAGACCGACTCTGGGCTAGTGGGCGTGGGCGAGGGCGGTGCGCACGACACGATGGAGCAGTGCGCCAGCATGCTTATCGGCGAGGATCCCTTCCGCACCGACAGGCTGTGGCAAGTGATGTACCGCGGCTATTTCTATCCGGCCGGGCGGGAGAAGGTGCATGCGCTGGGTGCTCTCGACGTGGCGCTGTGGGATTTGAAGGGGAAGGCGCTGGGCGTGCCGGTGTACCAGTTGCTGGGCGGGCGCACGCGGGATCATGTGGAATGCTACTCGACGGGCTACCCGCATCAGGGAACACCCACGGAAGTGGCGCGGGCGTGCGTGGAGGCCGGCTTCCGCGCGTACCGCATCTCCACCGATGCACGCGGTGACGTCCAGGACCGGTTTGAGACGGTGAATCGCGTCTACAACCTTTGTAAACAGGTGCGCGAGGGTGTGGGCCGGGATGGCGGGTGGGCCATCGACTTCCATACCGAACTCGATATGCCCGATGCGGTGACGCTGGCCAACATGATCGAACCGCTGCGGCCTTACTTCGTCGAGGATCTGGTGCGCAGTGAGAATCCCGGCATGTACCGCACGCTCCGGCACCAGGTGAAGGTGCCGATCGCCGTGGGCGAGCAGTTCGGGCCGAAGTGGGAGTGGAATGAACTGGTGGAGAACAAGCTCATCGACTACGCCAGGGTGACCATCCCGAACGTCGGCGGGATCACCGAATTTCAAAAGATCGCCGGTATGTGCGAGACCCACTACGTCGGCATCGTCCCGCACTTCACGGGTCCCATTTCGGAGGCCGCGATGGTGCATACGTCGGCGGTGTTTTCGGGCCCGGTGCTGATGGAACTGGTGATGGGTGGCACGCGCCCATGGCCCTATCTGAACGCCTCCTACGATCTTAAGAACGGGAAACTATGGCCGAATGACCGGCCGGGATTGGGCGTTGAGGTGGACACCTCCAAACTGCAGATGATCGGCGATTGGAACGAGCGCTATACGCTAACACCGCTATTGAAGCGGCCGGACGGCTCGTTCACGAACTGGTAGGCGGCGCTGTTTACTCGGGCAGCAGGATGATCAATTCCAGTTGCGGTGCGGGGAAGTCGCCTGGGACGTAGGCAGCCAAGTTGCGTGCCCGGAGGATGGCTTCCCAGTACACGCCGCTCATATTGAGGCTGAAGTATTGATGGTTCAGCTTCACGGGAATGGCGGCGGGCGGGCGGGGGTTGTGCATCAGGGTGACGCCGGGCAGCGCCTGTTTGATGAGGTGTTCGATGTGGTTCGCCGAGCATACCTTGATCAGCGAAGGCGTCTTGGCGATGAGTTCCCCTTCGTTCATGTCCGCATTGATGGCGACGTACATGCGCGTGTTGGCGAAGTACTTGTCGTCGGCGAGGGCGGTGGCGTAGACGTTCGGAGCCACCAGTTTGAGCGGGAGCGAGATGAAGTTGCTGGGGACGACGGTTTCGAGCAGGTTGCGCAGCAGTTCGTCGAGCTTGGTGAAGGGCGGCTCGAGGTCGTCGTGATCGTAGTTGGGCAGGTCTCTGGGGTGAGTGGTGGTGGAGAAGGTCGTCAGGCAGCCGGCCAGCGACAGCATGGTCCGGTATAGCTCCTCGGGATGCCCGCGCTTCACTTCGAAGATGTGATGAAAGAGCGGGAAATGCGAGTTGATGGTGTAGAGCAGCCAGAAATTGGCGATGTCGGAAGAGCCGAAGTCGGCGAGCGAGAGGTTCTTCTGGCGCCGCAGGCCGGAGAGGATGGCGCTTTTGGCGGAGAGGATCTCGACCAGGCGGCGGGCGATGGCCATCAGGTAGTCGGCGGTGGCGATGTCGAGCAGCGGGGGCAGGAAGCGCGTGTCGTACTGGTAGGTGCCCGCGGAAGTCTTCTGGACGCGGGCGATCCGCAGGGAGGTGTAGCCCTGGAGCTTTTCGTCGCCGAACAGGAAGCGGAAGTTTTTGCGGGCCACCTGGATGGGCTTCTCCATGAGGCCGGTATTCTCGTCGCGCAGCATGAGGACGTCGGCGACGAAGCGTGTATCGGCCTGTCTGCTGCCCATGGAGACATTCAGGCCGCGATCGCGATACGACGGCAGCGCGAGGTGGATATCGCAGGCTTTCAGGTCTTTGTCGGTCTCGAAGTAATCGGTGATGCTGCGGACGGGGGGGCCGATGTCGGCATCGGGCACGTCGAACAGGAGCCCATCGGGGAAGATGCCGGACGCCTTGGAGATGGCCACGTTGCCGCCGGCGAGTTCCTCCTGGTCCATGCGCAATTCGGTCAATCCCCAGGGGTAGGAACTCAGCGCCTCCATCTGGAACTGCAGCGAGTTGTCGAGGAAGCGATCCTGGCTTTGGAGGTATTGGGCGTTAAGGAAGGTGCCCTTCATCCACACGACCGGCTGCAGACGTTTCATCCTCGACTAACGTACCAGATTCCGGCCATGCCGGGCCAAGGCATAGAATGAGGCAATGGCAAATGACGAGTTTCCTCTGCGTGTGGGAAGCGCCGCCGCTTTCGCCGCGGTACGGAAGTGGTTCGAATGGACGGGCTTCACGGAGGATGCCGTCAAGGAGCATTTCGAGATCCCGCATCTGCACCATCTGCTCTACGCCTATGGCCTGCAGCGGGAGTTTCTGGAGAAGAAGTACCAGGCCAAGGGAATAACGGTTTTCCAGGCGCGGACGTTTATCGGCGGCTATGCGGATACGGCGGAGAACTTCGCCACCTACATGGGCGTGGAGAACCTGAGCGCCTTCTTCGAATTGGGCCTGCTGGTGGAAGAGGAGTCCGGCCGCTATTCCTGCCCTGTGTTGCTGTACCCCGCATTGGGATTTTTGGTTACGGCCGATCGCGGCTTACGTCCCGATGGCACCGGCTATCGGGCGAAAGATTATGTGATGAGCGGGACGGAGTTTCTGTGCCGGCAGTATGTGGATACGGTGAGCACGGCGCCGTGTAAGGCTTTTTTGGATATGGGGAGCGGGTCGGGGCTGGCGGCGCTGGTGGCGACGCGCTTCGCGGGCAAATCTTATGGAGTGGATATTACGCGCCGCGCGGTGCAGTTCGCGGAATTTAACAAGCGCCTGAACGGCTGCGAGAACCTGACGTTTCTGGAAGGCGATATGTTCGCCCCGGTGCGTGGGATGCAGTTTGACCGGATCGCGTCGAATCCGCCGTTTGAGCCGCCGCTGAAGGAGGGGATGATCTTCTCGGTGGGCGGGGTGGATGGGGAGGCGATACTGGCGCGGTTGATCGCCGAGGCGCCTGGGTATCTGGAGCCGGGCGGGCGGCTGTACTGCCAGGTATCGGGGACGGATCGTGAGGGCGACCCCTTCGATGTGCGGGTGCGGCGATGGCTGGGCGCCGCCGCCGGGGATTGCGATACCGCTGTTTTCATCCGGGTCGGCTTGAAGCCGAACGAGTATGCCATCCAGCAGATTCTGGGGGAGAACCAGGACTCGTGGAAACTGCAGGAGTGGATGCTGTTCTACCAGAAGCTGAAGGCCGAGCAGGTGATTCTGGGCCACTGTATTGTCCAGAAGCGCGCGACGGCGGACCGGCCCACGTTCCACATCCGGCGGAGCTTTGGCGAGCGGACGGGCCTTGCGGAGATGGAGTGGCTGGTGGATTGGGAGACGCGCGTGGCGAGCCCTGGCTTTGCGGAATGGGCGATGGCTTCGCGGCCAATGGCTCGCGAGGGATGGGAAGCGATTGTGTGCCACCAGATGGAGAACGGCAAGATGGAGGCCCGCTCGTTTGAGTTCGTGCAGACCCATCCGTTCGATGTGCGGCTGCAGGCGGCTTCGTGGATGGTGATGGTGGCGTCGCGATCCGATGGTGCTTTGCGGGCATCCGAACACTTCGACTTTCTAAAGGGGAAGGTGGAGGTTAGTGAGCGGGAGTTTGTCGCCGGGTTGGTGGAGTTGGTGCGCGCGGGCGTGCTGGTGTTGGAAGGGAGACAGGGATGAGCGGGTTTCCATTGCGGTTGGGAAGTGACGCGGCGTTCCGCACGGTGCGTGAGTTTCTGGAGGGGGCGGGGTTCAGCGAGCAGTTTTTGTTGCAGCACTTCCAGGTGCCGCAGATTCATTTGTTGTTGGTGCCGTTTGGCATGCACGGGTCTTATTTGGCGTTGAAGTATCAGGGTGAGGGGCTGGCGCTGTTTCTGGCGCGCACACTGGTGGCTGGTTTTGACGCAACGCCGGAGCAGGTACGGCGGTATCTGCCGGATCCGGTGCGCGATGCTCTCGTCGAACTCGGCATTCTGGAGCCGCATGAAGACAACCTGCGCTCCACGGTTTTGATTCTGCCGGGATTCGGATTTTATGTTGCGGCGGATCGTGGATTGCGGCCGGACGGGCCGGTCTACCAGGAGCAGGACTTCGTGATGTGCGGAGCGGAGAACCTGTCGCGGCGTTATGTGGATACCTTTGGAAAGTCGCCCTGCGAGAGTTTGTTGGAACTGGGAACGGGGGCGGGGTTGGGCGCATTGGTGGCGAGCCGCTTTGCGCGGAAGGTGACGGCGACGGACATTGTGCCGCGGGCGGTCGAGTATGCGCGATTCAACTGCCGCCTGAATGGGGTGACGAATGTGGAGGTGCTGGAGGGGGATTTGTTTGCTCCGGTTGCGGGCCGGACGTTCGACCGCATCGTGTGCCATCCGCCGTTTGAGCCGTCGATCAAGTGGGACTACACGTTCTCGATCGGCGGGGAGGATGGGGAGGCGGTGATTGAACGGATCGTGCGGGAATCGCCATCGTATTTGAATGCGGGTGGGCGGCTGTATTGCCAGGTTACGGGTACGGACCGGCAGGGGGAGGCTTTTGAAGAGCGGGTCCGGAGGTGGCTGGCGGGCGAGGCCGGGAACATGGATTTGGCTTTGTTTGTCCGCCTGAGTACCGAGCCGCGGGAGTATGCGGTGGAGCAGATCATGGCGGAGAACCAGGACTCCTGGAAGTTGCTGGAATGGAACGTGGTGTATTCGAAGATCAAGGCGCGGCTGGTGATCGTGGGAATGCTGGTGTTGCAGAAGCGGGCGAGCGAGCGTCCGGTGTTCTTCATGCGGCGGGTCTTCGGGCCGCGCACGGGCTTGGCGGAGATGGAAGAGCTGCTGGCGTGGGAGACGCGGGCGGTGGAGCCGGGATTTGGGGACGAGATACTGGCGTCGCGGCCCGTGCCGGGAGAAGGGTGGAAGCTGTACGCGCGACATGCGATGCGGGAGGGGAAGCTGGCGACGCTGGGGTATACGTTCTTCAACGAGTATCCCTTCGAGACGAATCTGCACAGCATGCCGTGGATGCCGGTGGTGGTGAGCCAGTGCGATGGGAAGAAGACGGCGGGGGAGCTGTTTATGGCGCTGCGGGGGCGGCTGCGGATTGATGCGGGGGATTATGTGGGGGCGGTGGCGGCGCTGGTGGGGATGCGGGTGCTGAAGTTTACAAAGTAGGCTGAAATATCTCGGCCCTCTCAAACGTAGACCCGTGTCGAGAGGAGCTACGGTGGAACCTCCGATACGAATCCAGCAAGTGTGGAAGAGCTACGGGAGTGCAGTGGCGGTGCGCGGACTCGACCTGACCGTGCCGCCGCGGAGTGTGTATGGATTTCTCGGGCCGAACGGCGCTGGCAAATCGACAACCATTCGAATGATTTTGGGACTGCTGAAGCCGAGCCGCGGCACGATAGCCATATTCGGCCAGGATTTGGATCAGGACAGAAGCGTGCTGGGGCGGATCGGGTCCCTGGTGGAATCCCCTTCGTTGTATCCCCACCTTACGGGGAGCGAGAACCTGGAGGTGCACCGGCGGCTGCTCGGCATCCCGAGGCAAGCGATTGGTGATGTTTTGGAAACCGTTGGGCTGACATCGGCTAGTCACCAACTGGCGCGGCAGTACTCGTTCGGCATGAAACAGCGGCTTGGACTGGCGCAGGCGCTCCTGGGGCGGCCCGAACTGCTGTTGCTGGATGAGCCTACCAACGGACTCGACCCGGCGGGGATTTACGAAGTGCGAGCCCTGATTCGAGATCTGCCTCGGCGTTGCGGAGTGACGGTCTTTCTATCGAGTCACCTCCTTTCGGAAGTGGAGCAGGTAGCGACAGATTTGGCGATCATTTCGGAAGGCGAACTGAAGTTCTCGGGAACCACGGCGGAGTTGCGGACAAGGAGCAGGCCGGCTGTGGTACTGAGGGTTGACCAGCCGGACCGTGCAAGCGAGTTGTTAGCAGGCATCTGCGGCGGCTTCCGGCGTGAGGGTGACCAGCTATCGGTTACCCCGCAGGAGGGCATTGACGCCGCGCAGTTGAATGCCTTGCTGGTCGGGGCGGGGATCCGTGTTTCGCACCTGATGACGCAACACATGACGCTCGAAGACATCTTCCTGGAACTGACAGACCCGGCGAGCGCCGGGGGCGCAGCGTCATCATGAGGATGCTTATACGCGCACTAAACGCCGAGTCGCTGAAGCTGAAGCGGACTATCGCCTCAAAGCTGGTGGTACTGGCGCCCCTGGCAATTGGGGTTCTCGTGCTCTTTCTGGCGTCGCAATCGCCCTTCAGCACCTTAGGCCGGATGGGGGTAAGCAACGAGTGGACCGCTTTGATGCGTGTCAGTCTGATGCTCTGGACACTGCTGATGCTGCCGCTTTACATGACGATCGAGAGTGCGCTGGTAGCCGGTCTGGATCATGCGGAGAACCAGTGGAAGAGCCTGTTTGCGCGGCCGGTGCCCCGATGGTCCATTTACGTGGCGAAATTCATCGTGGTGTACGCAATGACGGTGGCGGGGACGATCGTTCTGTTGGGTGGCGTGGTGATCGACGGTTTGCTCTTGCCCCATTTGCAAGCGGACTACCGCTTCCGTGCGCCCGTTCCTCTTGCGCCGATCTTTCGGAGCGGAGTGGAGGTGGCAGGGTTAGCGTTCCTCGCACTCGCAATCCAGCATTGGGTTAGCCTTCGGTCCCGGTCGTTCGCCGTGGCAATAGCTACTGGCGTCGTGGGCATGGTTGTCGCTTATGTCGCAGCTATCGCAACGCATCCGCTGGGCGGCTGGCCGCAATACTTTCCCTGGGCTCTCCCAATGTTGGTGTTGTCCGGGAGGTCACACGATCTGGCAAGTGGGCTGTGGGTGAGTGGATTGCTGGGTTTGGCCGTTCTTGGGATAGGCTGCTGGGATTTTTGCAGGCGTGAAGTGCTGTAAGCCATTTCGCCGGCAACGGTCGCGACAGGGGTGGGTGCCGCGGGTGATAAAATAGTAAGATTCCGTGTCAACAACCGGTGAACGATTTGAGCAGCTAGTGGCGATTATGGCCAGACTGCGGGCGCCCGATGGGTGTCCGTGGGATCGCGAGCAGGACTTCGATAGCATCAAGAAGTATACGCTCGAAGAGACGTATGAGGTGCTGGATGCCATTGACCGCCGGGATTGGCCTGACCTGTGCGAGGAGCTCGGCGATTTCATGCTGCAGGCGGTCTTCTATGCGCAGATGGCGCAGGAGGACGGCAAGTTCACCATCGGGGATGCCCTGGATGCCATCAACGAGAAGCTGATCCGGCGCCATCCGCATGTGTTCGGGACGGGCGATGCGAAGACCGCGGACCAGGTGAAGACGCGCTGGGACGAGATCAAGGCGGAAGAAAAGAAGGCCCGGGCGGAGAAGCCGAAGGGGCTGCTGGAAGGCGTTCCGCGGGCTATGCCGGCCCTGGTGGAGGCGCAGCAGATCTCGAGCAAAGCCGCGGGGGCGGGATTCGATTGGCCCGAGATTGGCCAGGTTGCCGATAAGGTTCGCGAGGAGCTGGCGGAGTTGGAAGAGGCGCAGGCGAAGGCCGGCTCGGATGAGATTGAGGCGGAACTGGGTGACCTGCTGTTCACGATCGTGAACCTGGCGCGGTTCCTGAAAGTCGACCCGGAGCAGGCGCTGCGGCGTACCAATGCGAAGTTCCGGAAGCGGTTCGGTCACGTGGAGCGGGGCCTGGCGGCGCGCGGGCGGAGCCTGGCGGAATCGAATCTGGAGGAGATGGAAGCGCTGTGGCAGGAGGCCAAGTCGGAGTGAGTCTGAGTCAGGAGATTGTCACGCGGCCGCTCGCGACGATTGCGGAGTTCGAAGAGGCGGTGGCGCTGCAGAAGGAGATCTGGGGGTTCGCGGATATTGAACTGCTGCCGCGGCGGCTGTTCGTGGTGGCGAACAAGATCGGCGGGCAGACGCTGGGTGCGTTTGACGGGTCGAAAATGGTGGCCTTTCTGATCGCCATTCCCGGATTGAAGAGCGATGGCGGTACGTACCTGCACAGCCACATGCTGGGCACGCTGGCGAGCTATCGCGACCGGGGTCTGGGGCGGCGGTTGAAGCTGCTGCAGCGGGAAGAGGCGCTGGGGCGGGGGATCCAACTGATTGAGTGGACCTTCGATCCGCTGGAGTTGAAGAACGCCTTCTTCAACATGGAGCGGCTGGGCGCCGTGGTGCGGCGCTTTGTGCCGAACCAGTATGGGACGACGTCCAGCCATCTGCATGGCGGGCTCCCGACGGATCGCTGTATTGCCGAATGGTGGATAGGTTCGCCGCGGGTAGGAGAATGGCTCGGCGGCGGCGAGCGCCAGCGGGCGGAGGTGGTAGCGCGGATTGCCGTGCCGGCCGATATTGCCGAGATTCGTAAGACCGACGCGGCGCGGGCAAGGGACGTCCAGACCGCCGTTCGCGAGCAGTTTTTGGAGCACTTCCGCAACGGGTTGGAAGTGAGCGGTTTCTCCGCGACGCCGGAAGAAGGCATCTATCTGCTGTCGGCGCGGACCGATACTGGCAAAGGATAACAACGGGATGGCGTTTCAGATTGAGCAGATTGTGCTGCGGAAGATCCGCATGCCGCTGGTGCATTTTTTCGAAACCAGCTTTGGTCGCACCTATGAGCGGGAGATGGTGCTGGTGGAGGTGCGCGCGGGTGGCGTTTCGGGCTGGGGCGAGGTGACGTGCGGCGAGAACCCCTTCTATAACGAAGAGTGGACGGATGCGGCGTGGCTGATTCTGAAGGATTATGTGGCGCCGCGCGTGCTGGGGCACAAGTTCGAGTCTGCCGCCCAGGTGGCGGCGCGCAGCGCGCACATTCGCGGTCATCACATGGCGCAGGGCGGGTTGGAGGTGGCCTGTTGGGATTTGGAAGCGCGCCTGGCGGGCGTCCCGCTATGGAAGCAGATTGGCGGCGGCGCGCGTAACGAGATTCCCTGTGGCGTGTCGATAGGGATACAGGACTCGGTGCCGCAGTTGCTTGAGAAGATTCGCGTGGAAGTGGAAGCCGGGTACCAGCGCATCAAGATGAAGATCAAGCCGGGCTGGGACGTGGACGTCATCCGCGAGGTGCGGCGGGAGTTTCCGTCGATTAAGCTGATGGCCGACGCCAATAGCGCCTACACGCTGGCCGATATCGACCGCTTGAAGCGGCTGGATGAGTTTTACCTGATGATGATTGAACAGCCGCTGGCGCATGACGAGATTATCGACCATGTGCCGCTGCAGGCCGCCTTGCAGACGCCCATCTGTCTGGATGAATGCATCCGCAGTGCGCACCAGGCGGCGCAGGCGATTCGCATGAAGGCGTGCCGCATCATCAACATCAAGCTGGGCCGCGTGGGTGGGTTTACGGAAGCCAAGAAAGTACACGATGTGTGCCAGGCGGCGGGAATCCCGGTATGGTGCGGCGGCATGCTGGAGGCCGGCATCGGGCGGGCGCACAACGTTGCGTTGGCCACGCTGCCGAATTTCGTGCTGCCGGGTGACGTGTCGGCCAGCAAGCGTTATTGGAAGCGGGACATCATTCGCCCGGCGGTGGAGACCACGGCGCATGGCACGATTGTGAAGCGCGACGAACCGGGCTTCGGTTACGAGTTGGATATGGATTTCATCAAACACATTACGGAGCAGGAGGAAACGCTGCGTTGACGGAAGGTAGTAGTAGGCCGCCATCGGCCATGTGGGTTTATAGCCTGCTGGTGCTGATGGTGGCGTTCTGGTCGTTCAACTTCATTGTGGCGCGGGTGGCTTTGCAGGAGTTTCCGCCGCTGCTGGCGGCGAGTTTGCGCGCGGTTTTCGCGGGCTTGGCCCTGTTGCCGCTGTATCTGTGGAAGGGGCGCACGCTGGATAAGGAGCCCTGGTCCGCGAAGGATCTCCCGCTGTTGCTGGTGCTGGGCGTGGTGGGCGTAACTTTTAACCAGGTGTTGTTCCTGTTGGGGTACAACCGCACCAGCACGACACATGCCGCCATCATTACCGGTCTGCTGCCGCTCCAGGTGCTGACCATTTCCGCCGTGGCGCGGATTGAACAGATCACGCGGCCCCGTGTGTTGGGCATGATGGTGGCGCTGATCGGGGTAGCGGTGCTGCAACTGGCTCGCGGCGGTGGCGGCCATCCGCCGACGCTGCTAGGCGACGCGCTAGTGTTTCTGTCGGGCACCACGTTCGCCTGCTTTGCCGTGGTTGGCAAACGGCTGACTGCCAAGCATGGCGGGCTCACGGTGAATACCTTCGCCTTTCTGGGCGGGGGCGCCGTGCTGCTGCCGGTGATTGCCTGGCAACTGCAGAGCTTCGATTTAAGCCGCGTTTCGGCGGCGGGATGGGCCAGTGTGTTGTATATGGCCATCTTCCCGTCGGCGCTGGCTTACGTTATCTTCTATTACGCTCTGACGCATCTGCCCGCCTCACGGGTGTCGGCATTCGGCTATCTGCAGCCGGTGATGGCCACCATTCTGGCGGTGGGGCTGTTGGGCGATCACATCACCGGGACGCTAGTGGCTGGCGGCGGTTTGGTGCTGACCGGCGTGATCCTTACGGAGCGCAGCTAGATGGCAGGTTTCCTGCAACTGCTGCGCGAGAACCCGAACTACCGCTACACGTGGATGGGTCAAGTGGTGAGCGAAGTGGGCGACCACTTTAACAACATCGCCGTGTTCGGCTTGGCGGTGACGCTGCCGAATTCGGGTATGGTGGTGACGGGCGTGCTGCTGGCGCGGGCCGTGCCGGCGATCCTGGCCGGGCCGCTGGCGGGCGTGCTGTTGGACCGCCTGGATCGCAAGCGAGTCATGATCGCCAGTGATTTGGTGCGGGCGGTGATGGCGCTGGGCTTTATCCTGGCGGCGTCGAATCCCGCTCCAACGACATTGTTTACCTTGAGCGCGCTGCTGATGCTGGCGTCGCCTTTCTTCACCAGCGGACGGTCGGCGATTCTGCCGTCGATTGCCACGAAGGAACAACTGCATACGGCGAACTCGCTGACGCAGACCACGCAGTGGACCACGCTGACCATTGGCGCCATGTTGGGCGGGGCCAGTGTGACGCAGTTCGGTTACGAATGGAGCTTCTTCTTCAACGCCTTGTCGTTCCTGTTTTCGGCCTGGTGTATCTCGCGGTTGCGGGTGGCCGGCGGGTCGTTTAAGGCCGAAAGGAAGTCGCTGACGGAAGTGGACGTCGTCAAACCCTGGCACGAATATGCGGCCGGGCTGCGCTACATGCGTGCCCATCCCATGATGATGGGCGTAGCCGTGGTGGCGGTGGGTTGGGCCAGCGGCGGGGGGGCGGCGCAGATCCTGTTCAGCCTTTTCGGCGAACAGGTCTTCCACAAGGGCGCGGCGGGAATCGGCATTATCTGGGGATTCGCGGGTTCGGGACTGCTGCTGGGTGGTCTGCTGGCGCATTGGGTGGGGCCGCGGCTGAGCTTTGCCGGTTATAAGAAGCTGATCGCGGTGGTGTACCTGGTGCATGGCGGCGCCTATGTCATCTTCAGCCAGATGCAGAGCTTTGCCTGGGCGTGTTTCTTCATCGCGCTGTCGCGGGCGGCGGTGGCCGTCAGTTCGGTGCTGAACATGTCGCAGATGCTGCGGCATGTTTCGGATGCTTATCGCGGGCGTGTCTTCTCCACGATTGAGACGCTGACGTGGGGGACGATGATGCTGTCGATGACGGCGGCGGGGGCGGCGAGTTCGCAGTACAGTCCAAGGACAATTGGGATGGTGTCCGGTATTCTGAGTTCGTTGACGGCGGTCTACTGGCTGGTGCTGGACGCGGCGGGGCGGCTGCCGGAACCCGAGCGGGAAGGAATCGATCCAAACGAGGTGGAAGTCCATGAGCCAACGCTCTGAGGTGCGCGGGAAACTGGTGCTGGTGACGGGGGCGGCCAAGCGCGTGGGCCGTGGGATTGCGCTTCATTTGGCGCGCGAAGGGGCGCGGGTGCTGATTCACTATAACGAGAGCGAGCGTGAGGCTCGGGCCACGGCCGAGGAATGCGGGGCAGCCGGGCTGCTCCAGGCGAATCTGGAGTCCGTTGCGGACATCACGCGGATGTTTGCGGAGTTGGACGAGCGCCATGGCCGGTTGGACGGCCTGGTGAATAATGCCGCGCGCTTCACGCGGTTCCACCCGTTCGACGTCACGGAAGCCGACTGGGATTTCATTCACAGCGTGAATCTGAAGGCGACGTTCTTCTGTTGCCAGCAGGCGGGGATTCGGATGCGGCGGCATGGGGGCGGACGGATCGTGAATATTAGTTCTTTGGGTGGGATCCGGCCGTGGGCGGAGCATGCGCACTACTGTGCGTCGAAGGCGGGCGTGATTCACATGACGCGGGCGCTGGCGAAGGCGTTGGCGCCGGATATCACGGTGAATTCGGTGGCGCCGGGCGTGATTCCCTTTGGCGATCTGGATGATCGGGCCGAAGCGATGGTACGCGCTACGCCGGCGCAGCGGCCGGGGACGGCGGAGGAGATTGCCGAGGCCGTGCTTTATTTCCTGACGGCGTCGGAGTTTGTGACCGGGCAGATATTGGCGATCGACGGGGGCCTTAGCTTGCGTTAGTGGCCGGACTTTGGGGGCGGACCGTGCGCGGATGGCTTGGCCTGCCCTTTGTGGGCGGAACTGGGTGGCTCCTGGTATTGCACAATCACCGAGATGCGGCGGTTGCTGGAGTTTTCCGGATCGGCGGGAATGCGCGGGCGCTGGAAGGCGAAGCCGCGGACCTGGCCCACCTGCTCCGGACGGAGTCCAGTCTCCGCCATAAGCCGGCGGGCGGCATTGGCGCGATCCGCCGAGAGTTCCCAATTCGAGTAGCCGTTCTCCGAGGCGAATGGCTTTGAATCGGTGTGCCCCTCTATATAAAGATTGTTCGGGAGTTTGCCGAGTTCGGACGCGAGCTTAGAGATGATCTCTTTGCCGGCGGGGCTGGGATTGGCGTTGCCGCTGTCGAAGAACATGCCTTTGCCGTTTTCGTCCTCGATCAGTTCGATGCGCAGGCCCTCGCCGGTGACGGTGATTTGGATGTTCTTGCTGAGCTTCTGAAAATCGGGAGTCTGCTGGAGTGCGGCTTCCAGCTTCTCCTTCAGATCCGTCATGTCGTCCTTTTTCAACTGGATGCCGTCGCCGCCGGCTCCATTCATGCTGGAGCCCATCAACTTGCCGTTTCCCGTCGGATCCTGGAAATAGCCGCCGACGGCCTGCTTGACCTTGTCGTCACTGGACAGCAGCCACAAGACGATGAACAGCGCCATCATGGCGGTGACGAAGTCGGCATAGGCGACCTTCCAGGCGCCGCCGTGGTGACCGCCGTGGCTAACCTTTTTCTTGATAATGACGATGGGCCGCTCGTCATGCTCCGGCATTCGGCGGGCCTCCCTTTACGGCCTTTTCCATGTCCTTGAACGAGGGCCGGACGTGCGCGGGAATGGCCCGGCGCGCGAACTCGGTGGCGATCAGCGGTGGGCAGCCCTTGGCGAAGGAAATCAACGCCACGCGAAGACAGTGGTAGTAATTGCCTTCGGCCTCGTTGATCTTCGTCATATGCGCGGCTAGCGGTCCGAAGAGGCCGTAGCACAGCAGAATGCCGAGGAAGGTTCCGACCAGGGCCGCCGCCACTTTGTGCCCGATCTCCTCCGGCGGGCCGCCCAGCGAGCCCATCGTAATTACGACGCCAAGAACCGCGGCGACAATGCCGAGGCCGGGAAGCGAGTCGGCCACATTGCTGAGCGCCGCCACGGGCTCCTGCGACTCATGATGATGGGTGTCCATATCGAGCTCCATCATCTCGTTGAGGTCATGCGTTTGTACGCCGCCGGTGGCAAGCACGCGGAGGGTATCGCAGAAGAAGTAGAGGGCGTGGTGGTCCCTGGAAAACTTCGGGTACTTGGCGAAAAGCTGGCTTTTGTCCGGGTCTTCGATGTCGGGCTCCAGCTTGGCGAGACTGTTCTTGCGGGCAAAGGCGAAGATCTCGTGGACCATCTTGAGGGTGTCTAAGTAAAAGGCCCTAGAAAAACGGTGTCCTTTGAACACGCCCAGGATTCCTTTAAAGATTCCCATGACGGTTGGCAAAGGATTGGCGATGAAGAGGGTGCCAAAGGCGGCCCCACCGATGATGACCAGTTCCGCGGGCTGCACGAGCACCGCGAGATGGCCGTGTTCCATCAGATAGCCGCCGATGACGGCCCCGATGACTATGAGGATTCCGGCGATCGCAAACATTGTTACCCATGACTCTTATCGGAGCCCGGCGAGACGGTTTGAGCGGGAAGCGGCAGGCAGGGGAGGGTTCGGGCGGTTAGGTTACAATTGGATGAGAGCGCGCTGGTTTTCCGGCGCTAGGACGCTTTTTCCATGGACTTACAACAGTTCGCCGAGCACCGCGCGCATGAGTTACTGGCTCGGGTGAATCGGGAGATGGCCCACGTCGCGCAGCACAACGACGTCGACGCTATACACGATCTGCGCGTGTCGATCCGGCGATTTACGCAAGCGCTGCGGGCATTGCAGCCGTTATTTCCGAAGACAGAAGTAAAGCGGATGCGGCGCAAGCTGCGGACCGTGATGGA
Organism: uncultured Candidatus Solibacter sp.; assembly: GCA_964385495.1. Taxonomy (GTDB): domain Bacteria; phylum Acidobacteriota; class Terriglobia; order Bryobacterales; family Bryobacteraceae; genus CADEFT01. Next base: position 22,219 of record CAYLPH010000071.1, read on the forward strand.
CGTCGCGGCCGAGATCCGCAACCGGGATATCGCTCTGCAATTGCTGAATGAGGCGCAGATTACGGAGGCGGCTCCCTTGTGGCAGCGTCTTGCCGCCGAGCGCGATGCCGCCCGCGGCGATCTGACGCTGCTCGCGCGGCAATGGCGGCGGCGAAATCTGGGGACGCGCTGGCCGCGGAAGCGGAGGGCGCAATGAAGCGGCGGCAGGGTAAGTGGGTGGCTGATACAACGGCCGCGGAGAACGCCCAGCGGGAGCTGCCGCTGTTTGCGAAGGATTACTTCGCTCTGGGGCGGAAAGCGGCGCGCAAGCAGGTGAGTACGGAGCGCTTACACCAGTTTCGCCTGGCCACTAAGCACTTCCGCTATCTGCTGGAGCTTTTCCGCCCAATGTACGGTCCGCGACTGGACAGCTATATTGGCGAATTGCGCAAGGTGCAGACGCTTTTGGGCGATCTGCAGGACTTCGCGGTCACTCGGGACATGGTGGAAACCGGTCCGGAGATGGGTACGACCGATGCCCGGCGGGCGATAGAGTTCCTGACCAAGAAGGAAGAGAAGAAGCGGGGGGAGTTTCGGGAGTATTGGAAGGCGGAGATGGACGCCGAGGGGCGCGAGACGGCTTGGAAGAACTACCTGGGAAAGCACGCGGTGCGGAAGGCGCCCGGAAGGCAGAAGAACATCCAGGCGCAGGTGGCTAAGGTGGGGAGTTAACCACCTGTTTTTTCCGTGGCACGGTAGGTTCCGCTACTCCAGGATGTGCGACTTCAGGCCTTCCAGGGTGAAGTGCGGGCCGCGCACGTAGTCGAGCAGCTTTCCTTCGCGGGTACGGACGCGATCGACCATTTCCGGAATCAGGTCGCGTTTTTCGCGGGGGACCAGCGCCAGGCCGTTCTCATCGCCATGCAGCAGGTCGCCCGGGGTGATGACGAGTCCGTGGATCTGTAGGGGCACGCCAACGCGGACGATGCGGAAATTGGCGTGGCTGGCTACCGAACCCTTGGCAAAGTAGTGGAATCCGAGGCGGCGGACCTCCGGGAGGTCGCGAACGCCGCAGTCGCTCACCAGGCCGGCGGCGCCCAGGCGCTGAAAGATGGAGGACATCACCTCGCCGGCGTGGGCGGCGTAGTTGCCATGCCCGCCGATCTCCTGCAGCACGACGATGCCGGGCTTGGGGCTGTTGGCGAGCTCCGCGTAAAGGTCCAGGAAGACGCGGTTGTCGCGCTTCTCCATGCTGGTGTAGGTTTCCACCTGGGCGGTGACGGCGTAGCCGGTCATGCGGCCCAGTTCGGGGAACAGGCAGCGCAGTTCGAGGGGCGTAAATCCTTCGTGGTCTTTGCGGACGCCGAGCAGTTCGATGGCGTTGCAGAGCGTGGGGGTGTCCACCGTTTTGAGGTAGTCGAGGAAATTGGCTTCGGACATTCCTTCTATAGTACTGGCCAGAGGAGGGCGGCAAGGAGGAGGCTGAAGCCGGTGGATAGCGCGAGATTGCGCAGGCCCACGGTTTTGAAGGGTTCTTTCAGGGCGGCCGGTTGGGTGAGGGCGCGCAGTTCGCGGGCATGGTAGGCAGCCGAGAACAGCAGCGGGATGCCGTAATGGGGGTGCCCGGCGGTAAGCAGGACCAGCCCCGCGAGGATGGAGGACGCAATGGCGGCGCGGGCGGCGGCGGCGGGCGGAGTGGCTTCGTTTCGTCTGGCGGCCTGGATGCGGTCGATACGGGCATGGACGACGAAGATGCCGCTGCTGGCGTGAATGGCGTGGAGGATCCAGACCGGCCAGACCCAGGAGGGCAGGGGTAAGCGTCCTGTTAGCGCGGCGGGGAGCAGGGCGGAGGCGCTAAGTGCCAGGGCGCTGGTGACCTGCAGGGCGGCGGATCGCTGCCGGTTGTGCAGAGTCATATAGATAGCCAGGGCGGTGAGGCCAACCGCGGCCATCCCCAGGAGGGCGAGCAGGGGGAATGCCGCGCGGGTGAGCAGCGCCAGGGCGGCCAAGGCCAGCAGCGCCAGTTCCACCGTCAGAAAGCGGCGGGCGGTGTCGGTTTCGGGATGAAAGGTTCGCCAGGTCCAACGTTGCCGGGCCAGGATGAGTAGCGGTTCGCGGCAGGCAAAGACCAGCAGCACCGCCAGCAGCGCCGGTACCAACTGCCAGTGCCAGGCTCCGGCCAGCAGGGCGGCGACGAAGAAGGGCTGGAGTAGAATGCCCCAGGCTCCGTGTTCTCTGGGTAGTGGCGCGGTCACGGAACAAGGATAAGCAAGTCGCGGGCCGCTTGCCGTGACTACCGTCACAGGGGGTGGAACAGGAGCAGGTCGAGGGAGAAAGTGACGGGTTGCGCCCGCGGTGGCTGGGCCTGCAAGGGGCGGTAGATGGCGTGGAGGACATCCTCGACGGCCTGCTGGTCCAGATCGGCGGAGGTGGTGGCGCGGCGATGGCCGGCAAAGGCGAAATGGGGGGCAAAGCTCTCTTGGGTACGGGCGATGCGGTCGCGCCCTGCGCCGCGGAGCTCCATGAGGTCGTCCGGAGCGGGAACGGCCACCAGCAGCCTGCCGCCGGGGTGGAGAACACGGCGGATCTCGGGCGCATTCATACGGGCGGTGATGCAGAGCGCGGCGCTGAAGGTGTGGTTTGGATAGGGCAGGAAGCGGTCGGCATTGGCCACTACCCAGAGGCATTGGGGATATAGCCGGGCGGCGGCGTCGATCGCGGAGACCGAAAGGTCGATGCCGCTGCCGATGCATCCGGCGGCTTGGGTGAGGGTGCCGAGGTAATCGCCGGTGCCGCACCCGATATCGAGGAGGATATCGTTAGCGGCCAGCGGGAGGGCGGCGGCGACGGCGTCGCGCAGCGGATGGAGCAGTCCGCGGTCAAAGAGGCGGCGGCGGGCGACGACGGCGGCAGGCGTATCGCCGGGCTGTTTGGATCGCCGGTCCTGGGGCTGCAGGAGATTGGCGTAGCCGCTACGGGCTACGTCGAAGCCGTGGCGGCGGGGGCAACGGAGTTGTTGGGCATGACGAGTGAGCGGCTGGTGGCAGCCGCGGACTGTACAGAGCAGTTCTATAACCATGAGCCTAACATTGAACGGGCATTTCCCCTAGAATGCGTGCGGGGTTTTCCCCATTAACTGCCGGCAGCCTTCCGCCGATCAGTTGCATACCATGATTTCCGCCTTGGATACGCAACCAGTCAGCGAGCGGGAGCGGCCGGAAGGCTTCTGCCCGCAGGTGCCCCAGACTTTGGAAGAGACGGGGCTGAGCGAAAGCCTTCTCCAACAGTTGCTCTTGAAGATGATGTACTTCCGCGGCGAGATGGTGGGCCGCGAACTGGGCAAGAGCCTGGGACTGAACTTCAGCATCATCGAGAGCAGTCTGGAGTATTTCCGTCAGCAACATCTGGTGGCGGTGAAGCGGTCGCTGGGGATGGGGATGGTGTCGAACGTGTTCGCCCTGTCGGAGCAGGGGAGGACGATGGCCACCAAGTACCTGGAGTCCAATACGTATGCGGGCAAGGCGCCGGTGCCGCTGGCGCAGTATTGCGCGTCGGTGCGGGCCCAGAAGCAGCAACCGAACTGGCTGACCAAGGAGAGTCTGCGGTCGGCTTTCCGGCACATGGTGGTCAGCGATGAACTGCTGTCGCAGGTGGGGCCGGCGGTGAATGCCGGCAAGTCGTTTCTGCTGTATGGGCAGCCGGGGAACGGAAAGACCTACGCGGCGGAAGCTATCTTTCGCATTGAGTCGCAGCCCATCTATATTCCGTACGCGATCGAGTGCAGTGGACAGATTGTGCAGTTGTTCGATCCGCTTTATCACACCAGGGTAAAGCCCGAGGAAGAAGAGCAACCCACGCTGTGGTCCGTCGATGAGGAAAAGACGCACGACGCACGTTGGGTGCAGGTGCGGCGGCCGTTTGTGGTATCGGGCGGCGAGTTGAATCTGGAGATGCTGGATCTGGCGTACAAGCCGGACTCCAAGATTTACGACGCGCCGTTCCAGTTGAAGGCGAACAACGGCATCTACCTGATCGACGACTTTGGGCGCCAGCGCGTGTCGCCGGCCGAGGTGCTCAACCGCTGGATTGTGCCCATGGAAAAGGGGATCGACTATCTGAACTTCCTGTCCGGCGGCAAGATGCAGGTGCCATTTGAGTGCTTCCTGGTGTTCTCCACGAACCTGCGGCCGGAGCAGATCGGCGATGAGGCCTTCCTGCGCCGAATCCAGTACAAGATGTATATGAAGAACCCGACGGAAGAGGAGTTCGCGGCGATCTTCCGGCGGCAGGCGGCGAGTCTGAACCTGCCGATTGTGCCGGGCGCGTTGGGCTTCATTCTGGAGCGGCGATTCCGGAGTACCGGGAAGAAGCTGCGGCGCTGCCAGCCGCGCGATCTGATCTCCCATGCGGTGGACCTGATCAACTTCGAGGGGTTGCGGTATGAGTTGTCGGCGGAGGTGCTGGACCGCGCGTATGAGAGTACGTTCGTGACGGACCAGTACGAGGCGTAGGAAGACGACTGCCATCCAACTGCCATCGGAGTGAAACCCGGAGCTACTAAGCTTTCGGGCATGCTCCATTTGCTATTCGGGCTCGTGGTGGGGGCCGCTTTCCTATTCGCGCAATTCGATGTCGCGCAGATTACGGGACTGGTGCGCGATTCTTCGCAGAACCTGGTGCCAAACGCGCCGGTGGTGGCGATTCACAAGAGCACCGGGCGCGAGTTCCGTACTAACAGCCGCGGGCGGGCAACTTTGGCCTGGTGTAGTCGAAGAGCGGGGAGCGGAACGTGCAATTGGGGCTGAAGTTTCTATTCCAGGATCGGGAAGACATGATGAGATTGCTCTGGCTGGTACTGGTCTGTGAGACGCTGGGGGCGCAGATGGCGCCTCCCGGCAAGGTGCGCGTTCCGGAGGACGAGCGCCCGTCGAAGCCGTTTGTGTGGTCCGAGCGGCGGCTTCTGGTGGCGCCCGAGTTATTGGACGCACCGGACGAATGGATCGATCGGTCCCTGCAGTGGGCCGACTTCATTCTAGGGACGTACCAGCCAGGGGTGCCGGAGCATCCGCTGCGGAGGGCGGCCCTCCTCCGGTTGGATGACGTGCTGCATGTGGAGTCGGCGCCACGGAAGGAAGTTGTGCAGAAGTGGTACCGGGCGCGGATGTACCGGGCAATTGAGGAGATTGAGCGCACGAAAGTGACGGAGGGGATGCGCATCTGGAAGCTGTACAACCATGGCTTTCTGGTGCGGACGCCAACCGTGTCGTTCACCTTTGACTTTGTGGCGGGGACGCAGCAGCCGGGGTTTGCGATGGAGAAGGAATGGCTGGCGCGGCTGGTGGCGCAGAGCGATGCGACGTTCATCAGCCATCTGCACGGGGATCATGCCAGCCAGGAGGTGGCGCGGCTGTTCCTGGAGGCGGGCAAGCCGGTGGTGGCGCCGGAGGGGTTGTGGAAGCCGCTGCCGGAGTTCGAAGGGAAGCTGACGTATCCGGAGCGGAGCACGGAGAAGGTGCATCGGATCGCGGTGCAGGGCGGCCGGCAGGTGTTGGAAGTGGTGGCGTACCCCGGGCACCAGGGGGCGACGGTATTGAACAACGTACACCTGGTGCGCTCGCCGGAGGGGTACACCGTGATGCAGACCGGCGATCAGTGGAACGACGATGCGCCGGGGACGGATTTCGATTGGATCTCGCATGTGGGGCGGCAGCATGCGGTGGACGTGCTGTTCCCGAACTGCTGGACGCGCGGGATTGCGCGGATGGTGCGGGGCGTGAATCCGAAGCTGGTGATTACCGGGCATGAGAATGAAATGGCCCATACGGTGGATCACCGGGAAGACAATACGCAGACGTACACGCGGTTGTGGGGAGTGGGGTATCCGTTCGTGTTGATGACTTGGGGCGAGGCGTACGGGTACCGGCGGGTCGTGGAACCGCGGTTAGGCGTGGACCGGTAAGGCGATCAGTCCAGGATCTGGCCGGTCTTCTCGGCCTTTCGGAGACGGTCGTCCACCGGATGCAAACGCCTGGCCATGCCTGGGGAGAGGATCGGATAGAAGCGCAGGCCGCCCATGGCGGTGGGGATCTCCCAGGTCTCGTTTTCGGCGGTCATCCAGTGGAGAGGATCGAAGCGCGTCAGGTTCATGGGACGCGAGTAGCGCCGTAGCGTCTTTTCGCCTTGGACGTTGTGATAGTGCTCGAAGTAGGACATCACCAGTTCGCGCAGGGAGCGGTAGACGGGCTCGCGGAAGCGGAGGCTGGCGTAGTTGGACTTGGCGACGGCACCCCAGCAGGGGCCATGGCGATAGAGGGCGAGCACATGGTCGTCGTCGCGGACCGCGCCCAGGTCCATGACGAGCGGTGGGCGGCCTTGGAAGCGCAGCGCGGCGGCGGCGAATAGGGCGCCCTCCACGCAATGGCCGCGGCGTTCGCGCATCAGCCGCCGCGGGGATAGGCAATGCACGCCACCGTCGTAGCGGACCTCTTCGTCCAGCCAACGCTGGATGAGGGCGGGTGTCGTTAGTGTTTCCAGAAGGCGCTGTTCCTGACGGGTCCAGGCGTTTGGATCGGCGTTACAGGATACGGAGCGGCTCACCGAGCGAGCGGCCTCCGGCGGACTTTTCCGGCGAGGCGTTTCCCGCGGAGTCTCCTTCGCCTGGAGCCAGGAAGAGGTTGCTTTCAAGGCCATGCTGCTTGGTATAAAGCTCATGGTAGCGTCCCTCGGCGGAGTAGAGGGAGTCATGGGTGCCGCGCTCGACGATCCGGCCTTCTTCCATGACTAGAATCTGTTCGGCGCGGCGAATGGTGGACAGGCGGTGTGCGATCACGAACGTGGTGCGCCCGCGCATGAGGAAGCTCAGCCCCTCCTGGATCATCTGTTCGGACTCGGAGTCCAGGCTGGAGGTGGCTTCGTCGAGGATGAGAATGCGCGGGTCGGCGAGGATGGCGCGGGCGATGGAGAGGCGCTGCCGCTGCCCGCCGGAAAGCTTTACGCCGCGTTCGCCGATGATGGTGTCGTACTTTTCGGTGAACCGGCCGGCGAACTCGTCGACACGGGCGATACGGCAGGCTTCCATGATTTCCGCTTCAGTGGCATTGGGCTTGGAGAAGGCGATGTTCTCGCGAATGGTGCCGTCGAACAGGAAGGTGTCCTGGAGCACGACGCCGAGCTGGGTGCGATAGGAGGCGAGCCGGACTGTGGATAGGTCCGTGGCGTCGACCAGCACGCGGCCGGCGGTGGGCTTATGGAAGGCCGCGACGAGGCCGATGGTGGTGGACTTGCCGGAGCCGGAGGAGCCCACCAGCGCGGTGACGGTGCCCGGTTTAGCGACGAAGCTTACGTCATGAAGGACGGGCTTGCCTTCTTCATAGGAGAAGTCGACGGATTCGAAGGTGACCTCGCCATGAATGGGAGGCAGGTCGACGGTGCGGCCAGGATCGCGGTCTTCCCGGAGTTCGGAGAGCACTTCGCGGGTACGCTCGAGGCCGGCCAGGGCTTCGGTTAACTGCGTGCCGATGCCGACGATCTGGAACATGGGGGCGACCAGGAAGGCGAGGAAGGCCGTGAAGGTCATGAACCCACCGAGGGTAAGGGTGCCGTCGAGGATCTGGTGCGCGCCGACGTACATGACAATGGCGCCGACAATGCCGAGCAGCAGAGTGGCGGATAGGCTCATGAAGGAGATGCCGGTGAGCGATTTCAGGATGTTGTCGAGAATACGCTGGACGCCGGCGCCGAAGGTATCTTCCTCGCGCGATTCGGCGTGATAGCCCTTGATGACGCGTACCCCCGCCAGCGATTCGGTGAGCCGTCCGGTGACCTCCGCCGTGATCTTGCCGCGTTCGCGGAAGACGGGGCGCAGCGTGGAGAAGGCACGTTGGAGGAAGAACGTGAACAGGAGCATGACGCCCAGCGCGATGCCGGTGAGCATGACACTGATGCGGAGCAGCATCACCAGCGCGAGCGCGGCTGTAAGGAGACCGCCGACGAACTCGACCAAACCCGTGCCCACCAGGTTACGAACGCCTTCGACGTCGTTCATAATGCGCGAAACCAGCACGCCTGTTTTGTTCTCGTCGAAGTAAGTTACGGACAGCCGGCCGACGTGTTGCTGGACACGGCGGCGCATCTCGGCAATGAGTTTCTGCGCCGATTTTGAAAGCAGCTGGGTGAGGGAGAAGGATGTCACGGCCTGGATGGCGGTGGCGCCCAGAACGGCCAGGAAGATCGGCGTGAGGAGTTCGGTGCGCTGTTTGCCGATGACGTCGTCGACCAGGTACTTGGTGGAGGCAGGCAGTACAAGGCCCGCCACGCGGCTGACGACGATCAGCAGCAGGCCAAGGAAGAGGGTGCCGCGCCGGGGCTTGACCAACGACCAGACTTCCGGCAAGACGGCTTTTAGATTCTGCACTTTACGGGAGGGGTCCGCGCCGGCGGCCGTGCGGCGGCCGGTGCGCGCGCGTTCGGCGCCACTGCCACCGCCATGAGGATGCATTCCACGCATGTTTCTTTCAGGTTCTCATTTATGAGATGACGGCGGGGACGCGAGGATGCGGGTGGCAAAATTACACAACTCTTACAATCGGCTGGGCGGAATCCCTTTACTGTGGAAAAAGCACAGGTGTGCAGGTTGATCGAAGGATAAAGAATGGGTTCGGACGTTATAAATCTTCCTAATCGTAATCAGTTGGACTGGGGCACCGCGGTGGCGTTGGCGGTGCTTCATGCGGGCGCGCTGGCGGCGCCGTTTTACTTCGAGTGGAAGGCCGTACTGGTGGCTTTCGTGCTGTACTGGATCGCGGGCGGTTGGGGTATCTGCATGGGATACCACCGGCTGCATACGCACCGCGGCTTCAAGTGTCCGCTGTGGATGGAGTACTTCCTGGCTTTATGCGGGACGTTGGCGCTGGAGGGCGGGCCGATTTCGTGGGTGGCGACGCATCGCATCCACCACCAGAAATCCGATCAGGCGGGAGATCCGCATTCGCCGCGGGAAGGGAAATTCTGGTCGCACATGGGCTGGATCATCTTCGGGCAGGCGCGCCATAACGCGACGCGGATGATGTCGAAGTACGCGCCGGATCTGGCCAAGCATCGCTTCTATATCTGGCTGAATAACTGGCATTGGGTACCGCTGCTGCTGGTCAGTATTAGTCTGACGCTGTGGGGCGGGCTGCCGATGCTGCTGTGGGGCTTGTGCTTCCGTGTGGTGGCGGGCCTGCACTCGACGTGGCTGGTGAACTCGGCGACGCACCTGTGGGGGTCGCGTCGCTTTGCCACGCGCGACGATTCGCGGAATAACTGGTGGGTGGCGCTGTTGACGTTCGGCGAAGGGTGGCATAACAATCACCATGCGCATCCGGTGTCGGCGCGTCATGGGCTGGCCTGGTACGAGTTCGATATCACCTACTACACGTTGAAGGCGTTGGAATCGGTGGGGCTGGTGCGGAACCTGATGGTGGCGCGGCTGGAGGATGGCCGCCTGGCGGAACGCGAAGTAGCCTAAGTCTGCTCGATTCCTTATGCGGATACGTGGCGCGGCAGAACTTTGGCCGTGGCCTTTCGGCCGGGATTCTGCCGCTGTTGTTCCTGGTAGTGGCGGAAGATAGCCCCAGCATCTCCGCCAAAGCGCTTGTACTGATCGGCGCGATAGGCATGAGTCTCTTCTACGATCTGGTCATGCGTCAACGCCTCCCAGTTCTCCTTCCAGTTCTTCTGGGGAACAGAGGGTGGGTGATTCGTAGCCATAGTCCCGGATGATCCTTTCCGCACTTCGCTTGATCGCCGCGTTGTTGAGGTGCTTGTAGTTCCAGGTCAATACTTCTCTGGCGGAACGCGAAGTGGCCTAAGTCTGTGGGTTGTCCTTAATGCCGGGATCGGAGATGTCGAAGCGTGGGCCGTTTTCGTCCCACTCCTCGGCATTGAACATGCGGCCTTTGCCGAAGGTGCCGTCGAGTTCCTTTACGGTGAAGGTGACGCGCCCGTCTTTCACCCTCGCCCAGATGTGGTGGTAGAACCAGCCCTCGGCGAATCCCTGGCCTCGTTTCCAGCCGCCCGCCATATTGCCGCCGGAACTGCCGACTTCCATGTAGGTGACGCCATCGCGGAGGATGCGTACGAAACGGTGGCCATGGCCGCTGATGACGTGCTGCACACCGTATTTCTTCACGATCTGGTGTAGCGGGAAGCTGTTATCGCCATTGCGGAGCAGGCGGATCCAATAATCCCGGTGGAAGACGACGATCTTGGGGTTCTTGCCGGCGTTGGCCTTCAGGTCTTCTTCCAGGAATCGCAACTGATCCTCCGGCATTCCGTTCGTGCGGCTGTTATCGAGCACGGTGAAATGCGCGTCCTGGTAGTTAAAGCTGTAGTAGGGTTTGAAGCCGGTTTCCTTGACGTAGAGGTCTTCAGACTCCCTGGACCAGATGTCGTGGTTGCCAGCGGTGTAGTAGAGCGGATAGCGCCCGTAGCGCTGAAACAGCGTCTTCATCTCGGCCCACTCGGCTGCGGCGGTGTCGTCGTCGCCGCCTTCAATGGTGTCGCCAACATTGAGGACGAAGTCGGGGCGAAGCAGGTCGACTTCCCTCCAGACACGGCCGAAGATCTGGGGCTGGGCGCCGCCGGTGCGGTCGCCAATGATGGAAAAGTGGAAGTCGTTGCGAGGGTTGCCGCCCTGGTAGTTGGAGAAGGCGCGGAACGTGAAGGCGGCGACGAAGATGGCCAGGGCAAGCCACTTGGCAAGGGACTGCCGGGGAAGATCGCTCATACCCCTTAGGGTACTCCGGCGGAATGAACAGGAGATGACGTATGCTGGCCGCAGTGGTACCCGCGCCCGAGTTTGAAACACCCCGCCTGCGGCTGCGGCCGTTAGAATTGACCGACGCCGCCGCCATTCAGGAGTTGTTCCCGCATTGGGAAGTGGTGCGGCATCTGCAGGCGGTGGTGCCGTGGCCCTATCCCGAGGATGGCGCCCGCACTTACGTGGAGCAAGTTGCGTTGCCAGCGGTGGCGCGTGGGGAGGAGTGGCACTGGTCGGTGCGTTTGAAGAGCGAGCAGGACAGGCTCATTGGGATGATCAGCCTCAAGCGCGATGGGGACGCCAATCGCGGCTTCTGGTTAGGCCTGCCGTGGCATGGGCAGGGGCTGATGACCGAGGCTTGTGAGCCGGTGACGGATTTCTGGTTTGCTGTTTTGGGGCGCGCGGTGATGCGAGTGCCGAAGGCGGCGGAGAACATCGCCTCGCGAAGGATCTCCGAAAAGCACGGGATGCAGGTGATTGCCACCGAGATGCGGGAGTATGTGAGCGGACGGCTGTTGACCGAGATTTGGGAGATTGGGGCGGAAGAGTGGCGACGGCGGCGCCGGGTTTAAGGTTCGAAGACCTGGATCACGCTGCCTTCGGCAACTCCTTCACGATGTCGGCAACGAACTGCTTGGCATCGCCGAACAGCATCAGCGTCCGGTCATGATAATAGAGTTCGTTGTCGATGCCGGCAAAGCCAGGATTGAGGCTGCGCTTAATGACCATGACGGTATGGGCTTTGTCGACATCCAGGATCGGCATGCCGTAGATGGGACTGGTGGTGTCGTGACGGGCGGCGGGATTCACCACGTCATTAGCGCCGACCACCAGGGCTACGTCGGCTTCGCCGAAATCGGAGTTGATCTCTTCCATCTCGTGTAGCCGGTCATAGGCGATGTCGGCTTCGGCCAGCAGCACGTTCATATGGCCGGGCATGCGGCCTGCCACCGGATGGATGGCGAACTGCACGTCGACACCGCGCTTCACGAGCAGATCGGTCAGTTCGCGAATCTTGTGCTGGGCCTGCGCAACCGCCATACCGTATCCAGGCACGACGATGACCTTCCGCGAGCCGGCTAGGATGGATGCCGCATCTTCGGCGCTGGCGCTGCGGACGGGCTTGGCTTCGGTCTTGCCTGCGGCCGCTCCGGCCTGAACCTGGCCGAAGGCCCCGAACAGCACGTTCGTGAAGGAGCGGTTCATGGCCTTACACATGATCACGGAGAGGATGAAGCCGGAGGCGGCGTTGAGCGCTCCCGCGATGATCAGCAGTTTATTGTTGAGGGCAAAGCCCATCGCCGCGGCGGCCATGCCGGCATAGGAGTTCAGGAGTGCAATCACAGTGGGCATATCGCCGCCGCCGATGGGCAGGATCAGCAATATCCCGAACAGCAGCGATAGCAGCGAGAACACGGGGAAAGCCCAGACGGGAGCGCCGCCGATGATCACCCAGCCGCCCAATACGATGGCAACGGCCAGCAAAGCGAGATTCACGAAGTTCTGGCCGGGGTAGGTCATGGGGCGCGTGGGGACCAGTTCCTGGAGTTTGCCGAACGCCATGACGCTGGCGGTAAAGGTGAGGTAGCCGAGTAGCGTTTCGATGACGAGGGCGGCCATCGGGAAGCCGGTGGGGGCCTTATGGTAGTACTCGGCCGTACCCACGAGGGCGGCCGCGAAGGCGCCGAAAGCGTGCGACAGAGCCGTCAATTGCGGCAATGCGGTCATGGGCATCAGGTACGCCAGCGGCGCGCCGATGCCGGCGCCCAGCACCAGGCCGAGCGCAATCCATTCGAAGCTGACCACTTCATGCCGGAGCAGGGTGCCGATGACGGCGCACAACATGCCGATCTGGCCGGCCTGTACGCCGCGGCGGGCGGTGGCGGGTGAATTCAGCCACTTGATGGAAAGGATGATGAGTACGGCGGCTATCAGGTAGGCGGGCTGCCAGAGGTCCGCGATAGTCATTTCGCTTCCTTCTTCTCTTTCTTGAACATCTTGAGCATGCGGTCGGTGATGAGGAATCCGCTGACGATATTGATGGTGGAACAGGTCACGGCCACAACGCCGAGCACCTTGCTGAGCATCGTGGCGTCGCCGGCGCCGGTAATCAGGATGGCGCCCACGACCGAAATCGCCGAGACGGCGTTGGTCAGCGACATGAGCGGCGTATGCAGCAGCGGAGAGACACGCTGTACCAGTTCCAGGCCGAGGAAGCCGGCCAGCAGGAAAACGTAAATGCTCAGTTCGATCTCGGTACTCATGCACTCACCTCCGTGCCTAACAGGGAAGCCACCTTCGGATGCACTACTTTGCCGCCGCGGGTTACCAGCGACTCGCGCACGACTTCGTCATTCGTGTCGATATGCAGCGCTTTCTCCTTATTCACGAGCAGTTTCAGGAACGTAACCAGGTTGCGTGCGTACATCTGGCTGGCGTGGTAGGGCACCGACGAGGGCAGGTTGACGGGTCCCAGGATGGTGACGCCATTGGCTTCGATTGATTCGCCGGGCCGGGTGAGTTCGCAATTGCCGCCGCGTTCTGCTGCGATGTCGACGATGACGGAGCCGGGGGGCATCGCCTGCACCATCTCCTTGGTTAAGAGGATGGGCGCTTTACGGCCGGGTACGGCGGCTGTGGTGATGACGACATCCTGTTCGCGAAGGGCATTGGCCATCTGTTCGCGCTGGCTGCGGATCTGGGCGTCGGTGAGTTGTCTGGCGTAGCCGCCCTCGCCTTCGCCGCTGCCGTCGATGCGGATCTCGAGGAACTTGGCGCCCAGCGACTCGATCTGTTCCTTCACGGCGGAACGTACGTCGTAACCCATAACGACACCGCCCAAACGCCGCGCCGTGGCGATGGCTTGCAGTCCGGCTACGCCCGCGCCGAGGACCAGGATGCGCGCGGCAGGAATGGTGCCGGCGGCGGTCATCATCATGGGGAACATGCGGGGCAATGCCTCGGCCGCGAGGATGACGGCCTTATACCCCGCGATGGAGGCCATGGAGGATAAGGCGTCCATGGATTGGGCGCGCGTGATGCGCGGAATCAGTTCCATGGCGAACAGCGCCGCTCCCGAGGTGGCGACCGCGGCAGCGCCCTTGGGGTCCGATAGGGGATCGGCAAACCCAATCACGACCTGCTCGGGGCGCAGTAATTTGGGATCCGGGATACGAACGGTGAGTAGGACCTGGGCCTTCTGGCGCACGGCATCGGCATTCGGCTCGATTCGTGCGCCGCGGGCTTCGAAGTCGGCGTCCGGAAAGCCGGCGGAAATGCCCGCGCCCTTCTCGACAATGACTTCGGCGCCCAGTTTGGTGAGCAGATCGATCGACTTCGGCGTGATCGCTACCCTTCGCTCACCGGGGTAGGTTTCCTTAATCGTTCCAACAAGTAACCCCAAAGTAGGCCAAACCTCCTTCCCGCGCGGAACCACACAGCCTGTTGGCCGGGGAACGCGCGGGCTCGCGTTCTCCCTTATGCAAATTGTTCTGCCCTATTATGTCATCGGCGCGGTGCAAGTGGACGATTCGCCCGATCCGGTACCTGCAATCCCATAGTAACGATTCGTTCAAACCGCGGCTGTCCGGGCCGATGTGACTGAGTAGGCTTACAGTCCGATTCGGCACCCTATCTATGACGCGGCCCCTAGCCATCTCGCCGAGATACAAAGCGCCTGCCGCGCCGCGCCTGCCGGCTCGCCCCGCCGAGAGCGCGCAGGAGGCGTTGCAGCGCCGGTTGAAGGATCTGCTCGCCCGTCCAGACCTGCCGGCGTTCAGCGAACATATCCAGCAGATTCTGCGTTGTACGGGCGACGATTCCTCCTCCATCCGGCATGTAACCGGGATCATCATGCGGGAAGTGAGCGTCTCGCTCAAGCTGCTGCGAACGGCCAATTCGCCGCTCTACAACCGGTCCGGACGGCCAATTCTAAGCGTGACGCACGCCGCGTCGCTGCTGGGCATGCAGGGTATCCGGGATCTGGCGGCGGGCATCATGCTGTTCCAGCACTTCCGCGATAAGTCGCCGAGCCTCAAGGAATTGATGCTGCTCAGCCTGATGACGGCCAACCATACGCGGGAATGCGCGAACGTACTGCAGTACCCCCGTCTGGAGGAGGCTTACCTGTGCGGGATGTTCCGGAATCTGGGGGAAGTGCTGGTGGCCTGCTACTACCCGGCCGACTATGCGGCTATCCTGAGCGCGCGCACGGCCTGCCACCTGCCGGACCGGTTGGCCAGCCGCAAGGTGCTGCGGTTCACGTACGAAGACCTGGGCCGCGCCATGATCGAACATTGGGGACTGCCTGAGACGGTCCGCCATTGCCTTACGAACGAGGTACAGCCGGGTACGGCGAGAATCAACCCGCATGGCAGGGACTTCCTGCCGGTGGTATCGAGCTTTGGGCACCAATTGACGGAATGTACGTATCGCACGGATCCGATGGTCAGCCGCCGCCGGGTGGCGGCGCTGCGGGAAGCGTTCGCGGTGTCGCTTGGCCTGTCTAAGCAGCAGCTCGACAACGTCATGGAAGCGTCGCTGGGAGAGACCGGCGAGACGGCCCGTCTCTTGCAGATCCCAGTAGACGAGTTGCGGCTGGAGCGGCAGTTGCAAGTGGCGTTGAAGGCCAAGCCGGAGCCGGTTGAGGTGCAGGAACCGGCAGCCGGCGCTGGGGACCGGCTAACGCAACTTCGGCGGCAAATGGCGTCGGCCACCTGGGATCTCAACGAAGTGCTGATGGGCCTGCTGGAGGAGGCGTTTCGCAGCGGACCATTCGATCAGGTGCTGTTCGGCCTGGTGGATCCCCTCACGAACACCATTCATGGACGGCTGGGGCTGGGGGACAACATCGATATCCTGCTCGACCGGTTTCGCTTTCCGCTATCCCTGCGAGGCGGGCCGGTGGCGCTGGCCATCCTGCGGAAGCACGATCTGTTTGCGTTCACGCAGGGTGAAACGCGTTTCGACCGGTCCGGCTTTGCGCGCGAACTCGGCTCGGGGCAATTTGCCTTGTGTCCGGTGATCGTGGAAGGGGCGGTAATCGGCTGCCTGTACTGCAACCGCTGGGAGCCGCTGACGGGAAACGCACGGGAAGTGGAGAACCGCATTCGCGAGTTGCGCGATGTGGCGGCGCTGGCCATTGAGAGAGCGCGCGGGATCAGCCCAGCTTCTGTTTAAGTAAGTCGTTCACCACAGCGGGCGCGGCCTGGCCCTTGGAAGCCTTCATGACCTGGCCCACCAGGAAGCCGATGACGGTCGTCTTGCCGCCTTTGTACTGTTCCACCTGCTTCGGATTGGCGGCGATGACTTCGTCGACGATCTTCTCAATGGCGCCGGTGTCGCTGATCTGCGACAGGCCTTCGCGCTCCTTAATTACGCCGGGCGCGTCGCCGGTCTCCACCATCTTCGGGAAGATCTTCTTGGCGATGGCGCCGCTGATTTCGTTGCTGGTGATCATCTTCACCAGTTCGCCCAAGTGTTGGGCACTGACGGGAGATTGCGTGATGTCCTTGCCTTCGGCATTGAGCAGACCCATGAGGTCGCCCATCACCCAGTTGGCGACGGCCTTGGGATCCGTGGAGGCTTTCACGGCTTGTTCGTAGTATTCGGAGAGGTCGCGGGAGGCGGTAAGAACATTGGCGTCGTATTCCTTCAGTCCGTAGACTTCCGTGAAGCGCTTCCTCTTGAGGGCCGGCAGTTCGGGCATGGAGGCACGAATGCGTTCGCGCCACTCGTCGCTGATGCGGACGGGGACGAGGTCGGGTTCGGGGAAGTAGCGATAGTCGTGCGCCTCTTCCTTGCTGCGCATGCTGACGGTTTCGCCGGAGTCAGGGTTGTAGAGGCGCGTTTCCTGGACGACGCGGCCGCCGCCTTCGATGAGGGCGATCTGGCGTTCGATTTCGTGATCCAGCGCCAGTTTCAGGAAGCGGAAGGAATTCAGATTCTTGACTTCCGCCTTGGTGCCGAATTTGGGGGCGCCCTTGAGACGCACGGAGACGTTGGCGTCGCAGCGCAGGTGGCCTTTTTCCATGTCGCAGGTGGAGACCTCGATGAATTGCATCACCTGCTTGAGCGCGGTCAGGTAGGCGTAGGCGTCGTCGGAACTGCGCATGTCGGGCTCGCTGACGATTTCGATCAGCGGCGTGCCGGAGCGGTTCAGGTCGACGTAGGTGTAGCGTTCGGAGTCCTTGAAGCCGTCGTGGATGCTCTTGCCGGCGTCGTCTTCGATGTGGACGCGGGTGACGCCGAAGCGCTTCATCTCGCCGTTGACTTCCACTTCGACGTAGCCATGTTCGGCGAGGGGTTGGTCGAACTGGGAGATCTGGTAGCCCTTGGGGAGGTCGGGGTAAAAGTAGTTCTTGCGGGCGAGGCGGGAGAAGCCATTCACGCGGCAGTTGAGGGCGATGCCGGCTTGGGCGGCCATTTCCACCACGGAGCGGTTGAGGACGGGGAGGGCGCCAGGGAGGCCCAGGCAGACCGGGCAGACGTTGGTGTTGGGAGGCGCGCCGAAGCCGGTGGGGCAGCCGCAGAAGATTTTGGTGCGCGTCGCCAACTGAACGTGCACTTCCAAGCCGATGACCGGTTCGTATTTGGCGATGGTCTCGGGAGTGAGAAGCGCGGGGGATGCGGTGGACATCTTCACATTTTAACGCCGCCCGGTAGGCGATACTGATCCTGATGCAAATCGGGCAGCGGTTGGCCGCCTACTTCGAGTTTGAGCGGCTGAAGACGAACTGGCGTACGGAGATTCTGGCCGGGTTCACGACGTTCCTGACGATGGCGTACATCATCTTCGTGAATCCGGCGATTCTGAAGGACGCCGGAATCCCCGTACCGGCGGCAACCATTGCCACGTGCTTTTCGGCGGCCTTCGGGTCGCTGCTGATGGGGGCGGTGGCGCGGTATCCCATTGCGCTGGCGCCGGGGATGGGGCTGAATGCGTACTTCACCTACGCCGTTGTGAAAGGGATGGGTGTGTCGTGGCAGGTGGCGCTAGGGGCGGTGTTCCTGTCGGGGTTGGCCTTCCTGTTACT
>CAYLPH010000072.1:0-40023 GCA_964385495.1 uncultured Candidatus Solibacter sp.
CTCGGTGGATCGGGCCGGGCGGCCGTTCCAGATCTACGACCCGTTGACCACGGCCACCACCGGATCGCCCACCAGGGCTCTGTTTCCCGGCAACGTGATTCCCGCCAGCCGCTTCGACCCGGTCACGGTGAACGCGCTCAAATACTATCCGCTGCCGAACATCACGCCGGCGTCCGGCAGCTTGCAGAACTTCCAGAACCCGCAGATCAGCGGGCGCAAGTGGGCCAGCCTGGCCTCGCGGGTGGATCACAACATCAGCCCCACGCACAGCCTGTTCTTCCGCTACGGCTGGAACCATCGCACGGATCCTTCCAGTGCGTTCTATGGCGACGCCT
The DNA here is from genome assembly GCA_964385495.1 of uncultured Candidatus Solibacter sp. Taxonomy (GTDB): domain Bacteria; phylum Acidobacteriota; class Terriglobia; order Bryobacterales; family Bryobacteraceae; genus CADEFT01. The sequence continues at coordinate 336 of CAYLPH010000072.1, forward strand.
GCTGCCGTCCGGCTGGCAATCCCACCGACGGCCAGGATGAGTTCGAACGGGGCAACATCGGCGCCGGGGGCAGCTATACGTGGATTGTGAGTTCGCGCATGGTCTTCGATGCTCGCATGGGCTTCACCCGCTACTTCGACGCCAACAAGATGTACGGCGAAGGCTTCGACATCCGGACGCTGGGCTTTCCGGACCGGTTCTCCTCAGGAGTCGCCTTCGCGACCTTCCCACGTTTCGCCATGGCGACGGCGGACGTGGAGAATCTGGGCGCGGGGCGGGTGTCGTCGCGCACGTTCCTGAACGTCTATAACCCGCAGGCGAACGTGCACTACACCCTCAGCCGCCATGCCCTGAAAGCCGGCTATCGCTATATGCTGAACCAGCAGAACCTGTTCGCTCCGAACCGCGCCGCGGGCATCTTCAACTTCGGCCGGGCCTTCACGCAGGGTCCGGTGGCGAACACGCCATCGGCGAATGGCGGGCATGATTTCGCGTCATTCCTGCTGGGGATGCCGAATAGCGGGTCGGCGGATGTGAACGCCGCTCCGGCATTGCAGAATTCCTATCACGCCCTTTACTTCCAGGACGACTGGAAGGCCACGGCGCGGCTGACTTTAAACCTGGGGCTGCGCTGGGAGCATGAGAATGCAGCCACGGACCGCTTCAACCGCGGCAATGCTGGGCTCGACACCGTGGTCGCCAGCCCGCTGGAGGACCGGGCCAGAGCGAACTACGCGCGCAGTCCGATTCCGGAACTGGCGGCGCTGAACGTGAAAGGCGGGTTGCGCTTCCTGGCCACGGGCGGCGTTCCCCGCGAGCATCTCAACATGCCAGGGTCGCTATGGTCGCCGCGCTTCGGCTATGCCTTCCGCGTGACGAACTGGATGGTGACGCGCGGCGGATACGGCATCTTCTATTCGCCCAACAACCTGTCGAACTACCGCTTGGACGGCTTCTCGCTGGCCACGCAAATGGTGACGTCGCTAGACAATAACCTGACGCCGTTCAACACGCTGCGCAATCCGTTCCCGAGCGGTCTCTCGCAGCCGCCGGGCGCCGCGGGCGGGCTGTTGACGGGGGTTGGACAATCGGTAACGGCGGGCTTCGCTTCGCAGGAGAACTTCCTGCCGAACTACCGCCATGCCTTCAACCAGAACTTCTCGCAGGGCATACAGGTGGTGCTGCCCAAGGATTTCTCATTGCAGGCCTCCTATGTGGGAACCATGGTGCAGCGGATTACCATTACGCGCAATGTGAACCAGTACGCCGATCAATACCTGGGCCTACAGAATCGATTGAATGCCAGAGTGCCTAATCCCTTCGCCGGCGTGATCACCGATCCCACCAGCGCGCTCAGCCAGCCGACCACCACCGTGCTGCAGTTACTGCGCCCCTTCCCGCAGTACACCGGCGTCACACGGAGCAGCCTGAACCTCGGACGCTCCTGGTATCACTCGCTGCAGATGGAGATCAGCAAACGCATGGCCAGCGGCCTCTATTTCGGCATCGCCTACACCAACTCGAAGATGCTGGAGGCGACTTCGTACTTGAACCCGAACAACGCGGCGCCGGAACGGGTGATCTCCGACTCGGACCGGCCGCAGCGCTTCGTCACCCATGGGCTTTATGAAATGCCCTTTGGGAAAGGCAAGCGCTTCGTGAACACGAGCAACCCCTTGCTCAGCCGGCTGGTGGGAGACTGGCAGGTGAATTGGGTTCTGACGCTGCAATCGGGAGCGCCGCTGGCCTTCGCCAATGCCGAACGGCTGCGGCGTTCGGACAACAACCGCTATGAGGTGGACAACTACTTCGATACGGCGGCGTTCGTGCCGCAGCAGCCGTTCACGCTGCGGGCGACGTCTTCGCGCATCGCCGACCTGCGCGCGCCGGGCATCAACAAGTGGGATATCACGGTGCAAAAGACAGTTGCGGTGCGCGAAGGGATGAGCTTCAAGGTACAGTGCGAGCTATACAATGCACTGAACCGCACGCATCTGGGCACCCCGAATACAACGGTAGCCAGCACGCAGTTCGGGCGGATCACCGGCACGTTCCTGAATCCACGCGAGATCCAGCTTTCCGGCCGCTTCTCCTTCTGATTTCCGGCTGGCGGCAGGACACGATTGGCCCCCGGCTTTGCTCTAACGCGCGGGGGCTTTCTCTTGCAGCAGGACGGGGAATTCATGCGGCTGGCGATGGAACAGGCGCGAATGGGCGACCGGCGCCCGGGCGCGGGCGAGGTGGGTTGCGTTATCGTTCGCGAGGGGCAGGTGGTGGCGGCGGGCTTCAACGAAGCGGAGTTGCGCCATGATCCCACCGCACACGCGGAGATCGTGGCGCTACGCCGTCTGGGTGAACTCTGGAAGACCACCGAGTTCCGTGGCTGTACACTCTACTGCACGCTGCAGCCCAGCGGCATGTGTACGGTGGCGTGTTTGTGGGCAAAGGTAAGCCGCATTGTTTATGGCGCCACGCGGGACGATGTGCATAGCATGTACTTCGATACGCGCCACTTCAATACCATGGACCTGATCCGCGACACTTTTCGCGATGATATGGAGATAACCGGCGGCGTGCTGGCCGGCGAGTGCAGCCAGCTTTACTACCGCCCGCGGGACAGCCCGCCCGTTGAGGAGCAGAAGAACCGATGAGCCCGCGTCTGAACGGAGTGGTGGAGACGGCATTGTACGTGCACGATTTAGACCGTTCGGTGGAATGGTACATTCGCGTCATGGGTTTCCGGCTCATCTTCCACGGAGGCGACCGGCTACGGGCGATGGGGGTGGCGGACAAGCAGGTGCTGCTGCTGTTCCGCAAAGGTGCCTCGACGGGCGTTCTGGAAGTGCTCGGGGGACGGATTCCTTCGCATGATGGCGATGGGCATCTTCATCTGGCGTTCGCTGTCGATGAGCCGGAACTGCCCGCCTGGCGCGAGCATTTCGCGAAGGAGAACGTGCCGGTGGCAAGTGAAGTGAAGTGGGGCGAGAAGGGGCGGAGCTTGTATTTCCATGACCCGGATGGCCATGTGGTGGAGATCATCACGCCCGGATTCTGGGAGGTTTACTAACATGCTCACGGTCACCGGGTATCTGCGCACTTCGTATGAGCCCCACTGCGAATACCTCGACGGGGACCTGCGGCCGAAACAGCCAAAGGATGATGCAGGCAGCAGTCTGCTGGCAGCGCTGGTGGTTGCACTCGCCGCGCAGGATCGGCGGTTAGGTCTACGGGTTCGCCCGTCGCGCCACATTCGCATATCGCCGACTCGCTACCGCGTGCCGGATGTCGCGGTATTCCTGGAGGTTGATAAGCAAGTGGCCGCTACAACGGCGCCGCTGCTGACTGTGGAGATTGTATCGCCCGAGGACACATCGTCCGGCCTGCTCGAGGCGGTTCACGACCACCTGGCGATGGGCGCGGAAACGGTGATCGTGGCGGATCCGCACGCTCGCGCCGTCTTCCTGGCAACCGCCCGGCAACCGTTACACCAACTGACCCCACCGCTCAAGATCCAAATCGAGGTCCCCAACCGCGGCACCCTGGATATCGACTTCGACCAAGTATTCGCGGATATGGACTAAAACTTCGGCAACGGAAGTAGCCGCTCGGCTGCATCGTGTGGACCGCATCGCGGAACCATGATGGATTGCGCCGCCCGATTCCGCGTTTCCACCAGGGAGGGTCCCACCGATGCCAACCGTAAAGCGACCGGCTGCCCTGGTAAAAGCCTACAACGCCACCAAGAAGAAGATGGACGAGCGCGATATCCCGACGATGCCCATTCTGCAGGGCCATACGATCTTCCGCTCCATCAACCCAACCAGCCCCTACACACCACTGCCTATGCCCACGGCGGGCGGGCATGTCTCCAAGGCGCAGGCCAACAAGCTGTTGCTACCGACCGATCATTCGCGCGACCTTAGCAATCGCTTCAGCGGACCGGGAGCGGCGGGAATCGGCGGCGCCGGCGCGCTCTACTTCGTCCTCCAGCAGCAGGCGCTGGTGAACGAATCGACGCACTACTCGGGCAAGGCCGCCTATTGGGCACTGGCCGGCCGCTGCGTCCTGCAACTCCGCACCATGGGTAGCATCCTGGTTGCCGACATCTCGCCGCACAACCCGGCCGGCCGCCGCTTTCTTCGCGAACTGGGGCCGAAGGCGTGGGACGAGATGACGGATCCCGACGATTGTTCCGTCGCCCGCGGCATCGGACTGGCCATCGCCCATAGCGGCTTTCTCGCCGGCTTGGCCGTGCAAACCGTCCGCGAGTCCGAACGCTCCGACGAAGAGCGCGGCGACAATCTGGTGCTGTTCGCGGCGCCCGGACAGGCTATCCCGCAGTTATACATCGAGAAGGCCGCCTATTATGGGAAGCGGTCGGAACCCCAGGTATTCCCCGTAGCGTTTCCGTAACCCTTAATTTCTTGTTTACCCCGGCGTAAATTCGCGAAATAATGCGGCAGGGAGGCGCGCATGGCCTACTGCATCAGCCGGGTGGACTATTTCTATACGAACGTACGCGATGAGCCCGGGGAGGCCTACCGGTTGCTGAAGCAACTGGCCGCCCTGCGCATCAACCTCACCGCCTTTGCCGCCGTGCCGTTCGGTCCGGATCTGACACAACTCACTCTCTTTCCGGAAGACACCCCGCAACTGGTGGAAGCCGCCAAGCGCGCCAACATGAAGCTGGACGGGCCGTATCCGGCGATTCTGGTCACAGGCGACGACCAGTTGGGGGCGCTGGCGCCGATCCACGAGAAGCTGGCGCAGGCCCATGTGAACGTCTATGCCTCAACGGGCGTGATCGGCGGGCGCGGCGGATTCGGCTACGTCATCTACATACGCCCGGACCAATTTCCGCAGGCGGCGGCCGTCCTTCACGTTTAGTGGGACCTCGCCACCTTGGCCGCGCTGTGCTCTTCGATATGGATGTGCTGGGTGGGATCGATGAACAGCCAGCATACCGCTCCCAGGAAGAAGAGGGCGCCGGTCAGGTACAGCGGCATGGACCAATTGCCCCAGTATTGCAAAACGAAGCCAATCAGCACTGGACTGAGCATCCCGCCCACCTGCCCGGCCGTATTCATACAGGCGCTGACCACCCCCGCATGGGCGCCGGCGATGTCGACGCAGGTGCTCCAGGCGGCGCCCAAAAGGAACGCCGACCAGCCGGCAGCCATCGCCAGCAGTACGGAGGCGGTCTGCGGATCCTGCGCGGCGGTGCCCGCCAGCATGGTTGCCGACGCAATCAGGAATGAAGATCCGGCCACCAGCGCGCGGCCGGTGCGCACACCGAAGCGGCGGCTGGCCGCGTCGCTGGCGAAGCCGCCGAAGATATCGGCGATCACGCACGCGAGGAACGGCAGGGCGGCCATCAACCCCAGTTTTGTCGAGGAGAAGCCGCGTTCCCTCGCCAGGTACGTCGGCATCCAGGTCAGGAAGAAGTAGAAGCCGTAACTCTGGGTGAAGTACTGTAGGCAGAGGAAGAAGACGTTGCGATTGCGGAGGATCTTGCCCCAGGGTACGCCGGATAGGCTATGCGCGGACTGCTGCAGGCGGCCCGCTTCGATGAGTTTCCGCTCCTCGGGCGTAACCGCGCTGTGTTCGGCAGGCTCATTGCGGAACCATAGCCACCAGGCCACGGCCCAGAAAAAGCCGATGGATCCGAAGATAAGGAACACATTCCGCCAGGTGGTGAGGGTCAGCAGCCAGGTGATGATGATGGGCGTGATGGCCGCCCCGCCGTGCGCGCCGGTGAAGAAGATGCCCTGGGCGCGGCCGCGTTCATTGGCGGGAAACCAGCGCGACAGCGTGCGCGCGACGTTCGGCCAGGCGCCGGCCTCTCCGATGCCGAACAGAAAGCGGATGGCGAGCAGGCTGGGGTAGTTAAACGCCGCCGCGGTGGCCATTGTAAAGGCCGACCACCAGGTGACAATGCGCGTCAATACGGCGCGCGTGCCGATGCGGTCGCCCCACCAGCCAGTGGGAATCTCGAAGGCGCCATAAGCCAGCGTAAAGGCCGAAAACACGAAGCCCATCTGCACGTCCGACAGACCCAGTTCCCGCGAGATATCTTTCGACGTGATCGAGATCGCCACCCTGTCCATGTACGTGATGGCGCCGAGGGCGATGCAAAAGGCGAGAACGAGATAGCGTACAGGCAAGGCCTGCATAATATCACGGCGTCAGCAGAGAGCGAACCACGAACACCGACATCTGCCCGCGCGTGGTGGCATCGGCACCGCAATAGGTGGAAGGCGTGCAACCCCCGGTGATGCCCAGTTCCTTCATCTTCTGCACGTAGGGGAAGAACAGGTCGCCCGCGGGCACGTCGGTGAAGAAGGGCGTGGTGGGCGCGGTGATGGTTTCATCGGCGCGCACCCGCAGGACGGTACGGATAATGAAGGCTGCCATCTGGCCGCGGGTCACCGAAGCGCCGGGGCAGAACGTGGTGGCGGTGCAGCCATTGCTATAGCCGAGTTCACGCATCTTCTGGATATAGGCGAACTGCGGATGGTTGGCCGGCACGTCGGTGAAAAAGGGGACGTTCGGATAGGTGAAGTTCTCGCCGAACCGGGCGCGAATGAGAAACAAAGCCATTTGCGCGCGCGTGGTATTGGTCTCCGGGCAGTAGGTGTTGACGTTGGTGCCGCAGAAATCGGCGATGGCGCCGGCGCGCATCAGGTACATGTAGTCGTTGAAGGGATGGTCCAGGGCCACATCCTCGAAGGCCAGCAGCGGATTGGCGGCGCTTTGCAGCAGGTGTACGCCCTGCCCGGCGATGGTGAACGAGGCGGTACGCGGAATGCCCGTGCTGTTCGGATCCACCTGCAGGAAGACCTGCGCCGTGCCGCTTCCATTCACGGACGAAGGACGCACCCAGAGGCTATTGCTGCTGACGGTCCAGGTGCACCCGGTGGGGCTCGTCACGACATAGCTGAGGGCGCCGCCGCTGGAGGGCAGGGCGCGATTGCCAGGATCCACCGCGTAGGTACAGGGAATGCCGGATTGCGTGATCGTGAACGTGCGCGGCCCGACGAAGATGGTGGCCTGCCGCGGCGCCACCAGCGGGTTCGGATCCACCCGCACCTGGACCCGCGCGTTGCCGACGCCGCTCACCGCCGAGGTCACTACCGCCCAAGTCTGCGAGGAGCCCACGGTCCAAGGACAAGCGGTACCAACGGTCAGGTCCATGGATACCGTGCCGCCCGCGGAGCCGATGGTCTGCTCAAAGGCAGCCAGCGTATAGCTACAGTTTTGCGCCACGCCGCCGAAATCCACCTTGGCGACGAAGCCATCGCCGGCGCCACCGTAACTGAGTTGCAGGGCTCCTCCCGTGGCCGGGAAGTTATTCGAGATGGTGCTGCCCGCCAGGTAGGCATTGCCGGCGGAATCGAGCGCCATGGCCAGGATCATGTCGTTGTTGGCGCCTCCCAGATAGGTGCCGTAATTGAGTACGTCGCCGTTGGGCGTGAGCCGCGCGAGGAAGCCGTCCTGGGCGCCAGGGCCGGGCGTTTGTAGCGCCCCGGCGGTGGTAGGGAAGCCATTGCCCGTGCCATAACCGGTGATGTAAGCGGCGCCCGAGCCATCCACCTGCACGCGCGAGATGGATTCCAGATTGAAGAAACTGCCGACCGAACCGATGTAGGTGGAATAAGCAAGCTGATCGGTCTGCGCGGAGAGTTTCGACAGAAAGCCCGCGCCGCCGCTGGCCGGACGTAGCGGTTGGAAGACACCGCTGGTGGTGGGGAAGTTTGTGGAGAGCGTGGTGCCAGCCACAAAGACAGTGCTGCCGGGCCCCAGAGCGATGGTCTGCGCAAAGTCGGCCGCACTGCCGCCTAATAAAGCCGACGCGGTGAGCGCGGTGCCATCGGCGGTCAGGCGGACAGCGAAGACATCGGCATCGGCGCGGTTGGCCGAGCGATAGCCAGTGCTGGACAAAGGGAAGTCGGCGGAATTAGTCTGCCCCGTGAGCCAGGCATTGCCTGCGCCGTCTGCCGCCACCGCGGTAATCTGATCGGTTTGCGCTCCACCCAACCAGGTACTATAAGCCAGCGTCGTCAGAGTGCTGTTGAAGCGCGCCACGAAGCCATCGCTGTCGCCCCGGCGCTGGGTTTGCAGAACGCCCTCGGTCACGGGCAGACCATCGGTCGTGGAGGAGCCCGCGAGATAGATATTGCCGGCCGTATCGGCCGCCATGCCACGCAAGGTGCCGGCCGCGGTGCCGTTCGCTCCGCCCAGGAATGTGGACCCCAACAGCGCCGCGCCATCGGCTCGCAGACGAGCGGCGAATACCCCCGTCCCGGCAGTCTGAAAGCCCTGCGCAGCCGCGGGGAAATCGGTGGAAGTCGAGTTGCCGCCGACGGTGATGGTGCCGGCCGGATCCACGGTAAGGCCAACCGGGCGATCCGAGCCGCCGCCCCCCAGGTAGGTGGAGAAGATAAGCTGATTCCCGGCTGGCGCGAACTTGGCGACGAACACATCTTCGTTGCTCCCGGTAGCGTTAGGGCGGTACGAGCCGACGGTAGTGGGGAAGTTTGCCGAGGCGGTGTAGCCGGCCACGTACACGTTCAACTGGGCATCGGTGGCAATAGCGGCCGCGCTATCGACGGCATTGCCGCCGAGATAGCTCGCAAAGCTGAGCACGGGATCGATGGTGAGCGGATAGCGCTTGTCGTAGCGGGCCACCGCGAAACGCAGCGTATCGTCGCGGAGGACGAAGCGGCTGGCGACCGGCACCCGCCGCCCTTTGATCATCTGGTAGCTGACCGGAGCCTGAAGCCTCATCGCGCCCTCGGCGAAAGACAGCAGCAGGTCGCCATTGGGCTGCGATTGGAGACGGGAGCCGTTCACCCGAAGGCCGAAGGCAGCCGGATCGGCGCCGGGAGCCACGTGGACGTCGTACTCCAATGTGCGTCCGGCGCCATAGAAATCGACCGTAATCCCTTCGTAGAGGCCTTCATAGCGGATCTTGCCGTAATGAGGGACGGCGGTTCGCCAACGCGAGGCATCGCTGCCCAGCAAGTAGTGGCTGACAGCGGCCTGGCGGTCCAGCGGTATCGCCCGGCCGGGACGGGCGCCGGCGAAGCGAAGGGTGACATCGCGCGAGGGCAGGAGCAGCGTCGCGCCACTCCCATCCAGAGCCAAAGCGTAGCCAGGCGCGCGGGCCAGATAGCCATCGGGCCGCGGTTCAAAGTGAAGCGGTAGCGATTGCAGCAGTTCCCGCACCGGACGAGCGGGCGGGGCAGCCATCAGCGGCAGGATAAAGAAAAGGACGGCAAGCAAACAGCGAGGGGCACACATGAGGAACTCCGCGTAGAAGAACAAATAGTACCGTAGTTCCACCCCTCCGGACCAAGGAAAATACGGGACGGGACCGGCGGCGGAATCCGCTCGCGGCACCGGGTGATATTCTGAGAGATGTAAGCCTTTTATTTCCAGAAGGAGTCATACTTCCATGTCAGAACAGCCCTCCCGGCGCGATTTTGTGAAGTCCGCGGGCCTGGCCGCCGCCCCAGCGGTTTTGTCGGCCCAGAATGCGAATAGCGAGTTGCAGTTGGGCTGGATCGGCACCGGCGGACGAGGCTACTACCTGCTCGAGCGGGCTTATAAAGGGAGTGGCGGGCCCTTCAAAGTGGTGGCCACCTGCGACACGTATGCCGGAAACCTGGCGCGCGGCAAGGATCGCATCCAAACCATGGGCGGCAACTCGCCGAAGACCTTCGTCGATTACAAGGAATTGCTGGCCGACAAGTCGATTGACGCGGTGGTGATCGCGACTCCGGAGCACCTGCACTACCCGATGGCGATCGCGGCGTTGAAGGCGAATAAACACATCTACCTGGAAAAGCCGCTGGCCCACACCATTGAGGAAGGCGCCGAGATCGTAAAGCTGGCGGAGAAGAGCGGCAAGGTGGTGCAGGTTGGGACGCAGAACCGCAGCAACTCGCTGTACATCAAGGCCAAGGAGATGGTGGCCCAGGGCATGATCGGCGATATCCACTACGTGCGCGCCTTCTGGTATCGCAATACGCTGCCCGACAGCCCCGCCTGGCGCTACGCCATTCCGCCGGATGCCAACGAACAGAATACGGACTGGCAGAAGTTCCTGGGCGCCGCGCCGAAGAAGCCATTCCACAAGGGCCGCTATTACCAGTGGCGCCTCTATTGGGACTACTCCGGCGGCATCTCCACCGACCTCCTTGTACACCAGACCGACATCACGAACTTCGTCTGCGGTAAGTCCACGCCGCTGAGTTGCGTCGCGTCGGGCGGCGTCTACCGCTGGACCGACGCGGCCGACGACCGCGAAGTGCCGGACACCTTCAGCGCTCTCTACGAGTATCCGGACAAGTTCCACATCAACTACTCGTGCTACTTCGGCAATGAAAAGTACGGCTATGGCGAGCAGTTCATGGGTAACGAAGGCACCATCGAAGTGCTGAACCGCCAGATTCTGACCTTCACCCCCGAGTCGTTCCGCGGCAAGCCGCCGGCACACATCGCCGCGCGTAAGGAAATGAAGATGGAACTGCCGGGCAACGACAACCTGGCCGTCGAGGCGCACATCAAGAACTGGCTGGAGTCGATTCGCGGCAAGGAGAAGCTGGTCGCGCCGGTGCAGGTGGGCCAGCAGGCGGCGGTCTCCGGCCACCTCGCCACGCTTTCCTTCCGCAACAACAAGAAGGTGCTCTGGGACGACAAGACCCAGAAGTACCGCTTCGCGTAGCTGGCGGTGGCATCCAAACAGGTTTTTGATCGCAAGTTGCAGCAGTTGGAAGAACTGCGCGCCGCTCCGCATGCGGCGGAGACCGTGGCGGCATTGCGCAAGGCATTGCGGGATAAGAGCAATCTGATCGCGGCCAAGGCGGCGCGGTTGGCCCAGGAGTTCGACCTTCACGATCTGATTCCGGACCTGCTGGCCGCCTATGCGCGCTTCTTCGAAGACCCAGCCAAGAGCGATCCGCAATGCTGGGGCAAGAATGCGATCGCCCAGGCCTTGAAGGACTTCGCCTATACGGAACCCGAGCCGTTTCTGCGGGGTATCGGCCACGTGCAGCCGGAGCCCGTATGGGGAGGGCTGGAAGACTCGGCGAGCAAGCTGCGCGGCATCTGTGTGCTGGCGCTGCTGGAGTGCCGGTCGCTGAGCGATCACACGCTTCTGAGTTACCTGACCGATCTGCTGGCCGATGCAGACGCCGGGGTGCGGGCCGACACCGCCCGCGCGATGGCGCATACCGGGCGGATGGAGGCTGCCCTGCTGTTGCGATTGAAGATCGCCTGCGGGGATGCGAAGCCGGAGGTGACCGGGGCCTGCCTGTCGTCCTTGCTGGCAATGGATCCGCGCAAGGGTGTGGAGTCGGCCCAGAAACTGCTGGCGGGCGGCGATGAGGATCTGCGCTATGAGGCGGCCGCGGCGTTAGGAGCGTCGCGGGAGGAGGCGGCGGTGGATCTGCTCCGCCGTACTTATGTGACGAGCCGCGATCCGCATTTCCGGCTGGCGCTGCTGCGTGCGATAGGAGCTTCCCTACATCCGGCGGGGCTGACCTACCTGGTAGGGCTGATCAACCCCGCTGACGCCGCCACGGCCAGATGGGCCCTCGAAGCGCTGGCTCCGGCAAAATATCGGGAAGAAATGCGGGCGAAGGTTGAGGCCGCCGTCCGGGCGACCCAAAGCGAATCGTTACTCAGCTTTTACCGCCGCCACTTCGAAGGCTGAGCCCTAGGTCGTCGACGGTGAGTCTGGCGCTGATGACGCGCACGTTGTACTCGTGAGCGTTGCCGTGGGCGTCGATGGTCTCCCGGTAGCGAAGCCCATCGAACCACTCCTCAATCTCCAGCCCCAGCATCGTCAGTTCCGTGCGCAGGCGTGCAGGCGCGGCGAAGCGTTCCCAGTGCTCCGGCCTGCCGAAGTTCAGCGGAGTGGCAATAAGCAGAGAGCCGCCGGGCTTGAGCACGCGGACCATCTGCGCCAGTCCTTTGGCGGGATCGCGCAGGCGGCACAGCACCAGGGTCGCGATAACCGCATCGAAAGACATCGAAGCGAAAGGCAGATCCTCGGCGCTGCCCTGCACCAGGCTGACGTTGGACAAGTTGCGAACGGCTTCGAAGATAACGCCCGGGCGGCCGCGGCGCTCCCAACCGTGTAATGGAAACGGCTCGGTCCCCTGGAGGATCCGAGCCGCTCGCAGACACATGTTGTAGGAGTAGTCGAGGCCGGTGAAGGCCGTGCCGGGCATCAGCAGCGCGCAGTCGTAGAGGGTACGCCCAACACCGCAGCCAACATCCAGAACAGACGCGGCAGTGCGCCGTCCCAACACGAAAGCCTCGACGGTGCGGTAGAGACCCTCCGCCGCGCCATCGCCGAACAGCAGATGGCCGTAAGCGAAGCCGGTATAGCCGTCCACCGTGAGAAAGTCGCGATCATACGGATCAGCCTTGCGCTCTTCGGGGGAGCGAGGAGCGAAGGCTGGAATACCGGGCTCTATCCATTCATTCGGTTCCCGCTGCACCCTTCTAGAATTGCAGGTTCAGCGAGAGCTGGAACGATCGCGGCGGTTCCTGTGCGGTGATTCTGCCAAAGGCGCCGTTCACCGGGTCGGTGTTGGGTCCGCGCAGAACCGGCGTGTTCTCAACGTTGAAGACATCGCCGCGGAAGCGCATCTTAAAACGTTCGCCGATCGGGAAGGTCTTGTTCAGCGAGAAGTCCAGACGGCGCTGGTGGTCGAGTCTGACATTGGAGAACCGGAAGGGGAAGGTGCGGATGTTGTTGGCCAGCACCTGGGCGCTCCGGGTTTCGAAGATGCCGGTGTTGAACCAGCGGTCGGTGTTGCGTTGATCCGACGGCAGCCGCAGTTGGGTGGAGTCGCCCGTGATCTGGATGTTGCCCCAGCCGATGGGTGCGCCGCTCTGCCGTTGGTAAGCGCCGGACAACTGCCAGCCGCCGAACAGGAAGTTCGGAACGGTGCTGAGGTTGGAGGCGAACCGGCGGCCTTTGCCGAAGGGCAGTTCCCAAATGCCCGACCCGGCAATGCGGTGCGCGCGGTCGATATCCGCCAGGGATTCATAGGGGCGGGCATCCTGGGGATTCAGGAACTGGGTGGCGTCCATGGCCTTGGACCACGTATGCGAGACCTGCAGGGTGAAGCCCTGCCCGAAGCGCTTCTCAACGCGGTTCTGCATGGAGTGGTACCACGAATAGCCGGACGGATCGGCGTAGGTGATGTCGCCAAACTGTGGGAAGGGGCGCAGCAGATTGGCTCGCGAGATGGTGCCGGTGTATTGGGGGTTCAGCCCGAAGAAGGGGTTCGGGAACTGAGCGCCCAGGTACGAGATAGTAGCCTGGTCGCGGGTGGGCTGCGTGCTTAGATACTGCGCCGGCGTTGCGTTGATGTTGCGATTGACCGGCAGCTTCGTGCCACGATTGCCCACATAAGAGGATTCCACGACGAAGCCCATCTTGAGTTCCCGCTGCAGGCCGAAGGACCAGCGCTGTGCGTAGGGCATGACGCGCTCCCGCGGAAAGAACGAGATGTTCTGGCCAAGGTTAGTCTGCAACCCGCCGCCCGCGCCAAGCGGCGCGATGAGGCCATTCGGCAGCGGGTTCGCCAGATCGGCGACGAAGCTGAGACCATTGTTCTGGGAGGGAATCATCGGTGTGGTCTGGCTGAAGCCCGCAAGATTGGCGGTGCTCTTGAATGCACCAAGAGAGCCGTAGAAGATGCCATAGCCGGCGCGGACCACGGTATTCGCCGTTGCCTGGTACGCCAAGCCGATGCGCGGCAGCCACAGCATGCCGGTGGAATTCCAGAAGTTGCGATTTCCCTCGCCGGCAAACAGCAGGCCGCCATTGACGCGGAACGCCGAAGGGGGGATCTCCGGAATGGGATTACGCGCGTAATTGGCGATAGCTTGCGCCGCGATGGGGTTCGCGGTGGAGGGGTCGAGTTGCGTCGCTGAGCGATTGAAGCGCTCCGTCACGGGCGATTCGTATTCCAGGCGGAGGCCCAGGTTGAGAGTGAGCTTCTGGCTTACCTTCCAGTCATCCTGGAAGTAGCCGGCGAAGTACTTGTCCTGGGTGGCGAAGCTGCCCGTACGCTGCGCGTTGCCGCCAGGGATTCCTAAGAGTAGCGAGACAAACTCCGCGCCGACCGGAGGCGCCGCGGATGTATTCAAAGGACCGCGGCCCCACTCACTGCTGAATTCGAGAATGGGGGACGTGGAGGCCGAGTGGCGATCCAGGAATACGCGGTAGAGGCGGAACTCCGGCCCGAACTTGAAGGTATGGGTGCCGGCGATCTTCGTGAAATTGCCCGTGAAGGAGTGCACCATGGACGATGCGGCGCCGTCGCCGGATTCCGAACCGCTCAACTGGGTCATCGACCCGAGGCGTACGTTGGGGATCGCCGAATCTTTCGGGAAGAGGCTAGTGAAAGCCGGGGAGAAGCCGAGGCTGGCGAGATCGAAGCCCTGGCTGACACGGCGTTCGGGGAAGATCTGCTGCGCGAGGCCGTAGCGGAAGTTCAGCAGGAAGGTGGCCGAGAACATGTGGACTTCATCCAATGCGATGCCGCGATTGATGCGGTTGAGGATGATGCCGTTCACGTTGTTGCCGAAGGAGCGATTCTTATCCTCTTCCCAGAAATCGCGGTGCAGGCGGATGAACAGCCGGTCCCTATCGCTGATCGCGTGATCCACGCGGCCGATCGTGGTCCAGTAATCCTCGATTGCCTTGCCGGACAGGAAGTAGTTATTGGCGCCATTGGCTGCGCCGGGCGAGTTCGGCAGGGGATAGAGGGCGAGGAGGTTTTTGGCAATGGGATTGATGCGGCTGGGCGGGATGATGTTGCCGGGGAAGATCTGGCGGCTATAGGTGCCGTTGGCATTCGCGGTGATGGTGGCCGGATCGTAGAGTTGGTAGTTGGAGCCAAGCGCCAGGAGATCGGAGAAGTTGCCGTTGCGCCAGGCCTCGCGCGGCACGGTGGACTGCGACGCGCCGACGTTCGGATCGCCGAACTTGTTGGCTTCCCACGTCCAATACCAGAAGGTCTTGTTCTTGCCGTTGTAGATTTTCGGGATGACGATGGGGGAGCCGCCGGAAAGGCCGTAGCGGTTGTCCTGATAGATGGGAAGCTTCTGGCCGGTGCGGTTCTGGTAGATGGTGGGGTTGTCGAGTTTGGAGTGACGCAGCCACCACCAGGCGCTGCCGTGCACTTCGTTGGTGCCGCCCTTGGTGCTGATGTTCACCACGGAACCCGTGGTGTGGCCCAGCGAGGCATCGAAGACCGAGGTCTGCACCTTGAACTCGCTCAGCGATGCCTGTGGTGGTGAGAAGGCGACACGGACATTGGTGCCGTCGGAGAAGGTGTTCACCACGCCGTCGATGTTGAACTCATTGTTGAAAAGGCCCGCGCCATCGGTGGAGAACTGGGATGGCGCATTGTTGAACGGCGCCTTGCGCAGGCGCATGTCGGTGCCATTGACGGTGCCGGGCGCCAGCAGCGTGAACTCCATGGCATTGCCGGAGAACAGCGGTAGCTCCAGGATGCGTCGTTC
The DNA here is from genome assembly GCA_964385495.1 of uncultured Candidatus Solibacter sp. GTDB lineage: Bacteria > Acidobacteriota > Terriglobia > Bryobacterales > Bryobacteraceae > CADEFT01. Next base: position 15,891 of record CAYLPH010000072.1, read on the forward strand.
GTCGACGACCTGGCCGAGCGACGCTTCGGCCGTCTGCAGCAGCGGGGTGTCGGCGACGACGTTCACGCTTTCGGCGACATCGCCGAGAGTCATTTGTATATCCAGCGCGACGACATCGCCAACGCGCACTTGCACGTTATCGCGTTGGAACTTGCGAAAGCCTTGGGATTCGGCGGCGACGCTATAGATGCCGGGAACAAGGAATGGCACCGTGTAGGCGCCGGCTTCGTTGGTTTTGATGGCCACGGCAACGCCGGTAGCGGTGTTTGTGACGCGCAGGTCAACGCCTGCGACGGCCGCGCCAGTGGTATCCGTGACGTTACCGGAGATAGTGCCTCGGGCATCCTGCTGGGCGAGTAAGGGACTCGCGAGCAAGGCGAGGGAAATCAGAATGACGGAAAAACGAGACATGGTTTAACCTGTTGGCCCTATTGTAGCCGTTCTGAAAGTAAAGTGGTCAACAGGCTCCGTTTATCTCTAAAATGTGGCGCTGCCGCCTCAGAACTCCAGCCGCGCCACGATCTGGATGAAGCGCGAGCTCTTCGCACTCGTAATCAGACCGAATCCCGGTGAGTTGAACACAGCCTGCCCGCGCGCGTCGGCCTGTACGCTCAGGCCGGTATTCGGGGCGTTGAAGTTAGTGTGGTTGAGGAAATTGAATGCCTCGCCGCGCAGTTCGAAGCGGAGCCGTTCGCGGATGGGGAACGTGCGGGTGATGGCGAGGTCGATGTTAAACTCGCCGGGTTCTCGGATGGTGTTGCGGCCGAGCGTGCCGACGGTGGCGGGCAGCACCCGGACGCGGGCGTTGGCCGGGCCGGTCCAGAACGGGCCGGAAGGGGCGAAGGGAAAGTTGGGTTCGGAGGGCGACATCAAATAGCGCACGCCTGTGCCTTCTGGCGCGTAGGTGCCCGTCTTTGCATCCATGCTGTTGCCGATAAGGTGCGGGCGCTGCTGGTTGGCACCGGGCCAGAGGTTGTTCTGGGTAATGGTGTCGGGCAGACCGGTGCGGGCGATGAGGATCGGGCTAATGGTGAAGTTGCGCAGCCACACGGGCCCGCCGGTTTTGTACTGGACCGAGGCGGCAAACAGGTGCGTGCGGTCCAGCGAACTGACCGATCGATCCAGGTAGCGGAAGAACGTGGGGAAATAGCCGTTGTCCAGGCCGTTGGGCTGGGAGAAGCTGAACAGCCCCGTGCCATCGTCAATCGACTTCGACCACGTATAAGTAGCCTGCCAGCCGAAGTTGCGGGTGAACTGGCGCACCGCTTTTAGCTGTAGCGAATGATAGCTGGAGGTTCCGGCATGGACAAAGGCATTGTTGCCGCCGAGCGCCGGGATGGGGCGCGCGCGTTGGTTCTCGATGGCCGAACCGAGCCGGGCAAGTTCATCGCCGCGCTCGAAGGGAATGGGATTGAAGCTGAGGCTGAGGGGCAGGTTCAGACCGCGGGTGCCGACGTAGCTGACATCGACGATGGTGCCGCGCGCCAGTTCGCGCTGGATCCCAAAGTTCCACTGCAGCGACTTGGGCATAGGGTTGATCTCACCGAACTGCGCACTGGCATTGAGGGGGTTGGCGGGAGTGGCGACGCGTTCCACCAGGAAGGGATCGTTGAAGTCCTGGACGGCGGTGAGCGGCATGCCTTCGGAGAGCCGGAACGGTTGAGCGATACCAACACCAAGATCGGGGAACTGCTGGGCCACCGTGAAACCGGGGTACAACACGATGCCGCCGAGGTTCGAGAAGATCTGGCTATAGAAACTCCCGAAGGCAGACCGGATGACGGTACGGTCGTTCAAGCTGTAGGCCAGACCCACTCGCGGGGCGAAGTTGAACCGGGCGGGCTTCAGGCCGAGCGCGCGGTCGGAGTTCTTGTTGGCCACCAGCAGACGCCCGGTAACGGTGTCGACGCGGGAATAGATATCATTCGACATCGTCATGGGGCCTTCGTACTCATGGCGCACGCCGAGGTTCAGTGTGAGGCGACGGCTAACCTTCCAATCGTCTTGAATAAAGGTGCCGGTGTTGACATTGCGGCGGCCGGTGATGGGCTGCGGCAGGTCGTAGTTGCTGGACTGCACGTAACCCTGCAGGAAATCGGCGAGCGCATGGACGGGGTTGCCGCCGACGCGCTGCTGGGAACTCAGTTCACCGTTGAAGTTGTAGACACCGGCATAGGCGCCGCCCGGGTTGAAAACGTTGAACTGGTTCTTGCGCAGTTGGAAGCCACCCTTGATGGTGTGATTGCCGCGCGTCCAGGTGAGCGAGAAGGACATCTGGTAGTTGTTGTCGATCTGGCGGCGATAGGTGTTGTCATTGATGCCGAGCGTGGCCCAATTGTTGATGGCAAAGCGCGGGGCGGCGGCGAACGAGGAGCGCTGGATGCCGAAGACATCGCGCACGTTGGTGCCCAGCGTTGGCGGGTCAATGGAGGGGTTGTTGCGCTGGAAGCCGAACCAGGCTTCGCTGATCAGGGTAGGCGACCAGATATGGGTCCACGAAGTGGATGCCTGATAGCCGGTGGTGAGCGAATCGCCGGTGCTGTTGTTGAGTGGGCCGGGGATTGTCGCGGCCGAAGGCGAGGTGACGTTGAAGGCGCTGTAGCGGCCGAAGATACGGGCCTTGGTGCCGATGTTGTGATCGCCACGGACGGTGTACTGGTCGTCGGTGGTGCCGACCGAGCCGGCGTTGAGGTAATTGTTGATAACACGACCGTTGGCGTTATCGGGCGAGCCGGGGGAATTCGGCGCGGGGAGCAGACTCATGATCTTCTGCGCCGCGGGATCCAAGCGATTGGCGGGAATGCGATTGCCTGGGAAGGGCGCGTTGTTCACGGTGTCGAAGACGATGATGGGGCTGGCGGAGAAATCGCCCGTGCGGAAGGCGGCGGTGGGAATCGTGGATTGATTGTTAAACGGCGCCTGGCGGCGCAGCCCTTCGTAGTTAAAGAAGAAGAACGTACGGTTGCGGCCGTCGTAGAGTTTGGGGAGAAACACGGGGCCGCCCAGTTTGCCGCCGAACTGGTTGTAGCGATCGGTCTGGCGGCGCTGGCCGCGTAGGTTGTTAAAGAAATTATTGGCGTTCAGCTTCTCATTGCGGAAGTATTCGTAGAGGCTGCCGTGCAGTTGGTTGGTGCCGGAGTCGGTGATAACGCTGATGAATCCGCCGGAGGTGCGGCCGTACTCGGCGGTATAGCCGGAGGTGAGCACGCGGAACTCGCGAATGGCTTCGGTGGATGGCACGCGCTGCACGCCGCCAGTGGATCCGGAGACGACGCTGACCCCGTCGACCGCGAACTCGCTATTGAGCGTGCGCGACCCGTTGATGGATAACTGCGAGGCATTCACGCCCGTCGCGGCGCCACCGGAGGACACACCGCCGACGAGGGTGAGCAGGTTGAAGATGTTGCGGTTCGGCATGGGCAGGTCGCGCACTTGCGAGGTGTTGATGATGGCGCCGACCGAGGAGGATTCGGACTCCAATTGTCCGAGGCCTTCGCCGACGACCGTGATGGTTTCGGCGACTTCGCCGGGCTGTAGAGTAATGTCGATGCGGGCGCGCTGGTCAACCTGCAGGGTGATGCCCTGGACTTCGGCGCGCTTGAAACCGGGCGCTTCGACGCGGAGGCGATAGCTGCCCACCGGCAGCGACGGCGCGGAGTACACCCCGGAATCGTTGGTCTTTCCCTGGGAGGCCACGACGCCGGTTTGGGCGTTGGCGATGCTGAATGCCGCGTTTGGTACAACCGCGCCGGAGGTATCGGTTACGGTACCGGAAAGAGAAGCATTGATTTCCTGGGCGGAAAGGCCGGAAACCAGCAGACAGACGAGGAATAGCTGGCGAAACATAACTTGACCCTTACGGTAAGAATATCAGAGGCGGTATGGCCTTCTTGCCATCTTTGGTACCGTGACCTGTGGAGGCTTCTATGCAGACGATGAACATCTCGCTGCCCGACCAGCTTAAAGACTTCGTTGATGCCCAGGTGGGCTCAGGCCGCTACAGCAGCGTTAGCGAATATGTGTGCGATCTCATCCGGGACGACGAGAAGTGTAAGGTACAAGAGAAGCTTGAAGCACTCCTCATCGAGGGCATTCAAAGCGGCGAGGCTACCGAGATGACGCGCCAGGACTGGAGCGAACTTTGTACGGAAGCCCTGAAGCAGTTCGAAGCTCGCAAAGCCCGGAAGCCGGCCTAAGTGGGCGACGGTTCGTAAACGCGAAGCAGCCAAGCGCGACCTGATCGCGGAGTGGGTCTAGTATGCCGAGCACGCCGATATCGAAACCGCTGATCGGTTTTTGAAGGCAGCCGCCGATACCGCTTCCCTGTTGGCACGCAACCGGAGGCCGGTTAACTCTTGTCCGTGCTACTCTTTGCGGTAAACCTCCAATCCGAAGAGATCGCAACCGCCATGGCAGAAACATACAAAATCATCCGGGACCCGATCCATGGCTTCATCAAGCTGTCAACCTGGGAGCAAGACATTGTCGACCATCGGGTTTTCCAACGCCTGAGGCGAGTAAGGCAGTTGGCGCTGACCGAGATGGTGTATCCGGCCGCTTGCCACAATCGGCTCGAACATTCTCTTGGCGTGATGCATGTCGCGACCCAGATGTTCGATCAGCTACGACCGCTGCTTGAGGTGCCGGAGGTCACGGAGCCGACATTTTCGAAAGGTGATCTTGATCGGGCGCGAGTCATCGTCCGGCTCGCAGCTCTGCTTCATGATGTCGGGCATTGCCCCTTCTCCCATGCCGGCGAGGATGTAATGCCGATCAAAACGGCTGGCGGTAAGCGATACAAGCACGAAGACTATTCGACCGGCCTGATCCAACATCTGATGACAGATGTGATCGATGGGCATCCCCTCAACCACATGAAGGTTGCCGCAGAGGAGATCTGCAGTTTCCTGAAGAACGACGGTCATCTTCCGGCTCAGCTTTTGTTCTGGCGCCCTTTGATTGTTGGCCAGATGGATGCTGACCGAGCCGACTACCTGCTGCGGGATTCTCATCACGCTGGCGTCGCGTACGGTCGTTATGACCTGAATCGGCTTGTCGCAACGATGCGAGTGGTTCGCGACCCAGAGTCTGGGGGATTGATGATCGGCGTTGAGCGAGGAGGAATTCAAGCCGTTGAGGGTCTGATTCTGGCCCGATACATGATGTTTGTGCAGGTCTACTTTCACCATACGCGCCGTGCGTTCGATCACCACGTTTCGAGGACGCTGCGCTTCCTCCTGAACGGGACCTACGGAGACAAGTACGGACAGGGGGGAATGTTTCCTCCGCCGACCGCCCGCGAGAACCTTGAACAGTACATGGATTGGACCGATACCAAAGTGTGGCGGGCCATCGATACAGACGAGGCCGGCCCTGATGGATTGGCCATCAGGAAGAGAAGACATGACCGCCGGGTGCACGAGACATCGCTGTTCCCGAATGCAAAGGACCTTGATCGGCTTTACGCGGACGTGCTACCGAAGGTCAAGGAATGTGGCGCCTGGGTCGATAAGGCCGACAGTTCGTGGTATAAGTTCGAGAAGTCCGCTGACATTCGCATCGCGACCTCCGACGAAGGTGTGGACCGCAATCCAGTTCCGCTGTCCAGCCGCTCCTCCCTCATCCAGGCGTTGCAGGAGGTGACCCAGCGCAGGGTATACGTCCCGCTTGAAGGCAAAGAAAGGGCGAACGAACTTCTTGGAATCTGATATGGTGGATTTCTATGGGCTCTGCTGGTGAAGTGTCTTGGGATCGGTACGGGTTGATCGTAGATATCATCGAACGCTTCAACGCGGCGAATTTGCGTCTTGGGAAAACAGCCTTGCAGAAGATGATCTTCCTTCTACAAAGATCGTTCGGAGTGGACTGCGACTACAGCTATACCCTCTACACCTACGGACCATATTCCGCTGACGTTGCCCGAGACCTCGACATCGTCGCAGGTCTTAGCGGGGCGCGAGTGCACTACGATGCGAGCTTTGCGGGGTATGAGATTAACCCCGGTCCGGCGAGCGAGGATCTGCGAAATAGGGCAACCGTCTTCCTCGGGGAGATTGGTTCGAAACTGGATAAACTGGTTGCTGACTTTGGCAACTTCAGCACCAGAGAGCTAGAGCTTCGTTCAACCGTTCTGTACCTTTCAAAGCCTGGCCAAGATCGCCCCGAACTGATCAAGCAGGTACACGAGGTAAAACCGCACTTCAGTCAGGCTCAGATCGAGGCGGCAATCGCCGAACTCGAGAGCAAGGGCTACGTCGGCGGTCATTCCATGGGAACGGTCTCCAACTAGCGACGAGTTCCGCGCGCCCACGCCGGACCGGAGAACCGCCTCCTCACCCCCGCGACATAAAGCACACCAAGTCCAATCACGACGGCCGCCAGGGTCTGGCCGGCGAGTTGGTTCGGCGGCATCACCAGCACCACGGCGATGAACGCCGCATACACAACCGCGGCGAGATTCACTAGCCCGCCCCAGCGCCCAAGGGTCCACACAGCATCCTTCGTCCAGGGGTCCGCGGCACGCCGCGCACGGTATCCAAGGGCGATGGGGATGATGTACGCGAGGTACAACGCCACCGTGCTCAGCGAAGTAACCACAGCAACGGCGCCCGTCCAGGCCATCGCCGCCATAGTTGCCGCAACGATACCCCAGATCGACCACGCCGGCGTGCCGTGTTTGACGCTCACCCGTTTGAATACCGATGCGAACGGGATGCCTTCGTCGCGAGCCAGGGAGAACACCGCGCGGGAGGCGCTGGTGACGCAAGACAAGCCGCAGAACCACATCGCCATCGACACGAGGGCGGACAGCGCATTCCCGAGTTTGGCGCCCAGCGCCGTTTGTAGAATCGCGATCGCGGCTGGGATCGCGTTGCCCTGCGCATCCTTGGCATGCAGCACTTCGGGCAGCGACCGGATCGCCAAAGTGAGAGTGATCAGCAACAGGAATCCCGCCACCCCCGATACAGCCACCGACAGCACAACACCCCAGGGCGCGGTGACGCGCGCATCGGAGGTCTCCTCGGCCATGTGTGCCGAGGCGTCGAAGCCGGTGTAGGTGAAGTGCGCCTGCAGCAGGCCCAGCAGAAAGGCCCAGGCATACGGATGGCGTCCGTTACTGTTCACCGCGTGCAGCAGGAAGGACGAAGGCTGCGTGGGCGCGAGCGCAAGCACGCAGCCCACGATCAATAACACTCCGATGATGTGCACAGTGACGCTGAGATCATTGAGGATCGCAACCAACCGCACGCCCCAGTGGTTCAGCGCGCCCTGTACCACCAGCGTGAAGGCGAACATCAGGAAGACATTGCCATGGCTGGCCGGCAAGCCCAGAAAGGGCAGCACGAACTGGGCGCAACTGTAGTTGATGCCGGCCTGGCAGGCGACGAGTCCAATGATGTTGAGCCAGGCCACGAACCAGCCCCATCCCGGTCCGCCGAGTGCCGCCGCCCAGTGATACATGGCGCCGCTGGTGGGATAGGCCGAACATAGCTCGGCCATGCTGGCAGCCATCAGCAGCGTGAAGAACGTGGCGATGGGCCAACCGAGCGTCATCTGCAACGGCCCGCCCATCTCCAGGCCGTAGCCGTACAAGGTGACCGCGCCGGTGAGAATCGAGATGATCGAAAAGGAAATGGCGAAGTTCGAGAAGCCGCCCATCTGGCGGAAGAGTTCCTGGGCGTAGCCGAACCGGCGGAGGTCCTGCTCGTCGCGAGAGGTTATGCGAGCACCTCGGTGATGACGCGGCCCCCGATGTCGGTCAGCTTCTTGTAGCGGCCGGCATGGAGGAACGTAAGGCGGCTCTGGTTCAAGCCCATCAAGTGCAGCAGGGTAGCATGCACGTCGCGAACGGGGATCTCTTCCCCGGCGGCACGCACGGAAAGCTCGTCGGTATCGCCGAAGGTGACGCCTCTCTTGATGCCGCCACCGGCCATCCATACCACCAGGCCGTACTGGTTGTGATCGCGGCCCGGCTTGTCGCTGGTGAGGTTGTTGTCGAACGGAGTGCGGCCCATTTCCGAAGCCCACACAACGAGCGTGTCGTCCAACATGCCGTGGGATTTCAGATCCTTCAACAGGCCAGCCACGGGCTTATCGACTTCCTTGCAATGGACCGGAATACGCTCGCCGATGTTGCCATGGTCATCCCAGCGGTCGCCGCCCGCGCCATGCAGCACCTTCACGAATCGGACGCCGCGCTCCACCATGCGGCGGGCGAGCAGGCACTGGCGTCCGAACGGCTCGCTGACCGGATCATCCAGGCCGTACATCTTCTTCGTCGCTTCGCTTTCGCCGCCGAGGTCGACCAACTCGGGCGCCTTGCTCTGCATGCGGAAGGCAAGTTCGAAGGACGCGATGCGGGCATCCAGTTCGCTGGTGTTGGTGCGTTGGTCGCGATGCTTCGCGTTCAGCCAGTGCAGCAGATCGAGTTCCTTGCGTTGCGCCTCGCCGGTGGTGCCGGGGCGCGGATGGAGATCGACAATCGGCGTCGATCCATTACGGAACAGCGTGCCCTGGTAGGCGGCGGGCAGGAAGCCATTGCCCCACACGCCCGCTCCGCCGATGGTGGCGCCGCGGCGGTCGCCCATCACGATGAAGCCAGGAAGATCGCGATTCTCGCTGCCCAGCCCGTAGGTGACCCAGGCGCCGATCGATGCGCTGCCCGGAAACTGATTGCCGGTGAGCGTGTGATACACGGCGGGGCCGTGATTATTGTTATCCACCTTGATGCCATGCAGGAACGCCATGTCATCCACGCAGGTGGCAAGTTCCGGCAGCAGGCTGGACACCCACTTGCCGCACTGCCCGTGCTGCTGGAAGGCGGCGACCGGCGGAATGATGCGATTCGGCGCGGCGGAGAAGGTCGCGATCTCGCCCACGGTGCGTTCGGCTTTCGGCATCTGCTGCCCGGCGAGTTTCGTCAGCAGCGGCTTGTGTTCGAAGGTGTCCATCTGGCTGACGCCGCCCTCCATGAACACGAAGATGCAGCGCTTGGCCTTGGCGAAGTGATGCTGGGGCTTCACCAACAGCGGATCCTCCGAGCCCTTTGGCGCCGCCTGCGCCTGGCCTGCCAGCATGTCGAGTAAAGCCAAGCCGCCCAGCCCGAGGTAGGAATCAAATAGGAATTGCCGTCTGTTCATCTTGGTTTACTCCACGTAGGCGAACTCGTTCGAACTGAGAAGAACGCGGGCGATGGCCTCCATGGGCTGCCCGGAGGAATCAAACTGATGGACTTCTTCGACGGAAGGAGGACGGCTCAGGGCCAATGCAAAGGCGCGCCCAATTTGCGCCTGCCGTGATTCACCGGCCTCCCGCGCGGCGCGTTTCGCCAAATGCGCGGCCTCCTCATGCAGCAACTCGCCATTCATCAATTGCAGCGCCTGCAGCGGCGTGGTGGTGCGGCTGCGGCGGTCGCAGCTTTCGCTGAACACAATGGCATCGAAGGCCGCCATCATCGGAAGCGGCAACGAACGGCGCTGGAAGATGTAGACCGAACGGCGATACTCGTCTTCGGGCTGCTCGTTCGGCTCCCACATCTGGCCACCGGTCCGGCCGTAGCGGGCGAAGTCTGCCAAGTCCGCCGGCAAGGGAGGGAACACGCTGGGTCCGCCCATGGCGAGGTTCAGACGCCCGCTGGCATAGAGGATGCTGTCGCGAATGGCTTCGGCTTCCAGGCGGCGGCGATTGTAGCGCGAGAGGAGCTTGTTGTCAGGATCCGACGCGGCTTTGGCATCGGGATTCTCACTCGACTGCTGGTAGGTGTTCGATAGCAGGATAGTCTTGTGTAGCGACTTGATGTTCCAGCCGGTTTCCATGAACTCGGCGGCCAGCCAGTCCAGCAGTTCAGGATGCGTGGGCTTCTCGCCATTGCGGCCGAAATCGCTGGGCGTGGCCACAATGCCGGTGCCGAAGTGGAATTGCCAGATGCGGTTTGCCATCACACGCGCGGTGAGCGGATTGTCCTTACTGGCGATCCAGCGGGCCAGCGTGATGCGATGGCCGCGGGTGGGGAACTGGCGGTAACGGTCGGTCTCCAGCGTGGCCGCGTTCTGATTGCCGGTGAGCATGCTGGGGAAGCCAGCCTCCACGGCGTCCATGGGCTGGTTGTAGTCGCCGCGCTTGAGGACGCGAATGGGTGCGATCTGCGGCCCGCTGGGTGGGCCGGCAACGTTCGTCACCGCCAGCACCTGGTTGCTCCAACGGGCGACGCGGCGCTGCAGAATCTCGAGTTTGCCGGAGAGCTCCGCGTAGCGATTCTTCTCGGCTTCGGTGAAGATGGACTTACCGGAATACGCCGCCATCGCTTCGCGTTTTACGTCTTCCTTACTGAGGGCTTCGAAGCGCAGACCCGGATCGGCATCGGCCTTGGCATAGGCTGACTTCAGCTTTTCCAGCAGCACCTTCTCGACGGCGTTCAGCTTGTCTTGCTCCTCGGCATCGCCGGTGCGGTCGGCGTCTTCCAACAGCGCGGCGTGCTGCGCACGTTCGGCTTCGCTGAAGATGCGCAGGGGCTTGCGCTTCATCTCGAGGCGAAGGTCGGCCTTGGTGTACTCCTTGGCGTTGGCCGAGCGCTCCTTGCGCGCCACTACCAGCTTCTTCAGCAGCACTTCCTCCATCGCGTCCAGTTCTTTCTTCTCCGGACCCGACTTCAGTTGTTCCTGGTACTTCTTTACCTGCTTCTCGGCGTGCTCGGCCTGGGCCGGATTCTGAAATGGCACCGGAACGCTACCGGCGGCTTGGGTGGCGTTGAAGAAGGCTTGCAGGCGGTAGAAATCCTTTTGGGGAATGGGGTCGTACTTGTGATCATGGCAGCGGGCGCAGCCCACCGTGAGGCCGAGGAAGACGCTGGAGACGGACGTGGTGACTTCGCTGAGATAGTTGTTGCGGACTTCGGCGGCCACCAGGTTCGAACGGTCCCATGGCGCCACGCGCAGGAAGCCGGTGGGAATCAGCCCCTGCACATCGGGCGCATAGTTATTGCGCGTCTTGCTGTGCTCGTCACCGCCGGCGATCTGCAGCAGGACGAAGCGGTCATACGGCATGTTGTTGTTGAAGGCGTCGATAACCCAATCGCGAAACCGCCAGACATTGCCGATAGCGCCGTCGCCTTCCAGGCCGGACGTTTCGCCGTAGCGCGCCAGGTCCAGCCAGTGGCGGCCCCACCGCTCGCCGTAGCGCTTATCGGCGAGCAGCTTGTCGATCAGGTTTTCGTAAGCCTTAGGCGAGTTGTCGGCGAGGAAGGCGTTCATCTCGTCGACAGTAGGGGGCAGGCCGATCAGATCGAAGTACAGGCGGCGTGCCAGGACGCGTTTGTCCGCGGCGGGTGCTGGGGCGATGCCAGCGGCTTCCAGCTTCGCGAGCACGAAGGCATCGACCGCGTTGCGTACCCATGCCGTATTCTTCACTTCGGGCGGGTTCTGCTTTACGGGCTTTTGCAGTGGCCAGCGTAACTTTTCGTCGCCTGAGGTTGCGCTCCACGCCGCCAGGCACACCAAGCCCAGGGCAGGAACTAGCCGTCCTGTCATGCAGATATAGTGACAGAGTTTGCGGCAGTTTGCATGGCACTCAGGCGCCGTCGCAGGGCGCCGGATCGGGTTGTGTGCAGACAACTACCGACCAAGGCAGTGAGCTCACGAAAAAGATCACCCCAAACAACAGGGCATTGCTATCTTCATGTGCCGCGAGCCGATAAACACACAGCAAGCCAATGAGAGCGGCGGCCAAACAATAGGCCCGGACCAGCGCAGGGCGGAGGACAACGCCGCGAACTACGGTTACCAGCGAGGTCCAACAGGCGAATAGAAGCATCCCTGCCAACCCGATACTCACGTGGCCCATGGCCGCCCAGCCGCCTGAACCGGAGCGAGCCAAAGCTCCGCCGGCGCACAGGATCAGGTAGCTGCCGTACATCGATGCCACTACCAGCCGGCGGCGTGCCCTTGTGTCAATCGCGAATCCGTAAACCGTACTCATACGACTCACGCCAGAATATCGCGGATTACGGTGCCGTGCACATCGGTGAGCCGGAAGTCGCGCCCGCTGTATTGGTACGTGAGCCGCGTGTGATCCAAACCCATCAGGTGCAACAGCGTGGCATTCAGATCATGCGGGTGCACGGGCTTTTCCTGGGCCTTGTACCCGAAGTCGTCGGTGGCGCCGTATGTGGTCCCGCCTTTGATGCCCCCACCGGCGATGGAGATGCTGTACCCGTACGAATTATGATCCCGGCCGAAGTGCAGCTTCGTACTCGATCCGTTCTCCACCGCCGGGGTGCGGCCGAACTCCGTGCCGAAAACCACCAGCGTGTCGTTGAGCATGCCGCGCTCGCGGAGGTCGCCGACCAGCGCCGCTACGGCCGGATCGGTCTTCTCCGCCAAGCGGCGATGGACCAGGATATCTTCATGGTTATCCCACGGCTGCGAGTTGCCGTAGTAGATCTGCACCATGCGCACGCCGCGTTCCACCAGGCGGCGCGCCAACAGGCAGCCGCGGCCGATGTCGCTATCGCCATAGCGCGCCCGCATCGTCTCCGGCTCCTTCGCAATGTCGAAGGCGTCCGGCGCTTCGGTCTGCATGCGGAAGGCCGTCTCCATGGATTCGATGGAAGCCTCTAACTGGCTGTCGGCGGCTCGGTCGGCCAGATGCTGCCGGTTCAATGCCGATAGCAGATCCAGTTGCCGCCGCTGCGCCTCTGGCGGCGTGCGGGCGCGGATGTTTTGGATCAGCTTGTAGGGGTCGCTATCGGTGTATTTCAGGAAGGTGCCTTGAAAGACGGCGGGCAGGAATGCCGAGGACCACAGCGGCGATCCGACGACGGGCATCCCCGGACACAGCACGACGAAGCCCGGCAGATTGCGATTCTCCGATCCCAGCCCGTACATCAGCCAACTGCCGAGACTTGGACGGCCGGGCTGAATGGCGCCGGTGTTGAACATGAACAGCGAGGGCTCGTGATTGGGTACCTCCGTCCACATCGACTTGATGACGGCGAACTCATCGATCAGCGCGCCCACCTTGGGAAGAATCTCCGATACTTCGATACCGCTCTGGCCGCATTTGCGGAACGCAAAAGGCGAGGCGAACAGATTGCCTGTCGACCGTTCGGTCTTAGGAGCGCCACCGGGAACGGGCTGGCCGTTGTACTTCACCAGCATCGGCTTGAAGTCGAAGGTGTCGACGTGCGACATGCCGCCGTTCATCACCAGGTAGATGATGCGCTTAGCTTTGGCGGGGAAGTGCGTGGCCTTGGGAGCGAATGGATCGTTGGCCGCCTGCAGCATGCCCGCCAGCGCCGCCGTCCCAAAGCCGCCGGCCATGCGCGCCAGCGCCTCCCGGCGCGTCCAACGCGGATGAATGACACTCGGGATTCTAGTCGACATAAGCAAACTCGTTCGAACTCAACAGCACCTGCGCATACTGCCGCCAGCCATCCGGGCCTGCCTGCTGGAGGAACCGCAGAGCGAGATCCCGCTCGTTGGGCTGGGGGTCGCGCTGGAACAGCAGTTGGTAAGCCTTGGCGACGCCCGCGGCCGCATCCGTCTGTTCGATGCGCTTAGCCAGCGCCCCGGCGCGATCCCACACCAGATCCGAATTCAGAAAGAACAGCTTCTGCAGCGGTACGTTCGTCACCACGCGCTGCTCACAGGTGACAGCCGCCGCCGGCAGATCAAACAAGGATAGCGTCTCTTCCTGCACGAAGCGTCCGGTGCGGGCATAAAGCGTCCGCCGATGGAAGTCAGCCGTCAGTGGCTTCGATTCGCCACCGGCCTTCCGGTCGAGTTCGCCGGAAGCCGCGAGCATGGCGTCGCGCAAGGGCTCGGCATCCAGCCGGCGGCGATTGTGGCGCCACAGGTAGCGATTCTCCGGGTCGGACTTTTCGTTGACCGCGTTGCTATCGGCCGAGCGCTGGTAGGTCTCCGACAGCACGATCTCCCGAACCAACCCCTTGAGCGAGTAGCCGCCCTCTACAAAGTGCCCCGCCAGATGCTCCAGCAGTTGCGGCAGGGCAGGCCGGTCGCCGACGCGCCCGAAGTTCGAGGGCGTGCGCACCAGCCCCTGACCAAACAAAGCCAGCCAGACCCGGTTCACGGCAACGCGCGCCGCCAGTGGATGGTGGGCTACGGTCCCGGCCAGTTGCAGGCGGCCACTGCCCTGGTCGAATGGGATTTCCCGGCCCTCGCTGAGCGCCAGGGGAAAGCGCCGTTTCACGACTTCGCCCAGCGCCTCCGGATTGCCGCGAATATTCAAGTTCAGATCGTGCGGCTCAAACTCAGCGGCGCCCATGAGATAGGGATACTGCGGCGGCAGGGCCTGCTTCAGAGCCTCATGTTTCGCCTTTAATTCTTCATAGCGCGCCTTCTCCGGACCGGACAACAACTCCGGCATCAGTTCGCGGCTGAACTTCAACGGCGCGGTTTTATCGCCGAAGGTGCGATTCCAGGCCACGTACCGGTCGCGGTCCAGGGACTTCGAAGGAATGTAGGCGCCCGGATTGAAATCTTCTTCCGAACGATACCCGCCAGGGAGGACAATGGTCCGAACCACCTTCGGCGCATGCTTCTTCGCCTCTTCTACGATGCGGGCGTTCTCCGCATCCACCGCCTTCTTCTCCACGCTGATTCGCGCCAGCAGCGACTGGAATGCCTGGGCGCTGGCCTTATCCCTACGCGCGAACCACTCCTTTAAGAATGGATGGTTGTCCTCGGGCTTTGCCAGATACTCCTTCCAGCGCGCCAGCACCTTCGGATGCAGCTTCGACGGCGGCTTCGGCTTGGCGGCAGCCAACATGTATTTGGCGATGTCCCGTGCATAGCGCTCCGCCAGTACGTTGGCCTGATCGTCCAGATACTGGTTGAGAGCCTTTTCGGCCTCATCCACTTCTTTCTTGCGGGCATTCCAGGCATCGGCTTCGGCCTTCGGCACCAGTGGGTATTCCTTATAGGCGGTGCTGGCGAAGACGCCCGCGAGCGCGTAGTAATCCTTTGCGGTGAACGGATCGTATTTATGATCATGGCAGCGCGCGCAGGCGACGGTGACGCCGAGCATGCCGCGAGTGACGACATCGACGCGGTCGTGGCGCTCATCGGCGCGGGTCTGCGCGGGCTGCGCGATGCCGTAGTACCAGGGCCCGCCGCCCAGCAGTCCCGTACCCGCCACCAGCGACTCATCGTTCAGCAGATCGCCCGCAATCTGCGCCATCAGGAAGCGGTCGTAGGGAAGGTTGCGATTGATCGCGTCGACCACCCAATCGCGGTAACGCCAGGTGTTCGCATAGGGGATGACGGCGGTGCCCCCGAAGTCGTCTTCCCCATAGCGGGCGACATCCAGCCAGTGGCGGCCCCACTTCTCGCCGAAGTGCGGACTTGCCAGGAGACGGTCAACGAGGTGCGCGAGCCAATCCGGACGGGGATCGGTGAATGCGGGGTCATCGGGTTCCGGCGGCAGGCCAACCAGATCGAAGGAGACGCGCCGGACGAGGGTGCGGCGGCCGGCGGGGGTGTTCGGGGTCAGGCCCTTCTCGCGAAGCGTGGCGGCCACCAGGTTATCGATAGAGATGCCGGACTTAACGGGAGGCAACGGCTGAAAGGCCCAGTGCGACGCGGTATCGCGCCAGGGCGCACCGGCTTTCACCCACTGCCGCAGCGTTTCCACTTCGGCGGCGGGCAGCGGCGCGCCGGGGGGCATCGGCTTGACCGAAGCATCCGCGCGGGTCACTGCCAGCAGCAACCGGCTCCGATCCGCATCGCCGGGAACCAGCGCCGCTCCCGACTTGCCACCCTGCAACATGGCCGCCCGCGAGTCGAGCCGCAGGTTGCCCATGCGCGTTTCGGCATGGCACGCCCAGCAGCGGGAAGCGAGCACCTGACGCGCCGCATCTTCGCTTGCGGCGGCAAGCGTACCGGCAGTCAACAGGATCGCGGCGGCGAATCGCATTCGCCCCCAGAATATCGCAGGAGTGGGGGCTCAGATGCAGCTTGCGTGCGGCACGGCGCTGTGCGACCACTCGGCGGCGAGTTGCGCCGCGTACGACTTCAGGTCCTCCCAATTGGTGTACTCGACATCCCGCGACGTATCGGTGGACCCACCCGCCTGCCGGGCGATGCGCCGCATCATCAGCTTGACCAGGAAGTTGTAGCGCGAGTACCGCAGCGCTCCGGCCACCGGCTTGACATGCTGGGGATGCCAGCCGGTTTCGTCGTAGAAGCGATCAAGCATCATCCGGACATCGTTGACGAAGCCTGCGTGTTCTTCCGCGGTTGCGTCAGATCGCTCAGCCCCGGCTTCGCTGAGGGTGATGGAAAGGAAGGCTGCGGGCATGTTCTCCAGATCCCGGCGGTGTTCGCGCACGAAGCGGATCATCTCTTTTTCATGGTGGCCCGCGTGGACGGAGGCCGCCAGGACTGCGGCGTCGTAGAAGCCCAGCGGGAAGGGAAAGTCCCGCACTTCAAAGAGATCCACCTGCAAGCCGCGTTCGGTCAGGGCCTGGGCGAAATGCGCGGCCACCTTGGCCGTATGGCCCTCCCGGGTTGCATACAGAACGCAGATCGACTTCATGAGTTCGCGCACCTCCGCCGTTTAGCGATGCACGCGAGGTGCCGTTTGTCAGGCGAGGAAGCGGCGCAGCACGTTGCGCGTGACACTGGCGACGTGGGCATCGCAGAACAGCGCCGACACCCAGGTGATGGAGCCGACCGAGAACACGGCGCCCCCCTGGCCCGGCTCATGCACCACGATCTCCGACCCGCCCTCATCCGGATTGGTACCTTTGGCCAGCAGCACGGTATTGGCTGGCGACGAGGCGCTGCGCTTGTCGGTCTCATGGCCGGATGCCCCGCCGGGCACGCGCTCATGGAGGGTGTTCTCGCCGAAGAGGTCGCCGTTGCACAGGCCGGTACCGGCGAAGATCCAGTGGCTGGCGTCGATCACTTTGTACGGCGCAGAGGTCATAATGCCCGTGTGCGTACAGACCACGCCGAGCAGATTGGCCTCGCTTTCCAGCGTGCGATGGAGGCGGCTCTCGTACTCGATGGTGCCGTCTTCATTGCAGCCGCCCAGTTCGCCGTAGCGGCTGCGCAGGCTCGACAGGCACGACATACTGCCGTCTTCGTTGAAGATGACTTCGCAGTTCAGCCCGTTGCCACCCAGATACATGAGGCGCCCGCCGCGCTCGAACACCCACTGCTTCATGCGGAAGTACATTTCGCGAGTCCAATACTCGGGATGCACGGCGAGGATGACCACCTTGTAGGCATCGAGGTCCAGCGACCCGTCGTGCAGGTGCGCCTCCGCATAGAGATCATAGGCAAAGCCTTCGCGCTCCAGCCAGCCGTAAAGACGCCACTCGCCGGGCGCCTGCCCGCATTGGGTCCGGCCCTGTACCGCCTCGGTTACTTCGGGGTTATCGAAGATGTGGTTGTTGGGCTCCGGCCGGTCGAAGGATAGCGGCAGGAACTCGTCGTCGCGATGGTGCCAGGTGCTGAAGGGAGTCTTCGGATAGTAGCGATCGAGATCCTGGCGCGCGTTCACAGTCGGCTTGGCGGGCAGGCCCGCGGCGTTGATGTAATTGCTGCGGCCGCCGAAGTTGTTATAGGCGTTCCAGGTGTTCGTGGAGGCCAGTACGGCGATGGGCGCCTGGGGCTGGCGCGGCGCCACCACCCACGGCCAGGAGAACGACTTGCCGGAGGGCGTTCGAGCCCATAGATAGTAGAGGCCGCTGCGTTCCGGAGCGGTGATGACGGGCGCCGCCGGATAGCCGTTCTGGTTCCAGCGCACGCCCCCGGATACGAAATCCCCGTTGGGGAGGATCTGGCGGTTGGCTTGGGGACCATGTTCGTCGACCCAGCCGATCATAGCAACGTATTCCTTGCGCAGGCCGTAGCGCCAAAGGGTGAGTTGATAGGCCTCCACCGCATGCACGCGGTACTCGCAGACCTCGCCCGCCATGGCCCATTTCGGATACATGTAGCCGTAGACCGTATCGGACATCAGGCGGAGTTGCGGCGGCTCGTTGCCCAGCGCGGCTTCCGACGCCTTCGAGCCATAGCCGGCCTTGGCGAGTGTGACGCGATAGGCGCCGGCGGGGAGGTCGCCATAGAACACGCCCCGCGGCGACGACCGAAGCAAGGTCACCTCGCCGGTGGAGAGCGATTCGAATTCGCCCAGAACTTCGGGAATCGCGACGTAGGATTCATCGCTGACATAGGCAAGCGGCTTCATGGAGGCTCACAGTATGCCATAGCAAACCGCGCCTGAGCAGCGGTGCGTGCAGTATGCTGGGACATTCCCACATGAAGCGATTCGCCGAACTCAACCGCGAACAACTGCGCGCCGCCAACGATCATCTGGTGATTCTGCCGATCGGCGCTACAGAACAGCACGGCCCGCACCTGGCCACCGGCACCGACTTCTTCACCATCACGGCGGTGGCCGAAGAGGCGGCGCGGCGGGCGTCGGGGCGTATTCCGGTGATCGTCACGCCGTCGCTGCCGTTCGGCAGTTCCGACCATCACCTGCTCTTCGGCGGCACGCTGTCGTTGTCGAGCGAGACGTATTATCGCGTTCTCTGCGATCTGCTGCAATCGCTGGCTACCGGCGGGTTCCGGCGCGTGTTTCTGTTGAATGGCCACGGCGGCAATCACGAGCTGATGGAGTTGGCCGCGCGCGATACGGTTTTGAAGCGGGAGATCCATGTGGCCGCGGCATCCTATTGGGCCATTGCCTGGGAAGGACTGCTAGGCGTGGATGGCCACAAGGGCCGCCGCCTGCCGGGCCATGCCGGGGACTTCGAAACGTCGATGATGCTGCATCTGCGGCCGGACCTGACGCCCGGCCCGCTGCCCCATCGCGATGAGGTTGGGGATAGCCCGATCATCCGGGTAGCCAACTGGCGCACGGAACTGCATGGGTTCTGGAAGTCGATTGACGGGTATACGGACAGTCCGGATCAGGCGTCGGCGGAGAACGGGAAGCGCTTTTTCGATGCGATTGCGGGCGCGGTGGCCGATGCGTTCGTGAGCTTTTACGGGACTGCCGGTTAGAAGCCCGCGGCGACGGGTGCCCTAGCTTTTCCCAAACCCCTACCGCATGCCCCAGGCCAGCAACAGATTCAGCCCTAACGCAAACAACAGCGCGCCCATCGTCACGCATACCGGCAGCGTCAGCACCCACGCCAGCAGCATGTTCCGCAGCGTCTTCATCTGCAACCCGCTGCGGTTCGCCGCCATCGTTCCCGCCACGCCCGACGATAAAACGTGCGTCGTACTCACCGGTAACCCGAACACATCCGCCAGCCCGATCGTCGTCATCGCCACCAGTTCCGCCGAAGCCCCCTGTGCGTAGCTCAGGTGCTCCTTGCCGATCTTCTCGCCCACCGTCACCACAATCCGTTTCCAGCCGATCATCGTACCGATGCCCAGCGATAGCGCTACGGCCAGCTTCACCCAAGTCGGAATAAACTTCGTGAACAGGTCCAACCGCGCTTGGTACGATTTCCAATCAAAACCCTCCGGCAGCGGCTGACCGGACTTCCCTAACTTCGCCAGCGTCTCGGAAACCAGGTAAATCTCACTCCGCAGTTCCCGCCGATTCCCGCTCGCCAGAGTGTTCACTTCCGTACGCCCCGCCAGGTGCGACTCCAGAGAGCCGCTCAGGGCCAACAACGCCCCGTACGTCCGCTCACTCGACACGCTGCCCGGCTTCAAATACCCCGACAACTCGCGTTCCGCCTCTTGCTGCGCCAACCTCACCCCGCCGTACTTGGTCTCCAGCGCCGCGCGCGCCCGTCCCGCTTGCGCCTGCAACTCCGTCACATCCCGCGAACTGAGGTTGCTGTTGACCGCGTATGCCCCCGGCAGCAGACCCACCAGGATCAGCATCACCAGTCCCATCCCCTTCTGCCCATCGTTCGACCCGTGCGCGAAGCTTACCCCCGTACACGTCAAAATCAGCGTACCCCGGATCCACCCCGGCGGCAGCTTATCCGGATGCGCCGGTTGGTACAACTCCGGACGATTGATGAGCACCTTCGCCGTCAGTAGCAGCAAGCCCGCCGCGCAGAACCCAAAGATCGGCGACACCAGCAGGGACAAGCCCACTTCCGCCGCCTTCGTCCAGTTCACGCCTTCCCCGAACATCCGCCCTTGCACCAGCCACGAATTCGCCAATCCCACGCCCATGATCGACCCGATCAGCGTGTGCGAACTCGATGCCGGTAGCCCGAGTACCCATGTCCCCAGGTTCCACAGAATCGCCGAAATGAGCATCGCGAACACCATCGCGAAGCCCGCCGCCGACCCGATATTCAAGATCAGCTCCGCCGGCAGCAACGCGATAATCCCGAAGGCCACGGCGCCGCTCGATACCAGCGCCCCGCTCAAATTGCAAAGCCCCGACCAGACAACGGCGGTCCCCGGCTTCAAAGAGTTTGTATAGATGACGGTCGCCACGGCGTTGGCCGTATCGTGAAAGCCGTTCACAAACTCGAACGCTAATGCGAGCCCGATCGCTAAGGCTAGCGCGAACGCAGCGCCAGTGCTGACCGGGTCACCGAATAGAACCATAGCCTTCGCATGATAGCGGAAGTGGTCGAGCCCTGTGTTTCGATTCGGTTACGAGCCGGAAACAGCTTTTTGACAGACTTCCATGGCCCTTTTGCGCCTGTCCTGATGTGCGGCTCCACCTTCCCGAAACCGATCCCGCTTACCAGCCTTCACCCACAACGCTGCGCGTCACAGGCTTGGTGATGGCGGTCTGTGGCATCTTCCTTATCGGGATAGTGACCACTCTGCTGTTGGGCTTCACTTACATCCTGGCTTACCAAGGACAGCCGGGGGTAACCGTGAGTTTCACGGGCGGCCCCTTGATCGCCGTCTTTGTTTACGCCTTGCTGACCGCCATCCTAGTTTTCGGCTTCGCGGCGGCGCGGGCTGGCATATACCAGGTGCGCCACCGCCAGCGGCCTGCGAACCTGCCCGGATGGGTTCGGTTTATCGTTGCGGCTACGGGTATCGCCGCTGTAGCGGTTCAAATTCTCGAGCTGATTCTGGATTGACGGTAAGCGGCGGATCCGGCTGCGCACCGTGGCAAGCTCGTCCCCTTCCAGCAGTAGGCCTAACTCCCACTGTAATTGATGCATCTGTTCGTTCGTACGTGCGGATTGGGCCCGCAAAAGCCAGTAGGCGACCTGCTCGGGTGACAACATACAAGAATATAGTTACATCGAGGTCCGCATTTTCTCTTGGCTGATTTTTGCCCCTCGTGCGTTTACGCACCGTTGACGCCAAAACCGGGCGGAAAGCGCCGATAAGCAAAGAGAAAGGACATTACTATACCCATGCGGAACTCGCAACCCATGCTCGTGTGGCTTGCTTTGCCGGCGCTCGGTCTCGGACTGTGTCTGGCGGGCGGCAAGCCTGACAGCGTGGCCGACAGGGCCATCCTTACGAACGACGGCGTCGCCATCCTGGTGCGCGCCGGCTACAGTGACCAATTTATCCTCGAACTGATCTACCAGAAACAGACCCGTTTCGATACCAGCCCGGAAGCCCTCGCTGCCCTTGCCGAAAGCGGTCTCTCCCCGCGCCTGGTTCGCTACATGATTGCCAACCCCCAGAAGGAGCCGCTCCCCGAACCGGTCTATCCCCAACCACCCGTGTACACGGAGCCCCTTCGTGCCGAACGCCGGGACGGCGAGCTACTCCCCACCCGTGTCCACCGCGGCGTTTTCGGCTTTCCGCTCAGTACCAGGCCCCTGCCCACTTACACTGCCCACGGCATTCATACAGTGGTCCCCGGCCCTCCCGGCGGCAGCAGCTTTATCTTCCAGACTCCCGCCATCTATGCCGCGCCCGCCATTACTCCCATCCTGGTCAAGCCACGCTGGTGGCAGTTCTTCTCCCCCTATTGGACTTTTCGCAGTGCCGGCCTCGCTGCCCCTGCTTTCCACCCATGATAGATTCCACCTTCCTTCTACGCCTGTTTGGATAGTGGGGGCCAGCAAGCCCCCACAAAACGAAAGCAGGAGCAGACGACATCATGGGCATCCGAGACCGGGCGCGAGAAATCCTTAGCGTGGTTCCTCCCATCGGCCAGCAGATCAATTCCGTGGGATCCACCGCACAGCTATTCACCCAACTCACCGGCACCACCCAGGCCACCCTGGAACAGAATTGGGCCGGCGGCGGCAAGATGACCACTTGCAATGGCTTAACCGGCTGGTTCGGCAACCAACTCGGCTCCAAGCTCTACCTCGGCCGCTTCGACCTGGACACCTATCTCCCTAAGAACGGTAAGGGTGACGCCTGGATTAAGTCCACTCCCGGCAATCGCCCCAAGTACGGCGATATCTGCCGCTTCTCCAAGTTCCACGTCGGCGTCTCGCTCGATTTCGAAGGCGACATCTGGACGCACGCCGATTCCGGCCAGGGCGGCCGCAACACTGGCTTCGACATCATCAAGCGCATCCGTGATAAGGAGCCTTATACCTATCAGAAGCTGCTCGGCTGGGTCGACATCGAGATCTACTTCGGCGAATCCTCCGGTGCCGCCGCCGGCACCGAAACCACCCCCGATCAGCCCGCGAACCCCGTCCCTGACTGGCTGCAAGGCTGGTGGGATGTCCGCTGGCGTGGCCAGTCCTTTTACTACTACTTCGACCGGAGCAGGGAAGTGGGCTGGACGCAGATCGCCCCACTCGACCGCTCGCGTCCCGCCATGTTCTACAACGATAAAGGCAAGCTCGCCATCGGCGTCCCGAACGCCCTCAGCATCGTCTGGAGCAAAACGGGCTCGGTCGAGAAGTTCGAGAACCCGCTCAACACCCCCATCATGAAGGGCATGTGGAACGACAAGGAGCCGCTGGCCGCTACCAAGATGTAGCGACTTGGCCCGGCCGGTCCTGGCATTGTGATACCGTACCCTCCAGATCGCCCGATGCCACAAACGTTTGCCTTTATCCATACCAGTCATGTGCTCATCCCGACCTTCGCCCAATTGGCTAAGGAGTACCTGCCGGGATACGAAGTGTTCCACATGACTGATGAGTCGCTGATCAAGAACACGATTCGTTCCGGCTCCCTGACCCCCGACACGCGGCGCCGCGTCTGCGGCATGGTCGGCCTGGCCCACGAAGGCGGAGCCGGCGCCGTGATGGTCACCTGCTCTTCCATCGGCCCCAGTGTGGAGAATGCGCGCGCCATCTACGGCTTCCCCATCTTCCGCATCGACGAAGCCATGGCCGAGAAGGCCGTCAGCATGGCGGACCGGATTGGCGTAGCCGCCACGCTGCGGACCACACTGGACCCCACCCTCGCCCTGCTGGAACAAACCGCCGCCAAGGCCGGCCGCCGCGTCACGTTCGTTCCGAGCCTGAGCGATGGAGCCTTTCAAGCCGTGATTGAAGGCAAGACCGAACTCCACGACAACATGGTTACTGAGATGCTCCAGCAACTCATGCGGGAAGTGGATGTGGTCGTCTGCGCGCAGGCCTCCATGGCCCGCGTGCTCCCGCGCATCGACACTACCAGGATCCCTGTCCTGACCAGCCCCGAACTGGCCCTACAACGAGTCCGCGACCAACTACTGCCCTAAGTAGGGCAGACGTCCACGTCCGCGCGCGACGTCCACGTCGCGCCTTCTTAAGCCTGCGTAATATGCCGGACGCTCTCCGCAATCGCCTCCGGCTCGACCGAACGCCCTTCGCAAGCGCAAGCCGGCGAGCCTGAGACTTTCCGCGGCCTTTCGGCAGCATTCCGGCTGCTCAGACGCCAACCATCCCTGTATGGGATAATCGCGTCACTCCGCGATGACTGGCGATACCCTGGGCCACTACCGCATTCTCGACAAGATCGGCTCCGGTGGAATGGGCGAGGTCTACAAAGCCCGCGACACTCGCTTGAACCGCCTCGTCGCGATCAAAGTCCTGCCCAGCGATCGCGTCGCCGACGCTAATCGAAAGCGCCGCTTCATTCAGGAGGCGCAGTCCGCCTCCGCTCTCAATCACCCCAACATCGTGGTCATCCATGACATCAACGAAGAGCGCGGCGTTGACTACATGGTGATGGAGTACATCAACGGCAAGACGCTAGTGTAGTGTCTATCATTTAGCTTGTAATAATTGATTGGAGAGCTTGCTTGG
>CAYLPH010000073.1:0-37079 GCA_964385495.1 uncultured Candidatus Solibacter sp.
TCTTGTAGGACTCTCTCATTCCCTACTTCATGCCGGTTTATCCCGGCGCACCGCAACACGTCCACCGATCCGCCGTTCTTCTCCATTTGCCGCAGCGCCACTACCAGAACGTTAGACCCATCCCGCCCCGCCTCCCGCAGATTCGCCCGCTTCGCCGCGGCCGCCACCGCAGCCGGATCGTTCCTCGCAATGGCCTCCTCCACCTCCCGCATCGCGCCCGCCTTGAACATCGCCACACCGCCATCCGCCGTGCGGTATTGGTTGAGCCAAACCTCCGCGGCCGGCCTTGCGCCCAACACGAACAGCACCGGCGCCGCGACAATGGCAAACCCTAACGCCCGCTGCCAAAGCCGCTTCCCCCGCACGAACAGCCACACGGCAGCAGCCACCGCCAGCAGGGGTACCGGCAGTAAAAACAGCGCCACGGAGAGCGGGCTGTCGTGGCTCGCCCCCGCCGCCGCCAGTCCCAATACGAGCAGCAGGCCGGTCGCTGCGACATCGGCCGCAGCCAACACCCAGAACAACACGCGCACAAGCATGGTTAACGGTAAGCGTACACGATACGGGGAACCGACCCTATGCACAGCCGCCCCTACGATATACTGCGCGGCCCGGATTCAGAAATCGGGCGGCCAACATCAACGCCACCAACGTCGGTGTCAGCAGCAATGGCTAAGCCAAGTCTTCGAAAAAGGCCACCGCATCCGGGTAACCGTAGCCAGCACCGGAGCCCCCTTCTACGACCCCAACCCCCAAACCGGAGGCCCCGTCACCTACGACCCGCCCGCCAAGGTCCAAATCGCCACCCAAACCCTACACCACAAAGGCGCACGAGCCTCAAAGATAATCGCCCCTATTTACCGGAAGTGATCCGCGAAAGACGGGTCGTGTGCGTCCGCCGCCTATCCCATACTCAAAACGCCGTGGCGCAGATGATGTACAAAGTCATGTCGACGCTCACGGGCGAACTATTCCCAATTGTGAAGAACCACGTCGAGTCGCTATCCGGGAAAGACTCTACAGTCCGAATCTGAAGACGATTCCCCGTGGAAACACCGGCTTGGATCTGGTATCCACCGCTCAGCGAGCGCTTCCCAGCCGGACACGCAAGCTGGCGCCCTACCGAAAAGCCGGAGGCGACAGTCTGCACGGCCGTTAGCCGCTCATAACCGGCGACTCCGGAGGCTCCCGTTGCGCCGGCGGGACCGGTCGCTCCGGTAACGCCGGCGATGCCAGGGCTACCCATTACGCCAGTCGCTCCGGTAGGACCAGTTAGCCCGGCGGCTCCCACCGCTCCCGCAACTCCGGTCGCCCCCGTCGCACCGGCGGCTCCCGTGGCTCCAACCGCCCCGGCCCCTCCGGCTGGTCCCGTCGCTCCGGTTACGCCGGTGACGCCAGGACTTCCCGTTACGCCAGTCGCCCCGGTAGGACCGGTTGACCCAGCGGCTCCCGCTGCTCCCGTGAGCCCAGTGGCCCCGGTCACACCGGCGGCTCCCGTGGCTCCAACCGCCCCGGTCGCTCCGGCTGGTCCCGTCGCTCCGGCAGGCCCTGTTGCCCCGGCTGGTCCGACGGGCCCCGCGGGACCGGTCGGCCCCATGGGACCCGTGCCCGCGCCCGTCGCGGAAAGGTCGCTGTAGTACCCGTTGATGTCGATGATCACATGCGAAGGGTCGGTAACAAATACGGAGATCGAGCCATTCGTGCCCGCGGGGACCAGGGCTGCGTTCGCTACAATCCGGCCTTCAAACGAATTCAAGGTCGAGACATTCGGCCGCGGGAAGCCAGTCGGCCAGACGGTCAGAAACTGCAGCCCTCCGAGCGGGACCACCGTGATGTTGAGCGAATAGGCGCGCGCGCCGGCGGGAATGCCGCAGTTACTCTGGGGCACAGGCACTTCCCGCTGCTGGCCGGCTCCGAAGACCGGAGCCCCAAAAGGTCCCGCGAAGCCAAGGTACTCGGGCCGTGTATCCATCACCCGGCAAGGCGTTACGGCCACCAGGGGCAGTTGTCCGCTGATCGCACTGCCGCGTTCCCCCCGTTTCGCGTCCGCCGCCCCGCCATACGACCAGTAGAGAGGCGCCGGCCAGTTGGGAACATCCGGGGTTTGGGCTGCTAGCTCGGGAATCCAGAAGGAGAGAGCAAGGACCTGCGGTAGGATCTTTCTCATACGAATGAAGGTACCACCCTTCGCTCCCCCCAGAGTTGCGACAGTAAGCTACTTCACGCCACGGATCAGCCGTTCGCTACTACCGGCACCGCCTACCGTACCGCCAGAAACTTCACACACATCGGAGCCGGCACCTCCACCGTCTGCCCCGTAGGCGTCAATCGCCCCGTCTTTTTATTCACGCGGAACACCACCACCGTATTGCTATCCTGATTGGCCGCGAACAAAAACCTACCCGTGGGGTCCAACCCAAAATTCCGCGGCACCTTCCCCTGCGTCGGCACATTCTCCACCAGCGTCAACTTCCCATCCTTCGCCACCGAAAACACCGCAATCGTGTCATGCACCCGGTTCGACCCATACACAAACTTCCCCGAAGGATGTACCTGCACCTCCGCCGTCGACAGCGCATCGGTCACCCGCACCCCGGCAGGCAACGTCGAAGCCGTCTGGATCTCCGTCAACACCCCACCCGCCGCATCCCAGCGAAACGCCGTCACCGTACACGAAATCTCGTTGATCGCATAAGCGAACTTCCCGTTCGGATGAAACGCAAAGTGCCGCGGCCCCGACCGTGGAGCCACCTTCACCGGCGGCGGGTCATTCGGCTCAATCTTCGCGTTCGCCGCATCCAGCTTGTACACCAGCAATTGATCCAACCCCAGATCCGCCGCCACCGCGAACCGGTTATCCGGCGAAGGATTGAACGAATGCGCCCGCGGCCCACCCTGCCGCTTCACATCCGCCACCTGCCCCTCATGCTTCACGAACGACGTCGATTCCCTTAAGCGCCCATCCGGCTCAATCCCCATCGCCGCCACACTCCCGCCCCCATAGTTCGCCACCAGCAGCGTCCTGCCCGTCGCATCCACGCGCACGTAGCAAGGCCCGGCCCCCTGCGACGCCACCGTGTTCAACAGCGTCAACTTCCCCGTCCCCGCCTCAATCGCGAACGCACTCACCGCGCCGCCGCCATTGGCCTCCGCCACCGAATAGAGAAACTTCCCATTCGGGTGCAGCGCCACGAAGGACGACCGCGACGTCTCCCCCACCAGCCCCAGCGGATCCAACTTCCCCGTCTTCGAATCAAAGCGGAAAGCATAAATGCCCTTGCTCCGATTCCCTCCCCCAGTGCCGATATAGGCAATGTAATTAGCCCCCGCCGCCATCACCGGCATCAGGAACGGAACCATCAGAAACAGAACCCAACATGCGCGCATAGGTATCACCTATTCAACCACCGCCACGGCCATCGGCGCTAAACCGCCAGCCCGTGATGGAAGCCCCGCAAGACCGCTTGCCGGCGCTCGGCTCGCTTACCGTAAACCGCCGATTCCATTGCGGTGCCGCGACCGCAATGGCCCTGGAGCCCACCCCACCCCGGCGTCTTCGCGCGAGGGGCGGATCGTGGGACACTTTCGAAAAGGGAGTTGCTTGTGTTGCGAGTCATTCTATCTGCATTTCTTCTCTGTTACTGCTCTCCAGGGTTTGCCCAGGCGCCCATCGGCGCCATCGCCGGCACGGTGGTGGATCCCTCCGGATCCGCGGTGCCGAAAGCTTCCGTGACCGTAACGAACAAAGCCAGCGGTCTGAAGCGCGAGCTAACCTCGGACGCACAAGGGCTCTACAGCGCGCCCGCCCTCCCTGCCGGCGATTACGAGGTTCGCGCACAGATGGCAGGCTTCCAGCAGTTGGTTCGGGAAGCGACGGTATTGACGGGATCCACCACCACCGTCGACCTCGCCCTGACTGTTGGCGCCGTCAGCGAAGTCGTCACGGTATCGGGAACGGCGTCGCCTATCTCCTATGACAGCCACAAGGTGGATGGCGTGATCCAGCGCGACCAGATCGAGAACCTGCCGCTGAATGGCCGCAGCTTTTTGCAACTCGCGTTTCTGGAGCCAGGCGTCGGCGTCGGGACACAATCGCTGGCGCAGTACAACGCGCAGTTCGGCGTGTCGGTACTGGGTGGATCGCAGTCGATGACGGCGATCACGGTGGACGGCGGCAACGTGCGCAATTCCATCAATGGCGGCACGGCGCAGAACTTTTCCCAGGAAGTGGTGGAGGAGTTCCAGATCTCGTCGGTGAACTTCGACCTGTCCACCGGAATCGCGGCGGGCGGCGCGGTGAACATCGTGACGCGCTCCGGCGGCAATGACTTCCATGGCAGCGGCTACTTCTACTTCCGGGACAACAACCTGTCGGCCTACCCTGCCTTGCGCCGCAATCCCTTCGCACCGGATCCCTTCTTCGCACGGCGCCAGTCGGGCTTCCTGGTCTCCGGTCCCATTCGAAAGAACAAGCTGTTCTTCTTTTTCAACCTGGAGAACAATAACCAGGATTCGGTGGTGACGGTGCAGCCGGCATCGGCGTTCTTCGCCGGACTCGCGGGCAACTACTCCAGCCCTTACGACGGCCTGCAGCCAAGCGTGAAGTTCGATTACCGCATCAATGACCGCCACAACCTGTTCCTGCGCTACACGCATGACGGCAACAAGAGCTTCGGACCGCGCGGGGGCGCCAACCTGCCGTCGAACTGGCTGGTGAACCGTAACTGGGCCGACCAGAGCATTCTCGGCTTGACGTCCACTTTCGGCGGCGGGCTGGTCAGCGATCTGCGGTTTGCCTATCATTACTGGAACAATCGCAATCTGTTCCCGACGGAGAACGAGTGCCCCGGCTGTATCGGGTTGGGCTTTCCCTCGGTGGCCATCCAGGGTTCCGGGGTGACGCTGGGCAATACCACGAATGCCCCACAGGGCCGCGACGTGCGCCGCTACAACCTCGTCGAGAACCTGACCTGGCAGAAAGGCAGCCACCGGTTGCGCTTTGGCGGCACCTTCGAGAATTCGCCCTTCAGCGGCTTCTGGGCCTTTGGCGAGCCGGCGGCGACCAACGTGTTCGGCCCGGATCTGCTGATCGCGAATCGCATTCCCACGGCGCTGTGGCAGCTGCCGGCGCAGTTCACGTCGAACGCGGATCTGTTGAAACTGCCCATGCAGGCCTTCGCCTTCGGTATCGGCGATCCGTCGCAGCCGCCGCCGTTCCGTGCCGGCACCGCGCGCAACAACCGGCGATACCACGCGTACGCGCAGGATTCGTGGCGTCTGCATCCGAAGTTCACCCTGAATTACGGACTGTCGTGGCAGTTCGAATCGACGCTGGCCAACCATGACCTGGACAAACCCGCGCTGTTGCGCCCAATCATGGATTCTCTCGCGCCAACCAAAAAGGACTGGAACAACTTCTCGCCGTCGCTGGGCTTTGCATGGAACTTATTCAATGACAACAAGACGGTGGTGCGCGGCGGGTTTGGCGTCTATTACGATACGCGCGAGCTATCGCAGCGCCTCGGCGAGCGCGCGGCCATCGGCCCCGTGGGGAATGGACGGCAGCAGATCACCAGCCAGGCGGTTCTGAACCCCGGACCGGCTATTCCCAGCCCGGCCCCGGGCCTGCCCGCCGTGCCAGTAGGGGCGCCGCTCTTCTTCACGCTCCCTACCGGTTACACTCTGGGCAACTTTCTGCAGATGCTGCCACAGTTGAAAGCGGCCACCGAAGCGCGCCTGGTGAACCCAAATCCAAACGACCTAACGGTGCGTAACATCGACATCACGAAACTGGGTACGGACCTGTTCCAGAACAGCTATCCGGCCTCGTACTCGCGGCACATGTCGCTGGGCGTCCAGCGCGAGTTGATGCCGAACCTGGTGCTGACGGCGGACTTCGTGTACCGCCATTTCTTCAACCAGGAGATTGGCGCCATTGACTACAATCGCTTCAACCGCGCCGCCGGTCCGGTGATCCCGCGCTGTACGGCGGCGCAGTCTTCGAATCCAGCCGCCATGTGTTCCAACGGGCCAATCGAGTTCCGCGCTCCGGTGGGCCGCTCGGACTACAAGGCACTGTTGGTGAAGCTGGACAAGAGGTTCGCGCAGCGCTACAAGTTCACGGTGTCCTATGCGCTGGCGCGGCAGTATGGGTTGAACGGCATCAACAATCTCGACAACTGGTATGAGGGTTGGGGGCCGCAGGGTGGCCGTCATAATCTGAACGTGTCCGGCATCGTCGATCTCCCGCTGAAGTTCCAGGTGTCGTTTATCAGTTCCATCGGATCGCGCGGACCGTACCGTCCTTCCGTAAGCGGCGTCGACCTGGACGGCGATGGCCTGGACACCTCGTTCCTGCCGGGCTGGGGCGTGCCGGACCGCCATCCCACGAAGGAGCGGCTGGAAGCGGCCGTAACGGCCTGGAACAACCAATATCCGGATCTGGCCAACGGACAACGGCCGCGCACCTCGCGCAACCAGGTGATCCCCCGGCTCAGCCTGCCCGCTACCTACTCGTTCGGGGAGAACTTCTTCTCGCAGGATCTGCGGCTCACCAAGATCCTGCTGTTCCGCGAACGCTACAAGCTGAATATCTTCGCCGAAGGCTTCAACATCTTCAATGTCGCGAATCTGGGCGGGATAAGTGCCACGGTGAATAACGCCGGATTTGGGGTGCCGACCTCCCGCGCGGGGCAGGTGTTCGGATCGGGCGGGCCGAGAGCATTCCAGTTGGGCGCGCGGTTCTCCTTCTGATGGGGCGCCGGATTCCGCGATTCCTGCGCTATTGCGGCCTGGCGCTGCTCGCTGTGCTTGCCGTAAGCGGCGCGCTGGCGGGCGGCTTCTGGCTGTACCTGCATCCGGCCGTGGAGCGGGTAGATGGCGTGGTCTACAGCCACCGAAACGGCAGGCCACTGACATTAGATATATTGCGGCCGCCCGCGGGGAAGCGCAATGGACTCGGTATCGCGCTGATGGTAAGCGGCGGCTGGAAGTCGAAGAAGGCAGGCGAGACTCCGGTGTGGCTGGTGGCGCCGCTGCTGCGTGCGGGATACACAGTGTTCGCCATCTGCCACATCTCGCAACCAGGATCGACCGTGATGGAAATCATCGAAGACATGCACCGCGGCGTGCGCTACGTGCGGCACCACGCGGGGGAGTACGGCATTGACCCGCGGCGTATCGGTGTGACCGGGGGCAGCGCCGGCGGCCACTTAAGCCTGATGCTGGCCACGCGGGGAGGGCCGGGCAATCCGAATGCTGGGGATCCCGTCGATCGGGAATCCAGCGCCGTGCAGGCAGTGGCGATCTTCTATCCGGTGACGGATTTGTTGAACCTGGGCCCGTCCACGGAGAACCTCGGCGATGGCGGGCCTCCCAAGAGCTTCGTACGGGCATTCGGCCCAAACTCGCGGGATATGGCGGTGTGGAAGAAGATCGGGCGCGAGAGTTCGCCGATTTACTACGTTCACGGGCAGTTGCCGCCGACGCGCATCCATCACGGCGACGCGGACACGCTGGTGCCGCTGGAGCAATCGCAGCGCTACCAGAAGGCGGCGCGGCAGGCTGGGGGGATCGTGGAGTTGACCGTGCATCCGGGCGGTGGGCATGGCTGGCCAACGATGGTCCTGGATGAGCGGGAGTTCGTGCGCTGGTTCGATACCTATCTTAGAGCGAGCCAGGCAACGGCGAGACATTAAACAGCGGCCGGCGACCGCACTGCCGCGGATGCGGCGGCACGCAGCAGCCGGCGAAACTTGGGACACTCGCTGTGGCTGGGCGCTTTACAGACGGCCGCATGGCGCAGACCGTCGCGCATGGTGGTGAGTTGGCGAATGGTACGGTCAAGTTCATCCGCCTTCGCGGCAAGCAAAGCGCGGTCGATGCGAAGGCGGCCATCGGTCCCGAACATGCGCCCGATCTCATCCAGCGTGAAACCGGCGGCGCGCCCTAACGCCACCATCGCCAGCCGTTCGAGAACCGCCGGCTGATACTGTCGCCGCAGACCCCGTCGGGCCACTGAAGCGATCAGCCCCTTCTCCTCGTAAAAGCGCAGCGCGGAAGCGGACATGCCCGACCTCTCGCACACCTCGCCGATGTCCAGCAACTTTTCTCTTGACCTCAAGTGGGCTTGAAGTGGCACAATTCAGCTTACCGTTAATCCAGAAGGAGAATACAAGGATGGAAACGCAACAAACGCGGACGGATCAAAAGCAGTTGTGGAACGGCGCGGGCGGGCGCGGCTGGGTAGAGGCGCAGGACGTCATCGACGTCATGTTCGGCCCACTCGAGGAGGTGCTGGTACAGGCCGCCACCAGGCTGGGAGCAAAGCGCGTTCTGGACATCGGCTGCGGGACGGGAGGCACCACGGTAGCATTGCAACGCGCACTGGGCGACGACGCCACATGCGCTGGCATGGATGTGTCCGAGCCGATGATCACCGCCGCCCAAGCGCGGGCCCAACGCGAGGGGTCCGCCGCCCGTTTCATACAGGCCGATGCGCAATCCTATCCGTTCCCGCCCGCCGGTTTCGACCTGCTGGTGTCGCGATTCGGTGTGATGTTCTTCGATGATTTTAAGGAGGCATTCGCCAACCTGCGGCGCGCCACCGCACCGGGCGGCGAACTGCGATTCATCGCCTGGAGAAGTCCGGAGGAGAATCCCTTCATGACGGCGGCGGAACGCGCGGCATCGCCATTGCTGCCGGGCATCCCACCGCGCCGGACGGACGCCCCGGGGCAGTTCGCGTTCTCCGATCGGGAACGGGTGTACGGCATATTCGAGCAGAGCGGCTGGCAGGCCATCGAGATAGAGCCGCTAGATGTCCCCTGCAAACTCGCGGTGGACGATCTGGACCTGTACCTGGGCAAGATCGGACCACTCAGCATGGCCCTGCAGGATGCCGACGAAGCCAAGCGGGCGCAGGTGCTCGGCGTGGTTCGCAACGCGTTTGCTCCGTACATCCACGGCGGCCTGGTGCGATACACGGCGGCTTGCTGGCTGCTGCGTGCCCAGTCTCCGTTCGATGGGTCGGCCGCCCACGAACTGCGATAATCACCTCATCGCAACTGCATAAGCCGAGACTATGAGACCGGACTGGGAACGCGTGCAGGATGTTTTCACGGCGGCGCTGGATATGCCGCCGGCGGAGCGCGACGCGTTTATCCGCTCGGCTTGCGGCGGCGATACAGCGCTGGAGGAGGAAGTCCGGTCATTGCTGGCCTTTGAAAACAGTGAGCATCGCTTCAACTCGGCCATCCAGGAAGTCGCCGATGCCCTATCCGGGGAACCAGCGTCGCGAGAGGGGGAGAGGCTGGGCGCCTACCGGCTAATGAAGGAGATCGGCCGCGGGGGGATGGGCACGGTGTATCTGGCGCAGCGTGCCGATCAGGAGTTTCAAAAACAGGTAGCAGTTAAGATCGTCCGCCGCGGGATGGACACCGAGGATGTGCTGGCCCGTTTCCGTTGGGAGCGGCAGATTCTAGCCAACCTCGCGCACCCTAACATCGCCCAGATGTATGACGGCGGGGCCACGGCGGACGGATTGCCTTACCTGGTGATGGAGTATGTGGAAGGCGAGTCCATCAGCACGTACTGTACGGCGCGAAACCTGCCGCTGGCGGCGCGGCTGAAGCTGTTTCTGGAAGTGTGCGAGGGAGTGGCCCATGCTCATCGCAACCTGATTGTCCACCGCGATCTGAAGCCGGCTAACATTCTCGTGACAGCCGGCGGGCAAGTCAAGCTGCTGGACTTCGGCATCGCCAAGCTGCTGGATCCACAGACGGCGGAAATGACGGGGCCGCAACACACGATTGCGGGCCGCATGTTCACGCCGGAGTACGCGAGTCCGGAACAGGTGAACGGGGCGCCGGTGAGTACGGCCACCGATGTGTATTCGCTGGGCATTGTGCTGTTCGAATTGCTTACCGACCAGCGGCCGCACCGGCTGCATGCATACACCGAAGGCGAGTTGCAGCGGGTGATCTGCGAGCAGGAAAGCCCGCGCGCCTCGAGTCTGGCGCGAGGCCTGAGCGGGGAGATCGACGCAATCGTGGCGATGGCACTGCGCAAGGAGCCGGAGCGCCGCTATCGATCCGTAGAGGAGTTCGGCGCCGATGTCCAACGTTATCTAAAGGGCTTTCCGGTGCTGGCGCGGGGAGACGGCTTTGGATACCGGGCCGGGCGGTTTATAAGAAGGAATCGGGTACTGGTGGCATCGGGCGCGCTGGCGCTGGCCGGGTTAGTTGCGGGCCTGGGTGTGGCCATGCATCAGGCGAAGGTAGCAAGAGAAAGCGCGTCGCGGGCCGAGCGGCGATTCGGCCAGTTGCGCGAACTGGCGCATTCCATGATCTTCGAGCACTATGACCGGATTCGCGGGTTGCCCGGGTCTACGGGGGCGCGATTTGCGCTGGTGGAGACCACGCTGCGGTATCTGGACAGCCTGTACGCGGAGGCGGGAGACGATGCCGCTCTCAAGGTGGAACTGGCACGGGGCTACGAACGCATAGGCGACGTCCAAGGCCTGCCGGGGCAGGGCAACCAGAACAAGCCGCGGGAAGCGTCCCGTAGCTATGAGAGGGCTGGACAACTGTTGGAGTCCGTGCTGCGAGGTCAGCCGGACGACGTAAAGGCACTAGAGGCGTTGATACGTCTCATCCCCAAGCGGGCTGTGCTCGTGAAGGAGTTGGAGGGCCCGCGGAAGCTGGCCGCGATGTCGACGGAGCGGCTGGAACTGGCGGAACGGCTGGCGGTGCTGCGGCCGGAGAGCGCGGCGGCGCGTTCGGGGCTGGCACAGGCGCAGGCACAACATGCACAGACGTTGCTGGACGAAGGCGCCGAGCAGCAGGCGATTGCCGCTTGCGCCCGCGGGGTGGAGACGGCGCGGCTCTCCTTGGAAAAGCAGCGCACCGAATCGGCACGCTCGGCACTGGCCGCGGTGGTACTGTCCTGTAGCGTGGTGGCGATGCGTGCCGGGCGGCTCGAACAAGCGCTCTCCGGCTTTAGCGAAGTGCTGCGCCTGCAGGAGGAGTTGAACCGGATACGCAACAACTACGCTCCTTACCATCGCCGTCTGTACCTCGCGCACTGGTACACCGGCTACGCGCTGGCGGCCGGGGAGCCCGAACCGCATCTGGGACGGCCCGCGGAGGCGGTGGCGTCCTTAAGGGCGGCCTTGGAAGTGGCCGAGCGGCTGGCGGCGGAGTCGGGCCAACAGGACACCGCGGCGCAGCGGGATGTCGCAATGGTCCAGGAATCGCTAGGCAAGGCGCTCTTCCCCCTGGATGCGGCAGCGGGTGTGCGGCATCTGCGGATGGCGATGGCGATTTTCCAGGACTTGACTGCATCCATGAGGCTGAAGCGCGCCGACCTTGCGTTGGGATGGTCGAAGTATTCCCTGGGAACCGCCTTACGAAAGCAGGGCCGTACCAAGGAGGCGCTCGCATATCTGGAACAAGCGCGGGCCTCGATGGGGGAGCACTTGCAAGGACCCGGAGAGCAGTTCGAGAACCGGCTGGGATACGCATACCTGCTGCGGGAGTTGGCGCTGTTGCAGGCGGAGACGGATGCCAATCGCGCACGGGAGACCCTGGCGCAGGCGGCCGCCGCACTCGAGACATTGCATAAGGATTCGGCACAGGGACGCGTGCGGGCGGCGCTGGCGCTGGTGCACGAATCGCGGGCTGGCTTGGAAAAGGGCACGGAGGCCCGCTGTTCGCTGGTAAGGCAAGCCCGTGCAACGTGGAGCGCCCTGGCGAAGGACGGAGCCTTCGTTGCCGCCGCCAAGAGCGCCCAACGCAGGTTGGACGGACTTGGCTGTCCGGTCTAGCGCCAGACGAGCGCGTGGGGCTTCTGAAACTCCCGGCATCCGCTTGCTGCGCGACGCGCCCCGGGTACGTAAGCGGCCGATTCCGCTACGGAGCCCAGGGAGCGGGGTTTGCCACGGCCGCTAATCTAAGCCAGCGCCTCCCGCACCTCCGAGCCGGGAGGAATCTTGCGTTCGTCTTCAGGCAGTGGTTCTCCGCGCTGCTGGGGAGTTCGCGAAAACTGTAGGTGATCGCGGCCACCGGTACGCCACCGAAGACCGAGTTTGGTTAACCGGCGGCAAGGAGTGGGTTAGGTCCCGCAAATAAATGCGGCTAGCGTGTCCCGCTTACCGCCTGAGTACCGCAGTAGTAAGTGAAGAACAATAAACCACTACCTCCGAAAGAAAGAGAGACGAGCCGGGCAGGCCGAGAGAGACCGGAGTAACTTCCGGGGCCTGCCCGCCTGACTATCTCGTTCGGTGGAACGTGGCGCAGGAGGAACTCTATGCTTCGATCTCTCCCATCCCTGGCCCTGCTGGCCATCACGGCCGTGTCCGCGCAGGCGGCCGTGGTCATTGCGGATACCAACATGTTCGACGCGGACTATACGGGTCTGACGCTTTTTAACGCGTTGAACGCGTCCTCGCCGGCATCGGCCTTCTCCGCTTCCGGAGGAAACACCGGCAATCACCGCGTACTTACCGCGACGCTGGGCTCGCCGGGCTTCGCGTACGTCTCGGAGCGGAACACAATCACCTACGATCCGTCCTCCAGCGGCGCGATTACCAACATAAGTTTCACTATCGACGCCTATAGCATCCCGGCGGGGGCGCAGATCGGCTTCCTGGTACATCAGAACGGCGGTACTTACTATCATGTCGGACACTATTCCGTAACCGGAAGTTACACGGCGGACAGCCTGCCCGTCACATCGGTAAGCCAGTTTAACCTCAACTTCGTGAGCGGCAACAACCCGGACTTCTCGGCTTCGGGCGCGCCCATTCAGTTTGGCTACTTCATGTCGATCTCAAACTTCTCGGCGACCGGAGCCACGCCCGCGGTGCATCTTGACAATTTCTGCGTCGCCGTCAACGGCGGAAGCTGCCAAGCCGCCCTAACGGCCGTCCCAGAACCCGGCACGTTCGGCCTGATAGGAGCGGCGCTGGTGGCCGTTGGGGCCTACCGCCGTCGCAGGCCTAGTTACGGACTCCCGCTGTAGATGTCCCGCGGGAACATTCCGGCTTGCTGGCGCGCGCAACTCGGTTAGCATAAACCGCTGCTTCCGCCACGTAGCCACCACCCGCTTGCTGCCACGCGCGGCTCCGTTAGCGTAAATCGCTGATTCCGTTACGGAGCCGCGACCGCCAGGGAGCGGCTTTCGCCACGCGCCGCCACTCTATAACCAAACCGGACGGGAAGCGGGCCGGAACCTCCCGTCCAGGTGCTTGGACAACGTTTTCGAACCGATACGATTCCAAAACCCAGATGATATACTGGCGACAGTTATACGTGTATGGAGGGCTCCTGGACTATGAGTCGATTTACGGCAATTCTCCTGGCAACCGCGTCGTGCTGGGCTGACGAAGGGGCGCAGCCTTCCAAGAAGGCCGACCTTTCGCAGATGCCCGCCGATGTCCACGCCCCACTGTTCCGCTCCTCGAAATCGCAGCAGGCCGGAAACGTTACCGACCGGCTGTTGGCGGACCGGCCCGCGACCGCCACCGCACGCAAGATCGCTCCCCGCAACTTCATCGACAAGCACATCTTCGGCAAAATGGAGCGGGACCGGGTCCAGCATGCGCCGCTGGCCACCGACGAGGAGTTTTTCCGGCGGGTAACGTTAGACCTGACCGGACGCATTCCCACCCCGATGGACCGGCAGGAGTTTCTGGACGACAAGTCGCCGGACAAGCGCGCAAAGCTGATCGACAAACTGGTAGGGAGTCCGGCTTTTGTCGACAAGTGGGCCTACTTCTTAATGGATACGTTTCGCGCCAACGGCAAGATGATGCGCGGCGTGTCGCTGTTCCACAACATGCTGAAGGACAGCCTGGCGGCGGATCGGCCCTATAACGACCTGGCGGCCAGCATCATGGCGGCATCCGGCAAGA
The DNA here is from genome assembly GCA_964385495.1 of uncultured Candidatus Solibacter sp. Lineage (GTDB taxonomy): Bacteria > Acidobacteriota > Terriglobia > Bryobacterales > Bryobacteraceae > CADEFT01. The sequence continues at coordinate 13,913 of CAYLPH010000073.1, forward strand.
GCAACTACGTGGTGGCGGCGGCGAATCCCATCGTCCGCGAGCACGTGGAAGGCAAGCCCGGGGAAGCCAACGGGCCGGACGACCTGAGCAAGATCCATCAGATGGATACGCACGACGAACTTGGCATTCTGTTCGGCAAGGTCTTCTTAGGGATCAACATCTCCTGTATTGCCTGTCACGACGGGCAGTCGCACCTCGAGAAGGTGAACGTCTACCTGAGCGGGAAGCGCCGCTCGGACTTCTTCCGCTTTGCGGCGTTCATGGGCAACACCCGGTACATCCCACATGTGGAAGGCAAAGAGGCCAAGATGGGCCACTTCACGGTGGACGATCATGCACCGGGTTACGACACCAAGGGCGAGAGCATGCTGCGCGTAAAGCGCTTCGGCGGCCCGGGCGATCCGAAGTTCATCCTCACCGATGAGAAGCCGAAGCCCGGCGTGGCGCCGCGCGAGGAATTGGGGCGCATGCTGACGGAGCATCCGCAGTTTGCCCGCGCCACCGCGAACATGTTCTGGGCGAAGCTGATGGGCTTTGGCATCGTCGACCCCTACGATGAGTTCGACCTTGCCCGGCAGGACCCGAAGAACGTGCCGGAGGGATGGGAAGTACAGCCCTCTCATCCGGAGTTGCTGCAGGAGTTGGGAGACAGCTTCCGCAAGAGCAACTACAGCATTCATGCGCTGTTCAAGACCATCTGCAACTCCAGTGCGTATCAGCTTTCGGCGCGCTATCCAGGCGAATGGAATGACCGCTACACCCGCTACTACGCGCGCAAGTACGTGCGTATGCTGACTGCCGAAGAGCTGCACGATGCCATTGCTAGCGCCACGGACCGCCCTGGCTCTTTTGGCCCGCGGCGGCGGAAAACAACCGCCGCTAACGCCGAGGAGGCCGAGCCGGTGACGACGGTCCCAATGGCGATGCAGGTGGCGGTGCCCAGCCCGGCCGGGGAGTTGAAGAGCTTCATGCAGGCGTTCGGGCAGGCCAATCGCGGCACGCCCGCGCGCCCGCCGCAGCCCTCGCCACTACAGCCGATCATTCTGATGCGATCCTCCGTCGTAACCGACCGCGTCCTGGCGCAGAAGGATAGCCGCGTGCAACGGCTGCTGGATAGCTATAAGGACGACGCCAAGGTGGTGCGGGAACTGTTCCTGGCCACGTTGACGCGCCAGCCCACGCCGGAGGAAACGTCACTCGCCGTATCGGTGATGGCGAAGAACCGCGTGGAAGGCGCCCAGAACATCCAATGGGCGTTGTTGAACCTATCGGAATTCCTATATAACTTCTGAAGTAAGGGCGAGGTTGAAGAAAGCCATGAAGACTTGGAAGACCGTCGCCGACGTGGTGCCAACCCGGCGCGAACTGCTGCGATTCGGTGGGTTGGGGTTATTGGGGGCATCGGCCGAGTTGTTGTCGCCCTGGAAGGCAAAGGCCGCCACCAGCCGCAAGGTGACCCCGCGCGGAAACGCGAAGAACGTGATCTTCTATGAGATCTCCGGCGCCATCAGCCATATCGAATCGTTCGACTTCAAAGAGAGCGCCGGGCTGCCCAAAGACTTCCAGGTGGAGAAGCTGCCCTCAGGCATCTACTTCCCAACGAACCACTTTCCGCGGATTACCAAAGTCATGGACAAAGTGGCGATCCAACGCTCCTTCGTCAGCCATGAAGAAGTACACCTGCGCGGGCAGTATTACGTGCAGGCGGGTCGTCCGCTGAACGTCGCCTTTGCCAAGGAAATCCCATCGGTCGGATCGGTCGTAGCGAAGGAATTGGAGAGCCGCCGGCGCGAGACGGACACCTTCCCCACCTATGTCAGCTTCAGCCTGGATACCAACCAGGTAGGGGCGCTGTCCACCGGCTTCCTGCCGCCGCAGTATTCCGTATTCGATCTGAATCCGGTGGAAGCGATGAAGAGCATGTCGCTCGACCAGAAGGCCATCGAACTTCTGGAGGAGCGCTGGCGGGTGCTGGCGAAGCTGCGCGACTTGAACCGCGGCCGCATGAGCGGATTCGGCAAGTTCATCGACGCCTACGAGGACTTCTCGGATACCGGCAAGAAACTGCTGACAGACCCGCGCTGGCCGGCTGCCTTCAAGCTTACGGATGAGGATCTCAAGCGCTACGGCAACAGCGCCCCGGGCATGGGCTGCGCGCTGGCCCGGAACCTCTTGAAGCAGAGCGGCGGCACGCGCTACGTACACATCTGCCAGCACGGGTGGGATCACCACCGTACGATTTGGGACCGGTCGGTGGCCGACAATCACTACGCGCTGATCAAGGACTTCGACCCGGCGCTGGCAAGCCTGATCGAGGATCTCGCGGTCACCCCATCGCCAGAGACGCCGGGCAAGATGCTACTCGACGATACGCTCGTGGTCTTCATGAGCGAGTTCGGGCGCACACCCGGACCGTTGAACTTCATCAAGGGCCGCGACCATCACAAACATGTATTCCCGGCGATGTTCGCCGGCGCGGGCGTGAAGGGCGGCCTGGTGCGCGGCGCCAGCGACAAGGACGGAGCCAGGTGCGTCGAAACCGGATGGGACAGCAAAGCGCAGCCGCGCATCGAGAACGTGGTGGCGACGATCTATTCCGCACTCGGTATTGATTGGACGAAAGAGGTTCACGATACGCCCTCCAAGCGTGCCTATGTCTATGTCGACTCGCTCGGTGCCAATGGCTTTATCCCCACGGATGAACTCAGCGGAATCTACGGCTAGGCTGCTGGTTGCGGTGTTGGCGGCGTCCGTCCTGGGCGTCGCAGCCGAGCCGGGCATGGTGTTTATCCCCGGCGGCGAGTTCACCCAAGGACGCAACTTTCCCTGGCCGGATGCGGAGGTGCCCTGGTATCCCACGCCGCACCAGGACGACCATCCCCCGCGCACGGTAAGCATTGATCCGCTATACCTGGACGAAGCGGAGGTCACGAATGAACGCTATGCGGCGTTCGTGAAAGCGAAGCGGCACCGCGCTCCCTATCATTGGATCAAAGGCCAACTGCCCGAGGGCCAGGAGCGCTTTCCGGTGGTCAATGTCAGTTGGGACGATGCGGCGGCCTTCTGCGCGGCCGAGGGCAAGCGATTGCCAACCGAAGCCGAATGGGAACGCGCCGCACGGGGTGGAATCGAGAAGGGAATGTTCCCCTGGGGCGACCGCGGCATCACAGCGAAGGATGCCCGCTTCAACGCAAGTTCACCCATGGCGGTGTGCAGCAAAGAAAAGAACCGCTACGGCCTCTGTGACATGATCGGCAACGTCTGGGAGTGGACGGCGGATTGGTACAGCCGGACTTACTACGCCGTCGCCAAGGACGTCACCGATAATCCGAAGGGCCCCGATAAGGGCATGTACCGCGTGCTGCGGGGCGGATCGTGGTTTGACCAGCCGCCGCTGTTTCTGATGGTGTCGTACCGGAGCTGGGCGCGACCGGGGGAACGGAGTGCGACCATTGGGTTCCGGTGTGCCAAGAGTTTCGGAAAACCCGCGCGTTAGATCCAGCCGGGCGTCAACAGTATGGTCGTCTGCATCGACCCCGAGCTTCCTCCGATCGTCCCCATTAAGCCGGGAAGAGCGAGTTAAACCTTCCCGATCACCTGCATTAATCCCTTCAACGATGTCCGGGTAGCCGCGGCTTTCCCCTCCGGATGCTTGTAATGCGTCTCCAGAGTGAAGGCCTCTTTATACCCGGCCTTTAACAACGCCCGAATCTGGCTGACGTTATCCATCTCGCCCTCGCCCACGGCACACCACTCGCCCTTGCCATCCTTGAAGCGATAGTCCCGCAGGTGGACGTGAATAATCCGGCCCGCATCCAGCTTCTTATAGCCGTCCGGGAAAGCCTTCTCACCCGACAGGCCCGCGTTGTTCGGATCCCAGGTCAGCCCGAAATTGTCAGCCTTGACGTGCTTCAGCAGTTCCGCCGCTTCCGCCCCCGTGGAGACATAACTGCTGCCAACATTCTCCAGCGCCAGCCGGTACCCGCGAGCCTTCGCCCGCCGCGCCGCCTCGTTTACCAGTTCATAGATGCGGGCATACTTGGCCTTGTCCGGCGTTTCACCCTTGCCGTAGGTGAAGGCAAAGACGCGGATCTTGTCGGTGCCCAGGATCTTGGCGCGCTCGAAAGCGCCATCCAGCAGCGCCCATTGGTTATCCAACACGCCGCGCCCCTGTGGGCTATCGTCGGGCAGCGCAATCTTGAAGAAGCCAGTACCAAGCACACTGGTCTTGACTTGGTGCGCGTCGAAGATCGCCCGGGCTTCACGCAGCTTGTCGAGCGGCTGCGCGGTGTTGTACTTGCCCCAGATGTTGCGGACCTCGGCGTAGTGCAGCCCGGCATCCCGCAGGAACTGCGACGCCACCGTGACGTCCTCGTCGATCTCATCGGTGGTCACGCCCAGTTTGAGCTTGCTGACCTCCATGGCGGAAAGACGCGAAGCCAGCGCGGCCGCGGCGACAAAGGAACGGCGGGTAAGGGTCACGTCTGCGATTCTACCGCTCTTTCAGATGCGGAAAAAGATCTTGCGTTTGTAGAGCCAGTAGCAGAGGTAGAACATGCCGGTCAGCACAACCAGGTTATGGGGTATCGCCCCATAAGTCCCCAGGAACGGGAAGTTGCGCGTGAACTGCGCGATGCCATTGGCAAACCAGCCGCGCAGCACCTGGCTGAAAGAGTAGATGAAGATGCAGTTCGTCCCAATGACCACCGCCGGGAACGCCCAGCGCTTCCAGCCCTTCATCTCGACAATCCAGTAACAGGCCATCAGCCCAAGCAATACCCAACCCGTGCTGAAGAATGTGAAACTGCCCAGCCAAAGGCGCTTGACCATCGGGATCACCGGCGCCAGTGCCAACCCCAGAGCGAAGGCTGCCGCCGCGCAGGAGCCGAGAATCGTCAGCCGCTCCTTATGCGATTTCGGCTGCAGGAGCAGCATGCCGGTCCATACCCCGAACAGCACCGTGATCGCGTTCCCCATGAAATTCAGGGTGGTGTAGTTGCCGGAATACTTATAGCCCAGCAGCGCCTGGTCCAGCACGGCACCGATATTGCCCATCGGATCAAAAGGCCCGGCAGGCCCGGGGAACAGATAGAACAGCGCGTGATGCAGCACCATCATGCCGGCCGCGCAGGCCACCTGTAACGGGAAGCGCAGGTTCCAGATGGCGAAACACACCACATACGACAACGCGATCTGGCACAGCACATTGATCAACTGAAACTTCAATGGCGCCCCACGTCCGTTCCAGTTCGACAAGACATTGGAAAGCACAATCAGGATGGCGGCCCGCGCCAGGACATGCTTCGCCAACCCCGAGCGTGTGTCGCCCTGCTTGAGACGGCGATCCAGTGACAACGCCATCGCCACGCCCACAATGAAGGTGAAAGCGGGCTGAATCAGGTCCCATAGCGTGCAGCCCACCCACGGCACATGCTCGAACTGGTAGCGGAACCAGGCGAGCGACGGCGTGTCCTTCAATCCTTCGTAAATACCGAAACCATGCGAGATGAGCAGCAGCATGGTGAGGCCGCGGAACACGTCCAGCGATTCCAAACGCGCCGCGGCGGCTGCCGGTGCACTCGTGGATTTGCGTACAGCGTCGGCAGTGGCGGGAGCGGGAGCAACCACAGTAGCCATGATGAAGCTAAGTGTACTCCAAGCCGTGCCCCAGTTCAGATACCATGACGGGGAGCATGTTTCTCTCGATCTTGGTTCTGATGGGCGGGTTCGCGTTTGGGCAGCAGCGCGGCGCCGGCGAGCAGCAATACGCGGCCTTGTGCGCGGGATGCCATGGCGAGACCGCGACGGGTACCGACCGCGGTCCGGGGCTGATCAACAATCGCGCCCTGCGCCGCCGCGGCGAGGCCCAGATCCGCCGTGTGATTCGCGAGGGCACCACCGGCGGCATGCCCGGTTTCCCCCTCCCCGAAGCCCAGATGGCGCCGCTGGCCGCCTATGTTCATGCCATGAACGCCTCGGCTTACGATTCGAAACCCGCGGGCGACATGGCCGCGGGCAAGGCGTTCTTCTTCGGCAAAGGCCAGTGCGCCACCTGCCACATGGTGCGCGGGCGCGGCGGTTCCAACGGGCCCGATCTGAGCAACGCCGGCCGCGAGTTGACCTTGCGCGAGATGGAAGATGTGCTGGATGACCCGACCGGCCAAGTAGGCGCGCGCTCCACTTCGTCCTGTCCCGGATGGGCCTTCTGTCCGCAGGAGCCCTGGGTGGTGGTGAACGTGAAGCGCCGCGCCGGCGGGGCGCTGCGTGGATTCGCCCGCAGCCAGGGCAAGCATGACATCGTGGTGCAAACCTTCGACGGCAAGCTGCATTCGCTGACCGATGAGGAATACACGGATATCGTGCGCGAGAAGCCATCGTACATGCCGCCGCTGAAGGCCAGCGCGCAGGAGCGTAAGGACCTGCTGGCCTACGTGGCATCCTTGAACGGCATTCCGCTCGGCCCGATCACCGAACCGGTGGCGCCCGTCACGCCGGCCGCCATGGACGCCATCCAGAAGCCAATGGCCGGCGAATGGCCCGGCTATCATGGTCTGCCTACGGGCAATCGTCACAGCCCGCTCGCGCTGATCAGTACCACCAACGCCGCGCAACTGGAGCCCAAGTGGGTCTACTCCCTCCCCTACAACAGACTGGAAACTACGCCCATTGTTGCGGACGGTATTCTGTACGTCACCGGGCCGAATCAGGTGTCGGCGGTGGACGCCGGTACCGGCCGTGAGATCTGGACCTATACACGCCCCCGCTCGCCTGCCAACGAAATCGCCGGCGATGCCGCGATTGGCGCCACCCGCGGCGCAGCCCTCCTCGGCGACCGCGTCTTCTTCACCACCGACAATGCGCACCTGATTTGTTTAAATCGTTTGACGGGAGCTCTGATGTGGGACGTCAAGATGCCCGATTCGCCCGGTGCCTTCGGCGCAACCGCCGCTCCGCTGGTCGTGGGCGATCTGGTGATCGCCGGCATGGCCGGCGGTGACGGCCCGCTGCGCGGCTTCCTGGCTGCCTACAAAGCCACCACCGGCGAGCAGGCCTGGCGATTCCACACCATTCCGCTGCGCGGTGAACCCGCGGCGCAAACGTGGAAAGGGAATGCCCTGGAAACGGGCGGCGGCGCCACCTGGCTGACCGGCTCCTACGATCCCGATACCGGCCTCCTCTACTGGCCCACCGGCAATCCCTTCCCCGATACCGACGGCGAGGAGCGCATCGGCGATAACCTCTATACCAACTGCGTGGTGGCGCTGGATCCGAAGACCGGCAAGCTCAAATGGCACTTCCAGTTCACCCCGCACGACCTGCATGACTGGGATGCCACCGAACCTCTGGTGCTGGTCAACGCGCCTTTTAAAGGCCGCGAACGCAAGCTACTGCTACAGGCCAATCGCAATGGCTTCTTTTATGTACTGGACCGCGTTAGCGGCGAGTTCCTATTGGGCACGCCGTTTGTGAAGCGGCTGACCTGGGCCAGCGGGATCGGCAAGGATGGCCGCCCGCAACTGCTCGAGGGCAACAAGCCATCGCGCGCAGGGACCGTTACCTGCCCCGCCGTGCGTGGTGCTACCAACTGGTACTCCACCGCGTATCACCCCACTACCAAGCTGTTCTACGTGATGGCGGTGGAAGACTGCAATCTGTACCGCCAGGCCGGCTTAGGCGGCTACGTCCCGCATCGCGATCCCAAGAACCCTCCACAAAAGTTCTTCCGCGCGATTGATATTGAAACGGGCAAGGTCATGTGGGAGATCCCGCAAGTAGGCGCGCCGGAGGCCAACTACTCCGGCATTCTTTCCACGGCCGGCGGCCTGGTCTTCTATGGGGAGACAGGCGGCAGCTTCGCCGCCATTGATGCCAAAAACGGCAAACCGCTGTGGCACTTCCCGACCGGCCAGCAATGGAAGGCCTCACCAATAACCTATACCGTGAAGGGGAAGCAATACGTCGCCATTGCTAGCGGAGGGAACATCCTCGCCTTCGGACTAAGAGAATGAAGGAGATCAGGCCGCTTGCTCCCGTGCATAATACCGGCTGGCCACAAAAGCCAGCAGCAACGCCGCCAGCACACACCCCGCAGCCACGTACTGCAGCAAGCCCGAGAACCCAATCGTGGCCTTCGCCACCCCCGCTACAAAAATCATGATCGTCGCGGCGAATCCGCCGATCATGTTCAACACGCCCGAGGCCAGTCCGAAGTTCTTCCGCCCGATCACATCGTAAGCGGCGGCGAAGGTATTGGCCACCATCAGCCCGCTGGTCAGCCCATAAGCTGACGAAAACAGCGTCGCCATGGGCAGCGTATCCGACGCGAACGTCAGGTACCCGAAGGGCGCACTCAACAGGATTCCCGCCGCGGCCGTGTAGTAGCGCGATGGCGCGAACTTCGGAGACAGCTTGTCGGCGAGGAAACCGCCCGTCACGACTCCCGAGGCGCAGCTCAATTGCACGAAGAGCGTCGCCCGCAGTCCGCTATCCGTCATCGAGAGCCCGAAGCGCTCCACCAAATGGTTCGGCAGCCACGCGTAGAACACCCACAGCATGGAACAGAACGCGAAGAACGCCAGGCACAGCGTCCGATAACACCGTCCGCGGAACAACGCAGCCGCCACCAGCCACGGATTGGCCGGATCCACCTGCGCCTCGGCTTTGCTCACCGGCAGCGCCCGCCACAGCACCAGCGAATATGCCACACCCACACCGGCGGCAATCGCAAACCCGACGCGCCAACCCCAATGATCGGCCATCCAGCCGCCGTACCAGCCTCCCACGATGATCCCGAACAACTGCGCGGATTGGTGGATGCCCAGAGCGCGCGAACGGGTGGCAGCGGAATTCGCGGCCGCAATCGCGCCCAGCGCCGCCGGATAATACAGCGATTCGGTAATGCCCATCACCGCGCGCCAGAGCAGAAACGCCGTCACGGATCCGGCCATGCCGCAACCCGCCGTCGCCAGGCTCCACAGCGCCAGACTCAGCACGATCATGCGATCGCGCCGGAAACGGTCCGTCAGACGCCCCGCAATGGGCATCCCCAGCGAATACACCCAGGCAAAGACGCTGCCAACCAGTCCCAACTGCACGTCCGTGAACCGCAAGTCCGCCTTCAACGCCGGAAAGATGGAGTAGACCATCTGCCGGTCGATGTAATTCAGCATGAAAGCGAACCACAGCAACGCGACGAGAAGCATGGCTCAGGCTATCATCTTCCGCAGCGTATCCACCGGCGTGCGCGCATAGCGGCTGAGCGCGTCCAGGTTCACATGAAAGCCCAGGCCCGGCTCGGTGGGGATGGGCAGCATACCATCGGCATCCAGCTTCCAACCGCCATCCTGGATCTCATCAATGAACGGCGAGCCCGTAAGATACTCCACTAAAACCGTGTCAGGGAAAGCGGACGCCAGATGCAGGTCCGCGGCTAGTCCTGCGGCCGTATTCCAGCCATGCGGAATGAAGCGCACCCCATGGTCGCGGGCCATCTGGGCGATACGGCGCTCTTCACTGATGCCGCCGCACTTGGTCACATCGGGCTGCACGATGTCGAAGGCGCCGGCTTCCAACCACGGCTGGAAGGCCTGACGCCGCGTCAGCACTTCGCCCCCGGCGATATTCACACCGGCCGAACGCCGCAGGTTCACGTAATCCTCGAGCGCATCCGGCGGCAGCGCCTCTTCGAACCAGAACACATCGTACTCCTGCAGCATGTCCGCCGCGCGCAGCGCCCACTTATAACCCTGCGGCCAGAAGGCATCGCTGGCGCCGGCATCCACCATCAGCATGGAGTCGTCGCCAACAGCCTCACGCGCGGCGCGCACGATCGCTTCATCGGTCGCCACATCGCGGCGGCCGAACGGGCCCCAACCAATCTTGAAGGCCCGGAACCCCTGCGCCTTCACGGGTAGCAGTTCGTCGGCCATACGCTCGGGCTCCCGCATCAATAAAGATGCATACGGCTTCACGCGTTCGCGATAACGACCGCCTAACAGGCGCCCCACAGGCTGGCCCGTTGCCTTGCCCAGAATGTCCCACAGCGCAATGTCGATGCCGCTGATGGTATGCGTGATGGAGCCGCCGCGCCCCAGCCAGAACGTGTTCTGGTGCAACTTCTCCGACACGCGCTCCGGCTCCCGCGCCTCTTCGCCAATCACCAGCGGCCGCAGCACCTGCAGCGAGGCCTTCACCAGGTCTTCACTGGTGAATACGCTGCCCCAGCCCGTGACCCCTTCATCGGTAGTCACCGCGATCAGCGTATGAACGCAATCTTCCGGCTGCAACTCATTCGACCAGCCGCCTTCGGGCGTGCTGCCGCGAAGGCCGAATGCATGGATGTTTTGAATCTTCATAATTTGCTTAAGCAGGGCGGCGGAATAGCTTCACCTTCGGCGTAAACGTCACGCCGGGATCCAAGGGAAAAATCGGACGGCGGCAGCGGGTGTGGCCCAGGCTATGCAGATTCGCGCTCGTAGACCCCGCCGCATCAATGTTCAGGATCAACTCCGCGCCTTCATCAAACATATGGTGTTGGCAATGCGGCGACTTCACCACTACCGAATCGAACAGCCCGGAATCCTGCCCGTGCGCGTAGAACAGGGAACGGTCATAGAGGCTCACTGCCTTGGTCGTCGCGATGATGACGATCTTGCCCGCCTGCAGGACCGCGGTCCGCCCGCTATTCCAATAGGTGCCATGCGATTCGTTGCGGAAATGCCCATCGGACAGCATGCGCACCTTAGCTTCCAACTTCAACGGCCGGAATCGCTTCGTATCCAGCGCGCCGCCAATGGCAAACACCCCTGTGGCGCCAACGCCCAACACGAACGCCTTCTCGACAGCCGGCGGGTCGACAATCGGAATCAGAGCCGAGCGCTGGTATCCGCTCTCGACAATCTCACGCAGGATGGCGTTGCTATCGCCGGAAGCCCCGGAACTAGTGGCGTCGGCCGCATCCACCAGCACCACACGGCCCTTCGCGGTTGCGGCCTTCGCGATCGCCTCTTGCAACGGAATCAGAGGCTGCTGCAGATGCTCCCGCATGGCCCAGAACTTCTCCGCGATCCGCACCGCCTCGGCCTCCGCCTGCGACGAATCTCCGTCGGCCACCAGGAACACATTCGAGCAGAGATCCGGAACGTCGGTGAAGGGATTGCCGATAAACATGCCGCCGCTGAGTCCGCCGGGCCCATTCTCAAAGGCGATCGCATCGCGCACGCACTCGCCCCACATGCCCGTCGCCGTCTTTAACTCATTGCCGCGCACCAGTGCGGGAATCTCTACCCTTACCGTTACCGGATTCACCTCACCGCGCAGGATCTTCAACAACAGCCGCGCCGAACGCTGCCCGGTTTGAAAGAAGTCCACATGCGGATAGGTGTGATAGAGGACCACGGCGTTCGAATGCTCGATGATACGGTCCGTCACGATGCCATGCAAATCCAGCGACGTGACGATCGGCATCCGCTCGCCAACGATCTTGCGAGTCTCCGCCAGCAGATAGCCTTCCGGATCGTGCTCCGTCTCCGAACCCATCGCTCCATGCAGGCTGAAGTAGATAGCATCGACATCGCGATTCGCGCGAACGGCATCCAGGAACTCCGCCGCCAGGCGCTCCAACGTGGAATCGCGCAACGTGCCGCCAGAGGTGATGGCGCGCGCACTGTAGCCGCCCACCAGTTCCACTTCCGGATGCTGGGCGAACACCTCCAGCGCGCCGCCCACTTCGGTGCCTACTCCCTGGTGCACGGCCAGCACACGCTCACCGAAACAAACATCCCAATCTCCATACTCGCCCAGCACCGGGTTGAAGGACGAGACTTCCTGCTTGCACTCGTTGATCAGAATTCTAGGCATGGTCGTTCTCTACGGAAGCTTTCGCGGATCGGTATCGTGCGCCAGCACGGCCACGCAATCACCCTGGCCAACGATGGAGGGCGCCCGGTTGGCCACGACGATGCCATCGGCATTCGCCGTCACCGTGACCGGCTCCCGGCTCGGGTTCTCCAGGAAGTGGAGGTAGCCCAAATCGTCGCCTGTGCGGACATCCGCGCCAACATCCACCGCCGCCTCCCACAGTCCCGATTCCGGCGCGAAGTTATAGTCGTCGCGGCTCAGCGATTGCACCCAGCGCGCGGGCGCCTTTCGCGGCTCCACCGCGCCCTGCAACACACCGCAATGCCGCAGCACATTCTTCAACCCGCGTTGCGTAATCTTGTGGATCTCCGCGAACACCGGCTCGCCGCCGCCCAGTTCCGTGGTGATCACGGTCTTGCCCTGCCGCTCGGCTTCGGCAGGCAGCAGGCCCGTACCTGCGACATCGGTGTAGAGGAACGTAACGCCGGTGAGGAACGCCTCGGTGGCCACGATCATCCTCTCGCGCTGCGCACGGTCCGGCACCAGGTGCATATGCGCGCAGGGCAGGAAGTTCATGCTGCGACCGCCGGTGTGCAGGTCGATCACGATATCCGCCATCGGAAACAGCACGGTGGATAGGTAGTGCGCCAGCATCTCACTGGGCGTCCCCGCCGGATTGCCCGGAAAACAGCGATTGAAATTCTTGCCGTCCAGGGGAGACAGGCGCGTAGCGGCCTTGGCGGCGGGCTGGTTCAGCGTGGGTAGCAGCAGCAACGTGCCGCGCACGTCCGCCGCCGTCAGTTCACGCCACAGACGCAGAATCGCAACCTGGCCGGGATACTCATCGCCGTGGTTGCCCGCCATCAGCAGCACGGTAGGCCCTTCGCCATTGCGCGCCAGGCAGAAAGGAACCAGCAGATTCGCCCAACCCCCGAGATTGTGCGAATACGGGATGGCCAAATGGCCCTTGTGAATGCCCGCCGCCGCGCCAAGGTCGACCGTGCTATGAATTTGGGAGTCGCTCATCGGGACTCCCCATCTTACAGCTACTTGCCTCTATCGCGCGGCACGCGAGCCAGCCGGCAGAACGGCTACCAACTGCGTCGTCATATCGGCATTCACATCCAGGTCCTTGATCAGCTTCAGCGTCACGGCATCGTAGACTTCAATGGTGTTCCCCGCGCCATAGATGAGCAGGTGCTTGCCATCCGTCGATGACCCGAACGTGAATCGCGTGCGGCCGTTGAACACCCCCTTACGCGCCACCTTGTGTCCCGGTATGTCGAACACCCAGAACTCGGTCCGGCGGTCGCCATGCTCGCCTTCCACCGCCACGCTATAGCCCATCTTGTGATCGGGCGACAGGCGGAAGCCGGCCATGCCGGTTACCGGCGTCCCAATGGGGTCGAACTTGAACTTGCGGCTGTTCAGGTCGAACTGCGCGATGCCGAACACGCGCTTATGGACCACCGGATCCGTGCTGTTGAAGATGCCGGTATACACACCGGGCGGGTCGTGCGGGTCGTCGGCATTCATCACACCGATGCTCTCCAAGCCTGGATACTGCGCCCGCGACAACTCAATCTTCTCCACCAGCTTGAAGTCCGACGTGTTAAACACCAGCACGTTCTCCCCGAACTGGTAGAGCGACTTCCCATCCGGAGACACACGGTACTGCCCGCGTCCCCCGCCGGCGAACTCATCCTTGGGATACTCCGCCGTCCGCACGATCTTCTTCTGCGCGAGGTCGATCACGGCGAACTGCGAAGGCGTAATGGCGAACCGGTCGATCTGCTTTTCCGCCGTCGTAATCACGGCGTATAGCAGCTTGCCCTCCGGGTCCAGCGCTACGCCGCCGAAGCGCACGCGTGTGTTGCTGGTGTTCAATTGGAACGAATCGACCAGTTGCTGCGTGGCGGTGTCGATGATCTCGATGCCGCTGTCCTTCATGGTGGTGATGACGATTCGCTTCCGGTCGGGCGACAGAAGCATGTTCCGCGCCACGCCCGTCTTCAGCGGGATCTCTTTGGTGATGCCGTAAGTGGCCTCATCGATCACCATCACCTTGCCCGGCCAAGCGCCCACGAACAACGTAGTTTTAGCCGGCTGCGCCAGCGCCGCCATTGCCGAAACAAAAAACACCAATCCTGTTTTCTTCATCGCTGCACCCTCCGCCGGCCTATGGAAAGACCAGGTCGATATCTTTCCAATCCTTGGTTGCGGACGCGCACTTCTTGGTCCAGTCCGGATAGTTGTTCAGATGGTCCGGCACCTGCGCCGGCCAGAAACAGGAGATGTAGCAGTCGTAAAGGTCGCGCTCGGCGGGTTGGCACAGACCCGCGGTGCCGCCGGCCGAATCCACTTCCCACCCCGGCGAGAAGACAATGGAGCAGCCCACCGGATAGTGAGGCCGGGTGGCTGGATTGCCGTTGCCGCGGCCCTGCTGCAGGGCCTCCACATCATCCTGTGTGGCGGAAACGTAAGCCTCGATCGAATGCGCCTTGCGGTTGATGGCTCGAAGGTTCTTCATTGCAGTGTCTTTCTCCGGTCGAAATGGGCCAGGAACTCGGGGTTTCGCACGGCGATCTCGCCGTAGATTTGCAGGCAAAGGTCCGTCCAGCCACGGATCCAATCGCAGTAATGGAGGTTGGGATGGCCGGTATCGCCATAGCGCACGAACGCCTCATGGTGGCAGCCGCCCGCGCACACCGGGCGCGCCCAGCATTCGTGGCAATCGTACTTCGAGTGGATGTGGCCGCGATTCAGGAAATCGGCTTGCTTGCCTCGGTCCATGCCCTGCGAGACGTGCCCCAGCATGTGCGCGTCCGAATCCACGAACCGGTGGCAAGGAGAGATGTCGCCCGACGGCCCCACGCCCACCAGGCCCAGGCCCGCACCGCACGGATGCGACTTGCTCACGCCTTGGTGAATCTCCGCGATCGTGTCGCTGACGTTCGAGAACGCATGATGCCGCCCCGCGATCGCCCAGTCGCGATACTCTAATGCCAACTCGCGGAACTGCTCCAATACGCGATCCAAGCCCGATGGCCCGATCGAGTACAGCGCCTTGGAAGAGGTGGTCACCGGAGCGAAGCCCACTTCCTGGAATCCAAGTTCCTCCGTCAGATGACGGAAAATCGTCAGCACATCGGACACCTGCGCCGTCAAGGTCACACGCGCGGCTATCGGTCGCGTCTTATGCTCGGCCAGAAGTTGCTTCACTTTCGGCGCGATGATGTCGTAGCTGCCTTTGCCGTTGGAGAACACGCGCAGGGCGTCGTGCATTTCCTTCGGCCCGTCCATCGACACCGTCACCCCAATCTGGTTCTCCGACAGGAACTGGATGATCTGCGGCGTCAGCAGCGTCGCGTTGGTGGTTAACGAAAAATCAACGGTCCTTCCCTCGCCCGCGGCCTTGCTCCGCGCATACTCCACCACTCGCTTCAGCAGCGGAAAGTTCATCAGCGTCTCGCCGCCGAAGAACGTGATGTGCAGCGAGCGCCGTCCCACCGAATCCCGGAAGAAGTAGTCCACCGCCTGGGTGGCCGTGTCCCAATCCATGAACTTCGGCTTGCCCTCCGGCGTGGCGATCTTATCCTCGCCGAACTCATAGCAATACTGGCAGGACAGGTTGCACTGGTTGGTCAGGTTCAACACCAGCGATTGCAGCGGAAACTGCGGCGGCGGCTGTTGCGGAGGCTCATGGAAGCCTTCCGGCGTCTGTATCGCGTGGCTCTGGTACAACTCCTCCAGTGCTTCGAAGACCTCCTTGGGCGCGAAGTCCGCCAGCCGCTGCGCCAGATCCTCCGCACTGTGCGGCCCTGACGCCAGCAGATCGAGAATCCGCTGCGAGACCTCGTTCAACTCAAAAACGCCCGCGCTCGGCACCAGGTAAACAAACTGCCGCCCACCGCCTTCGAAGCGATGGAACTCCGCGGGGCGGTAGACCAGACTCTCCACCGCCGCGCTCATTCGGCCACCTCCGGCTGGTCGTAGCGCACGTACATCGGCACCGTAACCACCAGGTAGCCCTTAGCCACCAGCGGCTCGCCGCCGGGATTCGCGAACGTCGCCACCACCCAGATATCGCCGAAGTTATCCGTGGCAAACCGCCGCTTCGGATTGGGCCCTTCGCTGGCCGGCGTGAACAGGCCGTTATCGTTCAACGCGCCGACATAATCCTTGTCGTCATCGTTCTGGCGGGCGTAGAACTCCTCCACCGACCAGCGCACGGGCACCGGGCCCAACGCAATGTCGTCCGCGGTTCGAGGCTTGTTGTCCGGGCCGCGATGATAGCCGATGGCTTCAAACTGCACGTAGCCCTTCGGGTGCGTGTTGCCGCCCAACCGCGCAAGCTGCGAGTCTGTTGCCGTGCGGATGTAGTCCACCTTGTCGTAAACCACGAACGCCGCCGGAGCTACCATGCGGCGCACCACTACGTCGCGCGGACCGGCAATCGCGCCAGCCGCCACGTCCGCCTCTACCGCCAGTTCGCCGCCACTCACGCGGCTCACGCTCTTCACCGTGATGCCCGCGCCCATCACCACATCGGCCGTCTTCACATCGGCAGGGAAATTCGCGCCGAACACCCGCATCTTCGATGCACCGCCGGCCTTCACCGCATACACGTCGGTACCCGCCACCGACAGATCCGCGCCCATCCGCCGCATCTTTACCTGATAGCCGAACTCCTGGTACGCGCCCCAGAACCAGCGGCCTTCGATCGCCGATTGGTCGCGCGAAACCAGCATCGTCTCGCGTACCTGTGTCGCGCCCGATTTCGATGCCCCGCGCCACTGATACCCCGCGTAAACGATGACTTTACCCGTGAACTCCTGCGCCGCGCCGCCCGATACCGGCACCAACTTCGTCTTCGTCGTGAACTCGCCCGGACCCGTAGCCGTGATCTCCGTCGTGCCGAACAGCTTGCCTTTCCCCGCCAGCGAGGCGCTCACCGTCCAGGTGCCCGCCAGATCGGCGTCGCGTAACGAAGCCCGCCATGCCGCCCATTCCTTCGAATGCAGCGGCGCAGCCTTGCGGAAATGCTCCAACGCTACGTCCACCGGGTCACGCTGCGGTTCGGGATTGGCGCCAGGAGCCGCCGGACCGCCGCCCGGCCTTCCCCCGCGTCCACGGCGCCGCAACGAAGTGAACTCCATCGTGGGGAAGTATCCGAGGTGCATGTTCACCAGTTCCTGCCACTCCGCCGAAGAGCGCCGCCACGACTCGGGCCGCGCCAGGGGATGGCACGACGCGCAGGCGTCGCGAACATTATCGTTAGGAAGTGTTTCGGCCTCCTGATAGCGCATCTCGGCATACCACTGCACCGGCGAGTCCTCTTCGGGAGCCAGTCCGTGATTGGTGGCGAGATAGCGCAGAATCTGCCGCCCTTCGCCTGGCGTGATCGACAGGCCGTTCAGCCGCACCATGCGCTTGATGGCCTGCTGCCAGCCTTCCGGCGTTGTCCGTATCCAGGAGATGCGCGACAGGTTGCCGTCCTTGTCCGCGCGATGACAGCCGCCGCATTTGGCGATGGTTACTTTATCGGTGACGGGAAAACCGGTTTCGGTTTCCTTGGGAGTGGTGGTGGCCTCGGGTTTGGGCGTCTGCGCGGGAACAACTGCCGCCAACAGCACCACAAACAGCGCGAGCCGGAGTTCGGGCCGGTGACCGGACATAAGTTGAACAGGTCCTCTTTGCTTTGAAATGATCGAACGCGCAGGGCAACCTGGCCGACACGGCTTCCAGAGTTCTTCCTGTGGATTGTAGCGCAACTCCCGATGGCCGTTGCGATACAGTGGCAGCATGCAGACTGCCGTCACCCGAAGAAGCGCGCTCGCCAGGATGGCCGCCGCGGTCACCCGGCCCAAGGGCATCGTCATCGACACCCACATTCATCTTTTCGAGCCGGGGCGCTTTCCCTATCACGCATCGGCCGTCTATAAACCCGCCGCCTTGCCGCTGGATGCCTACAGCCTTTTCGTTAAGGAGGCTGGCATCGGCCACACCATCATCGTCCACCCGGAGCCTTATCAGGACGACCACCGCTATCTCGAGTACTGCTTCGCCAACGAGCCGAAGCCCGGCTTCTTCAAGGGCACTTGCCTCTATGACCCCATCGATCCGGCCACGCCCGCGCGCATGGCGGAGCTAGTCAAACGCAACCCTGGCCGTATCGTCGCACTGCGCATCCATGAGAATCAGCCGCTCAGCGCAAAGCCCACCACCAGCGGCGCCATCCGCGACCGCGACCTGCGCGATCCCCAGCTGAAGAAGGCCTGGGAAGCCGCGGGCAAGCTTGGCATGGCCATCCAGATGCACTTCATCCCTTGCTGGGCGCCGCGTATTGGCGAACTGGCGGCAGCCTTCCCGCAAACGCCAGTGATCCTCGATCACCTCGCACGCGCCGGGCAAGGCACCCCCGCCGAGTACGACGGCGTTCTTAAGCTCGCCAAACTGCCGCGCGTCTACATGAAATTCTCGGCCGTCCGCTATTCGTCGAAGCAGGAGCATCCCCATCGCGACACCATGCCCCTGGTGCGACGGACCGCCGATGCCTTCGGCCCGGACAAAATGCTATGGGGCGGCCTCGGCCACAGCCGCCCGGACTTCGACAAAGCCATCGAACTGTTCGAAACCCAGTTCGCCTTTCTGAAGGAGGAGGACCGCGCCAAGATCCGAGGCTTGAATGCCGCCAGGCTATTCGGCTTTGCCCGCCGCTAGCTACTTGCCGGCCCTGCCAAGCTCCTCTATTCCTTCAACACGCTCTCATCAAACCAAGGGCTCTCCAATTGATGCACCCCCTCTTCCATCCGGAACCCGGCCTGCTCTTTCAAATCCAGCAGAAACTTCACCCGCCGCCCGCTCGAATCAAAGTAAACGCGACCCACCAGTTCCTGGCCGATCAGCGGCTCCAACTCGCGCAATGCCTCCAGTGGAAACACAAAAGCAGGCCGCATCTGCATCTCCGCTTCGGCCTGCGTGACCACGTCGTGACTGCGGCAATAGCACTTCGCCACCGCCAGCATCCCGTCTTCGCTGTCCACTAATCTGGCCTCAGCCCGCTTGATCCGGCGCAGGCGCCCGGAGCGCAACTCCACGCTATCCCACTCCAAAGGTTCCACGGTTTCCATCGCCTGCGATCTTAGCACCGGGGAGCGATAGCGCTGGAACGCGCGCCAAGCCACCTCCGGCGGCGGCTCCTCATACGACGAGGCACAGCCCCGGCCCCCCAAAGACCGGCGGAACGGCATTTGTCGACAGCATCACCGGCCGATTCGGCTATTCACCCGAACGGCTTTATCTTCGGCGATAGCCCGGCGCCCTATAAACGCCCGCGCCCCCCGCCCAGCGGCCGTCCCGAACCATACCGTTTATACTGGGTCGTTGGAAACCCCAACCCCGCTCATCTCCGCCCCCCGCCTCGCCCCCAACGTCTATTTCAAGCTCGAATCCTGCCAGCCCACCGGATCCTATAAGGATCGCTTCGTGGCCGCCGAACTGGCTAGTATTCTGTCCCAAGTCTTTTCCGTTGGAGGGCGGGTCCCCAGACCCGCGCGGGACCCCCTGGTCCCGCCACGGCGCCTCTGCGTCGCTACCTCCTCCGGCAACACGGGCTCCTCCCTGGCCGCCCATTGCGCCCGCCATGGACTGCCCTGCGTGATCCTCGTCAACGCCGATGCGCCCTCCGGCAAGCTGCTCCAGATGCAGGCCCACGGCGCGCGCCTCCTGCGCATTCCAAACTTCGTAACCTCCCCCCAAGTCACGCAACAGGTGTTCGCGCAGTTGGAAGCCTTCACCAACGAAGGCACCGCGGCACTGGTCGTATCCGCCTTCCGCTATTGCCCGATCGGCATGAACGGCGTCAAGTCCATCGCCCGCGAGATCGCGGCGCAGGCACCGGAAACCGCGCATGTCTTCGTACCGGCCGGCAGCGGCGGCCTCTTCGCCGCCGTAAGTGAGGAGATGCGGCGCATCCAGCCAACCACCCGCGTGCACGCCGTCCAACCGCAAGGCTGCCCCACCATCGTCGACGCCTTCCGCACCGGCCAGCCAGTGAAGCCCATCACCAGCACCACCCGCATCAGCGGGCTATCCGTTCCCTTCGATATCGATGCCAGCCTCGCGGTGCGCCGCCTCCAAGAGGATGGCGGCCAGGCCTTCGATATCCCCGACGAGGCCGTCTACGCCGCCCAGCGCGACCTGCTCCGCCTCGCCGGCATCTACGCCGAACCCGCCGGCGCCACCGCCTTCGCCGGTTATCAACAAGCCCGCGAGCAAGGCGTAGTCCGCGAAGGCGAGGCAGTCGTCTGCCTCGTAACCGGCCATGGCTTCAAGGATCCAGCCTCCATTGAGGAAGCAGCCAAGGCTTCTCCAGGCCACATAGTCGCACCCGGCGAAGTGCGTGCCGCGCTCCAGGAGATGGCACGATGAGCAAGCGCCTGCGCATCGGAATCGGCGGATTCCTCCACGAATCGAATACCTTCCTCGGCGCCCCGACCACCTATGCCGACTTCGTCGCCGCCAGCCTCACCCGCGGCGCGGCCGTGCTGCGGCGCTGGCGCGGCGCCTATCATGAACTCGGCGGATTCGTCGATGCCCTCGAGCAGGCCGATGTGGAAGTAGTGCCGCTGCTGGCTACCTTCGCTGTCCCCAGCGGCACGATTGCCGCGGATGCCTACGAACAAATCGCCAACGAAATGTTGGAAGACCTCGCAAACGCCGGAGCCCTCGACGGGCTGCTGCTCGCACTGCATGGAGCCACCGTCAGCGAGGCGTTCCCCGACGCCGACGGCGAGCTGCTGCGCCGCGTCCGCGCCACCGTTGGCCCCGGTCTTCCCATCGTGACCACGCTCGATCTGCACGCCAACGTATCCCCCCAGATGATCTCCCTGGCCAATGCCACCGTAGCCTATCGTTCGAACCCGCACCTGGACCAGCGCGCCCGAGGCCAGGAAGCCGCCGGAATCCTCATGCGTACCCTCCGTGGCGAGATCCGTCCCGTACAGGCCCTCGAAACACCGCCTCTGTTGATCTCGATCTCGAAACAACAGACTGCGGCGATGCCCGTCCGCGCACTGTACGAAGACCTGGAACAGGTGCTGGCGTGGCCCGGCATTCTCTCGGCCAGCATCGCGCTCGGCTTCTACTACGCCGATGTCGCCGAGATGGGTGCCTCCTTTTTTGCCGTGGCCGATGGCGACGAAGCGCTGGCCCGCCGCGCCGCACGCCACCTCGCCGAACGCGCCTGGTCCCTGCGCGCGGAGTTCTCCGGCACGTTGCCGTCGCCCGAGGAAGCGGTGGCCGCGGCCATCGCCGCACCCCGCGGTCCGGTCGCCCTCATGGACATTGGCGACAACGTCGGCGCCGGCAGCCCGGCCGACTCCACGATTCTCTTCACGGAGGTCCTCCGCCAGCAAGGCCGCGACGCGATGGTCGTCCTGTGCGATCCGCGGGCAGCCGCGGCATGTCTGGCGGCTGGACCGGGTGGCGCGGTGACTCTGGCCGTAGGCGGCAACACGGATAACCTTCACGGCGCACCGGTCCGGATCGAAGGCATCGTGCGCGCCTTGACCGACGGCCATTTCGTCGAACGTGAGCAGCGCCACGGCGGCTGGGGCGCCTGTGATCAAGGGCTGACCGCGGTGGTCGAAACCAACGAAGGCCATTCCGTAATCCTCACCAGCCGCCGCATGGCGCCCATGAGCCTCCAGCAGGTGCTCAGCACGGGCGTGCAACCGTGGGCCAAGAAGATGCTCATCGTCAAAGGCGTAGTCGCCCCGCGAGCCGCCTATGAGCCGGTCGCCGCCGAATTCCTCATGGTCGATACGCCCGGCGTCACCAGCGACAACCCCCGCCACTTTCACTACCAGCGTCGCCGCACACCGCTATATCCCCTCGAGCCCGATGCCCAATACCGCGACTAACCGCTACTTCAAAATCTGCCGTAACAAGCCCTGCAGCGTTGTACCCGGCCCCGCCTCACGAAACGTGGGGTCCGGCTGCCGGCTGAGGTATTGCATAGACTCCACCCAGCGCACCGGCGATGTGATCTGCCGCGCCAACAACCCGGCGACATCATTCTCCGGATAGGGCAGCGCCTCCACATTCGAGATCACCGGGATCCGTGGCACCCCGAAAGAGAAGCCCCGCAGGAAACCCTCAAACTCCCTGCGAGCCGGTTCCATGAAGCGCGAGTGAAAGGCGCCGCTTACCGGCAAAGGCAGGAACAGCCGCGCGCCCGCCTCTTCCACCGACGGTCGAATCTCCTCGATGGCCTCCTTCAACCCCGAGATCACCGTCTGCTGCGGGGCATTCAGGTTCGCGATGCTCACATCCGCGCTGCCAAACAGCAGCAGCACATCGCGAATCTGGTCGCGCGTCAACCCGATCACCGCCGCCATCCCTCCCCCCGTCGCCTGCGCCATCAGCCGCCCGCGCTCCTTCACCAGTTTCAGCCCCGTGGCGAAATCGAACACCCCCGCCGCGTGAAGAGCGTTATACTCGCCCAGGCTGTGCCCCGCCACAAAATCGGGCTCACGGCCATACTCCTGTTTCAGCTTGAGGTACGTGAGCGCATTCACCACGTACATCGCCGGCTGCGTGTAGGCCGTCTGCCCGAGCTGGTTCCGCGGATCTTCCAGGCACAACCGCCGGATAGAATAGCCGAGGATATCGTCGGCAGCTTGGGTGATTTCCGGAAACTGCTCAAATAGTCCGCTGCCCATTCCTTTGCTTTGGGAACCCTGGCCTGGAAAAAGGAAGATCAGCGTATTCGCATTCATACTCTTATCCACAATATCGCACCGGATCCGCTCCTGAGAACTTATGCGATCACAACACTTCGCGTCAACAGAATCAACGACTTACCAAAAGTCCCCCAAACTCCCGTGTTATCGTTGCTCCGCTATGACTGACCAAAACGACTTCACGGAACGCAATCGCGAAAATGCCAGCCACTCCACCGGCCCGAAAACGCCGGAAGGCAAAGCCACCTCCTCCCAGAACGCCAGAAAGCACGGCTTCACCGCCCGCAGCGCCTGGTCTCCGGCCCACTTCACCGAAGACCAGATCCAGTTCTTCCGCGACTTCTACAGCCGCCTAAAACCGGACGGCCCCGTAGAAGCCACCGTCTTCGACCAGATCATCCACGCCGCCTGGAATCTGCGTATGATCGCCGTCCAACTCGACAAACTCGCCGCCGAGTTCCACTGCGAAGAGGTCCCGGAGCTGCTAAACCTCCCCGACCTTCCCGAAGACGCCGAGCGCCGCTACAACCGGCTCCTCCGCTACCAAAATCGCAACGAGC
>CAYLPH010000074.1:0-37060 GCA_964385495.1 uncultured Candidatus Solibacter sp.
TTTGTATTATCAACGGCTTACGAGGTGGTCAAATTGCGATAGCCGGACACTAGTGGGTCGAACTATAGCTTTGAGGGGAGCCCGAATCGCGATTCGGACATTTACGGGAACATTGTGGCGAATTGCTGGGATGACGCGATTGAGAGCGAAGGGGCGAATGCGAACGTGCGGATCTGGAGCAACTATATCCATCACACGTTCGTGCATATCGCGACGGCGGCTACGGCGATGGGGCCGCTGTATATCTTTCGGAATGTGTTTGGGGAGAGCCGGATATCGCACCAGGATCCGTCGGGCGGAATGATGATCAAGACCGGGATGAACCAGGTGACGATGAACGGGGAGAAGGTGTCGACGGGGTTGGGGTACCGGTTTATCTTCCACAACACAGCACTGCAGCCGCGCGGGGGATTGGATGTATTCAGCAGCCATGAACTGCACAATGCGGTGACGCGGAACAATATCTTCTACTCGCGGGGACGGACGTATCCGCGGGAGTTTGGGGCGCCGGCGAATGATTTCCAGAATGACCTGACGGGTGGATATCTGGGCGGTGGGTTTGTGAAGTCGATGTTTTTGCCGAGTGAGCGATTGGAGTGGTTCCTGTCGGCGACTTCGGAGCGGATCCAGTGGGGAAGAGTGGAGTACTCGCCGAACGGGAAGAAGTTCGCGATTACGGATCCGGTGGTGCTGGCGAAGAACCCGGCGGTGGATTCTGGAGTGCGGTTGCCGGGGTTTAACGATGATTTCACAGGGGCGGGGCCGGATATGGGGGCGTTTGAGACGGGCTTGCCGGGGTTGCGGTTTGGGCGGGAGATGGCGCCGGGATTCCAGCGGGCGCCTTGGGAGTTGTATTAGCGGATTTCGGGGCTTTGGGGGCCGGCGGGTTTAGCGGGATCCCAACTTTCGCGGATGACAAGAGTGGCATCGGAGTAGAAGGAGCGGCGCCCGGTTTGGCCGAAGTTGGTTGGGGTGGCGAAGAGGCGATAGTTGGTGGGCTCGGCGTGGATTTGGAAGTGATAGCTGTGGTGGATTCCGCGAGCGAGGCCGGCAGGGATGAGGCCGAGACCACTGGGACCGAGTTCTTCGAGGGTGGAGGCGTACCGGCGTTGTTGGGACGAGAATTGCGTTTGGGCGGTGTTGAGCACCACCACGTTGCGTATCGCCGCAATCTCGTAGCTACGGTGTTTTCTGGGGGCGATGTTGATATTGGCGAGAAGAGCCAATGTGGCGAGGAGGGCTGCCGCGGGGAGAGTAGGATCCGCCAGACGGGACGGTCCTTGCAGCGAGTCATTGCTTTCAGACGTCCGGTTTGAGGACAGCGTGGATGCGATATCTTAGGTAGCTATGTTTCGCCTGTGTGGTGTTTTCGTTCTCCTGGGGTTCTCCTTGCCGGCCCAGGACGTCACGTTGCATGTGAAGAAGCCGATGGCGGCGCCGGCCTGGGCGCTGTTGGAACAGCAGGTGTTGCAGCACAGTTCGAAGGCGGTGGAGCTGTTCGCCAGCAAGTATGTGGACGAGCGCGGATACCTGGCGCACACGCCGCGCTGGGGCACGTTGGATGGTCCGGATGACGCCATCGAAACCTACTGGAACTGGACACTGCTGCATGCCTTGGGCGGGTCGGACTCCGTGCTGGACCTTTACAAGAAGGCTCAGGAAGGCCACTGGCGGCAGTACAACGAACTGCGTACGAAGCTGACGGAGTTGGGCAAGAACGGCGCCTATCACAAGGAATTCATCACGCAATCGGACTGGTTCCACACCGGCGAAGGCATGCGCGCGTTCCTGATGATGGGCTTCTCCGATCCGAACAACTCGCAGTACCGCGAGCGGATGACGCGGTTCGCGAAGATGTACATGGGTGAGGATCCGGACGCGCCCAACTACGATCCGGAGAAGAAGCTGATCAAGAGCATCTGGACAGGCAGCCTGGGGCCGATGCTGCGCAAAGCCACGACCTACGATTGGGTGGGCGACCCGACGCCGGGCAAGTTTCACCTGCTGCATAACCCGGCCGGCGGCAGCAAGCTGCTGGATCTGGAAAAGCATTACGACAAGATGCTGGCGCACTGCGCGGAGTATCTGGATAGCGTCGGCGATAACAACCTGAACCTGGCGGCGACGATTCTGGGGCTGAACTCGTTCGCGCTCACGGGTGACGAGAAGTATCGGACATGGGCGGTGGAATATGTCCGGGCGTGGCAGAAGCGCGCCGAAGAGTGCGGCGGCATGATTCCCAGCAACGTTGGGTTGAACGGGAAGCCGGGCGGCGAGTACAACGGCCAATGGTGGAAGGGAACGTACGGCTGGAACTTCACCATCTTCGACGGCGAACTGGAGCAGATCGCGCACCGGAACTACTTCGTGCAGGGGACGTGGCCGGGCTTCGGGAATGCGTTGCTGTTGAGCGGCGACCAAAGCTTTGTCGGCACGCTGCGGAAGCAGATGGACCTCGTCTACGCGCAGAAGAAGGTGGAGAACGGGCGTACGCTGTTGCCGGTCATGTATGGCGATCCGAAGGGCTACAAGCATAACGGGCCGCCGAGTTGGTATCACTACACGCCGGAGACGTTTTCGGACCGGCTGACGGAGATCTACCTCTGGTCAATGGACCGCAAGGATCTGGAGCGCGTTCCGGTGGCCGCCAAGTATGAAGAGCGCGGCGGGCGGGGCGGGTACGGCGGCGCGGATCGCGGGTCGCTGTGGCTGGGCTATCTGGAAGGCAAGCTGCCGGAGTTTCCGGAAAGGGCTCTGCAGTCGGATTTGGCTTCGATTCGCCGCCGGGTGGAGATGATCCGGGCCGATCAGACCACGGCGGACACGCGGCTGGCCGATTATCTGCTCGACTTCAACCCGGCGGCGACGAATGCGTTGGTGAATCTGACGATGGGCGGGTATTTCGCGCGGGGGCGCATCTGGGTGCTGCACAGCCGGTTCCGCTACTTCGATCCGGAGAAACACCGCGCGGGCTTGCCGGCGGATGTGGGCGCTCTGGTGGAGAAACTGGGCGCGAATAGCGCGACGGTGACGCTGGTGAACACGAATCCGATTGAGCCGCGAACATTGGTAGTGCAGGCCGGTGGGTACGGCGAGCACCGTTTCGACAGCGTGACGGTGGAGGGCGCCACATCGAAGATCGACGGGCCGGTGGTGACGGTCCGGCTGGAGCCGGGGACGGGAACGCGGCTGGACTTCGCGATGACCCGCTATGCCAATAAGCCGACGTTCGCGTTCCCGTGGGATCGCGGGTGGTATGGGAAGAAGTGACTAGAAGAACAGCAGGATAGTGGCCAGAAACGCCAGCACGATGACGGCGGTTTCGAACAGGTGCTGCGGGATCTTCATGAGCACGCGGCGGCCGATGAGCGCACCGGCGAGGCTGGCGGGCAGCAGCGCGAGATCGAACAGCAGGGAGGTACGGCTGATCAGCCCGTGATGGATATAGACGGGCAGCTTGCTGACGTTGACGATGAAGAAGAACCAGGCGCCGGTGGCGACGAACTCCTCGCGTCCCAGGCGCTTGCTGAGCAGGTAGATGTTCATGATCGGCCCGGCGGCATTGGCGATCATGGTGGCAAAGCCCGTGAAGGAGCCGTACATCCCGGAGTAGAACGCGCCTTCCGTAGGCAGGGGATTGACCGACCGCTTGCGCAGCAGAAACAGGATTAGCATGGAGAGGATGATGGCGCCCACGATCGGGCGCAGGATCCTGTCGTCATACTTGAGGACGAACGCGCCGAATGCCATTCCAATGGCGACCGAGGGGAGTAGGGTGAAGAGGCGTCCGGCGGCGGCGTGCTTACGGTAGTAGAAGACGGCCAGCAGGTCGGCGCTGAGGAGGATGGGCAGCAGCCAGCCGGCGGAGAGGCGCGCATCGCCGACGGTGGCGACGAACAGGGGAATGGCGAGGATGCCGAGGCCGGGCATGCCGGTCTTGGCCATGCCGATATTAAAGGCGCAGACGGCGCCGAGCAGGTATTTCCAAAGGGGCAGATCAGGCACGGTTTAGCGGGGGAAGAGATCGCGGACGGGCAGGCTCCAGCCGGGGAGGATGGTGGGCAGTTCGAGGGGGTCTTTGTCGTTGAGGCGGCGCTCGCCTTCTCCCAGGATGTGGATGGTGCGGGTTTTGGGGTAGATCCAGACGACGGCTCGGGCACCGGCCGCGAGGTATGCGAGCGACTTGGCTTCGATGTCGACTCCTGACTCCGAGGGGGATGCTACTTCGAAGGCGACATCCGGAGCGCCGCTGACGAATTGGGTGCCCGCGGTTCTTTCCCAGCGGGATTGCGAGAGGAACGAGACGTCTGGCTGCAGATAGGAGCGGTCGCCGGCGAAGATGCGGTACCCGGCCTCGGCGTAGGCTCTACCGAATCCAGGTTGCTGTTGGAGATAGAGCGCGAGGGATGTAAACAGCGCGGCTGCGGCATCCGAGTGGCCCAACTTGGGTGGTGGCAATTCGATCAGCTCTCCATGGAGGAGTTCGCGATGGATGCCGTCGTCGGGCATGCGCTCGAGATCGGCGATCGTAAAGGTGTCGGTGGCAGCGCTCACGATTTCAATCCCATATCGGGGAACAGATCGGAGACCGGCAGGCTCCAGCCGGGGAGGATAGTGGGGAGTTCGAGGGTGTCCTTGTTGTTGAGGCGGCGTTCGCCTTCTCCGAGGATGTGGACGGTGCGGGTTTGGGGGTAGATCCAAACGACGGCCCGCGCACCTGTCTGCAGGTAGGCAATGGATTTTGCTTCGATGTCGGCGCCGGATTCGGAGGGCGATATCACTTCTAAGGCGACCAGCGGTGCGCCGGAGGCGTAATCGCTGTTAGAGACGGCCAATTGCTCCGGCTTCAAGACAGCCACATCCGGTTGTAGCCAAGAGGCCGCATCCAGTTGGAAACCGCCCTCTGCCCAGACCTCGCCGATGTCAGCATGGTCGTCCAGGTAGGACAGCAGCGAAGCGACAAGACCCATCGCGATGCGCGATTGGTGGAGCTTCGGTGGTGGCAATTCGATCAACTCTCCATGGAGAAGCTCGCGATGCATCCCGTCGTCGGGCATGCGCTCGAGGTCGGCGATGGTGAAGGTGGCGGTGGCAGCGCTCACAGCTTTCATCCTATAACGAATCGGCGTTTGGAAAGCCGGGGGGTGGTTGCAACGGGGCGGGGTTGTGCGTAGTCTAATCAATAGCACCACTGCATTGTGGGGTTATCTATGCGTCCCCTCGTTCCACCGTACATCGAATCGCTCTCTCCCTACGTTCCCGGCCGCGACGCCGCCGAGGTCTGCCGCGCGTATGGGCTTGCGCGGGCCTTCAAGCTGGCGTCCAACGAGAACCCGCTGGGGCCGTCGCCGAAGGCCGTGGAGGCCATGCGGCAGGCGCTGGCGGACGTACACATTTACCCGAATACCGCGCTGGGGCTGCGCGAGTATCTGGCCGGGCATTTCGGGTTGCGGCTGGAGAACGTGATTACGGGGTCGGGGTCGGAAGGGATCATGTCGAACATCATTCGCACGTTCCTCTGCGATGACGACGAGGTGCTGGCGCCGGAGCCTACCTTTGCGGGGTTCCGGGTGTTGGCGCAGTCGCGGGGGGTGGCGTATCGCAGCGTGCCGCATCGCAACTGGCACCTGGATCTGGAGGCGCTGGCGGACGCGGTAACGCTGCGCACGAAAATCATCTATCTGGCCAACCCGAATAACCCGACAGGCACGATCTTTACCCGCGAGGAGTTTGAGGAGTTCTACCGGCACGTGCCGCCGCATGTGCTGATCCTGTTGGATGAGGCCTATTTCGAGTACGCCCAGGATGATCCGGTGTATCCCGATTCGCTGCATTACCGCTATGACAACGTGATCACGCTGCGTACATTTTCAAAGGCTTATGGGCTGGCCGGGGTGCGTGTGGGGTATGGCTTCGCGCATGGGGATCTGATCCGGAATCTGTTGAAAGTGAAGCTGCCGTTTGAGCCGTCGACGTTGGGGCAGGCGGCGGGAATCGCGGCGCTGCAGGATCGTGAGTTTCTGGCACGGTCGTTGGCCCATAACCGGGAGGCGATCCGGTTTTTGACGGACTCGCTGCGGGGGTTGGGGTTGGAGGTTGTGCCGTCGAAGGCGAATTTCGTGTTGGTGGTTTTGGATTCGCCGGAGCAGGCGGCGGCGCTGAGCGAAGGCCTGCTGCGTAAGGGGATTATTGTGCGGCATCTCACCGGATTCGGGCTGCCGCAGGCGCTGCGCATCACCGCTGGACCAAACGAAGCCAATCGCTTGTGTGTCGAAGCTATAGCTGAATGTAAGGAGTCGCAGGACCTTAGCCGCAGGTGAACTAAGCTTCGTTTACTCGACCTCAACCCAGGAGAACGCGGGCAACTCCATTCCAAACAGGAGCAGCTCCCCCTCTGAGCCGTACAACATGCCGAAGCGCGTATGGTCCTGACCGAGAGTCTGAGATAGATCGACTGGCTGCCAACGGCCGGCGCCGCGGTCAAACCGAAACACGGCCGTTCGCTTGGAGGGCTGCTTTTCCCAAGCCGACGCGTATACTGTTCCGCCCGCAGTAACCGTAATGCTATTGACGCTGGCTGGGGGCCCTGCCCAGCGGCCGAGCACTTCTCCGCTCTCGGCGGAAACCTCCACCCATTCCCTTCGCGAGGTGGAGTAAATGCCGACTCTGCCGGTTGCGACGGCTAACAACCCTTTCAAAGCGGGGTGGTGGCGCTCTCCGAGGGGGAAGCTTTCATTCGATAGCATCTCGCGAATCAGCTTGCCCTCACTGTCGTATTGCCGTAACACGGAGTGCGCCGCTTCAGGCCGCACGGACGCCGCAAGTAGATCGCGGCCTAGCGCCCACAGCTTGCCAGACGCATCAAAATCGAGCCGGTAGGCGATAAAGGGACTGGTGCGAACAACTCGCTGGATGTGTCCAGCGGAATCGATCCAAGCAATGAATTGGGTCCCCGTCGCCGCGCTGTCATCCGCCCCGCCCGAAACCGCAATAGTGCCCTGTGGGGACGCCACAGCATCCACGACGAGGACGGATTGGGCGCCTTCGATGAAGATGGATGCTTCACCCTGACGTTGGCCGTCCGCGCCGAACCACGTGATTTTCGGACGCTCGATCTCCCGCACCAGCAGTTTTCCGTTCTCCCAACGGGGGGCGGGCTTGCCCGGGAAGTCGACGTTCACCCAAAGCTGTTGCCTTGGAGCCGAGAACCGATCCTCGCCGGGAAGGATGCCGATAATCACTGCCGCCGCGAGCGCGATACGCATGAATCTTTCCTCGTACCGACCCTATTATAAGGCGATTCCGCCTTTCTGTTTTCCGGCAGCAACGAAGCGAATGCGTCGTGTGCCGTATCTATACTGAGAGGAGGAACTAGCCATGCCGTCACTCGCTGAGGTTTCGAATACCAGCCCGGCGCAGGACTTTCTGCCGCTGCTGGGGACGGATCATGTGGAGTTCTACGTCGGCAACGCCAAGCAGGCGGCCCACTACTATCGCACAGCATTCGGGATGAAGCTGGTGGCGTACCAGGGGCCGGAGACGGGCGTGCGCGACCATGCCTCCTACGTGCTGCAGCAGGGGAAGATTCGCTTCGTGTTGACCACGGCTTTGCGGCCGGGCCATGCGATCGCGGACCATGTGAACCGGCATGGGGACGGGGTGAAGTCGGTGGCGTTGTGGGTGGAAGATGCACGGGCTGCGTATGCGGAGGTGCGGCAGCGCGGGGCGCGGGTGGTGCAGGAGTTGCTGGAGACGGGCGACGAACACGGCTCGGTGGTGCTGTTTTCGATCCAGGCCTATGGGGATACGGTACACACGTTTGTGGAACGCGGGAAGTATCGCGGCGTGTTTCTGCCGGGCTATGTGGCGACGCCGGAGGATGGTTTGGCGCGGCCCACGGGGTTACTGCATATCGACCATATGGTGGGGAATGTCGGCTGGCATGAGATGGACCAATGGGTGGACTTCTACCGCCGCGTGCTGGGCTTCGAGTTGTACCAGAGCTTCGACGATAACGACATCAGCACGGAGTATTCGGCGCTGATGTCGAAGGTGATGGCGAACGGGAACGGGCGGGTGAAGTTTCCGATCAATGAGCCGGCGGAGGGGCGGCGGCGGTCGCAGATTGAAGAATACCTGGATTATTACCAGGGTCCGGGCGTGCAGCATATCGCGATGGCGACGGAGGACATCACCGATACGGTTACGCGGTTACGGGCGCAGGGTGTGGAGTTTCTGAGCGTACCTCCTACTTACTACGAAGAGCTGCAGCGGCGGGTGGGCGAAATTGAGGAGCCAATGGAGCAGTTGGCGCCGCTGGGGATTCTGGTCGATCGCGATGAAGAGGGCTACCTGCTGCAGATCTTCACCAAGCCGGTGGAAGACAGGCCGACGGTGTTCTACGAGATCATCGAGCGCAAAGGCAGCCGGGGCTTTGGGAAGGGCAACTTCAAAGCCTTGTTTGAAGCCATCGAGCGCGAACAGGAGCGGCGGGGCAACCTGTGAAGCTGTGTACGTTCGAAGTGCGGACGGCGCTGGGCGCGGTGCCGCGCACGGGCGTCGTGCGTGGGACGGAGATCGTGGATATCAACGCTGCAACGGCCTGGCGCCTGGCCGAAGAGGGCGAGCCGCGTCCGCGGATTGTGGCGGACGTCCTGGCGCCCGGCAACATGCTGGAGTTTCTGCAGGGTTGGACGACCTCCCTGGCGAATGCTGCGAAGACTCTGGCAATGGAGTTACCAGCGACCGGGCTCCAAGGCGCGCGGCTGCTGTACCGGCCCGATGAGGTGCGGCTACTGGCGCCATTGCCGAACCCTACTTCCCTGCGGGACTTCTACGCGTTCGAACAGCACGTCAAGACGGGGTTTGCGAAGCGCGGTGAGCCGGTGCCGCCGGAGTGGTACGAGATGCCGGTGTCGTATCGCGGATCGCACCAGAACATCTATGGGCCGGACGCGGTGGTCCCCTGGCCGCGGTTCACCGAGAAGTTCGACTATGAGTTGGAGTTGGCGCTGGTGATTGGCGTGGCGGGCAGCGACGTGGCGGAGGGCGATGCGCTGCGCCGTGTGGCGGGGGTGACCGTGATGAACGACTTCAGCGCGCGCGATGTGCAGCGGCGGGAGATGAAGGTGCGGCTGGGACCAGCCAAAGGCAAGGACTTCGCAACGGCGCTGGGTCCGGTGATCGTGACGCTGGATGAGATTCCCGACCTTTACAACCTGCGGATGACGGCTCGGGTGAACGGCGAGGTGTGGTCGCAGGGCTCGACGCGCGATCTGTACTGGAAGTTCGAGAAGATGATTGCGTTCTGCACGGAGGGCTCGCGCGTGGTGCCGGGGGATGTGATCGGATCGGGAACGGTGGGGACAGGCTGCGGGTTGGAGTTGGACCGCTGGGTGCGGCCGGGCGATGTCATCGAACTGGAGATCGAGCGTGTGGGCGTGCTGCGGAATGTGGTGGGCGCGCGTTAGTCGGTGGCGAACCGGCGCAGGCCGATGATTTCCACGAAGGACACCAGTATGTTCACCAGCCCCAGGCCACTGACGGCGCCGCGGAAGTAGGGGTTCATCCAGATCTGTTGCAGGGTGTGGCTGTAGGTGGCGAAGAAGTTGAGTTCCCACAGGTCCAGCCACGGGAAGACCAGTAGAAAGACGCCTAGTTCAAAACAGAAGATCGCGAACAGCACGGCGCGCACCTTGTGATACCAACGGTATTGCGGTTCGGCGGGCGGCGGGGCCTGGGCGTGATCCGCCTCGACGGAGAAGTGCTGGACGAAGGGGGTGGGGTCGGGGCTTAGTGACACGCGGTGCGCTCCATTGGGGGGAAAAGCGGTAGCTGGCGCACCGGTGCGTAGCTCATGCGGTGATGGGGAGTCGGGCCAAGCCTCGCCAGGGCATCGAAATGCTCCGGCGTCGGATATCCTTTATGACGCGCTAATCCGTAGCCTGGGTACACCACGTCGAAGTGGCACATGCAGGCATCGCGGTCGACCTTGGCCAGGATGGAGGCGGCGGCGATAGAAGGGCTGAGGGCATCGCCGTGAATGATGCCCTGCTGGGGGATGGCGAGGTCGATCTGAAGGGCGTCGACGAGGAGGTAATCGGGACAGGGCTGCAAGGCTTCGATCGCCCGCCGGATGGCGACCCGAGAGGCCTGGTAGATGTTGATGCGGTCGATTTCATCGGCTTCGGCGGTGGCCACCGCCCAGCAGAGCGCACGTTCGCGGATCTTGACGCTCAACTCCTCGCGGCGTTCGGCGGAAAGCTGCTTGCTGTCGCGCAGGCCGCGAATGGCGCGGTCCGGATGGAGCACGACGGCGGCGGCGAAGACGGGCCCGAAGAGCGAGCCACGGCCAGCCTCGTCGGCGCCGGCGATGCATTGGAATCCGAGTTTACGCGCAGTTCTCTCGTAGGTGCTGCGGATCTTGTCGGTCTTGGCCGCCGGCGCACCCACGTGAGTCGTGTGCCTTTCGTTAGCTGGCGCGTTCCTTGAGGCGGGCAGCTTTACCGCGAAGGGCGCGCAGGTAGTAAAGCTTGCTGCGGCGTACACGGCCGGTACGCACCACGTCGATGGAATCCACCACCGGGGCGCTGAGCGGGAAGATGCGTTCCACGCCGTGGCCGAAGCTCATCTTGCGGACCGTGATGGTCTCACCCAAGCCGCTGTTATTGCGGGCGATAAGCGTGCCTTCAAAAGCCTGGAGGCGCTCTTTTTCGCCTTCGCGAATCTTAACCTGGACGCGCAGCGTGTCGCCGATGCGGAGGGCGGGCAAATTCGTGCGCTTGTATTTGGCGGTGATCTTCGTCAGTAACGGGTGATTCATGGTCTTACCTCTTCACGGGACGCAAATATTTCAGTTTAGCGCGAAACGTTATTCCGCGCTTGGTTTGCCAGGCAGCAGATCGGGGCGCATGCGCGCGGTCTTTTCTAAAGCCGCGGCATGCCGCCACTTGCGAATCTGCTCGTGGTGGCCATTCAACAAAACTTCAGGCACCTTGACGCCGCGGAACTCGGCCGGGCGGGTCCAGTGCGGGCAATCCAGGATACCGGCGGAGAAGGACTCCTGCACGGTGGACGCCTCATTTCCCAACACACCCGGCAGCAGCCGGGCGACGGAATCGACAACAACGGCGGCTGCCAGCTCGCCGCCGCTCAAAACGTAATCTCCGATCGACAACTCGTCGTCGCACAACAGGGTGGCGACACGCTCATCGACGCCTTCGTAGCGTCCGCAGAGGAGCACTACTTCGGACAGCTCGCTCAAGCGCCGGGCCTGGGCCTGCTCGAAAAGCCTGCCGGAGGCGGACATCAGCACGACGGCCTGCTTTTCGCGGTCGCGCTCTGGCAGGATCGATTCCACTGCCAGAAACAACGGCTCGGGCTTCATTACCATCCCTTCGCCGCCGCCGAAAGGGCGGTCATCGACGGTCTTATGCCGGTCGAAGGTCCAATCCCGCAGGTTGTGGATCTTGACGGTCAGCAGACCGGCTTCAATCGCCTTCCCGACCACGCCGAACTGAAACGGCCCGGCGAAGAACTCCGGGAAGATGGTGACGATATGAAAGACCACTCAACGTTCCTGCTGGGCCTCGATCAGGCCTTCGGGCAACTCCGCCAAAATCCGTTTCGCCTCCAGGTCCACCGTATGGCAGATGGCGTTTACAAAGGGGATCAACACTGGCGGCTTCCCAGGCAAATCCACTTCCAGCAGCACCGGCCCGCCGTAGCGGACGCAG
The DNA here is from genome assembly GCA_964385495.1 of uncultured Candidatus Solibacter sp. GTDB lineage: Bacteria > Acidobacteriota > Terriglobia > Bryobacterales > Bryobacteraceae > CADEFT01. Next base: position 11,736 of record CAYLPH010000074.1, read on the forward strand.
TTGGCGACCACGCCGATCGGCTGCCCGTTCCTACTGTCTATGACGGTGCAACCCATCAGATCGCCGAAGTAATACTCGCCTTCTTCGGTTTCCGGCAGGTGTTCGCGGTCGACACTAAGCACCGCGCCGCGCAGGGCTTCAGCCGCTTCCGGGGAATCGACGCCACGCAGCTTGATGAGCAGGCGTTCCTGGTGATCCCGCACCGCCTCGAGTGTAACGGGAGTTCCAGGCGGGTCCAGAAACAAGGCGGGGAGGGCACGGATTCCGGCGGCAGTGAGGCCAGCCGGATCGGCAACGAGCTCGCCGCGAAGGCCACGGGGCCGCACCAGGCGAGCCACCGGGTATCGCTCAGACAAGGGCTACTCCAGAATCTCCAGGTTAAAGCGGCGGTTCAGCTTCATGCCGGAGGCACCCAGCAGCGTGCGAATGGCACGCGCGGTGCGCCCCTGCTTGCCGATCACCTTGCCCAGATCGGTGGCGTGCACTTTGAGTTCGAGAACCGTGGTTTGTTCGCCATTGATCTCGCGCACTACCACTTCGTCGGGCATGTCAACGAGGGCTTTTGCTATTTCTTCTACTAGTTCTCGCATACCCATCTCGGGAGGGCTCCTGCTTTGCTGCCTCGATCATAACACCGGGGTCGAAGCCATTCACCGGCTCCGAAGGCCAAGCCAGTAGCCCGGACCTAGACCGCGGCGGGAGCAGGCACGGGGTTCGCCTTCAGCAGGCGGGCCACCGTATCGGACGGCTGCGCACCGTTCTTCATCCAGTGCGAAATGCGATCATGGTCAAGCTTGACCGTGGCGGGATTGGTCAGCGGGTTATAGTGGCCAACGACTTCCACGGCACGGCTATCGCGGGCGCGCTCTTTTTCGATTACAACCAGGCGGTAGGTGGGCTTCTTCTTGGCGCCGAAGCGAGCCATACGAATCATCAACATGCGATTTTCTTCTTACTCCTAATGTGTATCCAATTCAGTGTAGCGAATTTTGATGGTCCTTAGCGAAGGCCGAGATCGCTGAGGCTGGGCATCTTGAACTTACCGAACTTCTTGCCGGCGGAACCGAACATGTTGCCGGTGAACGACTTCATCATCTTACGGGCCATGGTGTACTGCTTGAGGAGGCCATTGACGTCCTGCACGCTGGTGCCGCTGCCCATGGCGATACGGCGGCGGCGGCTGCCCGAGATGATCATGTGGTTGGCCCGCTCGGCGGGGGTCATGGAGTCGATGATGGCGACAATGCGCGTGAATTCCTTCTCATCGACCTTCTGATTCTTGAGTTCCTTGGCGAGGGGCCCGACTTGCGGCATCATGGCCAGCAGGTCGGTGATAGACCCGAGTTTGCGCACCTGCTTAAGTTGGTCGCGGAAGTCCTCGAGAGTGAACTCGTCATCGAGCAGCTTGCGCTGCATCTTTTCCGCGTCTTTCTGATCGATGGTCTGCTCGACCTTCTCGATCAGGCTGAGGACGTCGCCCATGCCGAGGATGCGCGAGACGGCGCGGTCGGGATGGAAGTACTCGAAGGCGTCGGGCTTTTCGCCGAGGCCGATGAACTTGAGCGGCTGTCCGGTGACGGTGCGGATGGAAAGGGCGGCGCCGCCACGGGCATCGCCGTCCATCTTGGTGAGGATGACGCCGGTGATGCCGAGGCGCTTGTGGAACTCGTCGGCCGATTTGACGGCGTCCTGCCCTGTCATGGCATCGGCCACGAAGAGGATCTCGACGGGGTTCAGCAGTTCTTTCAACTGCTGCAGTTCGGTCATCAACTCTTCGTCAATGTGGAGGCGGCCGGCGGTGTCGACCAGGAGCACATCGCGATTGTTGGTGATGGCCTCGCGGCGGGCGGAGCGGGCCAGTTCGACGGGCTTCGACGCTTCCTCTTCGGTTCCGGTGTAAAGGGGTACCTGGAGGCCTTTGGCAAGGACTTCGAGCTGCTTGCGGGCGGCCGGGCGGTAGATGTCGACCGAGACGGCCATGGGGCGATTACCGCCCTTGGCGAGCAGCCGCGCGAGTTTTGCCGTACTGGTGGTCTTACCAGAGCCCTGGAGGCCGACGACCATGACGACGCTGGGCGGCTCATTGGCCAGACGCAGCTTGGATTGATGGGTGCCGAGGATGCGCAGCAACTCATCGCGGACGATCTTGACCACCTGCTGCGCGGGGGACAGGCTGGCGAGCACGTCCTGGCCCATGGCCTTTTCCTTGACGCCGGCCATGAGGTCTTTGACGACCTTGAAGTGTACGTCGGCTTCGAGCAGGGCGACGCGGATCTCCTTGAGAGCCGCTTCCATGTTCTCGGCCGTCAGCTTACCTTCGCCGCGCAGGTTTTTAAAGACGCGCTGCAGCTTATCGGATAGGTTTTCAAACATGATGCGTGGGATACCGCAGAGTGGGCAGCTTTACCAGTATAGCGCGGCGGGTGGGGGGTAGAATGAGGGTATGGGCGCATTCCCTAAACCAATGGTTACGGTTGAGGAGTATCTGGAGTTAGACCGCCAGTCGGAGGTGCCGCTGGAGTACCACGATGGCGAGGTATTCCCGATCGCTGTCGGGAGCCTGTGGCACGGCGTCATCTCGGCTAATTTCATGTTTGCCCTTGGATCGAAGCTCAAGGGCGGGCCTTGCCGGGTGAGTGCGCCGGCCCGCGTGCGGACTAGAAAGGCAAAGTACGTGTACCCCGATCTGCTGGTGCTTTGCGGCAGCCCGCGGTTCGTACCCGACGGTGAGACACTGGAGAATCCGATCGTGATCGTTGAGATTCTGTCTCCGTCGACCAAGAACTATGATTACGGGGACAAGTTTGAAGAGTACCGTATGCTGGCATCACTACGGGATTATGTGTTGGTTGCCCAACAGAAACCGCGAGTTGAGGTGTATCACCTGCCTGAGAACGGGCGCTGGACGCTCAGCACGTATGCCGGCCTTGATGCGAGTGCGGAGATAGAGTCGATCGGTGTTAAGGTGTCCTTGGCTGAGGTCTACGATGGAGTCTCGTTCCCACCCGCTTTGCAAGACTAGTCTTTCGTTTCGAGCCGGTATGGTCGCCACTCTGCTTGGCATGCTCGCCTTCGGCGCCGATTGGAAGGAAGGCGAGTTTCCGCAGTGGCCGGAAAACAGAGTTCTGAAGCTGTTGACGGATTCGCCGTGGGCCAAGCCTCGCACCGTACCGCTGCAATGGCATAAGCAGGAAGACCGGCCGTTTACGTACAAGGATGTGCCGGGAGCGGATCACAGCCAGGACCGGCCGGGGGGCGGCACGATTGGCGGGTCGCCGGTGGGAGGGATCGGCAAGGCGAAGGCGAAGCTGCCAGACCAGGCGTACCTTATTGTGCGATGGGCGAGCGCGCTGCCGGTTCGGCAGGCGACGGCCTTGTATAAGCAGCGGGATGAAAAGCTGGATGTGAGCAAGCTGCCGGAGTTGGTGGGACAGGCGCCCACCGAGTATGTGGTGGAGATCTTCGGAGCGCCGGCGATGCTGGCGCACCGGGGCGTGGAGAGCGTGGAGGCTGTGGCCCGGAATGGCACGGTGCTGAAGAGCAAGTCGGGGCGGATCTGGAAGCCGAGCCGCGTGAAAGTAACGACGAACGGCGATACCTTAGGGATCCTGATTTACTTCCCGCGCACGCAGGCGATTACGGCGGCGGATAAGGAGTTGGAGTTCCGGGCAGACCTGCAGATTCTGCTGGTGGAGGAGCGGTTTAAGTTGGGCGCGATGCAGTATGGAGGCGCGTTGGAGCTGTAGCCTGCCTAGCGCGACTTGGCGTGCAGGGCGATGCGATTGCCCTCACTGTCCTGAAACTCCGCGACGAACCCGGTTTCGCCAACCTTGGTGATCGGGTAGAGCGTTTTGCCGCCGTTGGCGTTGGCGCGCGCCAGCGTTTCGTCGATGTCGGCTGTGTGGAAGTAGAGAATTGGGCCGGACTTTGAAGGAACGTAGGCGCTGCCCTTCGCCAGAGCGCCGGTGATGCCGGGCTGGCTTTCTGTTTGCGGGAACAGCGCCATGTCGTTTCCGTCGATGGTTTCGCGTTCGAAGCGAAAGCCGAACACGGCGGTGTAGAAGCGCATGGCGCGTGCCAGATCCCGCACGGGGATCTCGAAGTAGACAACCGGATTCATGGGCTAACGCGCGGCGGTGAGCGGCTTTGGTTTCACTTTCAGTTTGATGGCCTGCGGGGCGGCGTAGATGGTCTGTTGTGGGGAGCGCGTTTCCACGAGGCCGCCGACGTAGATGATCTGCTCAACCGGTTCGGCGGAGGGCAGGGCCTCGATGGTGAAGCTGCGCTTGGATTCATCCTCGTTCACCAGCACGCCGTTCAGGCCGACGTCCAGAACACGAACGCGCGGGGGTAGGTTCAGCACCTGGACCGGGACGCGGCCGCCGTAGTCTCCCTGGCGGGCAACCGTGACCGAGATCTCGGCGGTCCCACCGGCTTCGACTTCCACCTCGCGGGTTTCGGCGGTCATCAGCAGGTCGGGCTTCGGCATCAGCGAAAGTAGCTTCAGCTTGTCTTCCGGATTGGCGATGTGCACCTTCAGCTTGCCGTCGATCTGGGCGCGGCCGATGGCTTGGATCGGCACGGCTTTCTCCAGTTGTGCGGTTTCATCCGCCGTTAGCAGGATCACCGTGTTGACCTGGCCCTTGCCGATGATGCCGGTGGTGGCGCGCAGACCCGCGGGGAGGCCTTCCATGGTGACCTCGATGGGTCCGTCGAAATCATCGAGACGCTGGGCGGTGATGGTGACGGGGATGGAACTGCCGCGCGGCACATTCGGATTACGCGGGTTCATGGCAAGACGGAAGTCTGGCGCGGGGGGGCGGGCGGTGAGGCGATAGGCGTGCAGCGGGCTGCCTTCGCCACGAACATCGCGGATGCGCAGCAGGTACTCGCCGTCGGCGGGCGGGGTGAACTGCAGATAAGAATCCTTGACGAAGCCGGGGCCGCCGTCGTCATTGCGATAGGCGAGGCGCAGCAGCGGCAGGCCGTTGGCGGAGAACTTCGCGCCCGGCGGGTGGATGTGCACTTTGTAAACCGGCTTGTCGATGGCGTGCGCTTCAGAGGTGGTGCCGAAATAGGCGATGCGCTGGTTGCCAAACTGATCGGGCTGGAAGTCGTCATCGGGGCCGCGCGGCAGGGCGTTGATGCGCAGGATCTCGCTGCCAATCAGGACGTAGTCGCCGACGGCGAGGTTGTTCCAGGACTGGATGCGGATGCCGGGCCGCACGCCGTCATGGTCGCGGAGCACGGTGTTGGTTTCGGAGACGGCTCTCACGGTGGCGCGTTCGATGGATTTGCCGTCCTTGTCGAACACCTCGATTTCGGAATCCATTGGGGAGCCGAGGCGGCGGGCGTTCACTTCGAAGACCAGCGGCTGTCCGCGCTTCGCGGTGAAGCGGTAGAAATGGAAAGCGCCGGGGGTGCTGAGGCGGCCGTTGATGGTGACGGGCAGTGTTACGGGCTGTGCGGCGGCCAGCGCGGTGTTGGTGCCGGCGGCCTCCACTTCGGGCTCTTCGCCGACAGCGAGCTTGATCTCATTGAAGGCTTTGTTGGGGCGGACGAGCAGCGCGTCGTCATAGCCGCCGAGGTCGCCTTTCACGCTGATCTTGGCGATGCCGAAGCCAGGGCCTTGTACCGTGATATCCTGCGAGGCGCCTTTGCGTACGCCTAGCGGATAGGCGGCTTCGGCCACGGCGAAACGGCCCACTTTGTAGCGATAGAAGTTGGAGGCACGGCCGCTGGCGGTGTAATCCGAGAGGCGGATGTAATAGGTGCCGGCTTTGTCGAACTTGTGGGCGAAGACGGCGGCGCTTTCGGGGGAATCGAGGCCGTACTGTTTGAGCACGCGGCCCTCGGCGTCCAGGATGGCAACCACCGGCTGTAGCGCGGAACCGATCTTCATGGCGGCGTTTTCGAAGATGAGTTCGTCGCCGGCTTTGACGTTGATCTTGTAGTGGTCTAGGTCGCCAGGCTTGGCGATGGCGCCCGCGAGGATGGTTGGGATATAGGATTCGAACGCGCCTTCCGGCGTGTCGTTGGGCTCTTTGTCGGGGCTTTCGCCGTAGTAGGGCTCGATGAGCACCTGGCCTTCGGGACTGGTGCCGAGCGGGGTGAGCAGGCGGAACTTCGCGTTGCCGATATCAGCCTTCGGATCGACTTCCACTTCCACGGTGACCTGGTTGCGCGGCGGCAGCGGGCCAAGATCGACGGTGGATGCGGTGCCATTGGAGCCGAGGCGCACTTCGTTGAGGTCCGGCAGTTCCTTCACGCGGACGATGCGGCCTTTGATGCCCGGATCGCTGAAGTAAATGGCGGAGGCGTTGGCGAGGTTGAAGCCTTCGATGGTCATCTCCACCGTAGTGCCGCGGGACACGCCGAGCGGGGCGACATCGCGGAGGGTGGGCGGCGTGATGCGATTGCCGGTGGGATGTTCGGTCTTCTGTCCCCACGCGGCAGCGGCGACGAGCAAGAATGCGAGCTTCCTCATTTGGGTACCTCGATGATTTCTCCGTTGAACAGTCCGGCGTAGAGTGTGCCGTTGGGTGCGAACTTCAGGGCTTGTGGCCAATCCTTGATGCGGCGCGGTTCGGCGGTTTCGGCCATGGTGTCGGGGTTAAAGCGCTTGATGGTACGGTCCGATGAACTGGAGGCGAGCGTCTTTCCATCGGGCGACCAGGCCAGGCGCAGGATCGCGTCTTCATGCGCGATGAGCGTCTGTTGCAACTCGCCGGCGCTGGGGCCGAGGGTCCAGATACGGATGGTTTTGTCGAGGCCGCCTGCCGCCACGCGCTGCCCTTTCGGATCGAGCGCGATGGAGTTGATGCCGTCGGTAGCGTCGCTGAGCGTGTAGAGACGCTCGCCGGTTTCCGGATTCCAGATCTTGACGCTGCGGTCGGCGGCGCCGGAGAGGAGGCGTTTGCCGTCGGGCGTGAAGGCGATGGCATAGACGGCGTCGATGTGATCTTTCAGCGTGCGGATTTCCTTGCCCGTGGCGGCGTCCCAGAGTTTGATGAGCTTGTCGTAGCTGGAGGTCGCGATGGTTTTGCCATCGGGGGAGAAGGCGGCGCTGTAGATGGCGTCACTATGGCCGGTGATGGTGGCGATGGCTTGCCTGGTGGCGATGTCCCAGACCTTGAGTTCGCCTTTACGGCCGGGCTGGCCGCCGGCAGCGGCGAGTTGCTTGCCGTCGGAGGAGAAGGCTACGGCGCGAACGGCATCGGCATGGCCGGTAAGGGTGGCCGCCCCGAGGCGCACCTCGCGATAAAGGCCGGCGGCCGTGGTGCCGTCCGCGCTGACGTCCAGTGAGTAGACGGGGCTAGGCTTCGCGACAACCGCGGCGGGGAACAACGATAAGAAGCTTCGGCGATGCATCACGAGTTGAACAGAAACTCTTTGCTGGTGAGAAGAACCCACAGCAGGTCTTCCAGGGCCTGGCGGCGCGCTTCTTTCTGGGCGTCGGCGGTGCCTGTGACGTTGCGCGATTCGGCCAGCGCCTTCAGCGAGGATTGCTTCTCCGCTTCGGTGGGATAGCGGCTGTAGGCGGAAAGGAAGAGGTGATCCAGGATGCGGCTATCGCTGAGACCCAACTTGAGGAAGAGGGCGACCGCACCTTCGGCGGCGCTGAGCTTCTTGTTCAGCGTATCGCCATTGATGACGTGCAGCGCCTGGGCGATGCTGGGGTCCGACGAGCGCTCCGACATATCGCAGATGACGCGATTAGGGCGGCCGAAGGCGGTAAGGAACTCGGACTTCACCTGCACGTCGGGCAGTTGCAGCGCGCGCGTACCGGCGGGGTAGCTGGGAAAGGCCGAGGGCACGCCCGTGACCTGCGACATGGCGTCCAGAATCACCTCGCCCGGCAGGCGCTTGATGATGTACTTCGAATAGTAGATGTTGTCGGACTGGTTGGTGGCGTTGGCTTCGGACGCAAGCTGATAGGCACTGGAATTCATGATGGTGCGCATGAGGTGCTTGGTGTCGAACTTGTGGGCGATGAAGTCGTCGATGAGGGCTTTGAAGAGCTCTTCGTTGGACGAGGCATTCGCTTCGCGCACGTCATCGACGGGATCGACCAGGCCGCGGCCCATGAAGTTGGCCCAGACGCGGTTGACGATATTGCGGGCGAAGTAGGGGTTCTTGGGCGAGGTCAGCCACGAAGCGAAATGCTTGCGGCGGTCATCGGTGGAATCGAGCGGCATCGGCTGGCCGTCGAGCGGCGTAGGCGGCAGCGGGCGCAGCAGGCGCGGATGGTTGACGTCGCCACTGGTTTTGGAAAAGACCATGACGTCGTTCGGATCCGTGCTGTTGGACTTGATGCCGACGCGCGCGAAGAGGTTGACCATCTGGTAGTACTGCTTCTGCGTCCACTTCTCCATGGGGTGGTTATGGCAGCGGGCGCAGGTGAGGCGCTGGCCGAGGAAGGCCTGGGTGGCGTTCTCGGTGAGGTCGATGGGGTCCTTGTGGAGGAAGAAGTAGTTCAGTGCGCCGTTGGAACGGGTGCTGCCGGAGGACGTGAAGATGTCGCGGGCGAACTGGTCCCAGGGCTTGTTGGCGGCGACGCTGTCGTGGATCCAGTTATAGAAGGACCACATGACGTTAGGCTGCAGGCGGCGGCTGGAAACCAGCAGGAGATCGGACCACTTATAAGCCCAGTAGTCGACGTACTCGTTCTTTTCGAGGATGCGATCGATGAGTTTGGCGCGCTTATCTGGCGATTGGTCGGCGAGGAACTGCTCGACCTCCTCGGCGGAGGGCAGCACGCCGGCGGCATCGAGATAGGCGCGGCGGATGAACGTGGCGTCGCTGGCGGGTGCGGACGGCGCGAGGTTCAGACCACGCAGCTTGCGGGCGACGTGCTCGTCGATGAAGTTGCGCGGGGGGAACTTGCGGTAATCGGCGTCGGATAGCTGGTTGGCGAACGGCGCGGTGATGCGCGAGTAGATGATGTGGCTGGAGTACCAGAGCGAGATGGCCGCCTCGCCGTGGCCGGTGACTTTGACCTTGCCGTAATCGTCGACGAGAGCGACGCCTTCGTTGTTGGAACTGAACTTGACCCAGCGGGTGACGTCTTCCACGCGGCCATCGGAATAGCGGGCGCGGACCACCAGCGATTGCTCGTCGCCGGGCTTTAGCGTGGCTTGCTTGGGGAAGGATTCGAGGCCGATGACTTCGGCATCCGTTGAGGACGGCGCGGGGGCGCCGGCGGCGATCCATTCCTGGATGACGCGGTATTCGAGCGAATCCTTCTTGAAGCGCAGACCGCCGCCGTGGGGAATGCCGAAGCTGGCCTTTTGGAGAAGCAGGCTGGCGGACGGGTCGGGAAGGGAAACGCGGCGGCCCAGCGATTGGCGGGTGAGCGTGTCGTAATCGACGTCGGGGTCATAGCCGCGCAGGGTGAGCTTGAAGCCATTCTTACCGGCGAGCGCGCCGTGGCAGGCCCCCTGGTTGCAGCCGGTCTTGGTCATCACGGGGACGACGTGATTGCGGAAGCTCCAATTGAACGGCTGCTTGAGGCCCGCGACTTTGACGTTGGCGGTAGCCTTGGCGGAGCCGAGCGTGGCGGTGATGACGGCATCGCCATCGCCGACCGGCGTGACCAGGCCCGCGGCATCCACCTTGGCGACGTTGGGATTGCTGGAGGCCCAGGTGGCTTTGGAGGTGGCGTCGTTATGGAAGCCGCCCTGCAGCGATTCGGCCAGGAACTGCTGCTTCGATTCGCTGGAGCGCAACTCCGCTTGCGGCGGGAGGATCTGCAGGCCCGTTTGCGCGCAGAGGGGGAGAGCGATGAGGAATGCTAAGAACTTCATGCGAACAACTCACGAATGGGTCCAACACCCCGGTCGACGATGGGGATGGGACGGCCTTGCGCGCCGGGCAGTTCGGTTTCGAGATCGATGCCAAGCGCGTGATAGATGGTGGCGGCGACTTCGGCGGGCGTAGTGGGGCGATCCTTGGGAGCCGCGCCGATTTCGTCGGAGGAGCCGACGGCTTGGCCGCCTTTGACGCCGCCACCCGCCATGAGGATTGACCAGCACTGCGGCCAGTGATCGCGGCCACCGGCGGGATTCACCTTCGGGGTGCGACCGAACTCGCCGAAGCCGACCACCATGGTGTTCTGCAGCAGCCCGCGTTCCTGGAGTTCTTCGAGCAGGCTGGAGTAGGCCATGTCGAACATGGGACCCACAAGATCCTTGTAGCAGGAGATGGGGCTGAAGGGTTTCGAACCGTGGATGTCCCAGGTGATCTCGTCGAACACCGTTTCGAACATGTTGATGGTGACGAAACGGACGCCGGCTTCGATTAGGCGGCGGGCCAGCAGGCAGCTTTGGCCGAAGCGATTCATGCCGTACTTTTCGCGGATCTTTTCGGGCTCCCGATGCAGTTCGAAGGCCTGGCGGGCCTTTTCGGAAGACATCAGCGTGTAGGCCTGGTGGAAGGTGGAATCGAGCAGGCGCGCGTCCTGGGAGGTTTCGAACTTGCTGACGCTCTTGTCCACCATCTCGCGCCAGTTGCGGCGGCGGTCGACCCGTAGCGCCGTGAGGTAGTCGGGCGGCAGCATGTCGGGGACGCGGAAGTTGGGGTCGGAGGGATCGGCGTTGAGGGTGAAGGGATCAAAGGTTTTGCCCAGATAGCCGGCGCTCTGGCCATGCGGCATGTTGCCGCCGGTGGCGCCGATGGGGCGCGGCAGCAGCACGTGCGGCGGCACGTCACCCTTGGGGCCTTTCATCTTCGCCAGCACGCAGCCGATGTGCGGATGTTCGACGCCGCCCTGGAACAGGCGCCCAGTCTGCATCATCTGGTGGCCGGTATCATGCACGGCGGCGGCGGTGTGATACATGCTGCGGACGATGGCGTACTTATCCGCGTGTTTCGCCATGCGCGGGAAGTTTTCCGATATCTCGATGCCGGGGACGTTCGTCTTGATGGGCTTGTAGGGGCCGCGGATTTCGAGGGGCGCGTTGGGCTTCATGTCCCAGGTGTCGAGCTGCGACGGGCCGCCCACCAGCATCATCATGATGCAGTTGGTGTCCTTATTCTTGTCGACGGCGCCTTGGGCTTTCAGGCCAAGGAACGCGGGCATGCCGAGGCCGAGCGCGGCCAGCGATCCGGCGTGCAGAAAATCACGGCGGCGGAAGCCATCGCAGAATTCCACACTGCGGTCAGCATCGAATCGGAACATGGTTACTCCAGAGTCGGACGGTTAAGTTAGTTTCATCTTATATCAGTCAACGAACACAAGCTTGCCGAAGCGGGCGGGCTGGTGCGGGGATGGACGGTCGAGGGTGATGTCGGCCCAGACGCTGAGGCGGCGCTTGGGCTCCACGCCATCCCAGCGGTTGAGGTTGGCGGTCCATTCGGAGCCCTTGGCGGGGGGCAGAGTTTTGGTCAGCTCTTCGAAATTTTTCCAGGGGATGGCCACTTCCAGCGTCCAGCCTTTGTCGGTATCGGCGGTGCTATTGAGGGTGCCGCGGACGTGAGTGGCGAGGTGGACGCCGGTGAAGTTGAGGCGCGCCAGCAGCAGTTGCGGCCAGGCGTAGAAGTAATCGTAGAGCGTGCCCTTGGCATTCATTTCGAGGCCGTAATAGAAGGTCTGCTTGGGGTTGGGGTTGAGGAAAAGCTCGACGGCATCGTCGCGATAGGTGGGGTCGTCGCGCTGGTCGAAGTGGGCGACCACGTCGGCGTCGTCGCAGTCGTAGGCGGCGTAGAGGTAGTCGTTATCCCAGAGCAGGCGGACGACGCTCTTCTGTTTGGCGCCGGCCTGTTCCCAGGGGAAATGCAGTTCGGTGGTGGCTGCCTTGGACCAGGCGGCTTCGTCGGGCTTGCCATCGACGACGATCTTCGACGGCGCGCGGTGGACTTCGTAAGTCTGGGCGGAGAGCCCGAGCACAAGCAGAGTGAGGAGCATCGCCGCACCATTTTATATGGGCCGGGGGATAATGGGGGATTCTGTTGTTGAAGATGGAATCCCTGGGGCGTAAAGTTTTTCCGCTGCTGGCCGCGTTTCTGATGCTTGGCGCGCAGTTGCTGGTGCAGCCGTTCATTGGGCTCAGCGACAACGGCGACTACTTCAACGTGACCGCGCCGTATCAGTTGGAGCCTGAGCCGCGCTATGCCGCGGACCGCTACTTCACGCACATTGTCCCGCGCTGGTTTTACGACACTTCGGTGCCGGAGAAGGCGCGGTTATTGACGTCGGAGATCTGGGTGGTGCGGCCGCTGGTGGTTATCACACGGCGCTTCTTCGGCGGGGTGTTCGATCTGCGCTGGATGGGACTGCTGCATATGGCGATCCTACTGGCGGCAATGGCGGTGGTGGAGCCGGTGATCTCGAGGCTGGCGCGACCGGGGCAGTTGCTGGTCTGGGCGGCTCTGCTTCTGGTCTTCTGCGATGCAGCCTACGCGGCGCATTTGAACTCGTTCTATATGGACGCGGCGTCGTTCGTGTGGCTGCTGCTGGCGGCGGCGCTGTATGTGCGGTTGGTGGCGATGCCCTCGCAGTTGACGGCGATTGGTTTCGTGGTAGTGACGCTGCTGTTTCTCACTTCCAAGCTGCAGCATGCCTATCTGTTCCCGGCGTTCGTAGGGGTGCTGCTGTGCGACAAGCGCTTCCGGCAGGTGCTGCCGCTGCCGGCGATGGTGGTGAGCGTGCTCGCCACCGTTGGCGTGACCCTGCCGATGTTCGCCAACGCCCCGGTGGGGTATGGCGCTTCGGCGGCGTTTAACGTAGTGTTCGACGACCTGCTGGAGAACAACGACCCACAGGAGGTGCTGCGGCACTTCCATCTTCCGCCGGAGTTGGAATCGCAGAAGGGGCTGAACGGCTTCTCGCCGAACTCGGCGTTGCGCGACCCACGCTATCGCGACACGCTGATCGCCAACCTGACGCACGGCAAGCTGCTGCACTTTTACCTGAAACGGCCTGACGAGATGTTGCGGCTGATCGGCTTCGCGCTGACCGAATGTTCACGGGAGCGCGAGCAGGGCATGGGCAATTTCGCGCCGGATGTGGGCCGCGCGCCGCGGGAACAGAGCGCGGCGTATGGGTTTTATAGCGGCTTTAAGCGGTTTGTGTTCTATCCGCGGCCCTGGCTTTACGGGACGTTCCTGGCGGCAGTGATGCTGGGGGCGCTTCGATTGGGCTGGTTGCGGGCGCCGTATGTGTTGCCGGGGCTGCTGGCGATCGCGGCGATGTCGGCCTTTGAATTCGGAGTGAGCGCGCTGGCGGATGTGGCGGAGACCGACCGCCACCTGTTTCTATTCCGGGCTATGCAGGACCTGGTGTTGGTGGGTCTGCTGGGCTTGCTGCTGGCAAAAACGGAGAGGGGCGCGGTGGCTGCATAAGCCGTTGCGCCCCTCGTCGCGTCAATCTGGTTAATCCCAGGAATGTGAACGTCTTGGTCCCCTTCGCAGCGGGGACCTTCAGGATAACACGGCGCTACATGCGGTAGCTTGGCGGCGGGGCCTGGAAGCTGGCAATGGCGTCGAGATCGGGGAAGATCAGCATGGAGCGTTCGGCCTGATAGATGCCGAGGGCCAAGGCGGTGTTCCAGGACGGGCGGTGCGGCCAGGATTTGTACTCGATGGGCAGATTGAGCTTGCGGAACTGATCGACGGCGGAGATGGCCATCAGGGGGAGAGAGCCGTTTATCGCCTGGGTTCCACGGCAGACCAAAAGACGGCAGCCGGACTTGTAAGGAACGCCGCCGGTACCCATCCAGCCGCCTAGATCCACCACGGGGATGGGCTGCGCCCGCCACAGCGCAAGGCCGGCGACGAAGCTTGGCGCGTTCGGCACGGGGATGACCGGGAGGCCGTTCAGAATCTCGATAGCCTGACCGGCGCTGATACCGAAGCGGATGGGCGGATCGGTGACCGCGGCGGATTCGAGAGCGAACGTGATGATCTGGCCGGAGGAGCCGGTTTCCGGCGGCTTCTCGCCGCGGCGCGCGGGGATGGGACGGGGCGCCGCGGCGCGGGCCCGCACCAGCGATTGCAGGGTTGGGACGCGCGGTGGCGGCGCCGGGACGCCGGAGATGGCGGGGGGTACCAGGCGCTCCGGCGCGATGTAGAGCGAGAGGCCGTCGTCGCTCACAACCACCGCCGGGAACTGGCCGTTATCGGCGTCGCCGGCAACCGCGGGCAGCGGGTGGAAGCGGTCCGGGGGCACTTCCGCCGCGGCGCTGACTTTATCCACCAGCAGCGCCCAAAGACGATCATTGCGCCGTAGCACCATGATCACGCCGGAACGCGACGGCGTGCGCGAGGAGCCGTAGAGTTGGTCCGACAGACGGAAGACGGGCACCTTCTCGTCGAAGCGGCGGATCCAGCCAACGGAGCCGTCGCTGCTGCGGCTGGGGTAGAGGTTCTCCACCACCTGCATACTGTCCAGCCATTCGCTATCGAGACAGAACGATTCGTTGCCGATGCTGCAGCGCACCAGGCGTTTCGCGCTCATAGGCGGTCTCCGGCGGAGGACGCGGCGACGACGCGGCGGACGGTGGCCAGCAGTTCGTCGTCCTGGTACGGCTTGATGAGATACTCCGTGGCGCCCAGTTCGAAGGCCCGTTTGCGATGCTTGTCGCCCGCGCGCGACGTGAGAATAACGATCGGCACATTGCGGAACTGCGGCTGATTCCGGAGCGCGGCCGTGAGTTCGTAGCCGTCCATGCGCGGCATCTCGATGTCGAGCAGAATGACGTCGGGGCGAAGGCTGGTGGAATGCAGCATCTCGAGCGCATCCAGACCGTCCTTGGCCATCTGCGATTTCCATCCGGCGTTGGCGACGAGTGTGCTGATGACGCGGCGCACGCTGGGCGAGTCGTCCACGATGAGGACGTGGAGGTCCTTCCCGGCGGGCTTCCGCACGGGGCTGGCGGCGCGCAGGCGAACCTGCGGGGTGACCGCGTGCTGCTGGTGCAGCATGTCGTTAGGATCGAGAATCAGAACCACGTTGCCGTCGCCCATGATGGTGGCGCCGGTGACGGCGTGGACGCGCCCGAGCATGGCGCCCAGGTTCTTCACAACCACCTCGCGGGCTTCGACCACGTTGTCGACCATGAGCGCCAGGCGCTGCTCGCCAATATGCAAGACGACGGCTTTCAACCGCGTCAGGTTCGCATCGGGCGGCAGTTGTTGGCCAACAACTTCGGCCAGGTGCATGGTAGGGACGATTTTACCGGCCAGGCGCAGCACCGGCTTACGGCCGACGCGCTCCAGTTGTTCCGGCTCGATACGGAGGATCTGCGAGACAGCCGCGAGCGGGATAGCGTAGGTTTCGTTCACGGACTTCACCAGCACGACGCGGGTGAGGGCGAGCGTCATGGGCAGACGGATGGTGAACGTCGTGCCTTTGCCCAGCTCGCTGGTAACCGAAACGGTGCCCTTGAGCTTGCTGACCGTGGCTTTGACGACATCGAGGCCCACCCCGCGGCCCGATACTTCACTCACCTCCCTGGCCGTGGAGAAGCCTGGCAGGAAGATGAGGCTGTAGAGTTCCTGGTCGGTCAACGTACTGGCGTCTTCGGCGCTGACCATGCCGTTGCGAACGGCGGTCTCGCGGAGGCGGGTGATATCCAGGCCCCGGCCGTCGTCGGTGAGTTGCAGAACGACCTGCGTGCCTTCGTGGAAGGCGCGGAGAGTGATGCTGCCGCGGACGGGCTTCCCGGCGGGGGTCCGGCGCTCCGCGGTCTCGATGCCATGATCCACCGAGTTGCGCAGCAGATGATCGATGGGTCCCGCCATCTCCTCGAGCACGGTCTTGTCGAGTTCGACGTTCTCCCCTTCGATAAACAGATCGACCGCCTTGCCGCGGCGCTCCGCGGTGACGCGGACGGTGCGGTGCAGGCGCTGGGAGAGGTTGCGCAGGGGCAACATGCGCAGGCGCGTGAGCCGGTCTTCGACGTCGCCGGTAAGTGTGTTGAGCCGGTTGAGGTAGCTGTCGAAGTCGGCGATGAGGTCGTTCAAGCGGGAGCCGGAATTGGTGACGTCGCCACTGGTTTCGGCCAGGTCGCGCGAGAGCAGGTGGAACTCGGTGTAGCGGTCGAACTCGAGGGCATCCCAATCCTC
The DNA here is from genome assembly GCA_964385495.1 of uncultured Candidatus Solibacter sp. Classification (GTDB taxonomy): domain Bacteria; phylum Acidobacteriota; class Terriglobia; order Bryobacterales; family Bryobacteraceae; genus CADEFT01. The sequence continues at coordinate 27,801 of CAYLPH010000074.1, forward strand.
GCCGCCGGCGCCCGACAGGCCGCGCCCGCCACCCACCAGGGCGAAGCTCATGCGGCGGTTGGCCTCCTGCAGCGCGGAGGCTTCGTAGTCCGACTGCAGGCGCCGGGAGATCCGGTTCAGCCGCTCGGTGCTTAGCTGCAATTCGTTGACTTCATGCACGTACGCCGATAGATACTGCTCAAAGCGGGAGCGATGGATGACGAGTTCCGAAACCAGGCGAACCAGTTCATCGACACGCTCGAGCGGCGCGCGTACGAACTGCGCCTGCTTGCGGTCGTGGTCGGCGGCATGCGGCGGTTCGGCGCCGGCGCGCGGCACCTCGCGAACGGTTAGGGTCTCTTCGGCGGTGCGAGTATCGGGGATGGCCCGCCTGGCCTGGAGGAGTGCCTCGTATTGGCCGAACAGGCGGGCGACTTCGGCCTGATGCCCAGCGCCGATACCGCGATTGGCCAGCGCATCCACCAGGATGTCGTAGGTGGCAAACAGGACCGGCGGGTGCGGCGGTCCAAAGACAATGGCGCCGTCATAGAGGGCGTCGAGCAGATCTTCCATGCGGTGAGCAAGGGCGCTAGTCTGACGCATACCGACCACACCGCAGGCTCCCTTCAGCGTGTGGACGCTGCGCCGCAGTTCCTGGACGATCGCGGCCTCCGGCGCCTTGCGTTCGCAGGAGCGGAGCAGATCGCCAATCTGGTGCAGATGTTCTTCGGCTTCGTGATGGAAGGCGTCCCAGAGATCTTCGCCGGCCTCCACGCGGTCGGCCGCCATGGCTTCGATGGCCGGAGCGGGCGGGTTGGCTTGGCGCTGCTCGGGAAGGGCAGCGGGCGGGGCTGGCGGTGGCGCGGCGCCGGACAGGATCTCGGTGAACTGCGTTTCGAGCGTGGCGGCGCGATCGAGCAGGTTGGTGCCCGTTCCCCGGCCGCCCACCGATTCGAGTACGACATCAAATGCCGCCTGGAAGACCGGCAGCAGGTCGCGCGACCAGGCTCCCTCTCCTTCGAAAACGCGGTCAAGCACTTTCTGCATCTGAGCGTTCAGGAAGCTGGTACGGCGCATGCCCAGCACGCCACACGCGCCTTTCAACTGGTGTACGGAACGGCGCAGCGTTTTCAGAGCTTCAGGATCATCGTGCTGCTCCAGCCGTGCGAAGACTTCGACAATGCGGGTGAAGTGCTCCCCGCTTTCTTCCTGAAAAGCGGCCCACAGGTCATCGTCGGCGTTGACTTCATCGAAAACCTGCATGACGTCCGATGGGCTGGCGGCGAAGACGGGCTCTTCGTCCGGCCCGCTCGGTTCTTCCACTTGTTCTGACGGGTAGTTCTCGTCGCTGATGAGGTGTTCCAGGGAATCGTCCACCTCCGGCTGGTAGTAGCCGGGGCCGGATGCCCCGAGCAGTTCGTTGATTTCGGACTCATCTCCCTCTTCGGGCAATTGGCGCAAGCGGCGGAAAGCGCGAACCAAGCCCTCAACCAGGCCGCGCTCGTCGAAGGCTTCCGACTGCATGCCGTCGAGATAGCCGCCGATGCGCAGCAAGGCGTCGTCCAGCGCCGCCGAGAGATCCTCGCTCCAGTTGAGTTCACCGGAAAGAATCTGCTCCAGAGCGTCTTCCGGATACTGCGCGAGGCGGCTGAGCGCCAGCAGGCCTACCGTAGCACCCGCGCCGCGGATGCAGTGCATCATACGATAGGCCTCTTCCAGCACCTCCACCTGGCCGGGATCCGCGCGATAGACGGAGAGGCTCTCGGCCAGTTTGGGGAGGTAGCTTTCCACCTCCCGCACAAAGCCGCGTAGAATCTCCGGTTCCAGGCTGCTGTTCATCTTCATCTCCTAGGCGCTTCGCCGATTCGGTGGATTGAGGGCCGGTAGCCGTTAGCGGACGTAGCTGGGCTCGTCGGACGGTAGACGGAAGCGCTGCATGGAGCGGCGCAGGTCACTGGTCAACTCGGCCAGATGCTGCACGCTCTCGGCGGCCTGTTTGGCGCCGGTGGCGGTGGCCTGTGTGTGGGCCGACAGTTCGAACATCGACTTCGAGATGTACTCCGAGCCTTGGGCCTGTTCACCAGAGGCGGTGGAGATGGAGTGAATGAGGTTAGTGAGCTGCGCAGTCACCGATTCGATCTCGCTCAGCGTGCGGCCGGCGGCGTTGGCGAGGTTGCTGCCGTCCACCACTTCGCGCGTCGTCTCTTCCATGGCCGTAATGGCTTCGCTGGTATCGGCCTGGATCGACTTAATGAGCGTGTTCACTTTCTTGGTTGCTTCGGCGGCGCGTTCCGCCAGGCGTTCGACTTCTTCGGCGACCACCGCGAAGCCGCGCCCGGCTTCCCCGGCCATGGCGGCCTGAATCGAGGCGTTCAGGGCGAGGATCGAGGTACGGTCGGCGATATCGCCGATGAGCTGCACGATGGAGCCGATTTCCTGGGAGCGTTCGCCAAGGCCCTTCAGACGTTTGGAGGTTTCCTGCACCTGGTTGCGGATGCCGCCCATGCCCTGGATGGTCTTCTGCACGGCTTCGGAACCCTGTTTCGCCTTCTGGAAGGTCTGCTCGGCGACCGAGGCGGCCTGCCCGGCGGTGGAGGAGACTTCGCGGATGCTGCGGGCCATGTGATCGATGGAACTGGAGGCTTCGGTAAGCTGGCGCACCTGGCCGAGGCTGTTCTGGGCGAGCGACTCGGCGGTCTTGAGGACGTTCTGGGCGCTCGAGCCGACGTCGGAGGTGGTGTGCGTCACGTTACGGACGATCTGGCGTAATTCGCCGATCATGTAGTTGAACGAGTCGGCAATGGCGCCGGTGACTTCGGCGGTCACTTCGGCTTCCTGCGTCAGGTCGCCGGTGGCCACGCCGCTGATGTCGTCGAGCAGCTTCTGGATACTACCCTGGATGCGGTTTCTTTCGTCGCGCATGTCGACCAGCGCGCTGGTGTCGTTGAGCACGGTATTAAAGGAGTTTGCGATGCTACCGAGATCGCCGCCGCTTGTCACCGGAACGCGGATCTCGTAATTCCCGGCGGCGATGTGGCCGCAGGCGGACGCTACCGTGCGCACCTCGGCGAGGATGGAGCGATGCGTGAAGGAGGCGAGCGCGAAGGCGATCAGCAGGGCCACGACGGCAAAGGTCAGCGAGATCGTGCGCTGTGTCCTTAGCGCGGAGGCGCGGGATTCCAGCAGCGGGCGCATGCTGGTGAGCACCGAGTCGTAAAGTCCGTAGAAGGAGCCCGCGGCCTGGCTGGCGTCGGAAAGGCCGCCCGTGGCCGCGAAGCGCTCGATGTTGCCTTCGCGCAGGGAACGTAGCCAGGAGTCCGCCCCGGAGCCGGCGCTGAGGGCGATGCGGCCCTGCAGCCCGGAGTTGGCGCTGGTGGCGACGTTGAGGTTGCGTTGCAGCGATTGAATCAGCGTGTCGACATTCTCGGCCAACACCTGTACCTGGAGCCGGTCCTGCGGAGTCTTCGACGCCAGCGCGGCGGCCGTCAGATAGCCGAGCCGGTGGATGCGATCCGTGATCACGGGCAGATCGTTGACGGCGGCAAAGATCAGGTAGAACGCATCGACATCCGGATCGAGCGTCAGGTGGCTCTTGTCGCCGACGTAACGGAGGAAGTCGCTTGCCTCGCCAATGACGCGGTTGTGCTGGTCGAGCGTATCGCGCAGATTGTTGCGTAACGCGTTCTGGCGCAGGTCCGCCCAGTTCCGCCTCAACTGTCCGAGCTTATCGGCGGTGCCCAGTTCGGCCCCGAAACGCGACTCGGCGTTCTCGAGCGCCTGGATCTGGCGGTCCATGGCGGACTGGATCTGATCCAGACGGCCGCGCGACGACTGGTCGCCCGTAAGAACGGCGTAGGTCAGCGAGCGGTGCTGTTGCAGGTTCTCGATGACCGAACGCAGCGGAGTCATGAACTCAACGCCGCGCAGTTCATTCTCAACCTGGCGTATCGGTTCATTGCGCGCGGCAAGGAACATGTAGATAAGCAAGAGACTAGGCGCCGCCATGAAAAGCAGACCCATCGTCAACTTGCGTGCGAAAGGATTGGCCAGAAAGCCGGGGGCGGCGGCCGAATTCGACGGCATAGAGATCTCCTCCAGTGAATCGGACAAAAATCGAGTCGAAAGCGAAATCGTTCGTTACTACATCTCGAGCTGCCGGAACTCCGGCATGGCAAATAACTGCTCGAGGTCGAGGACGTTCAAAAGGCGGTCTCCACGGCCGTGAACGCCGCGCAAAACCGAGGTGACCTTGTCGTCCACCAGACCGGAAACCTGTTCCAGTTGCGTGGACTGGATGCGTTGGATGCCCTTGACTTCATCCACAACCAGGCCGGTAGCCGAACCGCGCGCGCCGCCGTGCAGGAACAGCACACGTCCGCGAACCGATGGATGGGTGTCCTGGAGCCCCAGGAGCGTCGGCAAGTTCAGCAGCGGCACTACTTCTCCACGCAGGTTGGTAAGGCCCCGGATGAAGTCCGGGACGTTGGGAATTCGGGTAATCACCGGGATTCGGCCGATTTCGGCCACATCGCGTACCGGGATGGCATAATCTCCGCCGGACAGGCTGAAAACCACGTAATCGTCGAGTTGGCTGAACTGGCGGTGCGGAGTCGCGGGGGCAGAGCCCGCCGGGGCCAGCGCTGGAGCACCCTGTAAAGCCTCATCAATGCTGGAGACGACATCTTCGAGCGCCGGCTGCGCTGGCAGCGGCTCGGACTCCGCCGGCTTGGGCGTCCGGGCCAGCAGCGACTGGCCACGGGCGGCAATGATCTGGGCGACTTCGGACAGAACGGCTTCAACCGGCCCATCGAAATCCGCCGCCGGGTCGGCGGTAACCGCTTCCGGCTGCTCCGGTTCTGGGGCGGGAGTGGTCAAGTCCAGGACGGCCGGAGCCGGCGGCTGCGGGCTGGCGGCGGGGGTGGAATCGGATCCCGTGAACGAAACAAAGGATTCGCCAGGCTCTGGCAGCACATCGGCGAAATCGAGCAGGTCCATGGCCTCGGGCGACTCAATCTCGTCGTCCAGCGCCTCGTAGACGGCATCCATTCCGTTGGACGGAAGAACCAGGGCTGAGGGTTCTTGTCCGGCGGCGAGCGGTTCCGGGGTTTCCACGGTAGGCTCTTCGGCCCATCGCTCCAGCGGACTGCCCGCCAACATTTCCGGTACGGCGGGAATCTCCGTCTCCCGCGGCCAGGAGGAGAAGTCGAGTTCAAGGTCCTCGGGCTCGGCCGGTTCGGCCAGCAACTGTGAGTTCAGGCCGGCCGGCAAGTCGACATCCGCCAACAGCAAGGGGGCGGCAGGCGGTTCCGGAGTCCCGGCTTCGACGGACAGCGGCAACTCGGGCTCCGGCACGGCTTCCGGCGGAACGGCTTCAACCGATACAGCAAGATCGGTGTGGCTGAGCTCTACCGGTTCTTCGGCCGGCGTCGCATGCTCGGGCTCGAACGCCAGTTCCATTTCGAGCGCGGCGGGTTCCGGGGTGACCGGGGGCGCGCCGATCTCTTCATCTTCGGCGAGGAGCTCGGCAAATAGAGCCTCCATCGGTTCGCCGGCAAGCGGCCGCTCCGCGGGTTCGGCGGCCGGTTCGAGCGGCGAGCCCGCCTCCGCGACAAGATCCTCTCCGTCTTCCTCCAGCCACTGGTCCGGTTCTGGCTCAAGAGGCTCGAGCACGTGTTCGGAACGGTAGTTCGGGTTTAGCCGCCGCCGCTTGATCATGTCGTCAGTCCGTCTTTCCCTGGATCATCTGTGAGATGGCCTTGAGCAGCTCTTCCTTGCGGAACGGCTTGGTCAAGTAGAGGTCCGCGCCCTGCTTCAGGCCCCAGTAACGATCCGACTCCTGATTCTTGGAGCTCAGCACGATGATCTTGATGCCATTGGTTTCCGGGCTGCTTTTGAGCATGCGGCAGACCTGAAAGCCATTCTTCTTGGGCAGCAGAATATCGAGCAGCACCAGATCGGGCTTCTGTTGGGCGGCCTTCAGGAGGGCCTCTTCCCCATCGGTGGCGACCGTGAAACGATAGCCGCGGTCTTCCAGGACGTTTGTCACCGCCAGTAGTTCGGTGGGGCTATCTTCTACCACGAGGATGGTTTTTTGACTCATTGCGATTCTCCTTACCTACTCGCTTTTTCCAGTGGTCTTGGTTACGACAGATAGCGCCGGATCGTCTTTAGAAGGGCATCCGGATCGAACGGTTTAGTGACATAGTCGTTGCAGCCCGCCAGTTTGCCACGCACCTTGTCGAACAGGCCGTCTTTTCCGGACAGCATGATGACGGGCACCTTGCGGGTTAGTGCCTTTGATTTGATGTGCTTGCAGACGTCGTAACCATCCATCCAGGGCATGGTGATGTCAAGCAGCACCAGGTCGGGAACCGCCTCATTCAGTTGCTTCAGAGCGTGATTGCCGTCTTCGGCCGTAACGACGCGGTAATCGTTCTTCTCGAGAATGCTGGACAGAGCCTTGCGGATGGTGAGACTGTCGTCCACGACCAGGATTACTTTGCGCCACTGGATCTGGTCCAGGATACCCATCAAGGCCCAGTCGTTCTTCTTCTGCTGCGAGGCGGCCTTGAGATAGGGCAGCGCGGCGGTGGCTTCGCGCAGGTTCAGGTGACCCAAGGCTAGCGTGGCGTTCTGCTCGAAGGTGCGCTTTTCCGCCGGGATCACTTCGAGCTTCGCCAGCCCTTCGCGCACCAGTTTGTCCTGAATTCCTTCATTCTTTTCAATCTCTTTGAGATCCTCGAGGACCGCCACCGAGCGGCAGTTCGGACACCGCCGCAGCACCGAATCGGCGCCGTGGGCGCAAAACGGACAGCGCCAGCGAAAAGCGGCCTGCGGCTGTATCGCCGGCGCCGTGGCTCCTTTCGAAGCCGGCGAGAAAGGAATAACCGTCGGACGCGGGCGAACCGCCGGCTCGGACGGTTTCATCGGCGGGAGATCCGGCATCCGCGCATAGGAGTGGCCATTTGTGGCCGGAGAAACCGCCGCTTCCGGCCGGACGGTGGCGGTACCCACGCCCTCCGCCACCCGTAACAGGCTGCTGGTGGCCGTTGTGGCCGCCGGGCTCATGGCCCCTACTTCCGGCGCGGGCACAGCCGTCACGGTTTGCGTCGGGGCGGCGGTCTCGACCGGAGCGGGACCGGGCAAGCCCTCTCCAGCCGACGCGCCCCTGCATTTGTTCAGCCACGCCGTGGCTTTCTGATTGGCCGGGTTAATCCGCAGAACCTCTCCCAAGTAGAAGATGGCTTCCTTGGGCGATTCCGACAGAGACGCCCGCCACAGCCACACCAACTCGTTATTGGAGTTGTGAACACTGGCCTGGCGCAGCAACTGCCGCGCCTGAGCTTTGTTGCCGGCCTTGGCCGCGGCAACCGCGTCTCGCAGTAAAATCGCATCCTGTGATTGGGCCATAAGTCGTTAAATGCGCTTCCATACTTATAAACGGCGTTATGGCCTGTGGCTTGTATAGAGGAAAAACCTTAGGACCCTTGCCCCTTACGGGGGAGAGGGCTGGTCATGGGACCTTGGTACTCTATCGTTCCGGCCTCCAACATCCGTTCTTAAGGGAAGTGAGTGTTATGCCCACTGAGAGCGAACTCCTCCACACCTGGCGCTCGGCGCCAAACCGGCCAAACGTTCTGGTGCTGGCCCCTTCCGAGGCGAGTTATCTGCCGCACGTCACGGAGATGCGGGAAACAGACGGTTGCGAAGTTGTGCATGTGAAGACGGGGGAAGCGGCGATCCGTCTGTTGCGGCGCGGCGCGATTGCGGTGCTGTTACTGGACGGGCAGGCTACCGAACCCGGCGGCGTAGAACTGATGGTGGAAGCCTTAAACAAAGAGGGCCCACCGCGGATCGTGGTGTTTTCCTCGCAGGGATCGGCGAGGGGGGCCTATGAATCGCGCCAGGTACGGCGGGCGCGCATTCCGATGGATAAGGATACGCTTCAAAAGGTAGTTCGCGCGTGCGCGAAGGAATTCAGCGGGCGGCCCTCGCCGGTGGGTATGGCCGAGATTCTGGATTCGATTCAGGAATTGGCCGACCCGGGCTGGCTGCGCGTCACCGATGGAACGGGGAAAACGGGAGACTTGTGTTTCCAGGGTACGCGGGCAGTGTACGCGGAGACCGGAGATGTGGTGGGGCCGGAGGCGGCGATGCGAATCGCGCAATGGGTGGACTGCCGCTTCGAGTGGCGGGAACTGCCTGCCTATCTCCAGGGAAACATGGACTTGCCGCTGGCGGAACTGCTGACGGGGCCGCGGAAAGACCAGACCGGTACCGTTCCGGCCGCCGAGGCGGCTCCACCCTCGTTCCTCATGCCGGGAGTTATCACGGAGACTCCGGATCCGGTGGAAGAACCGGCCGAGTTCGCGTTCGAGACGACGATGTTTGCCGCCGGCGATACGGACGGCATCCTGTCGGATCTGCCGGGTGAAATGGACTGGGCCCAAGATCTAGGCGAGCCCGTCGGCGATTTCGCGGTTGAAGAACCCACTGACTTTAGCTTGGATTTCGAGGCGTTTGAGCCGTTGAACGCTCCGCCGGAGCCGCCGCCCGCCGAGCCGCCCCCGAGCAAGCCGGCGTGGAACGAAGCCTTCGAGAGCGATGAGCCCCTCCCCCTGCCGCCGCTCTACGCCGATCCCCCAGACATCCCGGAGCCGCCGGCGACCGCTCCGGTGTCCCAGCAGGAGCGGCCCGAGTTGGCGCGTATCTCTTCCAACTTGTTCCAAGCGACGGCGATCCTGACCGAGTCGGGGGTTGTCGAGACATGCGTACCGGCGCCGGAAGCGGCTGGCTTCGATTTGGTCTGGCTGCGAAGCATCTACCGCCAGATCTCCGAACATCTTTGCGCGAAGGGTATGGGTGAAGTCACGGAGTTGCCGATCCTTGGCGCGGTAGGCGGCCTGGTGCTTTCCCCGCTGCCGGATGGCAGGTTACTGGCTGTACGGCTGCGTAGCGGGTCCTATGGCTGGGAGGAGAGGGACGAATTGGAGCGGCTGCGACAGGCGGCGCTGGCGATGGCTGCGCCGGCGTTTCAGTAGGCGATACAGCCTACACTCGATCTCCGGCTCGCCAATAAGGAACTTGACTTTCTCCCTATACGTTTGTCTACCTTAGGGGGGAGCCCACGAATCGAATGCGACCCTTGCAGGACCGGACTGTACTGATCACGGGAGCCGGTCGTGGTGTTGGGAAGCGCCTTGCGATCGGTTTTGCGAACGCCGGGGCTCGCGTGGCCCTGCTGGCGCGCAGCAAAGCCGAGCTTGACCTTGCCGATCTTG